>CAVPXN010000001.1:0-109530 GCA_963709745.1 uncultured delta proteobacterium
CGCCAGGACGATCGCTCGCGCTTATCTTCTATGCGATAGAACAACCCGAAGAGGTGGATGTCAGTGAGATCGTGATTCGTCCCACTCAGCAGGAGATGTAGCGGGAAAGTAGCCGACTTGGACAAGTAAAAAATCAATCGCCAAATCAGGTTAGGTACAAGAAAAAATGGAAGATAACAACACCTCGAAAAATCGCGCTCATGCAGCGTTACTCTTGGTAAATCGACATAGTCGGAGGGGGAATGATAGTGATCTCCCTGCGGCTGCAGCCGCTCTGGAAAAATTCGGATTGCATATTATTAAAGTTGCCCCTGATAGCCGAGACAAAGTTGCCCAGGCGATTGAAGCCCACCGTAACCATATAGACAGGGTTATAGTAGCCGGTGGTGATGGATCTATTAATGCAGTTATCGATACATTATACAGAAATCGACTTGCTCTGGCGATCCTTCCCCTGGGTACGGCAAATGATCTAGCCCGGACACTTGGCATTTCAGAGGATCTGTCAGAGGCGTGCGCTACTATTGTCGATAATTACCGCCGCAAGGTCGATATAGGTTCGGTTAACGACTGCTTTTTTTTTAATGTCGCCAACATTGGACTGGGTACCCGGATTACTCGAGAGCTAACCGCCGAGGTAAAAAAACAATGGGGTGTTTTAAGTTATTTAAATGCATTTTTTACCGCTTTTGCCGGAACTAATAAATTCCGGGCTACCCTTACCATCGACGATCATGAATACCGCATGCACTCCATCCAGATAGCAGTCGGCAACGGCCGCTATTATGGTGGAGGCAATGTGATCGATGAAAATGCCTACATCGATGATGGTCAGTTATCTCTCTACTGTTTGAAACCCCTGACTTTGCGCGAGCTGCTCTTTTTATCCCCGCTGTTGCGCAGCGGTAGATACAACCAGGAAAAACGGATCTTCAGCAAGACAGGAAAACATATTGAGATTCACACTTCACACTCCATGCAGGTTCATGCCGACGGGGAACCCCTTACCCGGACCCCGGCGACATTCAGAGTAATAAGAAATGGTCTGGAAGTAATCGTTCCGAAGCTTCCGGGTACAAATCAGCCATGAAATTGCTTCGCACCGACAAACAGGTAGCTATGAATGCTCTTTGCACGGCAATAGGTAAAAGCGCCGATCATATCTGGACGCAGCATTATTTCTCAACCATCCATAACTATCGGACGTCAGTACATTATTCAGCCTCTTTTGCCATGGCATACCATTCGCCGCTTAATATGTCCATTCTCGCGGGACAGCTGACGTTCCACCCTTGGTGTCGATGATCCGGGTCGCACCCGCCATGCTTCTCGACCACGCCAGCCCGACCACCACGGCGGTCGCCGTTGATTGTGCTGCATCTTAATCGAAGGGGAAAAGCTGCCCGATGACACAGCTGGTGCAGCAGCGCAAAAGCCAGGGATCCGACAAAACTAGACAAATAACGGCAACTCAACCCATTGAGCAATAATAGGCCGACAAACATATGGGGGATTGTATATGCAGGATATAAAATCAGTGAAGCACCTCAAGAAATGGCCCACCAGATATCTATCCCACCTCCATTCATTCGAGCCATTACTCCTACTGTTATCACTGCTGGTTGCCGGGGGAATATGGGCTTTTATCGCGCTGGCCGGAGAGGTTCTGGAGGGAGATACCTCCTCAATAGACAAAACGATTATCCTGGCACTGCGAAATCCCGCCGATTTATCGGATCCGCTGGGACCTGCCTGGTTCGAAGAGATGATGCGAGATATAACTGCACTCGGCGGCATGACATTCTTGACTGCACTCAGTCTGGCTGTCGTTGGTTTCCTGCTGTTGCAGAATAAAAAAGGAATGGCGGTATATACGCTGCTGGCGATTTCCGGCGGCCTGCTGCTTAGCAGCCTTCTCAAACACGGCTTCAATCGGCCACGACCTGATCTTGTTCCTCATGAAGTCTATGTTATGACAGCCAGTTTTCCAAGTGGCCACTCAATGTTGTCCGCAGTGGTTTTTCTCACTCTTGGCGGCCTGCTGGCCCGTTATACCAGACAAAGAAGACTAAAGATTTATATCCTTGTTCTGGCGATACTCGCCACCTTGCTGGTCGGCTGCAGTCGGGTGTATCTCGGCGTACATTGGCCCACTGATGTTCTCGCCGGCTGGACCGCCGGTTCATCGTGGGCTCTGCTTTGCTGGCTGGTTGCTTTTTTACTACAACGACGCGGCCAGGTCGAGAAAGATATTGAGAGCTGAAGGTCAACTCGGAGTTTTGCTTATAAGCCCTGTCGACGTAAATGTTTTTGTCCTGCCGGGCAGGACTATGCCCAGTCGATTGGACAAAGAAAAGAAACATCTCAGTCTTTCGCCTGAAATACTTCTGACCACTTTTTTAGGTTGTGACAATGAATAAGCTTCTTGTAGTACCTAATTTGACATCAGATATATTCGGTATGGATTAATCTGGATGAATGCGACGATAGATACCTTGGAGAAAACTATAGATGCCAAATGCAATGAGACCAAGGGCTATAATACCAAGAAGATACACGCCATATGATTGGCTTTGCAGAAATTCAAGAGCGGCATCTAGGCCGCGTGCCTTCTGTGGATCATAAGTCCAGGTAGCATAGGCAAAGAAGAAAGCGATGATGCTGAAGACGACGGCACGAGCAAGAAGCCCAAATTGTATAACAGGGTTAACCTTTTCCATTAATTGGTGATCCATTGCAAAATACTTCTTGTATTTTCCTTTGAAAGCCTTGATTACATGGGCGATGGCGACACCGAGGATACATGCTGCCACAAAGTAAGCGAGCCAGCTTCCCCACGGCTGCTGCATAAGCTTGGCGGCCATGTCGGCGGAACCGCTGCCCTTTTCTTCCCCACTGCCAATAAGCATTTTGACAGCATAGACACCGAGCAGTGCATGGGTGGTGGCGCTCACCAGCAGCCCAGTTCGAATTGTGAGTCCTTTAAGGGTTGTTCCACGGTCGTCGGTGTCCTTTATGGACTGCACTACGCGCCAGAAGGCAAAACTGAAGAGCCCCAGTGCGATAATTGCAATCAGAACATTACCAAAAGGCGAAGACATGACTGTCTGCAAAGCCCCTTTAGTTCCTGTAGTTTTCCCCCCCTGGCCTAAAGCGGCCAGAACGGCTAACCCACCGACAACAATATAGACAATGCCTCGCGTACAGTAGCCAATGCGGGCAATCCAAACTATTTTATCCTTCGCCTGTGTTTTAATTTTTTCCGCCATAGCTGTAATCCTTTCCCAAAGGTTTTGTGGCATGTCCTAAAGACCAGCCTATCTGTCACAAACTATGCAGCCGGAATTGATGGGTTTCGCTGGTTAGCTTATCTGGACACTGTCATGAAAGAAAGTTGATAAGAAAACAGGAAATACTTTCTCGTATGCTTTGCATTTTTCGGGCCATTTTCTATACAGGTGGCAAAAGCATTGTTGGAAGTGGTTTGCCAAATCGCGCCGTAAAGCCAGTCCTTCAGGCCGCGTTTCCAGTTCGCGGGCGAATTCATGCTCGCCGCACGCCCTTCCTCTTGAACTGGGAAAGGGGTTTTCGGCTCTTCTTGACGAAAACTTTCCTTATAGCCGGATCGAGGTATTTCAGGGTCTTGATGCAAAAATTGCGGACAACGGCAGTCGCCGATGCGATTTATTCCTTCCGGTAAGTTTTTTCAATTAAATCATCCGTTATTCACCTCTTCATCAATCGCCTTGCCCGCTTTGAATTTGACAACATTTTTCGCCGGAATTTTGATTGATTGACCGGTTTGTGGATTCCTTCCAGTCCTGGCTTCTCTCTTGGAGGTAGAAAAAGTTCCAAAACCAATCAGGGATACTTTGTCGTTCTTCTTGAGCGATTGTGTGATTGCCGCAAGAAACCCATTCAATGCCTTCTCAGCTTCGGTTGTGGTAAGATCTGTGGATTTTGCAATGTAGTCAACCAGCTCTTTTTTGTTCATGTTTACCTCGTTGTCTGGATTTGTTGTTTTTGGGTAATACGGTTTTAGTGGTTCCTCAGCCAAGATGCTGAAAGAATCGCTTATGAATATTCCGGTCAATATCTATAGGAGATGGTATGGACGCCTCCCTTCTGCTGTACCTAACGGCCTTAATATGCCAATGTGGTGATAGAGGATAACCAGGAAAGGCAAGGATGGCCCTCGATATGAATTGTCCAATAATTGGATTGGATTTGGCAAAGCGTGTTTTTCAACTCCATTGGGTGAAACTGGAAGCATTTGAAATCTTTCGGAAAAATTGTTGCGACAACAAATGGCAGAATTATTCCGTGACCGCGAGGCCTGTATCGTCGCCATGGAAGCGTGCGGCAGCGCTCATTACTTGGGCGTAAATTTGCGTCGCAGGGGTACGCCGTTCGGCTTATTGCCGCTCGGTTTGGCCGGCCTTTAGTAAAAAGCAACAAGACTGACGCTGCTGATGCTCAGGCAATCTGGGAAGCGGCTCAGCGCCCCGACATGAAATTCGTTGCCGTCAAGACTGAAAAATATGATTGTTAGGCATGGGTAATACACCTCACCATTTTATTCCTGATTTGATCATCTAGCCAAATACCTTTATTGAAGGTAAATTGATTATATTTTAAATATTTTAGCGTGCTCTTTTGTAAAAAGAGGCGACACATAGTACTCGAATGAGTTGATGTACATGCTGACGAAGACTGTGCCGATGAGGCAATAGCGTCATGTCCAGCTGAGTGTATTACTAAAGAATAAGGAGAGAAAATAACTATTAGTGGTGATTTTTTTCGGGTGGAGGCTTTCGAATATCTACCCTTCTAAACCCTTTATAGGGAGAGGATGAGCAGATGACCGATCAATTTACAAGTTTTGAGAATATCTACTACCTTGAAGAAATCTGGCAGCATTTCCAAGACGACCCTGATTCAGTATCTCCCCGATGGCGAGCCTATTTTGTCCAATATACAAAGGACCAGCTGGTTGTACCCGTTACTTCCGTGGGATTTGAAAAAGGTCGGGCGCAACTCCACCGTAAGTTTGGACCGGGAGAGCAGATGTGTTCCCAATGCGGTCGTGCCGGGGCCATGTCGTTTCTGCAGTACAATGTCAGTCTTTTAGTCAGGAATTATAGGGTTCGGGGACATCTCCTGGCCAAATTCAACCCCCTCGGCAACCCGCGCACCTTCCTCCCGGAGCTTGATCCAACATACTACGATCTGTCCAGTGAGGATCTCGATCTGTTCTTTGCCTTCGGCGATATTTCCGGGCAGAAATCCCTGCCTCTGCGGGAAATTCTACAGATTCTCCAGGAGACCTATACCGAGTATATCGGCGTGCAATTCATGCATATCGATGCCCTGCACGAACGGGAATGGCTGCAGCAGCGGATGGAATCGACTCGAAATCGCATCAAGCTTTCCAGAAAACAGCAGGTCAGAATCCTTGAACGACTAACGGATGCAGTGGTTTTTGAGGAGTTTATCCAGAAAAAATTTATCGGGGCTAAATCCTTTTCGTTGGAGGGAGCGGAAACCCTTATCCCACTTCTCGATCAGGCCATCGACAAGGCGGTTAAACAAGGAGTAAGTCATATCGTCATCGGTATGGCCCATCGCGGGCGGCTCAATGTGCTGGCCAATATCATGGGCAAAAATCCCCGGACGATTTTTGAAGAGTTTAAAGATGCTCATCCGAGAATAAACGTCGGCCGCGGCGATGTGAAGTATCACAAGGGATATCACCGGGACTACACCACCAAAGACGGAAAGACGGTGGTTGTCGACCTCTCTTTTAACCCCAGTCATCTCGAGTATGTCGGACCGGTGGCCCAGGGAGCGCTGAAGGCATACCAGGTGAAACACAATATCCAGGATAAAAATAGAGGACTCTTGATTCTTATCCATGGAGATGCCTCTATGGCCGGGGAGGGTATCGTTCAAGAAACCTTGAATCTCAGCGGCCTGGCCGACTTCTCCGTAGGCGGTACCCTGCATGTGGTGGTTAATAACCAGATCGGTTTTACTACCTTGCCGGCCGAAGCGAGGTCGACAAGCTATGCAAGCGATGTCGCTAAAATGCTCCAGACCCCGATTTTTCATGTAAACGGTGAGGTGCCCCAGGCAGTAGCGCAATGTCTTGATATGTCGCTGGATTTTCGCCGGCAATTCAAGCGTGATGTGGTCCTCGATATGTACTGTTATCGCCGAAGAGGTCATAATGAGGGGGATGAACCCAGATTTACCCAGCCTCTGATGTACCAGGAGATAGAAAAACGCCCTACGGTGCGCGAGAGCTACATCGATCATCTGATTTCCCTCGGAGAGCTGAAAAAAGAGGAAGCGGAGACCATCCGACGAACGCGGGAGCAGTATTTTGAAGAGGAATTTGGTACATTGGTCGATTCGCCGGAGAATGGCGTGGCACCTTCGAGTTTGTTTACGCCCCCTTACGGACCTTATGTCGGCGGTCTTGACGCGCTGGTTGAAGAGACTTTTACCGGGGTGTCCCTTGCCCGCCTGCAGGAACTTGGCAAAGTGTTGGTCAGAGTGCCAGTGGATTTTACCGCGCACCGTAAAATAATTAAGCTACTTAAGTCACGAGAGGAGATGTATGCGGGCAAGATCCCTCTGGATTGGGGCGCCGCCGAAGCCCTGGCCTTCGCCGTTCTGGTCGACGAGCAGGTGCCGGTGCGAATTTGTGGCCAGGATAGCCAGCGGGGAACCTTCAGCCATCGGCACAGTGTCCTGCATGATGTTAAAAACGGCTCCGTTTATCTCCCCCTGGCCAATATAAGTCCAGCTCAGGCCAGGATCGACATCATCAACAGTCCGTTGACTGAGGGGGCGGTTCTCGGGTTTGAGTACGGTTATTCCACTGTCTATCCTGAATCGCTGGTGGTATGGGAGGCACAGTTTGGGGATTTTGCCAATGCGGCTCAAGTCTATATCGATCAGTTTATCAGCTCTGCGGAAACCAAATGGAATCTGCTCTCCGGTCTGGTTCTGTTGCTCCCCCACGGCCTGGAAGGAACCGGTCCGGAACATGCCAGTGCCCGGCTGGAGCGCTATCTTGCCAACGCTGCAACAGATAACTATCAGGTAGTGAATCCGACGGAGCCGGCGCAGATCTTCCACCTTTTACGGCGTCAGGTAAAACGCCGCATTCGTAAACCGCTCATTGTCATGGCCCCTAAGAGCCTGTTGCGGCATCCTCAAGCAATTTCTTCTCTGCAGAGCCTTGCCGAAGGGAGTTTTAAAAAGATACTTCCGGACCATGATGTCCCGGCAGAAAAAATTGACAAAATCATCCTCTGTACCGGCAAGATCTACTATGAGTTGCTGCATGAGAGGCAACAGAGAAAAATCGAAACGACCGCCATCGTTCGACTCGAACAGCTTTATCCGCTGACGGAAGAAGAGCTGGCGGCGGCTCTTGCCCCCTATCCAAAAAATATCCCGCTGCTCTGGGTCCAGGAAGAACCACTCAATATGGGTGCCTATTCTTTCATCCGCCTTCGTTTCGCCGATTTTTTCTGCCAACACTGGAAGTTTGATAAGGTGGGACGTCCGACCTCGGCGACCCCCGCGACAGGTTCGGCATCCAGCCATAAACTGGAGCAGATGCTGCTGTTGCAGGCGGTTTTTGACGATTCGAAAAAAACTTAAAAGATCACCTAACAATACCGGCTGGAGGACATGATGATTGTTGACATTAAGATTCCTGCACTAGGGGAATCGATAAACGAGGTTGAAATCGGTGAGTGGCTGGTCCAGATTGGCGATACTGTGCAGTCCGACGAGGAGATCGTCGCCCTTGAATCGGATAAGGCGACGGTGGAAATGCCCGCCCCCGCATCAGGCGTCCTGATCAAGATCTTCAAGCAGCAGGGTGCAACAGCCGTTATTGACGAGGTTATCGGTCATATCGACACCGACGCGGAAAAGCAGGAGCAGAAAGAAACGCGTACGACACTCGAAGAAGAAGATAAACCGGATATCCGGATTGATTCTGAAGAACAAAGGAGGGAATCACCTGAAAAGTCTGCGACAAGAGTTATGCCCGCTGCTGCCAGGATACTGGCCCAGCAGGACATCGCTGCCGAGGCGGTGACTCCGACAGGTCCGGGAGACCGCATTCTCAAGGAGGATGCCCTGCGAGCTGCGGCCGAAACAACGTCGCCGGAAAAAGTAAAGGAGGACCAAGCTTCTCGCGATGCCGCTCCTGGACACGAGGTTGCGTCAGCCGGAGTGCGCCGGGTGCCGATGACCCCTATTCGCCGAACCATTGCCGCCAGGTTGGTGGAGGCCAAGCAGACCATGGCGCTGTTGACCACTTTCAATGAAGTTGACATGTCCGAAGTAAAAAGCGCCCGGGCGGTTTTCGGTCGGGGTTTTGCTGAGAAGTTTGGGGTAAAGCTCGGCTTCATGTCGTTTTTTATCAAGGCCGCAGTTGCCGCCCTGCTTGATTTTCCTCTGGTCAATGGAGCAATTGACGGCAAGGATATTGTCTATCATGATAGTTGTGATATCGGGGTTGCCATCGGCGGCGGCAAGGGGCTGGTGGTGCCGGTATTGCGGCGGGCGGAGCGGTTGGGCTTTGCCGAGATAGAGAAAAAAATCGCCGAGTTCGCCGAAAAAGCCAAAAACAACAGCCTGACTATCGACGAGCTCACCGGAGGCACCTTCACCATCAGCAACGGCGGAGTGTATGGCTCCATGCTGTCGACGCCGATTGTCAATCCTCCGCAAAGCGCTATCCTCGGATTACATTCGATTACCGATCGGCCGGTAGCGATTGACGGCCAAGTGCAGATCAGGCCGATAATGTTCATGGCTTTAACCTATGATCACCGGATAATTGATGGTCGTGAAGCGGTGAGTTTTCTAAAAAGTATTAAAGAGCGGATAGAACAACCACAGAAACTTCTTCTGGAGATCTGATTATGACGGCCGAAAAAAACACAGACTACGACCTGCTGATCAT
This sequence comes from uncultured delta proteobacterium, assembly GCA_963709745.1. Classification (GTDB taxonomy): domain Bacteria; phylum Desulfobacterota; class Desulfobulbia; order Desulfobulbales; family Desulfocapsaceae; genus Desulforhopalus_A. The sequence goes on from CAVPXN010000001.1 coordinate 8,996, forward strand.
CGGTGCCGGCCCGGGTGGATATGTCGCTGCTATTCGCGCCGCGCAGCTGGGGCAGAAAGTGGCCTGCATCGAAAAGGAAGCTGCTCTTGGCGGTACCTGTCTGAACGTCGGTTGTATACCGAGCAAGGCTCTGCTCGAATCGTCGCATAAGTATACCGAATGCACAACCGGTTTGAAAGCCCATGGCATTATCGCGGGCGACGTTTCTTTTGATCTTGCCGCCATGATGGCCAGAAAAGATGGAATCGTCAAAACCCTCACCTCGGGGATAGAGTATCTGTTTAAGAAAAATAAGATCGAGCGGTTTACAGGTACTGCCCGCCTCCTCAAGGACCGCAAGGTCCGGGTAACCGGAGTGAAGGAAATGGAACTTTCGGCTGGGGCGATACTCATCGCCACAGGAAGTAAGGCTGCCGATCTGCCGGGAGTTGCGATCGATGAAACATACGTGGTATCTAGCACCGAAGCCTTGTCCTTTACGGCGGTGCCCAAACAGTTGGTGGTGGTTGGGGCAGGTGCTGTCGGTCTGGAACTGGGATCCGTCTGGCACCGGCTTGGTGCTGAGGTAACGGTAGTGGAGTATCTCGATCGGATTCTGCCAACTGCCGATAAGGATATGTCGAAGCATGCTTTGCGTATTTTTAAAAAGCAGGGGCTGAAGTTTTTGCTTGGCGCGAAAATTACCGGGATCGAGCAGGCAGATGAAGGGGTCCGGGTCAACATCGCCGGGAGAGAGCCCCTGGTGGCTGAGAAGGTGCTTTTAGCCGCTGGGCGAAAGCCAGCCACCCAAGGGCTTGGTTTTGAGGAATTGGGCGGCAGGGTCGATTCGAAGGGATTCATTGAAGTAGATTCTCATTGGCAGTCCTCTTTGCCGGGAGTTTATGCGATCGGGGATGTAATCGGCGGTGCGATGCTTGCCCATAAGGCGTCTGAGGAGGGAGTAGCCTGCATTGAACGTCTAGTCACCGGCTATGGCCAAGTCAACTACCTGGCTATGCCAAGCATCGTATACACTCACCCTGAGGTGGCATCCGTCGGGCGAACCGAAGATTTTCTTCGGGAGGAGGGGGTGCCGATAAAAACCGGTATATTCTATTTCAAGGGAAATGGTCGAGCCCTTGCCCGCGGCGATTCAGATGGGCTGATAAAAGTCATCGCCCACTACAACACCGACCGAATACTGGGCGTCCATATCATAGGCCCGCAGGCCGGCGATCTGCTTGCCGAAGCGGTGGCGGCCATGGAATACGGCGCCAGCAGCGAGGACCTGGCCCGCACATTCCATGCGCATCCGACTCTCTCCGAAGTGCTTAAGGAAGCTGCGCTGAATGTTGAAAAAGCCGCCATTCATGGGTGAGAAGGTAATGGGCCGAAGAGAACACCCGGTTGAGATAAAAAAAGCCGGAGCTGCAAACAGCAACCCGGCTTTTTTATAAAGACTGAGCCTGACGAAAACCTTCTGGAATGATTTCCTTTATCTGACTTTTTGCTTTCCTTCCAGCATAAGATTCGGCGGTCCGAGCCATACCCCTTTTAACAGAAGGTTAAAGTATGCCCATTTGAACATAAGTTTGGCCATATGGTTCATTTCGGTTTCTTTCAAGAGGCTCAGAGGACCAACAGCAGGAAACGGATATTTCCCGCCCATCGGTTCAATATCATAGTTAAAATCAATAATGTAGGCTTTCCCGAAGCCTGATTCAATAAATCAAACTGCGTGGCCATCAGAACGGCCATGCTGTTCTCCTCCGGTTATATAGGCCATGATGTTTTCATGCAGTACATCGCCCTGAAAATGAGCAACTGCCCCAGCTTTGGAGGTTGGGACATCTGTTCCATCGCCAAGTACCCAGACATTATCATATCCATCAGGTTGCAGGGTATGCTTGTCTACCGGAATATAGCCCATTGGATCGGCGATCCCAGAATCGATCATTACCTGGGATCCAAAATTGGGTGGGATGGAGACCAGCATATCATATTCTATCTCGGTGCCATCATACGCCTCTATTGTTTTTTTAGTGTGATCAACAGAACCAAGAGCAAAATTAGGAACAATCTTGATATTTTTATCGTTACACGCTTCCGTCAAAACCTTAGTGGCCATCGGCTTGGTAAAAGCTCCGGAAAGCGGAGTAACAAATTCAATATCTACCTTTTCCCGGATACCTCTTTTATGAAAGTACCATTCTGCAAGAAAGGCAAACTCAAGGGGAGCAACCGGGCATTTTATAGGCATTTCCGCTATATTGACGACCAGTTTACCACCGGTGAATTTTTTTAAAGCCTTGCCCAGTACCTGGCAATCGTCAAAACGGTAGTAGCCATATATATCCTTTCCCCAGCCTTCCTGCAGACCTGGAATTTCTTCAGGCCTGACATCACAGCCGGTAGACATGATGAGAATGTCATATTTGAAAATTCCTTCCCTGGCGGTCGTGACTTCCTGTTTATCCCAATCTACATTGGTCACGTCGGAAATAACAAAATCTATTCCCGGTTTTATGAACTCTCTTCTGCTTCTGCGTATTTCGTTTGGTTTATTGATGTCAAATGGTACAAAGAGAAAGCCCGGTTGGTAATAGTGGACATTATCCCTGTCAATCAGGGTGATCAACCAGTCATCATCGAGGTCCTTTCTCATTTTGTTCGCCATCATGGTACCGCCACTTCCGGCACCCAGTATGACTAGCTTTTTCATGGAAAATCTCTCCTTTTCAATCTCGGATTTATATTGCTCTTGCAATTTTAGATGTTATTTCAGTAATAAACGAACCAGTTACGCACCGGATTTTTACTCTCGATTATTTTTCTGAAATGCCTGCAAACAGCTACCGATAGCCTGCAGCATCATGAACAAGAAACCAATAGTTTTCTGGATTTCTGGGTCATTCAGTTGTTTGATTATTCCTAATGGTCCTACCGGTTTTACTGTCCTAATCTCTATGTTGTTGAGAATCCGGCATATCTCGTCGATTTGAGTTTCGGTATAATCAATCCTCTTTAGAGCGGTGATGATGACGCCGGTCAGTTTCATTAAGCCATTTCCCTGCTGTAATCCATCCAACCACACGTTAACAGCGTTAATAGCGTCGGTTTCTTTCAATACGACTCCAACCTCTTTCACCAACTCAGTCATTGGCTGAATCATATTGAGAAGATCACTCAGAGTGTGAATATTAATGAGCACGGTATGGAGAAGGTCGCCTAGATCCTCCGCCTGAAACTCACCTTCATATAAAGAGTTGAGAAAACGAAGCAGGCGTGGATAGATGAGTTTCATTATCGGAACCATGTCATCACGCAACTCCACCGTGGCCCTCAACATATCCAGACCCTCTCCCATAGTATCCAGGTTCGTCAAAGCCTTTCTCAATAACACGATGAGTTCATTGATATGAAAGTCTGTATCAAGCTCAGTGAAAAACTGAATTGATTCGGGATAGCTCTGGGTCATTAAAGCTCCATTGCTGTCTTTCATGGCTGACTCGGATTTCACCCCAATGATGACCTTATTCAGTTGCTCCAAACTGGTCAGCAGGGTCTGGGTCATCTGGAGCACTTTCTCGTTAGAGTTGTCCTCATTAGATTCTTTCCGTTGATCGATGCTCTCTGGTTGAGTGGTTTTGAGAATTAAAGAAATCTCTTGTCTTAACTCCAAAAGGACGTCCGACTTCAATGATCTGACTTCCTCTGAGAGCTTATCCAGCTTCTCAAGAATCAATGCTTCATTCATTATCTATCTCGCTCGGTATGCCTCTTAAATTAAAGTGCAGTGCACTTCCTGATTCACCTACAAAGAGTTGTCCTTAGACAATCTCCAACCTAAAAATATACCCACAACTAATTGAAATTTATTATCATCACAGGAAATATCGGCGAAATATACATTAATAAATATTCTATTATCCTGTTTTGTACGGAAAGCTGGAGAAAGTATATTGCAATTCGACAGATACCACATTGTGGTAATTGCATAGTATCCACCTTTATTTTAAAAATCAACTTTATTGTTTTCTCGGAGCAGCGGAGAACCGGCCGGAGACACCACACCAATTGTTGGTTCTTCAACCTCGATCTTTATTTCATGGCAGCTATTGGGTTCCAGGAGCAGTTATAAGATATTAGTAGAATTCAGCGTATAGGGCTGGGTAATATGGCTCACCATTTTATTCCTATTTTGACCCCCTAGGAAAATGAGTCAATTAATGTCAAAAACAACGTGTGTAAGTTTTACAATCCCCAGACAATTAGAGATGAGGTCCTCTCTGGAACTCAACTTATTACGATTGAGTATGGAGGATGTTTTCCAGGCCTTACACTACCTAACATTTATTATGCGTGTCTTGTGTACGAGTCATATCCGAAGCAGAAATATAACCCTATTACCCGATGGAGAAAACCAATGGACCAGAAAAAAATTGCCAAGCAAATGATACAATTCAACAAAACTGCATTTGATAACAGTTATAATGCCATGACCATGATGTATGAACAGAACGAAAAAATGATGGTGACCTTTCTCACTCAGGCACCGGGATTGAATGAAGAAGCTAAGAAAGCATTTAAAGATTGGATGGCAGCATATCGGACCGGTTGCAATGACTTTAAAATACTGGTCGATGAAAATTATGCCAAGGCAGAAGGATATTTTAATACGGAAAGTGAGCCAACGACCCCAAATTAGACGTCTGCATGGTGGGGTGAATCCCACCAATACCCACCATGGAAGTAAGAGAAGATTGACAATATGCCGGCCGTCAAAGAATCGCCCAAGGCATCCATTGAAATGATGGATGCCTTTAGTGACGGAATTTCCATCTTTGGAAATCTGATTTCCGCCACCCAAGCCTATTGGGCCGGTATATCACGATATACCACCGATTTTTGTCCCTTACCTGCTGACTTTTCAAATCTTTAGTTGGGACGAAGGGATGCGTCTTCTGGAGGAAGTGCCGGCGGATAGTTTTGCCGCCTATCTACAGCTCTTGCAAAACAATCTGGATATGATGAATAGCAGCGTCAAAGGCACTGCAGATCGTAACCGGAGAAGATGATACTTCTACATGCTATCAAGGCAATCGATTCTTCGATCAGTGGCGAATGCACCATTTTATGCTTTTCCAGCGACTATATTTACCAAACAAATTCCCACACCGCTGAAAATTAAAACTGATCTTTTGAGCAATCAGGCTTGGTTTCAACCTTTTCCAGAAAGATGAAAAAAGTTAACAAACCTGAATTGCCTGATACGCTGGACTCCAGCCCTTATTCTGGGTATGACAAAAACAGTTTTTAGAAAATGAAGGATGCCTTGGTCATTTTCTAAAAGCAATTGCAACATCCGCAAGCTTCACAAAAACTTCAAGAAAACCCATCCATAATCAATCTAATCAACGCAATCTATCAATCGATACCTGTTTCTCAGGTGTTTATTGTAGTCGAATACATGTATTCCCCTATTGTTTGAGTCAAGCACGACCATTAGGTTGTTTAGTACTGATGGTTGCGCTATGCCGCACGCCTATCAGTTTATTCAAATAAAAACATAATCAAAGGAGACAATTATGAACTGGGACCAAGTAAAAGGCCAATGGAAACAAGCTAAAGGAAAAGCCCAACAAAAATGGGGAAAACTCACTGATGATGATATGGATGTCGTCGACGGCAAACGTGAGGAACTGGTTGGAAAAGTTCAGGAGCGTTACGGGGTGGAAAAAGAAGAAGCGGAAAGACAGGTATCCGAGTGGGAAACTAACTATAAATAACCTCAAAAAGACAGGAGGGAATTATGAAAAAAAAATCGAAATTGTATTCCGGCATTGCGATTATGACGATGGCCTTGACGATATCCACCGCACCATTTTTTGCCACCAATACGCAGGCCATGGACAACACTAAAAAAACCACTTCCAGCACGCAAGACAACGAGGTTGTGAACATGAAGGGTGGATATTCTATCCTCGGTAGTAAATTCATCGGTATGGAAGTTCAAAATGCCAAAGGTGATAATGTTGGGGAAGTAGAAGACATTGTGCTCGACTCCAAAGGAAAAGTTCGGTATGCGGCTGTTTCTTATGGCGGGTTCATGGGCATGGGCGACAAAATGTATGCCGTTCCTTTAGACGCGTTCACCTTTAAGCGCGATAAAGATATGTTCTTCGATGATGTCGTCCTCGTACTGAACGTCTCAGAAGAGCAGCTAAAAGATGAAAAAGGCTTTGATAAAGATAACTGGCCGGATCTCAACGATGAGACGTACCGAAAAGGCCTGGACACCCGTTATAATGTCAATAGCTATGGTGCTGCTGCTCAGCCCGCGGTAAAAAATTAGTAACACATAAGAGTAACACCTAACGCGTTTGTGAGACATGGTTGAAACAGGGCGGCTGGAGATATTTCCAGTTGCCCTGTTTGTGTTAAGACTGGTTAATATTTCTTGTTGTCTTTCATCCTTAATAAGTAGTGCAGAAGGATGATTTTTCCTGCCCTCATCGTATGACGGATTTAACTTTGCTCACTCCGAATACGCTTGGCAATCAGAGCCTTGGGCGACGGCCTTTAACCAGAAAGAAAACCGCGAGAATAAGGCCAATGACAAAGAATATCCACGCTATGTTTGCAGCGGTACCAGCTATTCCAGAAAAACCCAGAACACCGGCGATAAGTGCGATAATTAAAAAGGTAATAGCCCATCCTATCATAATGACCTCCATTATTGAAATGAGTCGTAAAGACACAACTGATCCAAAGGTGTCTCAGTCCTATCTTTTATTATGCGTACGCGCAAGGAAAAATAGTATGGGGTGATTCAGGTATATTGGGGATATGAATAATGTATTGAACCGTACTGCAGCGACAAGGTCTTATCTGCACATAACCACGCATTAAGTCGATTAGGAACAGTTACTTATCCAGCCTTGCATCGGTATATTTTTCTGCAATATCACGGAAAATTTCTTCCAGGGCCAAAAAGGCGTCGACGATCCTCGGATCGAAATGGCTGCCGCGACCGTCATGGATGATGGTTGAGGCTTCGGCATGACTCATCGCATCTTTATAAACCCTCTTTGATGTCAGTGCGTCATAAACATCGGCAAGCGCCATCAATCGGCCGCTCGGGGGAATATCTTCTTGTTTTAAGCCCTGGGGATAGCCGGTTCCGTCCCATTTTTCATGATGGGTAAGAGCTATTTCCCGGGCTGTCTTCAAAAACGAGGTTTCATCTTGATTGCCGGAGACGATCGCCGCCTTGGCCAGAGCCTCTTCGCCATACTCTGCATGTTTCTTCATCTCATCAAATTCGGCAACAGTCAGGTTGCCGGGTTTGAGCAGAATTGAGTCGGGAATACCGACCTTACCGATATCATGGAGTGGCGCCGATTTAACCAGTAGCTCGATATCCATTGCGGTGAAACGGAACGGTCTCTTGCCTTGTCTGGCCAGATGTTGGGCCAATGCCTGAACATAGAGCTGGGTACGAACAATATGCCTCCCCGTTTCAGTATCGCGAGTCTCAGCCAAAGATACCAGGCCGACCAGGGCACAGTCCCGGGCGGCGGTTAAAAGCCTTTCACGGCGGGCAGCAAAAATTTCTTCGCTGCGAAAGCGGGCTAGCGTCAGGACGGCGAAAGAGAGAACATGCACCGTCATTGTCGAACCGGGCGGGATAAACAAATGGAACCGGTTGAGGAGCAGTATGGCTCCCAAGGGGATAATAAAAAGGAATCCGCACAGAAAAGCGCCAATACCAAAGGTCGAGAGACCAACTACCGCCGCTGTTGCCAGCATGACCAGAAGAAATGCCCCAGCCCCTTTTGCTCCTCTGATCCAGGCGGGTACCGCCGTAACATCACCGTCCAAGAGAGCACCGGCCACGGTGGCATGGATTTCAATCCCAGGGAAGTGCCGGTCAAAAGGGGTCTGATGGTTATCCATCAAGCCTTCAGCGGAAGAGCCGAGAAATACCACCTTGTCGGTGAAGACCACCGGGGAGACACTGCCGTTCAGTACTGCCGACGCGGAAAGCGTTGTATAAGTCCGCGCGCCTCCACGAAAGGCAAGAAGGAGATTGCCCTGCCTATCGACGGGAATGTTAATATTACTGGCTCTGATGCAGATCATGCCGGTAGAATCTGACTCGAGGGTGACGACACTTTTCTTTTGCGACCGGAGAAATGCCAGAAGGCCGAGGGAGGGGACGAGAGTATTGTTATACTCAATAAAAAGAGGGGCTCGCCGAATGACTCCATCGCGATCGGACAGGATATTGACAAAACCCAGGCCATCGGCGGCGGTCAAGAGCTGCGGGACAATCTCGACGAGCCCTTGCGTACGGGGCAAGGGTGTCTGTTTGCTGCCAGGACCACTCTTCTCTATGGTTTGAACATTGCCGGCCGGGAGCTGTATTGCACTTGTCGGATCACCACCGAAACGAAACATAAGGCCCAAAGAAAAGGGACCGCGCCGCAGCGTCGCGGCAAGCGCAGCGTCGTGATCGATCATTTCTTCAGGCAGCTTATCGGTATCTAATTCTACGCCGAATTTTATCTTAAGTTCTCGGCCAGTTTCCGGCGAGCACAAGAAGGGAATACAACCGATGTCAGAGTCAATCTTCAGATTGAGGCGCAAAGACCATAACGAACAAAAAGATATCGGCAAAAGATTGAGTGAGGCCACTGATCCTGGGGAACAAGAGGAGCTTCGTAAGCAGTTCCATGTCGAAGAAGTTTCGCAGAATTACAAAAACCTTCTCTTAATTGCAGGATCATCAGAGATGACACCGATCCTGATCCTTGACCCGTGACATACCGGGAATAAGGGTCTCGGTGGAAGTTACCCCTTTCCATTGCCGAATAGTATTCTGAATAAAGTGGGACAGGATTTCCGCATCGGAGGAGAGGAGGTCGCGCATCAGGGTGATTTTGGTAATCATATCGATGGAACCATGAATGGTGTGCACCTCCCGGACTTCGTCGAGGGCGAGCAATTTATCGAAGATCTGCTGTTCGTATTTACCTTCGATATTAAGCAGGATAAAAACCGTAATCTCCCGTTTCATCTCTGGATATTGTTCTTTGTGGTCGGTCATTTTCTGCCGGAAGGCCTCCATATCTGTAGGAATAAGCTTATCAACGCCGATGCCGTAGGTCCTTTTGCTGCCTTTTTCCCATTGATGCACGGAAATATAGAGGTACAGATCGTCAACGGTGCGGCCGGGAAAGGAATTAATTAGATTGCTGTTGCCAATAAGGGTCGCCAGAGGGCGATAGACGGTTTGATACCAGTCGGCCGCGGCCTGTTTGAAGGTGACCTCCTGCTTCTTTTCGCGGGCTAAAAAACTGCGATGTTCCCGGACCTGCCATTCCAGGTGCGATATCTGGCCTGGTTCGGTCAAATCAATGCTTTCGGGCAGGCCTGCCTTATCGCGAAAATGAATTTTTTCCACATAAAGGATGTTTTCCAGGGTGTTTTTGGACGGCAGCAGTTCAACGATTCGGGAGCGAATTTCGCAGCGACCGAGTTCAACCGCTGCCCTGAATCGATGATGGCCGTCGAGAATGAAAAAATCCTCTTTAATCTGATACAGGGCGATGGGCGGCATGTCTTTGCCTTCGCGCATGGCCTCGATAATCGCCTTCAGACGCTCATCCATCTTATTGGAGTGGGTCTTGAACTGGTTGTCAAAATCGTGGTACCTGCCTACGCTACCGGTGATTTTGTCCAAGGGAACCATTAGCGTGCCCCGTTCGACTGCTTCGTAGGCTTCTTCTTTTTCCTGGCGGCTGTTGAAATTGCTTGGGTTATCAATTTCATCCGACTGTTCCTGGCGAGTCAGGGCATTTTTCAGCGCGGTAAATGGATTAAATCTCGAGAACATGGTAGCCATAGCTGTTTATTACCGAGGTGGATTGGACCCTGGTTAACCGTTCGGAGTCGCTCTCAAACAGGGAGTGGATGTGGCCATGAATAAAGTAGGCAGGTTGATATTTTTCGATAAATTGCAAAAAGACCCGAAAGCCGCGATGACAGGGATCTTCCGCGTCATTGATAAATCGTGGCGGGGCATGAGTGACTACCAGATTGACGCCGCCGCTGCGCCAGATCGAGAACCGCATTTTCCGGATAAACCTGGCCATCTGCTGTTCGGTATATTGATTGATATTGCCGTTATACCACCTTGACCCGGAAAACCCGATAATCCTGACTCCGCCGATTCTGACAATTCTCCGGTCGATATAGAGACAACCCTGCGGCGGCGATTCCCTGTAGCGCAGATCGTGATTGCCAAGCACATACAAAAGCGGCACATCATAGCGATGCTTGAGACTACTGAGATATTCAGGTGGCAGATCGCCGCAGGCCAGGATCAACTCAATGCCGGTAAGTGCCGGGCCGCTGCCGACCGGCTCAAGCAGGCTTTTGACAACGGTATCGGCGACGCTGAGAATTTTCATAAAAAAGGGGTCAAACTTTGCTACTTTTTACACTGTTGTCATGTTTTTCGGTTGCAAGACTGTTCTATTTCCCATTATGAATGGGAGAGACTGTATTATTATGGGCGGATGAGCCGGTAACTATATACTATATAACCACGTTCTTTGCAGCGGGGACAAAAAAATACCTGGGAGCCTATACAATGAGGATCAAACAAGTGGGGGTTTTGAGCCTTGTTCTTTGTTTTTGTCTGGGAATTTCGACCTTGATTTTTGCAGGCGAAGAAAAGACGACTCTGCGCATGGCTCTGTTGCCGGTACCTGATGTGCTGCCGGTTTATGTAGCTGAAGAAAAGGGTTATTTTGCCGAGCAGGGCATTACGGTCGAGGCACTTTCCGTCGGCAGTGCGATCGAGCGCGACCAGCTGGTGCAGACGGGCAGCGTCGATGGCATGATCAATGAAATTTCCGGGGCGGCCAATTTCAACCGAGACAAGAGCACGGTGAAGATTGTCTCCATCGCCCGTTCCCCGATACGGGAATCGCCCCTGTTTAGGGTCCTTGCCGCGCCTGGCAGCAATCTTAAAACAGTAGCCGATCTGGCTGGCGTTCCCATTGGCATCTCCAGGAACACCGTCATCGAATATATAACTACCCGACTGCTTGAGGCAGGCGGGGTAGCGGGCCAGGCCATTCAATACCGGTCGATTCCGGTGCTGCCGGAGCGTTTGCAGCTGTTGCTGTCCGGGCAAGTTCCGGCGGTGGTGCTGCCCGAACCTCTCGGCTCAAGTGCCATCCAGGCAGGGGCCGTTGAAATCGTCAACGATACGGCTTTGAAAAGTGTCAGCGTCAGTGTCGTAACCTTTACCGATGATGTTTTGGATAATAAAAGCGATACGGTTAAAAAATTTATGGTGGCCTGGGATCGAGCCTGTGCTGATCTCAACAATGATCCCGGCGTATTTCGGCCACTGATGTTGAAAAAGATTCGAGTGCCGAAAAATGTCCAGAACAGTTTTCGCATTCCGCCGATGCCGCGTAAAGAGGTGCCGACGAAAGCGCAGTGGGATGATGTCATGACCTGGATGCTTGAGAAAAAACTCCTGAGGGCTCCTTTGGCCTATGAAGACTCCGTCACCGCGGAGTTTCTTGCCAGATGAAAGGTCGCCGGCAGTGATTGATATACAGAGGCTCGCTTTTGGCTATGGCGACGGCGGCCTTCTCTTTGACGATTTCTCTTTTACCATCAAACGGGGAGAATCCTGGACTGTTATCGGCCCTTCCGGCTGTGGTAAGACGACGCTTTTGTATCTTATTGCCGGTCTGCATCAGCCGATACGCGGGGAAATCCGGATTGGCGGTAAGAAGATTGTCCGCGCCAGGCCGTCTACCGGCCTGGTGCTTCAGGACCACGGTCTGCTGCCCTGGGCGACAGTTCTCGAGAATACCCGCCTTGGCCTGAAAATCCGCACGTTTTATGGCCCGGATGGCCGACACAGCCCGGCGCATATGTCGCAGGATGTGATCAAGAATGCCGGTAACGTTGACTACTGGTTGCAATGGCTGGGCATTGACCATTTACAGAATATGTATCCGGCCCAATTGTCAAGAGGGCAGCGACAGCGCGCGGCGATCGCCAGAACCCTGGTGCTCGAACCGGATTTATTGCTGATGGATGAGCCCTTTTCAGCTCTTGATGCGCCGATACGAGAAGAACTGCAGAAGGTAATGAATCGTTTTCACGAAAAGTCCGGCCTGACGTCTGTTACTGTCACCCACGATATTGAAGAGGCCGTGGCGCTGGGTGAAAAGATTCTGGTTCTCGGCAACACCTGCAACAGGCTGCCGCAGGTGATTGCCAACCCCCTGTCCGGAGAGATCGATAAGCGCAACGATCCCGAATTTTTAGAGCGGTGCGGTGCTTTGCGTGATATTCTGGCACTGTACACTACGCGAGTGCATTGAGGGAACCGCGGACAACCATGAAGAAAAAAGCGACCCTGTCCAGCACCCTTGTCGGGATTGTGATGTTTTTCTGCCTCTGGCAACTGGCCGCACTGGCCGTCAATAAACCGATTCTGCCTTCACCGACAGAGGTGGTGCCGCTTTTTTTTATCAATATAACCGGTGAATTAGGCCTCCATTTTCTGGCATCTTCCAGCCGGGTTCTGGCGGCTATTTTTCTGGCTACTTTCTTTGCTGCGCCGCTGGGTCTTGCGCTTGGCCAGATGCCGCAGCTGGACCGGATTCTCAGCCCGCTGATCGCCATCATCTATCCGATCCCCAAGATCATCTTTCTGCCGGTCATCTATGTGCTGCTGGGCATCACTGATGTTGCCAAAATCACCCTTATTGCCATCATTATTTTTTTCCAGATTCTGGTCGTGGTACGCGATGAAGCGTCGGGGCTGAAAAAAGAATTGATCCTTTCGGTTAAATCCCTTGGCGCCGGACGCCGGGCTCTTTTTCGCTATGTCTATCTGCCGGCCTCACTGCCGGCGGTACTCACTGCCCTGCGGATATCGGTCGGCACTGCCGTGGCGGTGCTTTTTATCGCCGAACAGTCTTTAACGAGCTATGGCCTTGGCTATTACATCGTCATTGAAACCTATCAGGTACTGCTCTATCCGGAGATGTATACCGGTATTATGGGGATGGGACTGTTGGGAGTGCTGCTCTATTTTGCCATCTATGCTATAGAGTTGAAGGTAAGCAAACATCTGTTCATTGAATGATAAAATTTCTAATACATTATGCAAAAAGAGTCTCTCCCAAAATTTCGGCTCTGGCTTATGGCCATCCGTCCCAAAACTCTGCCGGCGGCGGTGGGGCCGGTGGCAGTTGGTTCCGCTGTGGCCTTCCGTGATGACTTCTTCGCTCTTTTTCCGGCGGTATGCTGCCTCTTTGGTGCCATCCTGCTGCAGATCGGGGTCAATCTGGCCAATGACTATTTTGATTTTAAAAATAATATTGATTCCGAGGAGCGGCTGGGGCCAATACGGGTTACCCAAAGCGGCCTGATCGCCCCGGCGGAGGTGAAGCGGGGAATGATTTTCTGCCTTTTTCTGGCAATACTGATTTTTCTGTATCTGGCTCGTCTTGGCGGATGGCCGATAGTTATCATCGGGACGTTTTCCGTGCTGGCGGCGCTGGCATATAGCGGTGGCCCCTATCCCCTGGCCTCCAATGGCCTGGGAGAAGTGTTTGTTTTTATTTTCTTTGGTCTGGTGGCGGTGGGCGGGACGTATTTTGTCATGGCCGGACAATTGAGCCTGCCGGTAATTTTTGCCGCGATTCCACCCGGACTGCTTATCACCGCCATCATTGTCGTCAATAATCTGCGTGATCTCGATACTGATCGTAAAGCGGGGAAAAATACCCTGGCGGTGATCCTTGGCCGCCCGCGGACAATCATTGAATTTAAACTCTTGCTGCTGCTGAGCTATTTAATCCCGCCGGTAATGGTGCTGAGCGGTGTTGCCGGGACCCTTATTCTCCTGCCGCTGGCCACCGTGCCTCAGGCCCGGTTGCTGGTCAGAAAAATAACTGAACAAAAGGGTACAGAACTTAATGAGCTGTTGGCCGTTACCGCCAGGCTGTCACTTATTTACAGCCTGCTGTTTGCTGCAGGCCTGATGGTTACCATCGGCTGAATTTTCCTATGACCGTTCAACCAGCACCCCAGTTTCGTCTGATCAGGCCCCGCGCATAGCCAACAATAGCGCGGGGGCCTGCTTGAACGAAACTGGAGCACTGGTTGAACGGTTACTGATTATATACCTAATTGAGAGCATATGAGTTTTCTGAAAGTAGAAAAGAAGATCTTTGTCGTCTTCGGGCTGGCCAATAAAAAATCGGTTGCCTGTGCCATCGCCAAAACCCTGGTGGAAGAGGGTGCCGAGGTGATCCATGTGGTCAGATCCGAGGAGCGGGCGGTCAATGCCCGCAAAATTTTTCCCGGGTCCCGGGTTTTTATCTGTGATGTGGAGGATGAGCACAATATCATCCGGGTGCGAGATGAGATTGGCGCGGTAATCGGTGGTCCAGGAGGCAGGAAAATTGACGGTATTGTCCATTCCATTGCTTTTGCCAATTATTCCGATGGGATCAAACCCTTTCATGAGACGAAAAAAGACGACTTTTTGCAGGCGATAAACGTAAGCTGTTTTTCCTTTATCAGTATCGCCAACCATTTTAAAGAGCATATAGCCGAAGATGGCTCAGTGGTAACGATTACTATCTCCACCACCCGTATGGCCGCTGAGAATTACGGCTATATGGCGCCAATCAAGGCGGCACTGGATTCGTCGCTGTGTTTTCTGGCCAAAAGTTTTTCGGAGTTTTCTAAGGTACGCTTTAACGCGGTGGCGCCCGGTCTTCTCAAAACCTCCGCCTCAGCTGGAATTCCTGGTTATATCGACAGCTATCTCTTTGCTGAAAAAGCAACACTAAGAAAAAAGGCCCTGGCCACCCAGGAAGTCGCCGATGCTGCCGCCTTTCTGCTTTCGTCCCGGGCATCAGGTATCAACTGCCAGACCATTGTTCTTGATGCAGGGATGTCGGTGAACTATTTTGATAAAGAAATTGTTACCAAAGCAGTACAATAACATCTTACCATTCTAAAGGAAAAATATGCTCGATTTCACTATAGATCTGGAAACCTGCATCGGCTGCGGACAATGCGCTTCTGACTGTCCGGCGATGATTATCAGCATGGAAACCGGTATTCCGGCCATTGCCCCGGATCTGGAACAGTTCTGCATACACTGCATGCATTGTGTGGCTATCTGCAGCGAAGGTTCGGTCTCCGTGCATGGTTATGGACCGCAGCAGGGGGCACCGCTGCCGGCTAAAATAATGCCTGAACCGGAACAGATGGCAATGCTTATCAAAGCTCGGCGTTCGGTGCGAAATTACCGGGATGAAAATCTTGAGCCACAACTTATCGATAAATTAATAGAGGTTGCCGGCCATGCACCAAGCGGCCATAACGATCGGCAACTGCTCTACACCGTTGTCGATGATAAAGGTGTCCTGTTCGACTTGCGCGAGGATGCAATTGCCGGCTTGGAAAAACTGATCAAAGAAAACAAGTTGCCAGAAGGAATGGAGATGTTTGGTGATATTATCGAGGCCTGGAGAAAATCCGCCACCGATATACTGTTCCGGGGAGCCCCGCACCTGCTGATAGTTTCCGCACCAGATGAAAGCGCTGCCCCCGTACCGGATTGCCTTATTGCCCTGACCACCTTTGAGCTCTATGCCCAGAGCCATGGCATAGGCACCATCTGGAACGGCCTGGCGATGCTGACCATATCCGAGCTGGTCCCGTCCCTTAAAAAGAGACTGGGTATCCCAGAAGACCACCAGATCGGCTATGTCATGGGCTTTGGCTATCCAGCCATTCAATACGAGAGAACCATTGATAGAGGGAAACCGCAGGTAAATCGAATCAAGTAGAAGAACCCTGTTCTGTTAAAGGGAAATTTCCAGTTCAATGGATAATTCCCATTTGCTTGTTCAGCGACGATTTCAATAAAGAAATTATAAGCTTCTGTCGATCGAGTGTCATCAAGCAAACATACAGGCAATATTGCCCGGCAGTAAACGATCACGACAGTTCAGCATCCTCAGTTTTTCCGGGATTGTTTCAGGCCTGCAATATACTCTTCGGCAAGGGCAACCTCCTCTTTACAACCAATAAAAATCGGTGCGCGGTCGTCTTTGCCCAGCGGTATCCGGTCGAGAATCGGACCATGCCCGTCAGAGGCGCCGCCGCCTGCCTGTTCTATCAGAAAAGCCATGGGATTAAGTTCAAAAGAGAGGCGAAGTTTGCCATTTGGGTGCCCCAGCAGATGGGGATACATAAACACGCCGGTACCTTTCACCAGTATCTGGTTAATATCCGGTACAAACCCTCCGCTATAACGCAGCTTGCAGCCTCGTTTTTCCAGCTCCCGGACATACTCCTCGATCTCGGGAGTAAAGAGATTTCGCAACCCTCCCGGAGAGTAAATATGTGCCTGCGGCTTGATCTGCAGGTTTTCCTTGATGAGGCTGTATTCCATTAACTGGTTCATGCCGAACTCATGCACCCCTTCGCCGGTGCTATATACCAGGGTAGTACGCGGGCCATAAAGGATATACATGGCAGCTACTTGTTTTCGGCCAGGGAGTAGAAGATTACAGCCTTCAAATATCGAAACGATGGTACCGACCGCCAGATTGACATCCACCAGGGAAGACCCATCCAGGGGATCAAAGGCAACCGAATACCTGGCTCCACAATCCGGCGACAGACAAATGATATCGTCGGCCTCTTCGGATAATACATTGCCCACCACCCCGGAGTGCAGAAGTCTTTTGGTCATAATTCGATCTGCCAGGACATCGAGAGCAAGCTGTTCTTCGCCATAGAGATTTGATGTCCCGGCAACGCCCAGATCTCCGGTTCGTATCGAATTGATGATATAATTTGATGCCTTGGCGATCTCACAGATAAGGTGAACCAGGTCGTCCTTAACCCCTCTTTCCCGCAGATGTCGGCGCAGATCGACCTGGAATTTCGTTTTTCCGCGAATGCTCATAATAACTCCTTGTATGTTAATTGATGAATAACAGACAGGAAAATAATCATGAATAAGGGTCTTGCGGAGAAAATATCGCCGGGCTTGCACCAACTTTAATGCAATTGACCAGAATTAATTGTAATTTGTCTGGATACAATTACTCAACCATCGCAATATACAAAGCATGAAGACAATCGTTTATTTCCTGATCGCCTTGCTTGTTCCGGCTTGCTGCACTTTCTACCTAAATGTATGGGCGGCAGCGCCGAAAGACCGCTTTTTTCTTATGGGCAGCGGTATACTGCACCTGGAAAACCTGCGTAATAAGCAAGAACAAAGAGTTGAGCTGCTGACCGGAAGCGGCCGGATAAACGATGACGCCCTGAATACGGTTGACCGGGTGTTCGGCTTTCCCACAGTTGCCAAGGGCGAGCACATCTCTCCTCGGCTGCTGTTTATGCTCAGCTATTTTGCCGATCGTCTTGCGCCGGGGCAGAAGATTTACCTCGAGTCTGCCTACCGCAGTCCTGAATACAACGATGAGATCCGTAAACAGGGTGCCAACGCGGCTAAAACCAGCACCCATATGGATGGCATGGCGCTTGATTTCTGGATCGAGGGAGTGAACGGTAAAAAACTATGGGAAACCATTCGGGCGATGAACTGTTGCGGGGTTGGGCATTACGGCGGCAGGACCATCCATCTTGATGACGGCCGACCGCGTTTTTGGCAAGCAGCCTCTTCCGGCACCAGGACCAACGAACCGGATTACAATCGGCATGTCTACCTGAGCACCCTTTATGATCGCTACGCCCCTGGCGAGAATCTCCGGCTGTCGCTGTCAGGGATCAGCACCTTTGGCTTTGGCGTTAGCAGCAAGGCCGATCTTTTGCCGGTGGGCAATACCGTCGCGCCCTCGGTGCAAGTTCCCCTCCAAACGGGCATCGAGAAGTCGCAATGCAGGATGCTTGACAACCGCAAGGCCACTCGCTTTCTCTTCCTCTCGATACCGGTAACGCTGCCTGCCGGCCGCTACCAGGTGCGATTGGAATTCTGCCGGAAGCCTTTTCCGCGGATGCCTGATCAAGTGATTTCGCGAGAGATGGAGGTGGTTCGCTGAAATGATGGTTGTCGAAATTTTTAAGGCAATGACCCTTGGCAAGAGCATAAGCATTATTGCCTGAACGCAAACAGTTATTATCATGATGCAATGTGAGTTATGAAATGGACAAATACGTTACAAATCCAGTATCTGCATCATAATTTTCCGGCAAGCGATTAATTGATGACTTCGAGGAGCTGGGTGAACTTGTCTTCACTTACCCTGCTAAAATTCAGCAAAGTGCCGGTTATGTTCAGCGGTGCGTGCGAGTACAATTTCCAGAATGCTATCTGGCAACGGAATGGACCACCAATTTCACGGTGAAGTTTCTATTACCTCTCTGCAACTGTTTGCAGTCATTTATGATTGTTAAAAATTTGAATTGCTGGCATTAAGCCCACATCAGTTGACAAGTCTTTTGATTATCACTATTAAATCCTACAGAGTACCTTATAAATCGACTATACCTGGAAGTAGAAGGCAAACCAATAAACAGAGAAGGAGGGTGACAATGGACCAAAAACAAATCGCCAGACAGATGATTCAATTCAACAAAACTGCTTTTGAGAGCAGTTTCAGCGCCATGACCATGGTGTATGAGCAGAATGAAAAAATGTTCGAAACGTTTCTCAGCCAGGCTCCAGGACTGCCGGAAGAGGCAAAAAAAGCTGTCAAAGATTGGATGTCGGCTTACCGCACGGGATGTAACGACTTTAAAAAACTGGTCGATGACAATTATGCTAAAGTGGAAGAGTATTTTAATAAAGAGTAGCCAACTGCGAAAATGTTCGAATCCTTTGATCGGCGACCAGGCGGTTGCCCATCAAGGGGTGTACAAAGGAGAATTACGGTATGCCGGTCGCAAAAGATACGCGCAATATATCCACTGAAATGATGGATGCCTTCAGTGACGGAGTTTCCATTTTTGGCAATCTGTTTTCCGCTACCCAGGCCTATTGGGCAGGTATGTCACGCTATACCACTGATTTTTTCGTTCCCTACATGCTGGCCAGCCAGATTTTTAATCGGGTCGAAGGGATGCGCTTATTGGAGGAATCGCCGGCGGATAGTTTTGCCGCCTATTTACAGCTGCTGCAAAACAATCTTGAAATGATGAATCGCAGCGTTAAAGGCACTGCACATATGATGACGGCCTATGCGCAGTTGGAAATGCCCGGCTTAACCGATGCCCTTCAGCAAAGTTTCTTTAAACTTAAAAACGAAAAGCTGGCGCGGTACATCGAACGTCAGGCAAAACTGCTGGAAATGGTGACCACTGTCTATCCTCAGATGATAGATGACATCGAGCCCGAATTCGGCTTTCATTTCGAGCGCGGGGAGCATGTTCTGCTGGATGAAACCGATCGGTTTTTGCTGTACCGCGTGGCCCCTTCACTGCAACAAGTCAAAACCCGCACTGAGGCAAAACCTGTCTTGATTATTCCGCCTTTCGTGTTGGGGGCCAACATCTTGGGTTTTTTGCCGGGTGAACAGCGCAGTTATGCCCACTGTTTTGCTAACCAGGGATTTCCCACTTATATACGTGTTCTCAAAGATATCGATTCTTCACTGGCCCTGCAGGTCATGACCGGAGAAGATGATACCAGGGATACCGTGCGCTTTTGCGAGGCCATTGTAAAAGAGCATGGCAAACCAGTCACTTTGAACGGTTATTGTCAGGGAGGATACACCGCCCTGTGCAACCTGCTCAGCGGTCGGCTTGATGGCCTGGTGGATGCCTTCATTACCTGTGTGTCGCCCATGGATGGTACTCGCAGCAAAGGTCTGGCCTATTTTTTGTCGCAGCTGCCCTCGCAATTCAACCAGCTTTCCTACGGCACAAAAGTACTGCCGAACGGCAATCAGGTGGCTGACGGTAAGCTGATGGGATGGGTCTATAAGCTTAAAAGTATTGAACATGAGATCCCGGCAGCCGCATTTTCCCGCGATTTGGCAATGTTCGCCCGCCAGAAAGGAGAAGAGTACAAGATCAGTAAAACAGCTGCTGCCTTGAACTTCTGGCTCCAGAATGAGCGCTACGATCTGCCTTTGGAAATTACCCGGATGAGCTTTGCCTCCTACAATGCGCCGATCGCCGAAGATGGTACCCTGCCGGTGGAGTTGTTCGGCAAGAAATTGAATTTAAAGAGATTGCAGGAGAAGAAAATCCCCTGGCTGATCTGTTACGGCACCGGCGATGATCTGGTGGAAAAGGAAACAGCCCTGGCTCCCCTTGATTTTATTGACGCCGAGGTAACACCCTTTCCCAAAGGGCATGTGGCTATTGCTACCTCCTGGTCTTCCCCGGAATCTGCCTGCGCTCTGCATACGCGATTCGGTGAGGGAAACTATCGTGGACCGGTACGTTTTCATATGGATCTCGATGCGGCCTTTAAAACAGCAGGAAGCGAAGCGTCTCCAGTGACGCACAAGGCTGGTCCACCGAAGGCAAACAAGCGCAACGCAGCCTCAACCAAGACCGCTTCGGTGGAGAAAAAAAAGGCCAGGGCAATTAAGCCCATCGCGTCGGGTCGCAAGTCGGACCAGAGTGGTACTGAAAACCAGCCGTGATTTCGCCTGGTTCAACATTTATCCTGGCCTGGGCGACGATGGAGGTAGAGTGAACTGATGAACAGGCAATTTTATGAATTTTGGGGCAACTACTTCACTAGTGTCGCTCAGGGTCAAAAACAGTTGGAAGATATGGCTGCCTGGATGAAACAGGGTTTTGTTGGCACAGATGATATCACAGCTTTGTTCAGGCGCTGTTACGGTCTCAATGCATCTGCGTCGGACAACGCGTCGGCTGACAAAACCTGGCAGAAAGCCATTGCCGATTTCCAACAAACCTTTACCGATTTTGCCGAGCAATGGGGCTGGGTCAGCCAAAACGAACATCAACGATTGCTTGATAAATGCGCAGCACAGGAAAAAAAAATAGAGCAGCAGCAAGCGACTATAACGCAGCTTCGTGATCTGCTGCACCAGGAGGGGCGTGGGCATGCCGAGCTCTTTGAACTTTTTAAGGATACTTTTGAAGAACAAAGCAGCCAGTTCAATGCGCTGATAAAAAATATCAGTGGAGTGGGTAAGGGCAAGACTTAACTTGATGGCGTTAGTTTCAAAGCTTCTGGTAAAAGAGAAAAAGGTCTTCTATGAGTGACAATAAACAGAATCCTTTTGATATCGAGTCGTTGGGTGAGGCCTGGATAAAATCCATGAGCGACATCTTTGGCACCATGGCTGAGCAATGGGCTGGCCAAAGTCCCACCCCTAAAGCAAAGGCGTCCATGGACGCCGCCTCGAAAAATTGGCAGGCGATGATCAGTGTCATGGCGAGGCCGGAGTCTATCTCTTCGCTTCTTAGAGGCAGCGAAGCCATGCCGGAGATGTTACTGAACCTGGCGCAGAGCTATCTGAGTGGTTTTGGGGAAATGCAGAAGAAGGCGATTGAACGACTGGGACGGGTGAGGACCTCTGCAAAGGCTTATGAGTTCCAGGATATCGATGAAAATCTGTTCCGTAATTGGACGGATATCTACCAAAAAGAGTTCAAACAGTTCTTCCAGATTCCGCAACTGGGTCTGCTGCGAACCTATCAGGAAAAAGCCAATCAGGTAATAGATAAATACAACTTTTATCAGTCCACCCTTGCTGAATATTTGAGTCTTTTGGCCCTGCCCTTTAACCGAACCATGCAGATGATGCAGGAGCAACTCGGTGAAATGGCCGAAAACGGGACACTGCCGGAGGATAGCAAGGTCTATTACAATATGTGGGTCAAAGTGCTTGAAGGTCACTATATGACCCTTTATCAGACCCCGGAATACTGTGAAACGATGGCCAGGACGATCAATGCTCTTACTGATTATTCTGCAGCCAAGGATGCGGCTATGGAAGACCTGCTGAGTCTTTTCCCGATGGCCAGAAAATCTGAGATGGACGACATGGCCCGGGAACTCTATGAATTGAAAAAACGCCTTCGAAAACTGGAGAAGGAACGCACCCGATAAACCGTTAACGACTCTTTGGCTGTTTTGCTTTTGGGCACTCTTGACTTAACTAAACGGTCAGCTGTTGACAATTTACTGACCGGAAACGGCAGCTGAAAATGGCGGATTCCGCATATCCGGGCACCTGAGGGGGAGCAAATGACGCAATCCAAAATTCCTGTCGATTTGATTCTGGCAAAACTGGCGGAAGAGGCGGATAAGGTACAAACTCGTGCCGGCAGGGCATCCGAAGTGCTGCTGGACGATTTGGACACCGCCATTGCGACAACCCCGTACGAGGTTGTGTATCAGGAAGATCGGGTCAAACTGAAACATTACCTGCCCCGCACCACCATACGGTATAAGACGCCTTTGCTGGTGACTTACGCCCTGATCAACCGTGAGACGATGCTCGATCTGCAGCCGGGCCGCAGTGTGGTGGAGCGCTTTCTGGACAGCGGCATTGATCTGTATATGATCGACTGGGGGTACCCCACCCGAAAAGATCGTTTTCTGGGCTTTGATGATCATATTAACGGGTATATGGATAATATCGTCGATTTTATTCGTGCGCAGCACCGACTCGAAAAAATCAACCTTATGGGCATCTGCATGGGCGGCACTTTCAGCGTCATCTACTCAGCCCTCCACCCGCAAAAAATCAAAAATCTGGTTACCACGGTCACTCCCACCAACTTTGCCACGAAAAAGGGCTTGCTGCATGTATGGATGGAGCATATCGATGTCGACCGGGTGGTGGATACTTTTGGTAATCTCCCCGCCGACATGATGAACCTTGGTTTCCTTCTGCTCAATCCTGCCCGATTGATGATTGATAAATACATCGGTTTCATGGAGCAAATGGACAATAAAACCTTCGTGGAAAATTTCGTGCGGATGGAGAAATGGATTTTCGACAGCCCCGATCTGCCGGGGGAAGTTTTTCGTCAATTCATCAAGGACTGTTATCAGGGCAATAAACTTATCAACAATACCTTAGAGGTTGGGGGGCGGCGGGTTGACCTAAAAAAACTGACCATGCCGCTGCTTAATATTTATGGCAAGTTTGATCATCTGGTGCCGCCTGAGGCCTGCGAACTGTTGGTCAAAAAAGTGGGCAGTAGGGACACTGAAGATATCTGCCTGGACACTGGGCATATAGGCATATATGTCAGTTCAAAATACCAGAATGAGTTTGCCCCCAAGATCGCTGCATGGTTATGGGATCGTGACCGTATTGCCGGAAAAAGGGTGCCACGCAGGCAGTCCACTGCCGGAAAAAACTCTCCGCCGGTGCCTAAAGTATCGCCGGATTCAAAAACCAACGCCAAGAAGGCACAAAGACCACGCGGGTCGAGCCTTACCGGAGCCGAAGATACAGCTTGACATGTTTATCAGATAATGAACACGGATCGTACACTACGAGGAGGGTGCCCGATGACACGGGAGATGGACTATTTTAAATCGTTTTGCAAGATCAGCAAGGCCTTTGGGACGGCTATCGGCAGAGAGGAATTGCTGAAGGTGATTGTCGACAGTGCTGTTGCGTCAATGGAAGGAAAGGCAGCATGTCTTTTTCTGGCTGATGATCGGGAGGATGTCTTTGTAGCCACAGCCCAAACCGGCCTGTCGGACAAGTATCTCCACGCCAACCCCATGCAGGCAAAGAAGATAGTAGACGTCCTTGATAAGGAAGGGTATCTGGCTTTTCCCGACGCCACCAGTGATCCGCGTCTGGAAAACCACGAAGCAAAAAAAGC
This sequence comes from uncultured delta proteobacterium, assembly GCA_963709745.1. GTDB lineage: Bacteria > Desulfobacterota > Desulfobulbia > Desulfobulbales > Desulfocapsaceae > Desulforhopalus_A. Next base: position 32,855 of record CAVPXN010000001.1, read on the forward strand.
AGAAGGCATTACCTCTTTGCTTACCGTGCCGGTTAGGATAAAGAATAAGAATATTGGCATACTGTCCTTCTATACCGCCAAACGTCGTGAATTTCAGGCCAGAGAAATTGATTTTTTATGCGCCCTTGCGGATCAGGCGGGTATCGCCATTGAGAACAACCGCTTGCACCGTCGTATGCATAAAAACGCCATGCTGTTTCTGGAACTGGCCGCAAGCATTAATTCATCCCTGGAGATTGATCAGGTTCTCCATAATCTGACCGTCAATATCTGCGACAGGCTGGGGATGAAAGGTGTTGCCATACGACTGGTCGACGAGGATGGGCACGGCCTAAAACTGGTGGCCAGTCACGGACTCAGTGATGAATTTCTGCAAAGAAACCGCAACACCACCTCAGCAACCGCGCAACGTGCCTTGAAAGGCGAAACCATTATTATCCGAGACAGCACCACCGATAGCAGCATAACCTTTAAGGCTGCCATGAAGGCGGAGGGCATTGTTTCGATGATCGTCACGCCCATCCTGGTGCGTGACAAGGTTATAGGTGTTATGCGCCTCTACAGCGATGTCGAGCGTCAATTCCCGGACGATTTTATGTTGATGGTGAAAGCCCTGGCCCACCAGGGCGGCTTAGCCATTCAGAATGCCTCAATGTATCTGCAGCTTGAAAAAGACAAGAAATCCCTGGAAGAAGATATCTGGAGCTATCGTTCCTGGTTTTAGCACCTTACGCAGAAAAGCCTGGTTCGCAATGTGACTGACTGCAGGTCTTTGCTGATCTGAGTTAGACACCCCCAGGCCATGGACGCAGCGCATTTGGGGCGCTGCCTTGCTGACATATGTTTTACGGCAGGTAAGCTGCCGTAAAACCTGGGATCGTCGAGTCCAGATGGTACTGTCTGGCCGAAAGGCTTTCCGCGTTTCTTGAAACGCAATAAAAAGAGGATGAGGCGAGTATCGTTCTACTCGCCTCATCCTGTCTGGGGTGAGAATCCTCTTTTGGCTACAGCAGCGCCAGAAGAACACCGGCAGCGACGGCGGAGCCGATGACTCCGGCAACGTTTGGCCCCATGGCATGCATGATCAGGTGATTTTGCGGATTGGCTTCGAGACCGACCTTGTTGACAACCCGGGCAGCCATAGGCACTGCGGAAACACCGGCCGCACCAATAAGCGGATTGATCGGGTTTTTGGTCAGTTTGTTCATCAGTTTGGCCATCAAAACACCGCCCGCAGTACCAATACTAAAGGCGATCATGCCGAGGCCTAGGATGCCCAGGGTCTCGAGATTGAGAAATTTATCGGCGGACAACTTGCTGCCGACGGCGAGGCCGAGAAAGATAATGACCGTGTACATTAAAGAGTTCTTGATGGTGTCGGACAGTCTATCGACCACGCCACATTCCTTGGCCAGGTTGCCAAGCATGAACATGCCGATAAGCGGTGCGGCAGATGGCAGCAGCGTCGCGCAGATGCCAAGCACCAGCAGGGGAAGGATGATTTTTTCCAGTTTCGATACATGGCGCAGCTGGACCATCTTGATCTTTCTTTCCTCCGGTGAGGTCAGCCATTTCATAATCGGCGGCTGGATCAGCGGGACTAGAGCCATATACGAATACGCAGCAATGGCGATTGAACCCAGCAGCCGGGGCGAAAGCTTGCTGGCCAGAAAGATTGCCGTTGGCCCGTCGGCACCACCGATAATGCCGATGGAGGCGGCATCACGCAAGGAAAAATTGATGCCGGGAACTACGTCGGATAACCACAGTGCGCCGAGCAGGGTAGCAAAAATGCCCAGCTGAGCGGCACCGCCCAGCAAAATGGTGATCGGATTGGCCAGCATCGGGCCGAAGTCGGTCAAGGCCCCGACGCCCATAAAGATAAGCAGCGGAAAAACTCCGGTCTGGATGCCCACTTCATAAATATAATAAAGAATTCCGCCCGGTTCGGCAATTCCTGCCAGCGGGATGTTGGAGAGAATAGCACCAAACCCGATAGGAACCAGCAGAAGCGGTTCGAAACCCTTAAAGATACCCAGGTAAAGCAGGATCAGTGCGACGCTGATCATCAGTAATCGGCCGATGCCCACCGTCCAGTCCTGCGTCGTCTGTCCCTCGTATATGCCGTAAACTCCGGTGGTTTTTGCGAGATCGACGAGAAGCTCGGAGATTGGTGGCAGTTTCCGGCCGGATACGACGGTTGGCTGGTCGGCGACGACCTGCGTGACCGCAATCGTCCCCAGCAGTTGATCCTTATGGACCTTTTGATAGGCGAGGGCGTTTATACTGATGATTTTTCCGGCCGCACCCGCTTTCAGGACGATGACGGTGCCGTCTTCTTTTTTCAGGGTGGCGATCTCGTCGCCGCTATAAACAAAGCCGTTTTGCTGGGCGAGAACCCGTATGATTTTTGCGTCCGCCGGCGAGACTATATCCACCGTACCGTCTGTTTCCGCAGCAAATGCGGAAAAGGTCCAGGTGCATAGCCATGCCGAGAAGAAAAGCATGAATATTCTGATTTTCATAAAAATTTACCCGGTGAGAGCAAAGAAGATGAGGTTCCCGGTCACAGATCGGGAACCAAAAAACTGCCTACTTGTCAACCAATGGTGAAAAGCTGATCAGAAGCCTGGACCGTGTCGCCGGCAGAGATATGAATAGCCAGGATCTTACCCGCGCAGGGGGATTTTACTTCCGATTCCATCTTCATCGCTTCCATGACGACCAGAGGTTGATCAACAGTAACTACGCTGCCGACATCCACCAGGATCTTGACAATATTTCCCGGGGTCGGGGCGTCCACCTCCGTTCCTTCAACAGCCTGGTCGGCGGGAGCTGTGGGAGCCGCCTGAGCGGCTGCCGGCCTTGCCTGAATACCGCCGGCATCTGAAACAGTGACCTCGTAGGGGCGGTTATTCACGGTAATGGTGTAGTTGCGAGGCCCGATCGAAGCGGCAGGGACGGCCGTAGCGGCAGCTTTTTTAGCGGCCTTTTTATCGACCTGAGGTGCATCGGTGATTTTCCGTACATTGGTGACCGCTTTACCAAGCAAAAAGTCAAGCCCTTTCTGTTCACAGCTGGCGATGATAAAGATGTTTTCATCGTTGACCGGCAGCTTGTTTTCTTCCAGGATTTTGGTGGCCTTGGGGATACCGGGCTCAAGAATATCAAGAGGATCAGCGGTGAAGACCGGTTTGCCCAGTTGCTCCGAGGCAATTTTGATAATTTCCGGATCGGCCGGAACCGGGGTACGACCGAAATAACCAAGGACCATGTTGCCGTAGCTCGGGTTGATCTTTTTCCATTTCCCCTGGGTTACATTGAGATAGGCCTGCTGGAAATAGAATTGTGAAACCGGGGTAACGGAAGTGCCGAAACCGCCACGGGCAACTACTTCGGACATCTCTTTGATAACGTCGGCATAGAGATGCAGGGTACCGGTATCACGCATCATCATGGTATTGGCGGTGAGAGCGCCGCCGGGCATCGGTGACAAAGTGACTTTGGGCGAGACCATTTTTGCTTCCGGTGGGAAGAAGTAGTCTTTCATCGCTTCTTCAAAGGCATCGGATGCGGTGATGATTTTTTCGTAATCAAGATCAAGGGTGTATTCCGTTCCCTTCATCGCATGCATCATCGACAGAATATCCGGCTGGCAGGTGCCGCCGCTGACGGGGGATTTGGCCAGGTCGATACCGGTGGCGCCACCCTCGACTGCTGCCATGTTCTGAGAGATACCCAGTCCTGCGGTATCATGGGTATGGAACCAGAGAATGGTATCCTCGGAGACAATCTTTCTCGCTGCTTTCAGCGTTTCATAGACTTTTCTGGGGTTGGAGGTACCGGATGCGTCTTTAAAACAGATGGAGTGAAAAGGAATGTTCGCATCGAGGATCTGCTTGAGCCTGTCCATATAAAACTCAGGGGTGTGCGCACCGGAACAACCGGGGGGCAGCTCCATCATGGAAACGACGATCTGGTGATTCAGGCCGTGGTGGGCAATGCGCTCCCCGGAATATTCGAGATTGCGGACGTCGTTTAGAGCGTCGAAGTTACGGATGGTGGTCATGCCGTGCTTTTTGAACATTTTGGCATGCAGGTCAATGATATCACGGGGACATTGACTGAGGGCCACTACATTGATACCCCGGGCCAGGGTCTGCAGCGCGACATCGGGGCCGACTTCAGTCCTGAAGCGGTCCATCATATCGAAGGCGGATTCGCCGCAGTAGAAGAACAAGCTCTGAAAACGCGCACCGCCGCCGGCCTCGATATTGGTGATTCCCGCATCGACCGATGCCTTGACGGCGGGCATAAAGTCATCAGTGAAAACCCGCGCGCCAAATACCGACTGGAAACCGTCTCGAAAAGACGTGTCCATGAATTGAATTACCTTTTTACTCACCGTTCTTCTCCTCGCTTAGGATTATTAGTGTGAATGGAAATGATATGCTTTGTGGGACTGCTGGGTACGCTATCAAGACTATGCCCGAGCAAATAGCTCACTCTCGTATGCTGCAACCGCCGCGGTGATCACCACAATATCCTCGTCAGCATTTTGCGCGCCGCCTTCTTGAGCTTTTTTTCTCTTTTGTGCCTGAAGCGCTCTTTCCGCAGCGATCGTTTCAACTTCGCGAGTCGCGGAACTTCGGGTTAATAAAGCGACGAGGTAGATGAAGAGGATCATCAGGCAGAGAAAAAGCATGACAGTAGTCATGCCGACGACCATAAGCTTAATACCTTCAAATAACATTGCGTTCGAGCCTCGATATTGAAAAATGATTGAATGATTTGCTTAAAAATAAAGGACCCCAAACTACACCAACCAAGGGATCGAATCAAAACACTAACGTAAATAGAAAAAACAAATGTTTCTGATTAAACGTCATTATTTGCCTGTGGCTGTTTATAATCAGGAAAGCGTCTGGGAAAACAAACAAGCATATGAGCTGTGTGAAAACAACTTGGTATTGTACCACACAGAAGGGGTGCGGTACAATGGTTTCAGTAGGGAATTATACTTCGTAGGCAGCGTATTCGGTTTTTTCGCCAAGCAGTGTGTCAATTTCATTCTGGATAGTCACCCGTTCCTTGTTGTTCAGCCAACCATTCCAGTCATCCAGCGATCGCCAGGTGCTTATTACCATACATTCGTCTTTATCATCGATCCTTTTCAAAGTTTCGCCATAAATATAGCCGGATTGGTTTAAGGTTAAACTGCGCAATTTTTTCAGCAAAATCGTCAGGGCTAAAACATTGTCCGGTGAAACTTTTCGTCTGATGAAAATTTTAACTGTCATATGCGTCTCCTTTTGTTTCAATTTGCATCGGAGCCTCGGCCAGCCGCATACTCAAAAAGAACGGTGTCTTTTTGTTATGCATATAATAATTATAATGTACATAAGTGAAATTGTAAAGAAGGCTGGTTATTTCTGGGCGAGAAGTTCACTCATCTCAAGAAGCCTTATGAATCCAGAGCGATAGCCTTGATCATCTGTCTCTCGAACGTTTCTGGCCATGGCTAATGGAGTTCTGGAAGGATATGGCCACGCAGGGGCAAAAATACTCGACTTGAAAGACGACTCCTTAGCCGGAGATACTATACTAAAAGCAACGGTCACGCTCCCGCTGGTGAATGCCATGGGCAGAAAACCGTTACCCGATCAATGCCGTCAAATTCTCACTCTTCTTGCGGAACCACAAAAGAGTGAGTAAAAACAAGATGGCACCATAAGACCTCTTCATTATCACCACCGTAGGGGTGCACCTGTGTGTGCCCTTTTGGAATTTATCGAAATGGGCATACACAGGTGTGACGCTACGGTGCAATTTTTTAAAATCACGTTTTTATGAGCTCATTAAACAAGGCAATACATTATTTGCAATCGGCACAACGACCTTATAAGGAAGTCATGAGCAATACAACAATACCGCTGAAAGAGAGAGTCATCGTTGCCCTGGACGTTGAGACTCCTGAACAGGCCAAAGCAATAGTCAAAAAATGCGAATCACAGGTGTCATTTTTTAAGGTGGGGCTTCAGCTCTTTATGGCCAGCTGGTTTGAAACCGTTGACTGGCTGGTTGACCGCGGCCATAAAGTTATGCTGGATCTGAAATTTTTTGATATCCCGGAGACGGTCAAGCTGGCGGTGGAACAGGTCAACAGCCGCGGGGTGAGCTATGCCACCATTCACGGTAATGACCCGATTATTCGGGCCGCCGTTGCCGCCAGAGGCGACATGCAACTGCTCGCGATCACCGTTCTTACCAGCTTTGGGGAAGAGGATATGCGGGCGATGGGGATGACCCAATCGGTTGCTGATCTGGTCTATTTCCGGGCCAAAAGAGCCCTGGAGCTCGGCTGTGACGGCGTTGTCTCTTCCGGGCTTGAAGCCGAAAAAATTCGCCGTGGGCTTGGTGAAAAATTGCTGATTGTGACCCCTGGTATCCGTCCGGGAGCGAACGTGCAGGATGACAGTGATGATCAGAAGCGGATCGTCACCGCCGGCATGGCTATCAGAAATGGTGCCAGCCATGTGGTCGTCGGTCGGCCGATAACCCGGGCGGCCGATCCGATACAGGTCATAGACCAGATGCAGCAGGATATCATTGCCTCTGCCCAGTAATTGCGCGAGCTTTCTGCTAATTCTATGAATTATCCATCGATTGCCAATGTTTTTGGTACCTTACTGATCGTTACCGGCAGCTCCATGGTGTTTCCGGCAATCTGTTCTCTGCTCTATGGCGAAGACGATTTCACCGCCATTACCCTTGCCGCCCTGCTCATTGTCGGGCTAGGCTTTCCCTTAAAACGGATATTTAAAAACAACAATACCTTACATATACGAGAAGGGCTGTTTATCGCCACCTTTGGGTGGATTATCATCTCCGCTTTTTCGACCCTGCCGTTTATTTTTCACGGCACCATTCCCTCATTCACCGATGCCTTTTTTGAGATGATGTCCGGCTACACCACCACCGGCGCCACCATCCTTACCGATATCGAAGTGGTTCCCCACGGCTTGCTGTTCTGGCGCAGTCAGACGCATCTGCTCGGTGGTATGGGATTTCTGACCCTTACCTTGCTCTTTTTGCCCCACGGGATGAGCGGCGTGCGGATTTTTCGGGCTGAATCAAGTCCGGGACAGGTTATTACCAAGGATAAATTCAAGGCCCGGAACAAGGATACCATGGTCTGGCTCTGGTCCATTTATCTGGTGCTCAATATCCTGCAGACCCTTCTTCTCTACTGCGGCGGGATGCCCTTGTTCGATTCCCTTTGCCATGCCTTCGGCACTGTTTCTACCAGCGGGTATTCGACCAAAAACGCCAGTCTTGGCTATTATAACAGCGCTTACTTTGATTGGGTGACCATCTTTTTCATGTGCGCAGGCGGGGTGACATTCGTGCTTTTCTATCAGATGGTCAAGGGCGAGTGGCAGGTTGTTAGAAGAAACACCGAATTTCGCTGGTATCTGGGGTTTTTGGTTTTTTTCTGCGGCGCCGTCACCCTGCTTCTCTGGCAGAGCGACACCTATGGCAGCTTTGCCCAGTCAATGCGCTATGCCACCTTTCAGGTGGTGTCGATTCTTACCACCACCGGTTTTACCACTACCGATTACGAACTGTGGCCCCATGCTGCCCAGATGTTTCTTTTTGCGGTCTGTTTTGTCGGTGCCTGTGCCGGCTCGACGACCAGCGGCATCAAGGTGGTGCACTACGTCGTTATCGTCAAACACATGTATGCTTCAATTAAACGGATTTTTTTGCAGCCGATGTCGGTGACCACGATTCGGTTGAATGGTCGCCCCATCGACGCGTCGATCATCGATCTGTCGATCTGCTATTTTATTGTCAATATCTTTCTCGTCCTAGCCGGCGGCTGTTTTCTGGTGCTCAGTGATCCTGTCGATTTTATCACAGCAATCAGTGCGGTTATTGCCGCCCTGATGAATATCGGCCCGGGTTTTGGCGCGGTAGGGCCAAGTGAAAATTACGCATTTTTTTCCACTGCCGGAAAATGGTTTCTCTCCTGGAACATGCTGGTGGGCAGGCTGGAGATGTTTTCGGCCCTGGTCATATTCTTTCCTGCTTTCTGGAAAAAATAATGCTGGGACAGTTCTCAGGAGATAAAAAGTTTTCGGACATCTTTTAAGTGGCGTGAGGTGCAGATGACGATGACCGCCTCTGCCGCCTGAATATGAGTGCTGCCGACGGCTACTTGCCATCTGCTGTCCCGAAAAACGGCACCGATGATGAGTTTGTCGTGGAAAAAACTATCCAGTTTGGCAAGGGGGTATTTGGTGATGGGCGATTTTACTGCAGCCACCAGTTCGACGACCTCGGTATCAAAGCCGTGTAGATGGGCGACCGAGAGAAATTCACTTCTGCGGATGAACTTTAAGATCTCGTTGCCGGCCATCACCTTTTTGTTGAGCGCAATATCCGAACCAATGGTTGCCGCCAGGACCAGATAGTCCTCTTTATTGACCAAGGCAATGGTTTTGCAGTTGCGTGTCTTGCCGTTTTTCGGTGTGCTTTTCTGCTTCAGGTGTTTGGCCAGCAGGCAGGTCATGATATTGGTTTCGTTTTCTCCGGTGGTGGTGACAAAGGTATCGGTGTCCTGCAGGCCGGCCATGGTCAGCACATCCCCGTCGGACCCGTCACCATGGAGAACCTCGGTATTGGCCAGTTCAAAAGACAGTTCAAGGGCCCGTTTTTCATTTTTTTCGACCAATTTTACCGCTACCGATCTTTCGAGCAGTTCGGCCACCCTGGTGCCGACCAGGCCACCGCCCAGCAGCATAACCTTTTGCTGCCTCAGTTTACTCACCCCGGTCAACTCCATCAGGCGCGGCAGGTGGGTCTGGGCGGCCATGATAAAGATATGGTCCTGGGGAAGCAGAACCTGGTTGCCATTGGGGATGATGGTGGTGATGCCGCGGGCAATAGCGACTACTCTAAAAGGCAGTTCGCTGTACATGCCGGCTATTTCTTTGAGGTTGCGATTGGCCATTGGCGACGATTCATCGATGCCGGTGGCCAGGAGCTGTATTTCACCCTGAGCGATATCGATTATCTCGTTGCTGGAGTTAATCCGAATCAACCGGACAATCTCCTGGGCCACCAGTTCTTCCGGATGGATGAGCAGGTCGAGCTTTAAATCGGCGGCGGTCAGCATCGAATCGGGATTGCCGAATTCCAGAGAGCGGACCCTGGCGATTTTTCGCTTGATGCCGAAACGGTCGGCAATCATCGACGCCATCATGTTTACAGCATCATTATCGGTGACGGCGATGAGGTAGTCCATTTTTCCTGCATCGGCTTCTTTCCAGCAGTCGATGCTCATGGCATTGCCCTGGATCAACCGTGCATCAATCTGGCCATCGGCATGCATGATCAGTTTGGGGTCGGATTCAATTATGGTGATTGCATATTCTTCGTGGATTAGCCGTTTTGCCAGGTACAATCCGACGCCGCCGAGGCCAAGGATAAGGATGTTTTCCGGTGCAGCGGTTTTTTTGCCAAACATAACCGAGCCTCTATTTTATTGCATTTTTTCTTAATTGTTCTCCGAAACGCAGTAAGTGCGCGCATAACCCGGATTTGTAATCGTTCAACCAGTGCTCCAGTTTCGTTCAAGCAGGTCTCACAGCTATAGTTGGCTATGCGCGGGGGCGTGAGTGGACGAAAATGGGGTGCTGGTGGATGGTAATCCCTTTTCTGACTCGACTGGATGATAGTGCACGAAGACCCGGCGCATCGAATCGATCTCATCTACCAGCAGTTGCTCGACCCGGGTGGCGATTCGATCGCCTTCGGCCACAGTCAGCTCGGGCGCAACCCCGATGGTGATGTTGACCACCATATACAGGCCGAATCTATGTCCGTGGATCTCCTCGACATCGAGCACTTCTCCCAGTCCTGCAAGTTTTTGGCGAATTTCTTCGGTGAGTTTTTTACCCGGCAGGGTGTTCATCAAATCAGCTGCCGATTCGCGGATAATCTCGACTCCGGTGAAGCAGATGATGATGGAGACGACGCCGCCGGCTAAGGGATCGATCCAGAGAAAGCCCAGGCGGCCGAAGATAATGCCAATGGTTGCCGCCAGGGCGGAAAATATATCGTTACGGTGATCGGCGGCAAGGGCCATAAGGACGTTGTTGTTGGTCTGTTTGCCTATCCGCAGGGTCCACCAGGACAGGTAAATCTTGAGCAGCACCGTAAAAAGGGCGATCCACAGGGCTAGTTGCGAGGCCCCCGTAAAACTGCTCGCACCGCTTAACAATTCATACACACTGTTGATGGAAGACCAGAAAATAGAGATGGCCGTGGTTATGACAAAGGCGCCGACAACCACTGCGGCGATCGATTCCAGCCGGTCATGGCCATAGGGATGTTCGGCATCGGCCGGTTTGCCGGACAGCCGCATGAAAATATTGACGACGATGCCATAGGCCACATCCGAGGTTGAGTTGATGCCATCGGCCAGAAGAGCCGGGCTATGGCCGACGATGCCGATGCTGGTTTTCAGCAGGGCGAGCAGGACATTGGCGGCCAGGCCAATATTTATTGCCAGGATACTTTTTTGCTGACGCTGATTGCGGGCCATATTTTCTTCACTTGCCATCGGTACCATCCTTAAGGCCTTCCAGCATCCAGTTTTCTCGTAGGTAGGTAATGCCGGTGTGGTTGGTCAGATCCAGCTGGATAGGGGTGATAGAGACATCGCCGGCGGCAAAGGCGTACACATCGGTGTCCTCTCCCGGATCGGCGAGCGCAGTGCCGCCGCCAATCCAGTAGTATTTGCTGCCGCGTGGATCAAGGGTTTCATGGATCGAATTTTCCCAGAGCCTTCTACCCTGACGAGTGACTCTGATTTTATGGTAGAGCTCCCCGCTGGGAATGTTGATATTGAGCAGGGTATTTTCCGGCAAGGCACTGCGGAAGATTTTTTCGGCCATGCACACCGCAATCCGCGTCGCCGCCCGATAGTCGTAAGGTGTCTTGCCGCCAACGGAAAGGGCCATGGAGGCAATACCGTACATGGTTCCTTCAATGGCGGCGGACACGGTACCGGAGTAGGAGATATCATCGCCCAGATTGGTACCGGCGTTGATTCCCGATACCAGCAGATCCGGTGGCTGCGAGAGGATTTTTTTCAGCCCAAGCGCGACGCAGTCGGTGGGGGTGCCATTGACGGTATAAAAATTATCGGCCAGCTGGTGAATCTTGAGCGGACGGTTCATGGTAAGCGAATGGGAGACCGCGGAATTATCCTGATCAGGAGCAATGACCACCGTGTGACCAAGCTCCTGCATGGCCTTGTGCAGCGCGAGAATACCCGGGCTGTGGATACCGTCGTCGTTGGTTATAAATATTGTTTTCATGAAGATGATGTTTTGGCATTTGTTTCCCCGGCGACAAATAGCCCAGGAGGATCAAAAGAGCTGATTGCGCAACACAGTATCACGAACAAATCACTTGACGCAACAAAACATTGTCAATATATCAGGGGGAACAATTTTCCGTACTCGGAGATAAAAAACAATATAGATCCAAGGAGATAAAAATGGCTGCAAACTATTTTAACACTCTGCCGCTGCGTCGGCAGATAGAAGAACTGGCCAAGTGCCGCTTTATGACCAGCAGTGAATTCAGCGGTGTTGACTATCTGAAAGGAAAAAAACTGGTCATCGTCGGCTGCGGGGCCCAGGGTTTGAACCAGGGCCTGAACCTGCGCGACAGCGGCCTCGATGTTTCCTATGCCTTGCGGCCGGTGGCAATCAAAGAAAAACGCCAGTCCTGGAAAAATGCCACGGAGAATGATTTTATCGTCGGCACCTATGAAGAACTGATCCCGCTCGCCGATCTGGTCATTAATCTGACCCCTGACAAACAGCATACCAATGTGGTTTCGACGATTATGCCGCTGATGAAAAAAGGTGCTTGTCTGTCCTATTCCCATGGTTTTAATATTGTTGAGGAGGGAATGCAGATCCGTGAGGATCTGACCGTCATCATGGTGGCCCCGAAGGCACCGGGGACTGAAGTCAGGCAGGAATATAAACGGGGCTTTGGGGTGCCGACGCTGATCGCCGTGCATGGTGAAAATGATCCGAACGGCGAAGGTTGGGATATCGCCAAGGCATACTGCTGCGCCACCGGCGGTGATAAGGCCGGGGTGCTGGAGTCGTCTTTTATCGCTGAAGTAAAATCGGATCTCATGGGCGAGCAGACCATCCTGTGCGGCATGCTGCAGACCGGCTCCCTGCTCTGCTATGACAAGATGGTTGAAGAAGGCATCGATCCCGGCTATGCCTCCAAACTGGTCCAGTACGGCTGGGAAGTAATTACCGAATCCCTTAAACTCGGGGGCATTACCGCGATGATGGACCGGCTGTCCAATCCCGCCAAGATCAGGGCATATCTGCTGGCCGAAGAGCTGCGCACCATCCTGCAGCCCCTTTTTGCCAAACATATGGACGATATCGCCTCCGGCCATTTTTCCAAGACGATGATGGAAGACTGGGCGAGCGACGATGCCAACCTGCTGAAATGGCGCAAGCAGACTGGAGAAACTGCTTTTGAGCAGGCTGTCTCCGCCGCTGTGCCGATTGGTGAACAGGAATACTATGACAAAGGCATCCTGATGGTGGCGATGATCAAAGCCGGCGTCGAGCTGGCCTTTGATACTATGGTCGATTGCGGCATCAGAGAGGAGTCGGCGTATTACGAATCTCTGCACGAGACGCCGCTTATCGCCAATACCATTGCCAGGAAAAAACTGTACGAGATGAATGTGGTCATCTCCGATACCGCCGAATATGGCAACTATCTTTTTGCCCATGCCGCCGTGCCTTTGCTGAAGGACTTTATGCAGACCATCGGAACCGACGTGATCGGCAAGGGCCTTGATCTCAAAGATAACGGCGTTGATAATCTTGATCTTATCCAGGTTAATGAAGGTATCCGCTATACCTCGATTGAAGCTGTCGGCGAGGAGCTGCGCTCACACATGAGTGCCATGAAACCGATTATGTAGGTTGTTGATGGACTCGTAAAAAGCCCGATCTCCATCGTAGTAGGTCTGATGCGGCGATTTGCTGTATTACATGTACTACCAAATCGCCGCATATGGCATTACGCCTCGTATATCGAACATTTTCCAGAGCCCATTCAAAAGTTCATAAAGTTTTTTTTCGTCACGGAAATACCACAGGTTCTTGAAGTTACTCCAATACTTCAGGAACCTGTCGTTTTTTATACGGGCTGATTGAGAGTAAAAAAGCTGATTAAAGAATGTTGTGGGATATATGTGAGGGTCAGGTGATAGTCTTTAAGGAAATGAAAACGACATCTTTTGTTGCGCAGCAAATTGATACTGAAAAAGTTTTCAGAAAAAAGCAGTTCACGGAAAGCTTTGACGACCTCAGGTCGCCAAGATCAATGAAGATTAATCAAAAGGAGATCCACATGAAACGTATTCATTCAAGCCTTATCGCCGTTGTCGTTTGTACCCTCGCCCTGGCCACTTTTTCCGGTAAGAGTTACGCTGCCGCAGCAAATAAAGAATTGACTGCCCCCATCACCACAGAGATGACCAAAAGCAATACAAAAGCCCCAAAACAAATACCCCATGAGGTAAATATCAATACCGCCGACAAGGAGCTGCTCACCCAGCTTCCCGGCATCGGGCCGGTCACCGCCGATATGATTCTTAAGTATCGGAGCACCAACGGACAATTCTCCAATATCGATGATCTGACTCAAATAAAAGGGATCGGCACCAAGACTCTGGAAAAACTGAGGCCCTACCTGTATAAAATATAAACGTTCACCAGCGTCGGGATGCAGGGGCGGGTTCTAAACCCGCCTTCTAAGCCCGGCACTGGTAAAATCCCTGCAACTCCCCGGCCCTTTTATTTTTTTTCGGTGGGGAAGCCACTGCTTTCCCATTCCCGCCAACCGCCTTTTAAGGCAAAAACATTCCGGTAGCCGTTGTCGATAAGTTTTTGCGCCAGCCTGGCACTGGTGTATTCGTTTGGTCAGGCACAATAGAGCACAATGGTGGTGTCTTTTGGTAAATTCATGACGGTGGAGAGATCCCCATTATCGACCCGCATGGCATCTCTTACCTTAAGGTCACTGCTCTCATAGTCGCCTGCTTGACGAACATCGAGGATAACCAGATTTTTTGCGCCTAATTGGGATTTTAGAACTTCTTTTTCCATTCTCGGCACTGAATCGGCAAAGAGTGATGTCGCCGATAAACAGAACAGAACAACAAGTAGTGAAATAATTGTTTTCATGATAAAACTCCTCGGCAGTCATCATTTCTGTATGGTCAATTTACCGCTAAAAAGGAGCATCTCGCGGAAAAGCCTTTTCCTGCACTTATTTAAAACAGGATGCTTAGCAGATACAGTAAGATTAATGGAAACTATAGCAAGTTTGCCGACAGTAGTATATCAGGCGCACCAACCTGAATTCTTGATGCATCAATATGCTGCAGAGGTTGGTGCTACGAAGAACGGAGCCGCAGGGAGGTGCGGCAAAAACTGTGTTGTGCAGCTCTAAATGAGATAAGAACAGACGGAATTATCCTCCTCTAGGGCTTCGAGCAGATACTCAAGCTCGTCCTTTTGTGCTTCGGTACACGCAATAAATTCAACCCCGACCATCAATTCAAAAGCCGCCGACGAGCTAAGGTAGTTACCATTGGTCTCCCATATTTTCCTAACCTGGATTTTTTTAATGTGCGAGCCTTTGGCATCGAGAATGTCAACGAAAAATATCGCGGGGAAAGTGTGTGGATAGAGACAGCCAAAAGAAAAACCTTCGCTGCTGAAATCAAGTATCCGTCCGGTTCCTCGTTCGGTAATGGCCAAAAGGTGAATTGCCTCGCGACGTTCAAATTTTCTTTGTTCCGAAAGATAAAAAGCCTGAGGTCTTTGTGAGATAGTGAGCTGGTTCATGCTGTCCTCCATAAAGATGCCGATTCCCGAAATCACAAATGGTTCAGTGTTTACTGTCTGCAAGAGAGGGTGACCCATAACAGGACAGTTTCCACTTGCAGTAAATTCAGCAAATTATGTGCCGAAATAAAATATTGAAACCTTCAGAGGAGTTACTTGTAAAGCGGTAAAAAAAATACTGCCGGAACGAGCAAAAAATTTCTCACCTGAGAAGAAAAAGCGCAATTTTTGCACAGCAACAGAGGCGCTGACTGCCGATAGAGGATACGAGGTGAACGAATGTAATGCGGTGGAGAGTTCAAGCTGAGGTGAAAATTACCAGAGAGCCACTGGTCATTAAGAGAAGTGGCCCTGATAAAAGTGAATCCATTATACGTTTTGGTTGCGCTGATATCAGTCGGCTTTCCAGAAATCCTCCTTCGCCGCCCCGCACTTGGGACAAACCCAGTCTGCCGGTACGTCTTCCCATGCAGTGCCGGGATCGACCCCGTTCTCATGATCACCTTCCGCCGGGTCATAAATGTATCCACAGGGACATTCCCATTTTTGCATTGTGTTCTCCTTTATAAATAGCTGAAAAATTAATTATTTCTTAGACATCAAAAATAATTTCATAAAGCTCTTATGGATTAATTCATCGCAACCTAGTAGGAATGATTGCTATTGTCAATATTATTTATTCCCGGTTATTGGCCGGCTGCAGGGCTTGTTCCGTCAACTATTTTTGGAATAGGCTTACAGTTTTTTATGGTCACTTTTCCTTGCAGAAGGTTGCCTTTAGAGTATTCGGTGAAAATGCAGGAGTTAGTACCTGGGTCAAAATTTTCAATCCACAGGTTTTCATCTTTCCAGGTGGCCCCAATATGGTATTGGCCGGCCGGAACCTGAATTGACATGACACCCCCGTAGTGCTTGACAAAAATCTGTTGAAACCGAAAATAGTACATGCCCCAGCCTATTCCAAGAACTATTAACGCCAGGATAGTAGCCAATTTTCCATCTTTCGCCCCGTGCACTGATAGCAAAAAGCGCCCCCGCAAACAGGATGACAGCCGTCCAGTAAAGATAGGTAACCATAGTCGCACTCCCTTGTGATGAATGATTTTTACTTCCCCCTAAGCTCTCCAGGGCGAAGCTCATTTTTGAACTTTTGAACGTTTAAATCGATGGATAACGGATCATCCGAATATGCGGAATACCATCTTCATCATAACCATTCGAAGCAATAAAAAATCCCAGATGTTCGTAAAAACTGATAAGATATTGCTGCGCGGAAAGAGTGGCAACTGAATTCGGATATATTTCGCCAAGAGCATGCAGACATCTTCGCATTATATCCCGGCCAAGGCCTTCTCCTCTCCTGTCAGGGTGGGTGACAACTCTGCCAATAGCTGGGGATCCACCTGCGTTTTGCGGAGGAAGTATCCGCAGATAAGCAACCAATGCCGATTGTTCGGGTTCCTCGTCCCAGCCTAAAAAGTGGTGGGCGTTTTGGTCCCGGCCATCACAATCCTGATAGACGCAATGCTGTTCAACGATAAATACCTGTTGGCGCAAGCTGAGGATTGCGTAGAGCTGAGCCGTTGTCAGCTCGTCAAAACTCAATAATTGCCAGGTAATTGCCATGTATCTCCTGCCGGTCATTTCTCTTGGAAATCGGCTTTTGCCACTTTTGCCAAATATTGGTTACCACCTGTACGAAAAAAATGCTAAACTTATTGATTGGTCCACTACCGGTCAAAAAACTTTGTCCTCGCTGATGAAATTTTTCAAAACGTTCTTGCCATTATCCTTTTAGCAAATTCATAAAAAAGAAATAAAACTATAAAATGTTACGAGCAAGTTTAGCATTAATCGCCAGCATCTTTACCGCAGTACAGGCCTTTGCCATATATCTCCAGGGGCGCACTCTGTGTTTTAACGAGGGCTGTGCTGTCGTCGATGCCCTGACGACTGTTTCACCGCTGTATTTCAATCTGGCCGGGTTTTTGTTTTTCCAGGTCGTTTTTTGGTGCCTGCTCTGGGGACGGGATGGATCCGAACACTGGGATAAATTGGGCCGGCTGCTGCTTTTAGCAGGGCTTTGCGCCGAGGCTGTGCTGGTGTTTTTTCAGTATAAAATTGCCACGATCTTTTGCTCGTACTGTGTAGTTATTCTAAGTTTTATTGTCCTATTGAATATCCTCAGTGGATCGCGTCAGGTGTTTCGAGGGATTGTTCTTTTCTCTGCAGTAACCATTGCCAGTTTCAGTCTGCAGTTTGGACATGATACAGGTTCCGGGGCCTCTCTCGAACAGGGAACTATTGCCTTTTTGGATGGAAAACGGCAGGATAGCACGCGGTATCTGTTTTTTTCTTCGACGTGTCCGCATTGCGAAAAGGTTATTGATTTTCTCAGGGAAGAAAATCTATGTGCCATCCGCTTTAATCCGCTAGATCGAATGACCACCTTCAATTTTCCGGACGTCACGTATAATTCAGAGTATCAGCCGGAAATAAATTTACATTTTATGAAAAGTCTGGATATAGCCGAGGTGCCGATTCTGGTGGCGAGAAGCGAGCAAAA
Organism: uncultured delta proteobacterium; assembly: GCA_963709745.1. Lineage (GTDB taxonomy): Bacteria > Desulfobacterota > Desulfobulbia > Desulfobulbales > Desulfocapsaceae > Desulforhopalus_A. The sequence continues at coordinate 50,399 of CAVPXN010000001.1, forward strand.
AACCATTATTTTGCATGGAGAGCAGCAGATCATCGACTATCTTCGAGAAAACTGCCGAGAGAAAACGGCAATTGATTATGGTGGAACCAGCAGTATGGGGACGTCGGCATATATTGCCAATCCACAAGAGCCAAAGGGTGCCGAGGATGCCTGCAGCGTGGAAAATGACTGTAATACTGTTCCGGGTGAAGCTTCGGGCAAAAAATAAGCTTAAATCTCCGATATAAGCTCTTGGAGCGCCTGGCCTACCTCAGCAGATCTGCCAGTTCCTCCTGGGTAAGCATCGATCTTGGGTTTGGATTACGTCGATCGGCTACCGTTCGCTGGTCGATGTACTTGCGCCTGTCAACCCCTAACCTGCGCTTTATAAGAGAGCGCAGCCAGCCATAAAAACTTCCTTTTTTTCTTTGCGTGCTGTCTCGGCTATCAGATCGCCGTTCACGAACTGCGCGACGTTCGGAACTTCTCCGGTTGCTGTTTGGTCTTCGACGTTCTATCCCATCCCAACTTTTATACCCGGGAGGATTCATAATATCTCATCCTTTGTAAGTTTTTTCCCCTCGCCTCTGCCTGAACTGACAAGTGCCAATTATATACGTAAATACTATTGATGCAAGTCCCATCGGATCACTGAATCTGTTCAATCTACCCCAAAAGCATCAACTGTTGGTCGATGTCGCATTTACAGCATGACGAAAATGAGTCATCATTCATTAAAATACATCTAACTTATTGATATTTAATTAAATAAACTTTATTGAAAAATTTTTCTAATCTGTTACATATACAAGGCGGGAAAAAATCTGCACAATCCCTCTTGAGTTATTTGCGCAGTGCAGTGGCAGGTCTTGCCGGCTTTTTCACCGCTTGGGCGATTGGCCTCTATTTTTCCGCCGAAAGAGTAGGAGGTGAAAATAACTTATGGTATTTAACAAGAGAAATGACATGACATTAATGATTACCGGCCAGACTCAGTCCCTGCAGGCGATTGAGAAACTCAACGAACTCAGTGGCGAAAGCGTTAAGCTCTGTATGCAATGCGCTACTTGTACCGGAATGTGTCCCATGACCCTGGAGATGGATTTCAGTCCCCGTAAGGTAATGCACATGGCACAATTCGGCCTTATGGAAAAATTAGCCGGCATCAATAGCTACTGGAAGTGTGCCTCATGCCATGCTTGTTCGGTTAAATGCCCGCGGGGCATTGATATTGCTAAAGTCATGGAGGCCCTCAGGCAGCAGTTCCTCCGTAAAAGCACCAATTATATAGAGCCTTCTGAGATGTCTGCGGCAAGCATCGAAGAGATGCCGCAGATTGCCCTGGTTGCCGGATTTAGAAAATTCACGAGTTAAGGAGAGCGATGAAGATCAGTTACTATCCAGGTTGTACTTTGAAGACCAAAGCCAAAAACTTAGACCGGGCGGCTGTTGCGTCCCTTACGGCTTTGGGGGTCACGGTTCAGGAGATCGACAGGTGGAATTGTTGTGGTGCGGTCCATTCGCTGACCGCCGACGATTTGGTTCATCAGGTGGGGCCGGTGCGCAATCTTGTCCGCGCCAAGGAACATGGCGCGGACCAACTGGTCACCCTCTGTTCGATGTGCTACAATACCTTGGCTCGGGCCAATCAGATAATGCGCAACGATACGGTGAAAAGAGATACCATCAATCGTTTTATGGATGAGGAAATCGACTATGCCGGCGAAGTGGAAGTGGTCCATTACCTCACCTATCTGCAGCGGTCGATCGGCTGGCCAAAAATAAAAGAGCAGGTCAAGAATCCCCTGACGGATCTTAAGGTGGCTCCCTATTACGGGTGCACCCTGCAGCGCCCTGCTGAGGTTGGTATTGAACCTTATGGCAGCTATTCCCTGATGACCGGCCTGCTTGAAGCACTCGGTGCCACGGTGATGGATTTTACCGCCGCCGACAAATGTTGCGGTTCCTATCAGGTGCTGGGCTCCCCTGCAGGAGAGAATAAAGCCGCTGCGGCCATCGTCAATCTGGCGGCAGGTGCCGGCATCGAGGCGCTTGCGACCAGTTGTCCGCTCTGTGAATACAATCTGGGCAAGCAGCAAAAAAAGATGATGGAAAAAGGCCATATCGCAGCGCACGTTCCGACCTATTACTTTACGCAACTTCTGGCCTTGGCCCTGGGGCTTGATAAGGAAACTTGTCATTTTGAGTTGAATGACCCGAGCAGTGCCGAGTTGTTGCAAAGCAAAAAATGTCTGGCCGCAGCGTAAAAGGCAAAGGCTTGGATAGAGAGATAGAGCGAAAAATAATCGTCTTATTGGAGATATGAATTATGTGCCAAACAGATCAGAAAACAGTGAAGAAAACTCCTCGAGTCGCGACTGGAGACCGGGCTATTTTGCCGGAAGGTGCCAAAACTATCCCGGTCTATATCATGGGCAAGATGTATGAAGTTCCGGAAACTCTGACCATCATGAAGGCCATGGAATTTGCCGGATTCAAATTTTTGCGCGGTGCCGGGTGCCGCGGCGGTATCTGTGGTGCCTGTCCCACCGTTTATCGAATGGCCGGGGATTATAAGCTGCACTTTGGTCTTGCCTGCCAGACGGTGGTGGAAGCCGATATGTACCTGGCCCAGCTCCCATTTTTTCCGGCGAATAGGGCCAACTTCAATATCGATGAGATAGGCGGCCTGCCGGAGGCCATCCATGCCCTCTATCCGGAGATTTTTCGTTGTGTCGCCTGCAACCAGTGCACCAAAGCCTGCCCGATGGATGTCGATGTTCTGGGCTATATTTCCGCACTTAAGCAGGGCAATATTGAGAAAGCGGCAAAATTGTCTTTTGACTGTATCCAGTGCGGCCTCTGTGCCAGCCGCTGCATGGGCGAAATCCCTCAGTACCATATCGCGCAACTGGCCCGTCGAGTCTATGGCCGATATATTGTGCCCCAGGCAGAACACCTGAAAAAAAGGGTGACGGCAATTGAGAGTGGTAAATATGATGCGATGCTGGGTGAATTGACGGCGATGGGTAAAGAGGATCTCGAGAAAAAGTACGTCGAGCGTGAACGCGAGCCCGATTTCGCCGAGATAGGGTCATGGCAGCCTAAAGAGACCCGTTATTTATAATAAATGATGGCGTCGTAAAAACTCTTCATCCGAAGTCTGCGCTTATCTGCTTCGTTGCCAAAAAATTTTATAATTACGCCGTCTAGTACGCCGAAATGATAAAAATTTTGCGCGCCTCGAATATGAAGCTTTTTACTTAGCCATCGTGAAGTCGACTTTTTACGAGTTTATCAATAAATGACTGAGTGCATTTTTAAAATGACTTTTGCGACATACACTGAAAAACAGCTTTGCTGACAGGGATAAGGAGAAGATAATGGCGTACACACCCGAAATGAAGGAATTAATTAAAAAAGTGGAAGCGACTCGTCCGGCACGGGTTGCCATGGCTCGTCGAAATGAGAATTATCCGGCACTTTCCATGGCTGAGCGGGCTTCGGTTTTGGAAGCATTTCACCCGGATTATCAGACCACCGGCAAACGAACTGTTGCCGTCGGCCCCAATAAGGGCGATACCTACCAGGAAGGAGTTGCCAGGCTGCTGGAGTCAAAATCGATGGTGCGCCCGGATAAAGTCGATTTGAGCAAAATTGACCATGAGACCGACGTCCTGGTTATCGGCGGCGGCGGTGCCGGTACTGCTGCGGCGATCATGGCGGCTAATGGCGGGTGCAAGGTTATTATCGCCACCAAACTTCGCCATGGCGATTCAAACACCATCATGGCCGAAGGCGGCATCCAGGCAGCCACCCATGAATGCGACTCACCGTACTATCATTTTATGGACACCATCGGCGGCGGCCATTTTTCCAATCAGCGTGACCTGGTGGCGGCTCTGGCTAAAGATGCCCCGCTGTCCATTGCCTGGCTGGAGAGTCTGGGCATGCTGTTCAACAAGCATGAAGATGGCCGCACGGTGGTCCGTCACTGCGGCGGGTCTTCCCGTAAACGGCTGCAATCTTCAGGCGATATGACCGGCGCGGAAATCATGCGCGTGGTTCGTGATGAAGTTCGTAACCGGGCGGATCAGATTACCGTGCTTGAGTTCAGCCCGGCGGTGGAGCTGTTGCTCGATACTGAAGGTAAATGTGCCGGGGCTATCCTGCATAATATGGAAACCAAGGAGTTTTTCATCGTCAAGGCCAAGGCGGTCATCATCGGCACCGGTGGGTTCGGCCGTCTGCATATCAAGGGATTTGCCACCACCAATCACTATGGCGCCACCATGGACGGTGTGGTCATGGCCTACCGGGCCGGCGTCGGCAACAAGTCGCTGCACTCTACCCAGTATCATCCGACCGGGGTCGCCTATCCCGAGCAGAATGTGGGTTTGTTGATTACCGAAAAAGTCCGTGGCCTTGGCGCCCATGTGCTGAATATCGACGGTGAACAGTTCTGCTTTCCTCTCGAACCCCGCGATGTCGAGTCGGCTGAGCTGATCTGTGAAGCGATGGAAAAAGGCAAAGGAATCATCACCCCTACCGGTCGGGTTGGCTTGTGGCTTGACTCACCGATGATCGAAGAACTGCACGGTCCGGGCAGTGTCAAAAAAGAGCTGCCGGCCAAATTCATCCAGTTTGAACGGCATGGCATCGATATCAGCAAGGAACCGATGCTGGTCTATCCGACCCTGCACTACCAGAACGGCGGAATCAATGTCAACGGCGACACCGAGACCTGTTTGCCGGGGCTCTATGCCGCAGGCGAAGCCATTGGTGGTGTGCATGGAGAGAATCGCCTGATGGGCAACAGCCTGCAGGATATCATCACTTTTGGACGTCGTGCCGGCAAGAATGCTGCCGCCTATGTGCAGGGAGGAGTTGAGATAAAGGGGCTGACTCTTGCTCATGTCGTCAAGTTTGAAAAAGAGCTCGAGGCAGCAGGCATCGCCACCCCAGGTGTCGCACCGATACTCCTGCCTGACTATTCAACCGATGAAATGACCGCACGTCGCTGGCCTGAAGCATTGACCAATGAGGCCCCTGCAGTCTAGAATTCACCTTTTTATATCTGACAGACAATAGCTTATTTGAGCTCATGTTGAAAATACCGTTACAGAAAATACTTCTGTAACGGTATTTTTTTTGATGGCGCGAAGAAAAGGGACGCTGGAGTTGGCGGGAAGAATGTGTTACATTACTTTCGTTGAAAAAATCGAGATTTGATCGGAAGTTTTTGCGGTAATTGCTGCTTATGGATAAAAAAGTATGAGGACCAATTTTATTACTACGGTTTACGGCCCGGATATGCCAGGGATCGTGAAGGCCTTGGCCAAGACTACCCGAAGTGAGGGTGGGGAATGGCTGACCAGCAAAGTCATTAAACTTGATGGTCGCTTTGCCGCCATAATGAGCGTGCTGGTCGATAATAAACAGGAGACGGCCCTGAAGTCGAGCCTGGAGCAGAAATATCCCCAACTCTCTTTTGTCTACAGCGCGCCAAAATCCACCAATCAGGAGATGACCAAGACAATAAACCTGGTTGTCGACTGTATTGACCGGCCCGGCTTGACGGCAGATTTAAGCAACATCCTGGCCAACTTAGATATCAGCGTGGAAAATATGGAGTGTAAGCGCTATGTCATGGATGGCATTCAAGATCCGGTTTTTTCAGCCCAGTTAACCTTAGCCGTGCCTGAAGCAGCTGAAAGCGAGATAATCGCCGGCGAGATTGAAGCCATGTCGGAAGATGTCCGGGTTAATGTCCTGTAACCGCGCATAAACGACTTTTCTATATACTTTCCTCCTCACAGAGGGCATGATGCAGGGCCCGCTGGGCTTGGACAAAATGGTCGCGATCCATGGTGAACTGCATGTTTGTCTGTCTTGATGTCTGCGATACGGTCAGAATATTAATACCCGCCCCGGCCAGTGCCTTAGTCGCTTTGGCAAGAATCCCCGGCTTGGCGATATTTGAGCCGATGGCGCAGACAATGGCGACATTATAGGTGGCGACACTCTCAAAGCGCTCGTTCATATCTTTGATCAATTCGGCAGTGCAGTCCTTTTCGTACACAATGACATCAATGGTATTGGCATTGGTTGCTTTGTTTATATAGCTGATATTGTGCTGTAACAGCAGCTGCATTATCTGCATATCAAAACCAACTTCACCGACCATGCGGGTATCGTGGATTTCCAGACAGGTAACCGCATTTGAGCCAGTGATCACCTCGGTCTTTGACTTCGGACAAATGTAGTCCTTGGTAATTAAAGTGCCGCTGTGGCTTGGGTCAAAGGCGTTCATGATGCGGATAGAAATTCCGGCAATTTCCAGTGGCTTCGACGCCTTGGGGTGGATAGCCTCCATGCCGACATCGGCCAGCTGATCAGCCACATCGAAGTTGGTATTGCAGATCGGATGGACTTTGTTCTCGCCGATGATCATTGGATCGCCGGAGCAGAGATGGTATTCTTTATGAATAACCGCTTCCTCTGCATGCAGCAGCACAGCTATCTTAGAAAAAGTGACCTCGGAGTAGCCCCGGTCAAATTCGCGCATAATCCCTTCCCTGCCCTTGGTATATCCAGTGGCGACACAGATGGTTGCGGACGGATCGAGGTCCTTGAAATTATGTTTAATGCGCTGGTCGATGGTTATTTCCCGTTTGTCCTGCCAGCCGCTCAGATCGACAAATGTGGCGTTGTAACCAAGATTTTGCAGGATATTGGCGCTGTTGAAGGCGCTGTGCATCTCGCCTATGGACGAGAGAAGTTCGCGGGCGGCGAGCAGGACTTCCGTGCGGTTGACATAGCCGGAGGAGAGCACATTGTCCATACTTTTTAAGATATTTACGGCAAAATGTATCCGTTCACAGATAAACTGGTCGGCCACATTGACCTGCAGACCTATGCCGGCAAAGCTACGGTTCAGTTTGCAGAGCTCGTCCTGCAGATTGAGGATGGCCGGCTCGTAATCCCTGCTCTCGGCAAATGCCTGATATATGCCGGATTGAGAGGTTTTCTTATGTTCCAGCAGCTCGTTGGTAATCCCAGAATAGGCCGAAACGACATATATTCGATTGAAAATATCGTCCTTATTGCGAAGAATAACGTTATTGAGCACTTCCCCGAAGCGCGACATTGCAGTCCCGCCTATCTTTTCTACCCGAAGCTTGGTCTTACACATTGCGTCTCACTATGAATAAATTCATTCTCAGAAATTGTTTTAATCTCCATCTATTAGACCGTCGGTAAGCGTTTACCGCTAATAGCAAAATGTCGGCATTATCCTATATCAAAGGCATTCCTGCTGCAACTTTTTTCCTCTGCATACGCTGCGGATATTCGCTGGTAAAAATTTTTCCGATTGCTGCAATCGCCCACCAGACGAAGATGGAAAGCCATAGCGACAGGGGATATTTCATGGTAAGAATCTGTTGGGTATTATTGTATTTTTTTTAAGTAAAATCATGGCACGATCATTCCCGCTGAATGCCGGTTGCTGACTAATGGACTATTCAAAACTCAAGATCTCCCTCTTCTTTCTGATCGCAACCATTGCTTTCGGTACGTTCGGCTATGTCATTTTTGAAGATATGCCGCCTTTTGAGGCCTTCTATATGACGCTTATCACCATCAGTACCGTTGGTTTTTCCGAGATTAAGCCTCTCTCGTATATCGGCAGAATCATCACCATTATTATTATTATCATGGGCATCAGCCTTTTGACATATACCCTCGGGCAGGTCGCACGCATATTTGTTGAAGGTGAATTGAGAAAAGTTCTGGGGAGAAGAAAATTGGAAAAGCAGATTGCAGCATTGAATAAACACTACATTATCTGTGGCTACGGCAGGATAGGCTCTATTATTGTGAAAGAGCTGAATGCGGCCAATATACCCCTGGTTGTTATTGACCAGAACCCGGAGTCCATAGCCGAGCTTGAAGCCAATCATACGCTGTATCTCAATATGGACGCCACTTCCGATAATGCTCTGATTGCCGCCGGACTTGAACGGGCCCAGGGGCTCGTGACCGCGGTCAGCTCGGATGCCGATAATGTCTTTATCGCTCTTTCCGCCAAAGGTCTGCGACCGGATATTTTTATTTTGGCTAGGGCATCCGATGTGAAAAACGAAAGTAAGCTGTTGCGCGCCGGGGCATCAAGGGTCGTCTGTCCCTATCAGATGGGTGGCAGGCGGATGGCGGAAATACTGCATAAACCCACTGTTGTCGATTGGCTGGATCATACCATGATGCACACTGAGCTTGGCCTGCAGATGGAAGAGGCAATAATCCCCGAGCACTCGCCGATTACCGGCAAGACTGTTGTCGGCAGTAATCTGCGTCAGGATTTTGGGGTTATCATCGTCGCCATCAAAAGAAAGTCCGGAGAAATGGTGTTTAATCCGGGACCGGCCGAGATCTTTACCGCCGGCGACGTCATTGTGGTCATCGGTAAAAAAGCAGAAGTCAGGCGAATGTCAGAAGTTATTTGCTGAATGTGGAACGTTTGACCGGTTTGCAGGGCACGCCGGCATCGGTCAATTCACGGCATTGATCAACGGCGCCGACGTGGGTGTAAAAGGCCCCGACGTAGAGAAAATAATCGCCTTTGCCGGTGCCGAGAATGTACGGCATGACGCCGTTCTGCTCGGCTTTAACAAAAGCGTCGGCGAGTCGGGTTTTATCGGTATATATCCCCACCAGAGCGGCGTAATACGTTGGTTTGACCAGCTTGTCGACGAGTCCACTTTGCTCAAGATACTGCCGTGCGTATGCCATGGAAGGAAAAAATCCGCTGAACTGTCGATACCACACCCCCCTTTGATCAAGATCAACTTTCACCCAGAAAGTGGCAATACCACGCTGACGGTAAAGCGAGACAGCCTTCTGCGCAGTTTCTCTTTTTTGAAAAGTTCCCACTAAAATCGAGAAGGGATACTCCCCAGGCGGCAGAGTTGTCACCTCAAGTTCTATTGGTTTGGCTTCAATCTCGGCTGTTTTGGTTGCGGTAACGGCGGCCGTCTTTATTTGATGAGCCATAACAACCTGTTCCTGTTCCGGGTATATTTCCTTTAGCGGTGGCTCGGGATAGGTGTTGCTGCCTGGGTCGTCAGGATCTGCCTGGACTGTCTCGGGCGGCTTTTCGGCCTCTTCACTGGTTAAGGGCGGGAAGGCAGGCTTGCGCTGTGCTAGATCATTAGCCGTCGTAGTTGCCGCTTTTTCCGCTACCAGATACGGCTTAAGATCAATGGTGGCGAGCAACACGACCACAGTACCAAGCAGCAGGCAAAAAGCGGCGATAATTTTTTTCATGGCGAGATCCGGTTCGGCGGCCTTGAGTGAGATACTGGTGAGCATAAGAAAATATAACGAATTTTTAACATTTGTTGGGTGGAAGATCAAGCAGCCGGTATCTTGGAGAAGTGCTCAGCAAGTCTGTTTCGCCCACTGCTTTTCATTCCTTGTTGACACAGTTCACTAAAAGTTTGTATCTAGACAAATTGGACGGCTACAATAATTTAAGATCCTTTTTGGAGGCAAACAGATGTGGCAAAATGTTAAGGCAGCTCCCGCAGACTCTATCCTTGGTTTGACTGAGGCGTTTCGTAACGACCCAAACGGACAAAAAGTCAATCTCGGCGTGGGAGTATATAAGGATGAGGAGGGCAAAACTCCCATTTTAAACTGTGTCAAGGCTGCGGAAAAGATCCTGCTGGAGAGGGAGGGAACCAAAAGTTACCTGCCGATTTCCGGCGACCCGGTCTATGCCAAAGAGGTACAAAAACTGCTCTTTGGCGAAGCGAGTGAGGTCATAGCCGGCGTTCGGGCCGTCACCGCGCACGCGCCCGGTGGCACCGGTGCACTGCGAGTGGGCGGGGATCTGTTAAAGAAGTTTTACCCGGCGGCCAAAGTGTGGCTCAGCAGACCGACCTGGGCCAATCATCGGGGCGTTTTCCATACCGCAGGTTTTAAGCTGGCCGAGTATGCCTATTACAATGCGCAGACCAGGGCTGTTGATTTTGCCGCCATGACCGCCGACCTGAAAAAAATACCGGCGGGCGACATCGTCCTGCTGCATGCCTGCTGCCATAATCCCAGTGGAGTTGATCTGAGCGCCGAGCAGTGGCATCAGGTCGCCGCCATCGGCAAAGAAAAAGGCTGGATTCCCTTTCTTGATTTTGCCTATCAGGGCTTTGGTGAAAGCATTGAGGCTGACCGGTGCGGGATTGAAGAGTTTGCCGCAACAGGAGTCGATTTTTTTGTTGCCAGTTCTTTTTCGAAAAACTTCGGCCTGTACAATGAACGGACCGGGGCTTTAACCATCGTCTCTCCGACCTCCCAGGATGCAGCGGTGGCCATGAGTCATCTGAAGACCACGATTCGGGTCATCTACTCCAACCCACCGGCCCATGGCGGCCTGGTGGTGGCCACAATCCTCAGCAATCCTGAGCTGCATGCCCAGTGGTTAATTGAGCTGGCCGGGATGCGCGATCGGATCAAGGCCATGCGGGTTGCGCTGGTTGAGGGACTAGGAGTACGAGGGGTGAAAGGGGATTTTTCCTCCATCACCAGGCAGAGGGGAATGTTTTCTTTCAGTGGTCTATCCGATGAGATTGTCGCCTGGCTGCGGACCAATAAGAGCATCTATGTGGTGAGCGGCGGTCGGATCAATCTGGCCGGGTTGACCAGAGAAAATATCGACTATGTCTGCGATGCCATCGCCGAAGCCCTGGAAAAATAGGTTTTACGAACTACAATCTCGTAAAAAATCCTGAAATATACGATGCTAAGTAAACAACTCATATGCGCAACAACGAAGCAGATAGCGCAGACTTCGGATGAAGAGTTTTTATGACGCCATCAAAAAACAACGGCCATTGGGGATATCATATATCCCGATGGCCGTTGTTGGTTAATGAGCTCGATCTAAGAGAACTCCTGCTCCGTTCGATTAATTATCTCTTCCTGATGTTCTTTATCGAGATCGACAAAATAGTCGCTGTAACCTGCGACCCGGACCAAAAGATTACGATATTCATCCGGGTGCTGCTGGGCCGAGCGCAGCGTTTTGGTATCAATGACATTAAACTGGATGTGATGGCCCCCCAGAGTAAAATAGGTGCGGATCAGCCCCCCGAGTTTATCGAGGTCCTGCTCGGTGGCCAGAACGCTCGGCAGAAAGCGCTGATTGAGCAAGGTGCCGCCGGACTTCAATTGATCCATCTTGCTTAGCGATTTGACCACCGCCGTCGGCCCGTTGCGGTCAGCACCGTGAGAAGGCGAGGTGCCGTCGGATTCGGGCAGGTGGGCAAACCTGCCGTTGGCGGAGGCACCGAGCATCCTGCCGAAATAGACATGGCAGGTGGTGGAGAGCATATTCAGATGATACACCGTTCCCTTGGTATTGGCTTTGCCGTCAATGGCGTCATAGAGTGATCTGTAGACCTCTTGCATAATCGTATCGGCACGGTCGTCGTCATTGCCGTAAAAGGGGGTTCTATTCCACAGTTTTAATCGTAGCGGCTCGGTACCGGCGAAATTGGTCTTCAGGGCGGCAAGCAGATTGGTAATTGATATCGCGCCGCTGTCGTAGACGTGGGTCTTGATAGCCGACAGGCTGTCGGTCACGGTGCCGATGCCGCAGCATTGAATATAGTTGGTGTTATAACGCGGGCCGCCGTCATAGTAGTCCCTGCCTTTTTCGATGCAGTCATGAATGAGCACGGACAAAAACGGCGCCGGGGAATACTTGGCATACATCCGTTCAATATAGTTGTTTATTCGTATTTTCAGGTTCACCACATATTCCAGCTGCCTGGTGAAGGCCGCATAGAGTTCAGCGTAGCTGGCAAAGGTGGCCGGATTGCCGGTTTCAATCGAGACTTTTTTGCCAGTCAGCGGATCGTAGCCGTTGTTGAGCGTTACTTCCAATATTTTCGGTACATTGAGGTAGCCGGTGAGAATATAGGCCTCCTTGCCGAAGGCCCCGGTCTCGATGCAGCCGCTGGTCCCGCCTTCTCTGGCATCTTCAACACTCTTACCGACCCGAACCTGTTCCATGACTACGGCATCGGTATTGAAAACCGACGGGTAGCCATATCCCTTGCGGATTACCCGCATCGCCGCTTGTAAAAACCTCCCCGGGGTTTTATTGCTGATATGGACACTTGGCTGGGGCTGCAGCAGATGCAGTTCGTCGGATACTTCCAGACAGAGAAAGGATACCTCGTTGCTGGCATCGCCGCCGGCTGCATTCAAGCCGCCGAGATTGATCTGGGTGAAATCGTTATACGTGCCACTCTCTTTGGCGGTGACACCGACTTTGGGCGGCGCGGTGTGGTTGTTGACCTTGATCCACAGGCAGCTGAGCAGTTCTTTGGCTTTATCCCTGTCCAGCAGGCCGGCGGCCAGATCATTTTCATAAAAGGGCTGGAGATGTTGGTCCAGATGGCCGGGAGTCATGGCGTCCCAGCCATTCAGCTCGGTAATGGTGCCGAGATGGACAAACCAGTACATCTGCAGAGCTTCTTGAAAGGTTCTTGGCTTGTAGGCCGGAACCCGTTGGCAGATTTCGGCTATTGCATGCAGTTCGGCGCGCCTGGCCGGATCTTCTTCTTTGGCAGCCATTGTTTCAGCGAGTTCGGCATGACGATTGGCAAAAATTATCGCCGCATCACAGGCGATATCCATCGCCCGCAGCTGTTCGGCTTTATCTGCGGCCTCGGCATCCTTGTGGTAATCGAGACGGCTGATTCTGTCGACGATGCGCTCCTTAAAATCGATCAGCCCCATGGTGTAAATAGTGCCGTCAAGCGCGGTATGTCCCGGCGCCCGCTGTTCCATAAATTCGGTGAACAGCCCCGCTTCATAGGCATTGCGCCAGTCTTCGGGGATTTCGCTGAAGATTCGATCGCGCATCGACCGCCCCTGCCAGTACGGAATAACTTCCTGCTGGTAGCGCTCGATATCAGCTTCCGCCACCTGGTAGCTCGTCATGGCCCGGCTGTTTAAAATGTGCAAATCTTCGACACTGTGACAGGTCAGCTCCGGAAAGGTCGGCACTACCTTTGGGCCTGGCCCACGTTCACCGACTATCAGCTCACCGGTGCCGATATACAGACTCTTTTTTTCACAGAGATATTTGAAGCAGAGCGCGCGCAGCATGGGGAGTGAAAATTTGCCGCTGTTTTCTTTATAGAATTCGGTCTCAAGGAGCGCTCGTTCTATGGAAAGAGATGGCTGTGTGGTAAAACTCTCCTGTCGCAGGGCTGTTATTCGATCATTCATCTTATCCTCCGATGCGGACATCCGATAGGTACTGTTTTAATAGTGCAACGGTGTTGTTCAGTTGTTCCTGGGTGGGAGTGGTAAACTGCGTGCCCTTATACTGCCGGCCCAGCTTCTTATATTTGGCGGTAGCCGAGGGGTGGTAGGGTAATACGTCAATGCCTTCTACACTCTTGCATTTTGCGACAAAAGCGCCGGTCGCATGGATATTGTTGCGGTCGTCATTGACGCCGGGAATAAGCGGAAGGCGCACTCGAACCGGATGGCCGCCTGCTGAGAGCTGCTGCAGGTTATGTAGAATCAGCTCGTTGGTTACCCCGGTATATCGCCGATGGCGGGCAGTATCCATATGTTTGAGGTCAATGAGAAATAAATTGGTATATTCGGCAACGCGCAAGAGCGTTTTGGTGGGTGCAAAAGCGCTGCTGTCAACGCTCCGATGTGTGCCCCGGGCAGCACAGCCCTGCAGCAGGGCAAGCAGAGCTTCCGGCTGAGAGAGGGGCTCTCCTCCGGAGATGGTTACCCCGCCACCGGATTGATCGTAAAAGGGTTCGTCTTTTTGTATTTCCTGCATCAGTTGTTCCGTCGTCATCTGCCAACCGGTGCTCTCATGGGCAAGGGCTGGGCAGGTAGTAACACAGTTTTGACAAAGCGAACACAACCCATCATCTCGGCAAATACCTCTATCGGTCAGTAGCAGAGCCTCATTCAGACAGTTAACGACGCACTCCCCGCAGCCGACACAGGTACCCCCACGGGTAATAACACTGATATTAAAATCTATCCCTTCCGGATTATGACACCAGTGGCAGCTTAAGGGACAACCTTTGAAAAAAATAGTCGTCCTGATATTCGGGCCATCGTGCAGGGCGTAGCGCTTGAGAGCAAATATAGTTGCTTTTATCCCGGTCATGCTCTTTATTAACAATAAATCTCATTCTCATGCAATGGGAATCTCTACACCGCTGGTCTTGTCACGGAAACCATACAGCGATGAAAAATAATGTATACCATTACTGTATGCCATTCAAGAGATTGTCCTAGAAGAAAAAAATGATTATACCAAGGATGATGGCGTCGTCATAAAGCTTCATGAAACCTCCGTAGGGGCTCACCTGTGTGTGCCATCCTGAAATTACCGTAACAATTTTTGCAAAGGAAAAAACATTATGAAAATGCTGATAGTGTTGGGAAGCCCTCGAAAAAATGGCAATAGTGAGACCTTGGCCAAAAAAGTCGCGGGCGGTATAGAAAAAGGCGGAGGAACAGTGGAATATATTCGGCTAAATGACTTGAATATCCGGCCTTGTCAGGGCTGTGGGGGCTGTGAGAAAACCGGCAACTGTGTTCTGAACGACGATTTAACGCCGCTTTTTGACGTGGTCGATGCCGCCGACCGCCTGATGCTGGTGAGCCCGGTGTATTTTTATGGCCTCTCCGCCCAGTGCAAAACCTTTGGTGATAGGTTTCAGTCCCGCTGGGCCAGGAGATATTTGCTTAAGGAAAGATTTCGCGAAAGTGATGGGCGTAAAGGATATCTTCTTTCAACCGCCGCGACAACGGGTCCAAAGATCTTTGACTGCAGCATCCTGACGACCAGGTATATTTTCGACGCAATGGATGTGGAATATGGCGGCGAGCTGTTAGTCAAAGGAGTCGACAAGCGCAAAGCGGTGCTCGAGGTTCCCGATGAGATGGCTCGGGCGGAGCAGTTTGGCGTCGATATTGCTGCAGGGCGGATCTAACCAGGGTCTGTTGAGTTCTCTACTCTGCTCAGGAGAATGTCGGTCAATTGCTCCTTAGTCAGTTGGCTTGGGTTATACTTATTGCCGGTTTTAGCGACTATCTTAGGCACATCGCCGGGACCCAACCCAAATTCGCTCAGCCTGGCAATATCCAGATCATCGGCCAGGCGGTAAAGCTGATCGATGAAAGAGTCCTGATACCAGGAATCGGTTTTGTCCTGTTGTCCACTAAATATACGGCCGAGCCCGGTATATTTGCTTAGCGCCGAATGATCGGCATTATTTGCCCGAAGATTCTTAAGAGTTTGCGCGTTGACCGGAGCCATGAGCGTGCCGCATATTACTCCGTGGGGGATGGGAAAAAGTCCGCCGATAATCGAAGCAAAGCCATGCACGGTACCAAGCCCACTGTTGGCAAGGACTATCCCTGAGAGCAGTGCCGCATAGGCGAGGTCGGTTCTGGCGCAGAGATTGCCGCCGTCGTGGCTGACGGTGCGTAATGAGTTGTGTACGGCCTGGATGCCGCTTACGGCTAAAGCATCGGTAATGACGGAACTGTTGGTGGAAAGATAGCCTTCGACCAGCTGGGTAAAACAGTCCATCGAGCATGCCACCGTCAGCTTTGGCGGGCAGGACAGGGTCAGTCTCGGGTCAATTATGGCCAGATTGGGAATGAAATTGTCATGGCGCAGCGAACTTTTAAAGCCGTCCCGGCCAACCGAACTCAACACCGCATTACTGGTTGCTTCGCTGCCGGTACCGGAGGTAGTTGGGATGGCAATAAAGGGAATTTTCCTGCCGCTGGGGATTGTATCTCCCACTCCTTCGAGAAATCGGGTGATTTCTTTTTCTTCTGCCAACATTGCGGAAATTGCTTTGCCGCTATCGAGGACAGAGCCGCCGCCAATAGCGATAACCAGATCAATCCCGGTACCGGACAATGTGCTGACTATCCCGTCTATCATTGCCGGAGAAGGCTCGGAAAGGATATGGACAGTTCTTAGCGGCAGGTCAAGTTGGCTAAATATTTGCTGCACTGCTATGTAATGGACACTTGCCAGGAAAGAGCGGTTGCCGAGCACCAGCAGAGGTCTGGATCCGAATCGGCAAATAATATGCTCAAGTTCGGAAAGTTTTCCCGATCCAAAAATAATTTGAGGAGGTGTTTTGAGGCTGAAGGGGGTAATCAATTTTACACCAAATAAAGATTCTGCAGAAGACGGACCGCCCAGCTTGATTTGGAAAAATTCCTTATCAGGGTTGAAAAATGTGTATAACTGATTTAAAAATCCACTCTTTAGCGTAGCTGCCGATTATTTGAGAGTAACAAAATAGAGGGTTTGCGCAAAGGAAAAACCCGGTTGTCCGATAAAAGTTTGTAGCACACTTGTTGTCCTTTGGTCATCAATTAGAACAGCATGACACAGTCGAGAAAAGATTCATGGTTCGAAGGGGGTCAACTTCCCCATATCGGCAAGTCGTCTTATTAACCTAATCATAGGAGGTAACTAATGGAATTTTTAAACACTCTGGATACAATAGTCGGAAAAATCGGGGCTTTTGCCTGGGGGCCGCCAATGTTGATACTGCTCGTCGGTACCGGCTTCTGGCTCACCTTTGCCCTGCGTGGACTCCAGTTTACTAAGCTTTGGCACGCATTGTATCTGGCCTTAATCAAACGAAAGGAAGATAGCGATGAACCTGGCGATATTACCCACTTCCAGGCCTTGATGACCGCGCTGTCGGCAACCGTTGGTACTGGTAATATTGCTGGTGTGGCAACAGCGATTGCTGTGGGTGGTCCCGGGGCACTCTTCTGGATGTGGATTACCGGTCTTGTCGGCATGGCGACCAAATATGCTGAGGCTGTTCTTGCGGTCAGGTACCGGGTGGTCGATGAAAAGGGTGAGATGTGTGGTGGTCCGATGTATTATATTTCCCAAGGGCTGAAAATGCCCTGGTTGGGTACAGTTTTTGCCGTTTTTGCGTCCATAGCCGCTTTTGGTATCGGCAATATGGTGCAGTCGAATTCCGTTGCTGATGCCGTCGAAGCGACCTACAGCGTTCCGCATATGATAAGCGGTATCATTTTGATGGTGTGCACCGCAGCGGTTATTTTGGGCGGGATCAAAAGTATCGGCAAAGTTACCGGTTTTCTGGTGCCGATCATGATCATTTTTTATATGGCCGGTGCTTTATATATTATTATTGCCAACATCGCGGAAGTTCCTGCTGCGTTAGTCTTTATTGTTAAACAGGCTTTCAATCCTACCGCAGCCGTTGGTGGTTTCGCCGGAGCAAGCATTATGCTGGCTATCAGAATGGGTGTTGCCCGCGGCGTTTTCTCCAACGAATCCGGACTGGGCAGTGCTCCTATTGCCGCAGCAGCTGCGCAGACCAAGAGCCCAATCACTCAGGCGCTGGTATCTATGACGCAGACTTTCATCGATACCATAGTTGTTTGTACGATGACCGGCCTGGTCCTCATACTCAGCGGCCTCTGGTCCAATGGTCATACAGGAGCGGAGCTAACCACTATGGCTTTTGCGGCGGGAATGCCGGGTGGGGCGCATGTGGTGACAATTGGCATTATTCTTTTCGCCTATTCAACCATTCTCGGCTGGAGCTATTACGGTGAAAAATCCATAGAATATTTGTTTGGCGTTAAGGCGGTATTGCCGTACCGCCTTGTTTTTGTCTGCTTTGTCGGCCTTGGGGCAGTTGCCAAACTGAGCCTGGTCTGGAATATTTCCGATACCCTGAACGGCTTGATGGCCATTCCCAACCTGATCGGCCTGCTGTTTTTGACCCCGGTTGTGGTTTCGGAAACGAAGAAGTATTTTAACAATAAGAACAATTAAATGTCGATGTAGGGGCACACCTGTGTGTGCCCCTACGGATGTCGTAATGAGGCTTATTTATGACACCAGCAAAACGCAAAAGCCTTTTTCCGGATTAGTCCGGAAAAAGGCTTTTGCGTTTTCTATGCCGAGTTGAAAACTTAAAATTTACGATGGTCAAGCAACATGCTACGTATTGGAGGCGTACGAATTTCACTGTCATTACGGTTTACTGAAGTACGTCGTAATGACGTGAAATTCGCAACAACGAAGAAGATGAAGCTTTTTACAACACCATCAATCAACCGGGATATTTGTCGGCTATATAATCTTTCAGGTATTTGTTCTCAACGTGGACTTCCTTCAACTGTGATTTGACCACATCGCCAATCGATACGAGACCTTTTAGTTCCTTATTCTCAAATATAGGTATATGCCGGATTCTGTTTTCGGTCATGATTGACAGCAGATAATCAGTGGAATCATCAGGGGTACCAACGATCAGGTTAGTGCTCATGATTTTATCGACTGTGAGCGTCTTAATCTCATCGAGATGATTAATTACCGCCATCAGAACATCGCGGGCACCAATAATACCAAGAATTTTGCTGTCTTTGTCAACGACGAGGAGCGAGCCGATCCGGTTGGCGGAAAAAATCGACATGGCGTCGAGAACGGGGCTCTCGGCTGCAACAGTGACGACGCGACTACCTTTGGTTGCCAGAATTTCTTTTACTTTCATATCGTAGACTCCACGTTGACTTTAGAAATGATTTACCATGATCAGTCGGTATCAGGCCTTGCCTGGCGGCATTAATTATTCTCCCTGGCCCATGGTTCTGTCTTCTAAATGATTATAGGATAAAGTCCAATGACAAAGACACAGATAACCAACACCAGGGTAGCAGCAGTGGCAAAAGGTGATCCAGCCACCGCAAAACTCTCTTCAGCCTCATGAAAATACATAGTAATTACGAGACGCAGATAATACCACATCGACAGAATACTGCTGATAATACCGAGCACGGCCAGAGCGGTCTGGCCGGCGGAAATGGCACTGGTAATAATATAAAATTTACCCATGAAACCAGCAGTTGGCGGGATACCGGCCATGGACAGAAGGAAGATGGTTATCGCTGCAGCCGAATAAGGCCGGACCTTCGCCAATCCTTTAAAATCGTCAAAGTTTTTGCGTTTTTCACCTTCACCGCCAAGATAGGAGAGGGCGGCGAATATACCCAGGGTGCCAACCGCATAGGCTGCAAGATAATAGCCGATGACACTGCCGGTAAAATGATCGGCGCTGATCGCCACCAGGCCGATAAGCAGATAGCCGGAATGGACGATACCCGATGCGGCGAGCATTCGTTTTAAATTACTCTGGCCGATGGCAATCAGGTTGCCCCCGAACATGGTCAGAACAGCAACATAAAAGAAAAAGGTAACCCAGCCGCTGTGCATGGTTGCACTGAGGGCTAAAAAGTTGGCAAAAACAACAAAGACGGCGGCTTTTAGGGCGGTCGCCATAAAACCGGTGACCGGCATTGACGCGCCATCGTAGACGTCGATGACCCAGGCGTGAAACGGAAAAGCCGCTACCTTAAAGAGGAGTGCGACAAAAACAAAAAAAGCGCCGGCGAGTAGCAGAGGGTTGGTCGTAAAGCCCGCGCCCATAATTGTGGCAATGCCGTAAAATTGGGTCGTTCCCGTACCGCCGTAAATGAGTGCTGTGCCCATGGTGAAAAATGCTCCGGCAAAAGCACCCAGCATTAGATACTTGAGAATAGCCTCGGTGGCGGTGACATTCGCCCGGTCATAACCGACCAGAATATAGATGGACAGCGACATGATTTCCAGAGCGATAAATGCCGAGATGAGTTCCTGAGCCATGGTCAGAAGCAGCATGCCGCAGGCGGCAAACATCATAATGCAATAAAATTCAAGGGTGCAGAAAAGATTGACCTTGAAGTAGCTGTGCGCACTCATGGCTGTGAAAAAGCCACAGCCAAGAATGATAAGGCCACCGACCATGGTAAAATTACTGGTCACCAGCATACCATTGAACACGCTGGAAAACACCACGGTTTCCGGACCGCAGCCGACCAGCAATTGCACGAAAAATGCCACGCCGAAGAAACCCATACTGATATAAGATGCAATCTCGACCTGGACCTTCTCAAATGCTGCAAGAAGCATCAACAGGATAGCCCCGCCAACGATGATGAGAAGAGGGAGGATGGACAAAAAATCATGCATAGTAGTTACCCTGCCTTAATTCTTGTGGTTGTTGTGTCCAGGTGTCGGGACTGTTGTTTCGGCTACTTGACTCTCGGTCATCGCCATGACTTTGGCAATCTGCAGCTGGGCCGCCGGTTCGATTTTCTTGATAAAAGTCTGGGGAAAAATACCCATGGCGATAATAAGTAAGATTACGGGTAGAAAAGTAAGTGTTTCCGCCATCTTGAAGTCCTCAAAGGCCATGGTACGCTCGTTGGATTTTTCAAAGAATACCCGTTGAAACATCCACAACATGTAGCAGACTCCGATAATAAGCGAGGTTCCGGCCAGAAAGGCGATAAAGCCGTTGAATTTGATTGCCCCAAGTATAATGAGGAACTCTCCGATAAAGCCACTGGTACCAGGGAGACCGACCGATGCGAGCATAGCAATCGCAAAAAAAGTGGCAAAAATCGGTGCCCGATAGGCAATGCCGCCAAGCTCGCCGATTTCTCTGGTACCCATCCTTTCTTCAAGTAAACCGACGAAAAGAAAGAGTACCCCGGTGCTGGTCGCATGGGCGGCAATCTGAAAAAGGCTGCCGGTCAGCGCCTGAACGTTCATACAGAAGACACCAACGGCGATAATACCCATATGAGAAGCGGAAGAAAAAGCCAGCATTCTCTTTATATCCTTCTGAGCGATGGCGGCAAGCCCGCAGTACATCATCCCGATCACTCCGGCTAAAGAGAGAAGGACGGCAAAGCGGACGAATTCAACTTCAAAAACCGGGACGACAAAACGTATTACCCCGTAAACCCCAATTTTGGCCATAATAGCCGATAGGACGAAGGTAGTGGCCGTCGGTGCCTCGGTATATGCATCGGGTAACCAGGTATGGAAGGGGAAGAGCGGTATCTTAATGGCAAAAGCGACCATGAACATGAGAAAGGCCGTTACCGCAAACCCACCACCGAGATCTAGGGCACTGAGCTGGATTATATCAAAGGTCCATGTACCGAATTGATTATGATAAGAAACACCAACGTATACCAGAGCTACTAGCATCAGCAGCGAACCGGAGATGGTGTAAAGGGTAATCTTCAAAGTAGCCGCTAATCGTTTTGAACCGCCATAGATACCGATCATAAAAAAGATCGGCAACAGCATTATTTCCCAAAAGATATAAAAGAGTATCAGATCAGTGGCGCAAATCGCCCCGATCATCGCCCCTTGGGCAATAAGCAGATTGGCGTAATAGCCTTTGCTTCGGGTCTTGAAGATGGCGAAAACCATGGGAAACAAAATCACGCCGGTCATAAGGACCAGCAGGCTGATACCGTCTACACCAAGGCCGTAACTGATGCCAAGAGATTCGATCCAAGGCCGAAGCTCCAGGTATTCCATGCCACCGGTCCCGGTGAAGCCGAGAAACAGTTCGATACCCATAAGCAGAATAATCAGCGAAACGATCATGCCGGTAATTCGAGATGCCCCTCTGCTGATGGGCATAAGGAGCATAGCCAATCCGCCGAGGATGGGCAGAAAGATCATGACTGAAAGGGCATATTCAAACATTCTTACACCTAGGCTAGTTGATCGTTTGAGAGAGGAAGAGACTCATAAGGCTCAGTCCGATAATCATATACAGTGCGTAAATCCGCACATAACCGACCTGCAGGGCCTTGAAAGCGTTGCCGGCCTTCTGATACAGCCAGGCGGACAGTCTGACGCCGCTGTCGGTGACCTTTGGTTCGAGAAAACGGCTGATAAGTGAACCAAGTCCTTTATAGGGTTTGACAAAGACGGCATGGTAGATTTCATCAACATAAAACTTATGGTAGCCCGCTTTGGCAAAACCAGTGAAGACCGGCTCTTCAGCGCCATGGCCGAATTTCTTATAGGCGATATAAATACCACCGGCGACAACCCCGATACTGGCAAGCATGGCCAGGATTTCCAGCCAGACACTTGCATGGCCATGATGTTCGATCAGACTTGGCGCCAGCCAGTGGGAGACGTTCAGCGAGCCACCAAAGATTGCCGGCAGATTGAGTACCCCGGCAAAGGCTGCGCCGACGGCGAGAATGATTAACGGCACAGTCATCACTGCCGGCGGCTCATGGGCATGGTCAAAGGCCTCCTTATCGCGAGGCTGACCATGAAAAACGACAAAGATCATGCGGAAGGTGTAATAGGCGGTCATTCCGGCAACCAGCACGCCGATAAACCAGATGCCGGTATGGCCGTTGGCCAGTGCCGAGAAAAGAATTTCGTCTTTACTAAAAAAACCGGAAAAAGGCGGTACCCCGGAGAGCGCCAGCGCACCGATCAGCATGGTCCAGTAGGTTTTCGGGAGTTTATCTTTCAGGCCGCCCATCTGCCATATATCCTGTTGATGATGCAGGGCATAGATAACCGAACCGGCGCCAAGAAAGAGCAGGGCTTTGAAAAAGGCATGGGTGAAGACATGAAAGATACCAGCCGAATAGGCGGTCACTCCGACTGCGGCAAACATATAACCCAGCTGACTGACGGTCGAGTAGGCCAGGATTTTCTTGATATCTTTTTGAAACATGCCGAAAATTGCCGCTAGCAGGGCGGTCAGGATACCAACCCAGGCAACCACTGATCCGGCAATCGGGAAATGGGCATAGATAAAGCTGAAGCGGGCGACCATATAGACACCGGCGGTGACCATGGTCGCGGCATGGATCAGCGCGGAAACCGGGGTAGGACCAGCCATGGCATCGGGTAGCCAGACATAGAGAGGGATCTGCGCCGATTTACCGGTAGCACCGACAAAGAGCAGCAGGCAGACAGTGACGCCTATTGCCGGAGTAAGCGCATGCGCATTTGCGGCAAGCGATAAATAATCGAAACCGCCAGCGCCGATAGCCCAGAACAAAACCGACATACCCAGGACAAAGCCAAGGTCGCCGATCCGGTTGACGATAAAAGCCTTGTTGCCGGCCAGCACGTTGTCCCTGTCTTCACTGAAAAAGCTGATCAGCAGATACGAGCAGAGACCTACACCCTCCCAGCCGACGAACATGACCACCGGACCGCTGCCCAGTACCAGGACCAGCATTGCCCCTAAAAAGAGGTTCATATAACAGAAAAATTTGCCGTAATTTTTATCGCCGGCCATATAGCCGACAGAATAAATATGGATAAGCGAACCGATTAAAGTAACAAAGAGCAGCATCAAGGAGCTGAGTGGATCGGCCAGAAAACCCATATTGACATGCAGATCACCGACGGCAAACCAGGTATAGGCATTTTGTACCAGAAAACGATCCGCCGGCGGCAGTCCCTTCAGATGGAAAAATACCACCAGGGCGAGAAAAAAAGACAGCAGCGGTCCGACGCAGGCCAGAGCACCGTATAATTTTTCCGGCAAAGGATTCTTCGTACAGGTAAACATGTACAGCAATCCGATAACCAGCGAACCAATAAGCGGCAGAAGGGGTATCAGTCCCAGATATGTGGCAGTATGTTCCATGAAATCACCCTTTTAACAGGCTGAATACGTCGGTATCCAGGTTACCCTTGTGCTTATGCAGCAGTATGACTACCGCGAGAGCCAGCGCAGCCTCGGCTGCGGCAACCGCCATGACCAGCATGGCCAGAACATGCCCGTCCATACTTTCATGTAATCGTGAAAAAGTAATAAAGGCCAGATTCGCCGCATTGAGCATCAGCTCAATGGACATGAACACCGTAAAGACGTTTCGTCTTGATATGACCCCGAGTATCCCCAGACAAAAGAGAATGATACTGAGGATAAGATAATGCTGAATCATTTGCCGAACCTCCTCTTTCCTGCAAGAACAACTGCACCGATAAGCGACACCAGCAAAAGAATAGAGACAATTTCAAAGGGCAGCAACCAATCCTGGAAAAGAACCAGACCGACCTCTTTTACCCCGCCAAAGCCCTGACCGACAATGGTTGTGTCACTGCCGGGCAGATTTTTCACCGCCTTCATTAGAAAAGAACCGACAGGAAGAAGCAGGAGGATGCCGCCACCGAGAAAGTACCACTTACCTTTTTCTTCAGGCAGATCGCTTGTTTGAATATTCAAAAACATGATAATAAAGAGGATCAGGGACATGATGGCCCCGGCATAGACAATCAACTGCAGGACAAAAATCAGCTTGGCGGAGAGCAGAGCGTACAACCCAGCCAGCGAGATCATTGTCACAATCAGACTCATTGCCCCACTCATCGGGTGGCGAAACAGCACCAGGCCTAAAGCTCCAAGAACAGACAGCACTGCAAACACGTAAAATAACCACTCTGCAAACATGATATCAAGCGCCCCCTTTCTTGTATTCTTCTTCGGAAAAGGCGCCGGGAGTTGATAACAATTCCTCGAGCCCGAGAACGAAGGATTCCCTGTTGCTACCGGTAACGGAGTAGATCCCGGTATCCATGCGGATCGCATCTACCGGGCATGCTTCCACGCAATACCCGCAGTAAATACACTCAAGCAGATCTATATTGAACTTGACCGGCATTTTCTCCGCTTTGCCGTCAAGCCGCTCCCCAGCCTCGATCATAATGCAGTTGGCCGGACAGTTGGTTTGACACATGAAACAGGCGACGCATTTTACGGTGTTGTCCGGATGGGTGGTCAGTCGGTGACGACCCCGCCAGCGGACGGGAATCTCCGGTTGGACCTCCGGATAATGCCGCACGTAGAGTCTGCTGTTGTCGGCAAGATTGCGCCATAAATGTCCAAAGGTTGTCGCCATTCCCTTGAAAATCTCAATAAGGTAGAGTCTTTCGATGAGACTCGATCCTTTTCTTTCTATTGATTTGACAGTTGCACCCATATGATTCTCCTCTTGCATCCGTTATGAAATACCTTTTTGATAGCAGGCATTTTCATTACGGATCCGTATCCCGTTGGTCGGGCTTAACTTAACGCCACGACAACTGCGCTTGTAATGAAAATGTTCAGCAGAGCCAGTGGCAGGAGCATTTGCCATCCAAGTTTCTGCAGCTGGTCATAGCGAAAACGGGGAATGGTCCAGCGCACCCAGATAAAAACAAAAATCATCAACGTTATTTTCAGCAGTAAGGTGCAGATCTGCAGCAAGACAACAAAGATACTCGCCGCGGCACCACCGGACTCGCTGAACAGAATGACCAGCAGGATCAGCTCAAGGATAATGATCAGGCCCCAAAAGCATTTGATATAAATATTTGCCTCGAAGACGCGCGGATCGTTTTCCCGTGGATAATGGCTCACATTGCTTCTTCGTATCCACCCGGCCAAGAAATACATCACCACAGGTAGGGCGATCATCAGCAGAAATGCCACTGGTTTGGCCCAGTTCAACAAGGCAGCGGTGGACAGGAACGGGATCTGGTAGCCACCAAAAAACAGGGTAACGATTATTGCGCTTGAGGCAAACATGGCCACATATTCACCCATAAAGAAGATGGCAAATTTCATGGCACTGTATTCGACATGGAAGCCGGCGACGATCTCACTTTCGCCTTCGGCAAGATCAAATGGCGTCCTGTTGCATTCGGCAAAAGCGGCGATGACAAAGATGACCATTGCAACCGGCTGCAGGATCGCCCCCCACATCGGGATGAAGCCGAAGAGAAGCCTACCTTGGAACTGGGCAATTTCATTTAAGGAAACCGTGCCATAGACGACAAGAAGGCTGACAATTGCAAGGCCCATGGGGATTTCGTAGCTGATGACCTGGGCAGCTGAGCGAAGACCGCCAAGGATGCCGTATTTATTGGATGAGGACCAACCCGCGAGGATGATGCCGTATACCGAAAAACCAGCCAGGGCAATAAACCAAAGAATACCTAAGTCAACGGGAATGCCCTGCATCATATAGATTTTACCGTTGAGGACCAGGGTATCGGCATAGGGCACTACCGCAAAGGAGACAACTGCGGTAAAAAAGACGATAACCGGGGCAAGGACAAAGAAGAATTTATGCTTGATATGCTTGGATATAATATCTTCTTTAAAGGCAAGCTTCAGTCCGTCGGCCAGGTTCTGGACCAAGCCTGCGGCTCGAAAACCAAAGATACCCGCCCGGTTGGGTCCGGAACGATCCTGGAAAAACCCGGCGCCTCGTCGTTCCATCCACACGCATACCGCCACGAAGCAGAGCGGAACAAAGGCGCTGAAGGCGACGCGTATGGCAATCATCAAGTAATCAAGCGGTGACATTGGCAGCCTCACTTTTCTTTAAGTTCAATCCCTCCGCCGGGATCAGCTCAGGTGTATACTCTTTGAGTGCGCTGATGCTCTGCTGCAACAGTGTCCATCGCTCGTCCTCGCTGGCCAGGGGACTGCCCAACCGGACGGCAATTGCGCTGATGTCGACGAGATCGTTATTTTTGGTTATGGCCTTGGAAAAATGCTGCAATATATGATCGCAATTGATAATGGAGCCGGCATATTCGCTGAAAGAGGCGACGGGGATGGCCATATCGGCAAGTGCCGTCAAGGGATTATCAAAACTTGTTACCGCCAAAACCTTGGTATTTTGACACAATTTTGTCAGCTCATTTTCCTGGTAGGAAAGAGTCAGCTCATTGTTAAAATTGATTAGCAGCCCGGCCTCCTGTACCGCTTTTTCAAAACTCTCTTTAGTACAGTCGATGCCAAGAATGGTAAGGCCGGCACGATTCGCCGCCTTATCATCCTGGATAAGAAAGTCGTCGCCATCGCCGATCTTTATATAGCCATCGCTGTATCCGGAGAGTGAGGCGTTGAGTTTTTCGGCCAGGGCTTTGACGGTAATCATCTGTTCAAGGGAACAGTTCGGGGAGAGAACAATGGCTATTTTCCCCGCCTGTTCAATCTCCTTGCTGCAGGCAGCCAGGACGTCATCCATAGGCCGCACTTTGTTGTTTATCTTGGCCTCGGTCAACCGACCCTCGTTCTCCTTTTTATAGCTTAAGCGGCCTTCGTCGCAGATGAAATAGCCGTTGACCTGCGAGTTAAAACGTGGCCGGAACCGGTAGATAATATCATCTTTATATTTCTCTCGGTTGTGATCGATAGTAATATTGCAGCCTTTGGCGCAACCATGACAAATCCCCGGCGCTTTTTTCAAAAACCAGACCCGCTGCTTAAAACGAAAATCCCTGCTGGTCATCGCGCCGACTGGACACAGGTCAACCACATTGAGGGCGTAGCGGTTGGCAAGCGGCCGCCCCGGAAAAATATTGACCCGGGCATCGTCGGTTCGATTGATAATGCCCAACTCTCCGGTCTTGGTGATTTGGCGGCAAAATCTGACGCAGCGGCCGCAAACGACGCAGCGTTCCTGATCGTGGACCACCCCGGCACCAAAATCCATCTTTTTACGTTTAGCAACCTGGGGTACGTTCATCCGGCTGTCGGACTGATCGTACGACATGTAGTAGTCCTGCAGCTTGCATTCGCCGGCCTGGTCGCAGACGGGACAATCTGTGGGATGGTTGATCAATTCAAATTCCAGCACATCATGCTGGATCTTTTTGATATGTTCGGCGTCAAGTAGTACCTTCATGCCTTCCTGTGCTGGCGTTTTACACGCCGGTACCAGAGGGGGGCGACCGTCTTCGATGCCGACCAGACACATGCGGCAGTTGCCGTCGGCCCCGAGAGCAGGATGGTAACATAAGTGAGGTATTTCGATGCCGACCGCGCCGACAGCGTCGATCAGATTCTTGCCTGCCTCGACCTCAACCTCGACTCCGTTTACGAAAAGTTTTATCTTGTCAGCCATGGGGTGCCTTATTCCTCTTTCGCGTTTGTGGCAACAGTATCATTTGCTGCCACATATGCCTCAAATTCGTGCCTGAACTTATCTAAATAACTGCGCACCGGCATGGTGCAGGCAGCCGATAAAACACATACTGTCTTCAGCTCAATATTGTCGCACAGCTCGCGGAGCAGCTTGACGTCACCGATTGTGCCGTCTCCGGCCAATATTTTTTTGATAATCTTCAACATCCAGCCAAGACCTTCGCGGCAGGGGGTGCACTGGCCGCAGGACTCATGGTGGTAAAAATCAATCAAATTTTTCACCAGCTTGACCATATCGACAGTTTCATCCAGGACGACGATACCGCCGGAGCCAAACATCGTTTTATGGGCGGCCATGGACTCGTAATCAAGGGTCACCGTCTTGGCCTCTTCGGGAAGCAAGACCGGAGTAGAACTGCCGCCGGGGATGACACCTTTGAGTTTCCTGCCTTTCCAGACTCCGCCAGCCACCGTATCAATAACCTCAAGCAGCGGCAGACCCAGCGGCAGCTCGTACATCCCCGGTTTTTCCACATGGCCGGAGATGCCAAAAAGATGGGTGCCGGGGCTTTTTTCGGTGCCGTGCGCCTTATAGGCATCAGCGCCGTTCTCGATGATGAAAGGCAGCGAGGCTATGGTCTGGACATTGTTGATGATGGTCGGACAGCCGTACAAGCCGGCAACTGCTGGAAACGGCGGTTTGCTGCGCGGCTGGCCTTTTTTGCCTTCAATGGACTCGAGCAGAGCCGTTTCTTCGCCGCAGACATAGGCTCCCGCTCCGCGATGGACGGTGACATCGAGCTTAAAATCATGACCCGCCACCTTATCGCCGAGATACCCGCCGGCATAGGCTTCATCTATTGCCGCCTGGAGGGCCTTGACCTGGGTGGTATATTCACCACGAATATAAATGTAGGCATCGTGGCAGCCGATAGCGTAGCTGCAGATGATGATGCCTTCGATCATCATATGGGGATCTTTGACGAGGATATACCGGTCCTTGAAGGTTGCCGGTTCCGATTCGTCGGAGTTGACAGTCAAATAGACGGGCTTACCGGTATTTTTGGGCAAAAAACTCCACTTTACGCCGGCGGGAAAACCTGCGCCGCCCCTCCCGCGCAAGCCGCTGGCCTTCACCACCTCGGTCACTTCTTCCGGCTGCATGGCAAAGAGTTTGTCAAGAGTGGCATAGGCGCCATGTTTCTTGGCGACTTTAAGTTTATGGGCGTCTTTGGTATCGAACCTGGCACTGAGAATTTTAACTTCCATGTTCCTTCCGCCTCCTTATTGCAATTTGGCCAGCAGCGATTTCAGCTTATCCACATCCATATTCTCGTGGAATTCGCCATTGACCTGAACAACCGGGGCGGAACCGCAGTGACCGAGACATTCAACCTCTTCCAGGCTGAACTTGCCGTCGTCACTTATCTGGCCGGGTTGTATGCCGATGTCATTTGCAAGGTAGTCGACAATCTCCTGCTTACCGCGCAGCCAGCAGGAAAGGGTGCGACAGACGCAGATATGATTTCTGCCCATCGGATGCAGGTTGTACATCGTGTAGAACGTTGCCGCCTCATACACCTTGCTGGCAAACGTTCCGATGCGATCGGCAATATAGGCCATCGCTTCTTGACTTATCCAGCCTTCCTGTTCCTGGGTCAGCCAGAGGGCCGGAAGGATCATCGATTCGCGGGTCGGATATCGTTTGATAAGCCTCTCGAATTCAGCATCCCTTTCCTTGTCGTACTGGAATGGTTTTCCTGTCGAAATCAGTTGTGAACGATCGCTCATCTGTCCAGCTCCCCACCGATTATATTGATACAGCTCAGGTTGATGACGGCGTCGGCTATCATGTTTCCTTCAACCATTTTATGGAAACCACCCATGATATAAAAACATGGTGGTCGCACCTTTAACTTGTATGGACTTCCTGACCCGTCCGAGACAAAATGAAAACCCAGCTCTCCATTAGCTGCCTCAAAGGAGTCATACCATTCGCCTGGCGGAACTTTTACGCCCTCGAAGATCAGCTTGAAATGATTAGCCAAGCCTTCAATATTGTTATAGACCTGCTGTTTTGGCGGCAGAGCAACCTGGGAATCCTTGACATTGACCGGGCCTCCCGGAATATGTTTCATGGCCTGGCGAATGATGCGAATGGATTGGGCCATCTCATGAAAACGAATCATGAAACGGTCGTAGATATCGCCGGTGGTCCCGACCGGGACCTCAAAATCAAAAGATTCGTAATTATAATAGGGCGCATCCTTACGCAGATCGAAAGGAACACCGCTGGCCCGCAGAACAGGGCCGGTAAAGCCGTAACTTAAGGCAGTTTCCGCCGAAACCACGCAGACTCCCTGGGTCCGGTCGTGGACAATTCGGTTCGTATCGACCAGTTTCAAGGCGTCGCCAAAACCCTTTTCGATGGCGCGTAAGTGCAGTTCCAGATCTTTTTCCCAGCCATCATAAAAATCGCGGTACATACCACCGATACGGGTGAAGGAACTGGTCAAACGGGCGCCGGTAAGACGGCTGATAAGATCGTATGCGGCCTCTTTCTCATTGTACAGATACCAGTAATTGGTCAGTCCGCCCATGTCGACCAGAGCTGCAGCGAGGCAGACTAAGTGGTCCAGCACCCGGTAAAACTCGGTGAGCACCACCCGCATGAACTGTGCTCGTTCGGTGATGGTAACGCCCAGCCACGATTCAACCGCCTTGGCGTAGGCGATATTGTTGATCATCGACGAGCAGTAGTTGAGCCTATCGGTGAGCGGGATAATCTGATTGTAGGTCCGGTTTTCGGCAGTTTTTTCAAAGCCACGGTGCAGGTAGCCGATTTCATTGACGTTAGCCAGAATGGTCTCGCCGTCCAGCGCGGTAAGGATGCGGATTGCGCCATGAGTTGCCGGATGGGAAGGACCGATATTGAGGTACATAACCTCGGTATTAATGTCCTTCAGGGTCTGGTCGTCGACGCCTTTTTTTGCCAGTCTGGCCCGAATTTCCTTTTCCAGGCTATCGGTTTCCTGGCAGATCTGGCCTTTTTCGATTGGATAATCTTTGCGTAAGGGGTGGCCGATAAATTGCCAGTGATTGAGGATTCGGCGCAGATCGGGATGACCTTCGAAGTGGATGCCGTACTGGTCGTAAGCCTCACGCTCACCAAAGATTGCCGCACCCCAGAGATGGGTCGCGGTGGGTATGCCTACTGCAGGATCCGCTACCGGCACACGTACCTGGACAAGGATGTTTTTTGCCCAGTTGCGCAAGGTATATACCACACGAAACCTGGTTTTCTGCGGCTCAGGATATTGGAGATAATCAATAGCCGTGACGTCAACCATCAGTCCGCAGTCAAAATCAGGCTCGTTTTTCAGCCGGGAAAGCGTATTCGTAAGACTTTCCGGCTGGACATCGATAACCACGGAATCCAGAACAACTTTGCAGGTCGCGTCCGGAAACGCGGCTTGGATTTTTTCTAAAGCCGTCGCATTCATATCAGTCGAGAATCCCTTTAAAGTCTTTATGGCGATCTTTGAGTACGCTTTCGCCTTTAATCTGGTCCTGAATGGCAATCAGGGCATCCAGAACAGCCTCCGGCCGGGGAGGGCATCCGGAGATATAAACATCCACGGGAATGATGGTGTCAATGCCCTGCACGGTGCAGTAGTTGTCGTAAATTCCGCCGGAACAGGCACAGGCTCCCATAGACACCACCCATTTCGGATCGGGCATTTGCTCGTAGATGCGTTTTAAGATGGGTGCCTGCTTGTAACTGATGGTGCCGCAGACCAGCAAAAGATCCGCCTGGCGAGGAGAAAACCGAACAACTTCAGCGCCAAAGCGGGAGATATCATGTTGGCTCGCAGCTGCACTCATAAACTCAATAGCGCAACAGGCGGTGCCGAAAATGAATGGCCATAATGAATATTGCCGACCCCAGTTGATGCACTCATCCAATTTTGTGGTGATGACTGTGTCGCCGAGGCTTGCTTCGAGTCCTAACGCCAATTGAGCACCCCTTTCTTTAAAATGTAGATGAGTCCAGTGAGAAGCAGCAGCATGAAAACCACCATCTCGGTAAATCCGAACCAACCAAGTTCTCGGACACTGACCGCCCATGGATACATGAATACAGCTTCAATGTCGAAGATCAGAAAAAGAATGGCGAGAAGGTAAAATTTAACGCTGAATTTCTGGTCGACCGTGCCGATAATTGGACCTACGCCACTCTCATACGCTTCATTCTTCATCTTCCCCTTGGAGCGCGGGCCTAAGACCGTGGTGCCGACCATGATGAGGGGAACAAGAGCGGCAAGACCTAAGAGAGCCACTGTCGACAAAACCAGTTCCGTTGACATTATTTTTTCCTCTCGCTGCTTTTTTCTATAGCCTATGCGGCTGTTGGAAACACAAACAGAATTATGAATAACCATTCATTAACAGGAGCTTCTATCGCCTGTCAAGAAATAATTTTTTCATAGCAAACAGGCACTTAATGTTTAATTTACTGAACTGCTTTACTTCGTTGAAATTGGTCGTGATGTGCACACTGTGCTTGACGAACATCCTGTCCGAAAAACTTGTCGGGAATGTGCCTATACGCAAGCAAGGGTGGGTGTTAATTTTTAGAAATGATATTGGTGTGATGGGATAAAAAATAATCATTGTAGAAGAGAAGATTAAATGTGTGCAGGAATTAATAAATTTAATAAGCATAATATGCACAACCGATGATTTATCATACACAGGATGTTTGTCCTAATCAAACCGGATAAATTTGGTGCAGTCAGCCGGGCAGAATTTTTTAATGGCGAGATTTCAGTGAGATGAACAAGAGCTTTTGGGTATTCATTTTGATGAAGATAGCGATAAGAAACTCTTATGGTGCAGGCATGTGCACCAGCGAAAAAAGAACCACTCCTGTCGAGACGAAGAAGACAGGAGTGGCGGTTGATGAACAATCAGTTGATTGGCGGAGAAACCGGTTGCTACCAGCCGAGAGTCAGATAATCGTGCATGGAATTAGCGGCATCTCGGCCGGCACCCATGGCGAGGATAACCGTCGCCGCACCGGTGACAATATCACCACCGGCCCAGACGGCTTTCTTGGTCGTCTTGCCGGTTCGTGGATCGGCGACGATGTTGCCCCATTTGTTGAGCTGCATATCCGGGGTCTCACTGGTCAAGAGTGGATTGGCGCCCGAGCCGACGGCGACAATGCACAGGTCACATTCGATCTCGAATTCAGAGCCTTTAATGGCTACCGGTCGCCTCCTGCCCGACGCATCGGGTTCGCCAAGTTCCATGCGCAGGCATTCCATGCCGGTCAGTCTACCGTCTTTATTGCCAAGATATTTGGTGGGGTTGGTTAAGAGAAACAGTTCAATTCCTTCTTCCTCGGCATGGTGAATTTCCGCTTTACGGGCGGGCATTTCTTCACGGGAGCGGCGGTAGACGATCTTGACGCTTTCGGCGCCAAGGCGCATCGCCGTCCGGGCCGAGTCCATGGCCACATTGCCGGCGCCAAGAACCACCACGTTTTTGCCGATGGGGATAGGCGTATCGACTTTCGGATATAAATACGCCTTCATAAGGTTGGCCCGGGTCAGATACTCATTGGCCGAGAGTATCCCCACCAGGTTTTCGCCGGGGATGTCCATGAATCTGGGCAGGCCGGCGCCAACACCGACATAGATGGCATCATAGCCTTCTTCGAGCAGTTCATCGAGAGAAACTGTCCGACCGACGACGGCGTTGCACTGCACGTTCACCCCAAGTCTGGCGAGAAAATTTACCTCCTGGGCAACAATGGCTTTCGGCAGACGGAACTCAGGGATGCCGTAGACCAGTACGCCGCCCGGCTTATGAAAGGCTTCGTAGATGGTCACGTCATGACCTTTGGTGATAAGGTCGCCGGCGACCGTCAGCCCTGATGGGCCGGAGCCGACCACGGCGACTTTTTTACCGGTGCCAGCGGCTTTGGGCGGCAACTCGCCGGTGCCGTGTTCACGTTCATAGTCGGCGCAGAAACGTTCAAGATTACCGATAGCCACCGGTTCGCCTTTCTTGCCGACAATACATTTACCCTCACACTGGATCTCCTGTGGACACACTCGGCCGCATACCGCCGGCAGGGCATTTTTGGTCCAGAGGTTGCGGATGGCACCGGTCATATCACCATGGGCAATAAGATCGATAAAGCCGGGAATATCAACGCCGACCGGACAACCGGAGACGCAGCCTGGTTTTTTGCATTGCAGACAGCGGGCGGCCTCTTCCTGGGCCATTTTCATGGTGTAGCCGGTGGGTACTTCAAGGAAATTGCGGGCACGGACCTTTGGGTCCTGCTCTGGCATTGGTTGCCGTGGGTTTTTCACATTCTTATCTTCTGTTGCTGCCATAATATCCTCCATAGAAAATCGTATGCCACGATTATAAAATTATCCAAGTTGTTTCATTTCAACAAAAGAGCGTTTGCCCAGGTTATCTGGCATCGCGAATGGTGCAGTAGTCCTGGAGACATTTTTTCTCATCTTCCTGGTAGGCTCTCAGTCGTAAAATCAACTCATCGTAGTCTACTTTATGGCCGTCGAATTCAGGGCCGTCGACGCAGGCAAATTTTGTTTCCCCGCCAATGGTTACCCGGCATCCGCCACACATTCCGGTGCCGTCAACCATAATTGGGTTGAGGCTGACAATGGTCTCGACATTGAACTCTTTGGTGAGATTACTGACCGCCTTCATCATGGGAACAGGGCCGATAGCAACGACCATTTTGATATCACCTGCGGCAAGAGCCTCTTTAAGGACGTCGGTTACAAAGCCGTGATGTCCGTAGGAGCCGTCATCTGTGCAAACACGGAGATCATGTGAAGCTGCCCGCATATGATCTTCCATCATCAGCAGCCCTTTGTTGCGTGCGCCGATAATGCACAGGACATCGTTGCCGACTTCCTTTAAGCCGCGAGTGATCGGGTGCAGTACGGCAACACCGGTACCGCCGCCGACACAGGCAACTTTGCCGACTTTTTCAAGATGCGTTGCTTTACCCAGAGGACCAATGACATCCTGATAGGAGTCGCCGACTTTGAGGTCTTTGAAAAGTGCTGTCGATTTTCCCACTACCATATAAATGATGGTGATGGTGCCTTTTACCGGGTCGGTATCCGCCATGGTAAGGGGGATTCTCTCGCCTTCCTCGTTCGCTTTGAGAATGACAAACTGGCCTGGCTTAGCCTTCTTGGCTATTAACGGGGCGTCGATTTCATTAAGAATCACTGTCCCTTCAGCCATTTCTTCACGTTTCACAATCTTAAACATTTTTCCCTCCAGGTGTAAAAAATTGAATTTTACAGGTAGAAAATATTTGGTTTTTCGGCGATTTTTCCAGGGATAAGTAATCATAAAGTCGTTATTAAATCAACCTCTATTGTGATGTTGACTGGAGGTGTTTTACTCCTCTTGCCTGGAAGATAAGCCATAACCGATGTGCTGCCCGGATAGGCTTACTCAGCCGAAATTGACCAAAAACGCCTGCAATCAATTGTTTTAGACTAAAAAATAAACTTTTCTATTTTTATTTTACGGCAGTAAGGGTATAAGGAAAAACAGGCTGACTTTTGAATGGTACATAAAAAGTCATAATTGCATTTTGTGTCAAAGGAGTATGTCATGGCAGAAGGAACAGTGAAGTGGTTCAATAATTCTAAAGGATTCGGTTTTATTGAGCAAGATGGGGGAAAGGACGTTTTTGTTCATCATTCGGCGATCAAGATGGAAGGCTTCAAGTCTCTTGAAGAAGGAGAGCGGGTGAAATTTGATATTGTTGACGGAGCAAAAGGCCCCGCTGCGGAGAATGTAGTCAAGATCTGATGCACTCTTCCCATAGTCCAAGCCTGATGGGGATTGGACTTTGATTGCGAGAATGGGGTCAAATCTTTATTCTTGACACATTGTTACGTGTCAAGAATAAAGATTTGACCCCATTCTCATTTTGACCCCATTTAGCGGTGGTTATGATGGGCTATGATGTGGTCGGCGATATCGCCATTGTCGCGATTGGCGACGAGTTGATCGCGAAAGAGCAGGATATTGCCGAAGCGATACTGGCCCGCAACCGCAGGATCAGGGTCGTAGCGAAAAGAGCCGGTTTTTACGAGGGCGATTTCAGAACCGTCCCGCTTCATATACTGGCCGGAGAAAACCGCAAAGAAACCGAGGTGAAGGAGTTCGGCGTCCGGCTGCTGGTCAATGTAGAGACGGTATATTATTCGATCAGGAGCGGCAATGAACGAAAGAGAATAGCTTCGCTGGTTAAGCCGGGGGAGGCAGTCTTAGTCCTTTTTTCCGGGGTGGCTCCTTTGCCGTTGATGATTGCCCGGTACAGCAAGGCCCGTTCGATTGTCGGCATCGAAAAAAATCCCCAGGCGCACGCCTACGCCGTGGCCAACCTTGCCCGCAATAAAAAGCAGACGGATATCCGTCTTTATCTCGGCGATGTCCAGGAAGTGGTGCCTGGTCTCACGACAAGCTTTGACCGGGTGGTCATGCCGCTGCCTACCCGAGGTGAAGAATTTTTGTCGTGCGCCCTGTCGGCACTTAAAACCGATGGACTCCTGCATTTCTATGATATGCAGTCAATGGATCGGCTTGCTGAGTCTGTCGCCAAAGTTGACCGAGCCTGTCGGGCTGCAGATCGTCGGCTCGTTTCCTCCACCGTCACCCGATGCGGCCATTGTTCCCCTGATACCTACCGGATCTGCGTCGATGCGATGATTTCTTGAGTGCACGCACTGCTCTTGCCGGCAATAGCTGTTGAGTTTTATCCGCCTCTTTGTTAAGAGATAATGCGCTATCACTCTCAAGAAGCAGCAAAAATACTGTACTGTCGTCAGCCCGGAAGGAGAATATATGCACGTTACATTCTATGGAGCTACTCGAGAAGTTACCGGTTCTTTTCATACCCTGACCACTAAGCAAGACAATATTCTACTCGACTGCGGCCTTTTTCAGGGCAGAAGAAAGGAGACCGAAGCCAAGAATCGCGTTTTCCCAATTGATCCGAAAATTCTGACCAATATGGTGCTGTCCCATGCCCACATTGATCATTCCGGACGTATCCCCATGCTTGTTGGCGATGGCTTCAGCGGGCGAATTTTCTGCACCCGGGCAACCGCCCATGCCTGTGAATATCTGCTTAAAGATGCGGCCAAAATCCAGGAAGGCGATGCGGCCTATCTCAACTATAAAACGGCCAAGGCTTTTCTGGCCCAGGTAAAAACCGGCGGCGGGAAGACTGAGATGTCCAAAGCCGACCAGCAGGAGATCAAGACGTTATTGAAGTCAGGCGATCATGGACTGCGTACCGAGGTCGCCGAGCAACTGCTGCGGGAACATCATCTGGAGGTGGTGACCCCTCTCTATACCTTGAGTGAGGCAGAAACGTCTCTGGAATATTTCCAGGGTGTCCCCCTGGGAGAAACAGTGACTATAGGTCTTGATCTTACCTGTACTCTGTATGGTGCCGGGCATATCCTCGGTTCGGCGATGTCGGTTCTGCAGCATACTTTTGCCGGGCAGACCAAAACGGTCCTCTATTCCGGAGATCTGGGACGCTTTACCAAGCCGATAATTAAAGACCCGACCCTGGATTTTGCCAAAGAGCACCGGAATATAGATCTGATGATCATGGAGAGCACTTACGGCAACAGGGTGCATGAGCCGATAATCGACATGAAACCGTCGCTGAAAAAGGTTCTGAATGAGACCTTTGACCGGGGTGGTTCGGTGATTATTCCGGCCTTCGCCTATGGCCGAACCCAGGAACTGCTCTATTTCCTTCATGAACTTTTTCTGGCTAAGGAAATTCCGCCGATGCCGGTCTGGGTCGACAGTCCGCTGGCAACCAATATCACCCATGTTTTCGGCGAACACCCGGAAACCTATGACGAGGAAACCCATGCAACTTTTCTGCGAAACGGTATCAACCCCTTTGATTTTCCGCAGCTGAAATTTGTTCAGAGCGTCGAAGAATCGATGGCGCTCAACCGCGATACCAGATCGCACATTGTCCTGGCCGGATCGGGTATGTGTGAGGGTGGCCGGGTCCTGCATCATCTTCGGCATAAGATCCATGATGAGCGCAATACCGTGCTGATCGTCGGCTATATGGGACAAAACACCTTCGGCAGGTCTTTGCAGCAAAAAGGTGAAGAATATGCGGCCGGCGGACGGCAGGGAAAACCTCCGGTTGTCCGGTTTTATAATAAAGATTATCCGTTGCGGGCAAGGGTGATTACCCTGGGTGGCTTCAGTGCGCACGGGGACCGGGAGGAAATGACCAGGATTCTGAAGGAATCGAATCTGTCCATCAGAAAGATTGCTCTGGTCCATGGTGAAGAGGAACAAAGCCTCGGTTTTGCCGATTACCTTCGTGGACAGGGATTTGACGTGGACGTACCTCTACACGGACAGAGCTTGACGGTATAGAGCTGCCGGAAGAACAATGCAGCGCACAAAAGATTTCCAACTAAAGCCTTTTGCGGCCGGGTCTTTGGCCGAAAAGCTGACAATTACCGGATATCTGCGCAGACAACCCGGGAGAATAGAGGTTGAATACCGGCTTGCAGGACCGTTAGCCGACATCTTATGGCCAAAAAAGACGACGGTGCCGAGCCGCCGCCATGAACTGTGGCGGACGACGTGTTTCGAATTGTTTTTTGCCGTCCCGGGGGACCCGGCTTATCGGGAAGTAAACCTTGCCCCAAACGGCTGCTGGGGTATATATCACTTTACCAATTATCGAACACAGATGCGGGAAGAACCGGGAGCAGTCCAGCCACTTTGCCGTGTCACCGGAAAAGGAAATCTCTATATTCTGAACTGCACGATTGATTGCAGGGGGCTTGTTGATGATTCTGCCGACCTCGAACTCGCGGTCAGCAGTGTCATTCAGACCGTCGATGGAGACATCGGCTATTGGGCCATTGTTCATCAAGGAGCCGAGCCGGACTTCCATAAAAGAACAAATTTTAGTATTCTGCTGCCTGGCGGTGATGTGCCATCTCCGGGCCCGCCTGGACCTCGGTTCCCATGGCAAATAACCCTATGCAGTAAGGAAAACGCGACAAAAGGAGCAAAGAATGAAAAAAGTAGCCTTGCTCGCCTATAACGGTGAACTTACCTGTTTTGCCCATGTCATGCTCTATGCCCTTGATTTTGAGAAAAAAGGCTATGAGGTGAAGGTGATTATCGAAGGTGCCGCCACCAGTTTAATAACCGAGTTAGTCAAATCGGGTGCACCCTTTGCCAACCTTTACAGTCAACTTCGCGAGAAAAAACTGCTCACCTGCATCTGCAAGGCGTGTTCTCAGAAAATGGGGACCTTGGGCGAGGCGGAAAAACAGGGACTGCACATTGTCGGCGACATGCAGGGCCACCCATCAATTGAAGGTTTGGTAAGCGACGGATTTCAGGTACTGTCCTTCTGAGTTGTTGCAAGCCGTTCTCTGATGCAGCGTAAAAAAATTGAATTGCTGGCACCCGCCAGAGATCTTGCCTGCGGCATCGGCGCCATAAACCATGGCGCCGATGCCGTCTATATCGGCGGACCGCAATTTAGTGCACGGGCGGCCGCCGGCAACAGCCTGGTCGATATTGCCAAGCTGGTGGCCCATGCCCATCTGTTTAGGGCCAGGGTGTATGTTGCCCTCAATACCATCTTTTCCGACTATGAACTGGACGCAGCTGTAAAGCTCTGTCACCAGCTGCACGGAATTGGTGTCGATGCCCTCATCATTCAGGATGTCGGCTTGTTAGAGTCGGAGCTGCCACCCATCGCCCTGCACAGTTCAACCCAGATGAATAACCGGACGGTCGTAAAAGTCGTTTTTCTGGAAAAGGTCGGCTTTCGTCAGGTAGTCCTGGCCCGGGAGATGAGCCTCAGCCGGATCAAAGATATCCGGGCTGCCACCAGTGTCCCCCTGGAGTTTTTCGTCCATGGCGCACTCTGTGTTTCTTATAGCGGGCAATGCTATATAAGCGAAGTAATGGCCGGACGCAGCGCCAATCGGGGAGAATGTGCGCAGTTCTGTCGCCATAAATTTTCCCTGCAGGATAAAGTCGGGAAAATTTTCGCCAAAGATCGTTATCTTCTCAGCCTGAAGGACCTCAATTTATCGAACCATCTGGGCGCGCTGATCGAAGCGGGGATCAGCTCTTTTAAGATAGAAGGTCGGCTTAAAGATACGCAGTATGTAAAAAATCTGACCGCCTATTACCGGCAGGCGCTTGATACTATAATTGATGTCGATTCCGGCCTGCAGCGTGCATCTGCGGGCCGATGCAGTTTTGCTTTTAGCCCGGACCCGGAAAAATCCTTCAATCGAGGCATGACCGATAATTTTTTGCTCAAGCCGCGTACCAGACCTGGGGCAATAGACAGTCCGAAATCCATAGGACAGCGGCTGGGCCCGGTGGTGCACGCCGAGAGGAAGTTTTTTGTAGTAGAAACTCAAGAAGTGGTCAATAACGGCGACGGCCTGTGTTTTTTCGACCCTCAAAAAGGTCTGGTGGGAATAAAGGTAAACCGGGTGGAAAATGGCAGAATTTATCCGAAAGATCCGCGAGTATTGCCGGTCGGTATGATGATATACCGTAATTCCGATACGGTCTTCAATAAGCAGCTCACGAAAAGTGAAGGGTGCCGGACAATTGGGGTAAAGCTTGAACTGAAAGCAACT
Organism: uncultured delta proteobacterium; assembly: GCA_963709745.1. Lineage (GTDB taxonomy): Bacteria > Desulfobacterota > Desulfobulbia > Desulfobulbales > Desulfocapsaceae > Desulforhopalus_A. Next base: position 91,011 of record CAVPXN010000001.1, read on the forward strand.
GCCGATGGGCTGCAGCTAAAGATACATGATGAAGACGGCATAGATTCGACCACCCTCATCAAGGCCGAGAAAGCTCCGGCCAGGCAGGCCGGCATGGTTATAGCCCTGGCGGAAAAACAACTGCGAAAAATCGGCGGGTCGATTTTTTCAATAAAAGAGGTCCGGGTCGACCTCTCTCCCGATCTTTTTTTTCCGGCCGCCGTTTTTAATGATCTACGCCGTCAGGCCCTTGAGAGGCATTTAGCAATCAGGCTTGACCAATACCCCGTTGAACATGTTGAAATAGTCGCCAATGATGTTCCGTGGCCGGCCTGTGAGGTGAGTTATCTTGATAATATCACCAATGAAAAAGCGGCGGCATTTTACCGACGGCATGGGGTAAAAAAAATAGATGAAAAAAAACTTCACGCCACGGATATTGCAGATTGTGCCTTGATGACCACCAAATATTGTGTCCGGGCGCAGTTGCAGCTCTGCCCCAGAATGTCCGGTCGGCCCGGTGAATTAGCCGAATCTCTGACTATCATGGATAATACCGGCGCTTATGCACTCGAATTCGATTGTCAAAAATGCGGTATGACCGTCAAAAAAATACCGCCAACTAATTGATCCATGAGGAAAAATTTTATACCAAGGTTGAAGGAACAATCCCGACTTCTCTTGACTCTTGTCTTGCGGAGAAATTTCTGGATCGTTCTCCTGGTTGATCTGGTTCTTATCGTCGCCGCTTTTTTTCTTGCCTATCTGGTTCGGTTTGATTGGCAGATTTCCTGGTGGATTCCGCAGATTACCAGTGTTCTGCCGTATCTTATCTTCTGTAAGGTTCCCATATTTTACCTGTTCGGCCTCTATCGGGGGATGTGGCGATACGCCAGCACTACCGACCTGCTCAATATAGCCAAGGCCGTTGCGGTCTCATCGGGTATAATCATCATGTCCGTTTTGTATCTGAATCGATTTATCGGTTTTTCCCGATCGGTTTTCTTCATGGACGGGGTGTTCACTTTTTTGCTGCTTTGTCTGCATCGCGGCACGATCCGTTATTTTTTGCAGAATAAAGAACATATGCCCTGGTTATTGCATACCGGTGAAACGCAAAAAAAAGTACGACTGCTGCTCATCGGCGCCGGCGCCGCTGCCGAAAAAGTTATTCGGGAAATCAGGGATAACAGTAATGTGCCGTATGAGGTCGTTGGTCTGGTCGATGACGATCGCGCAAAGCACGGCTTGAAGGTGCACGGCATACCAGTTGTCGGCGGCCTGGATAATCTGCAGAAATGGATAGCCCTGACCAGACCTGAAGAGCTTCTAATCGCCGTCGCCTCCGCATCTGCTGAACAAATGCAGAGGATTGTTGAACTCTGTCAAAAATCCGGGACCAAGTTCAAGGTCCTGCCGAGTATGGGCGAGATCATCAGGGGCAAGTTAAGCGTCACCTCAAGTCGTGAAATTGCCTACAGAGATCTGCTTGGCCGACCGGTAGTGCACCTTGATCAACAAGAAATCTGTCGCTATCTGACGGGCCGAACCATCCTGGTCACCGGGGCCGGAGGCTCCATCGGCTCTGAGCTCTGCAGGCAGATCATAAAATTTGCGCCGAAAAAAATCATCCTGCTCGATGCCGGTGAAGAGAACCTCTATAAGATCCAGATGGAACTGCACCATGATCACGAGTTTCACGACTATGTCCCGGTCCTTTGCAAGATTCAGAACCAGCCTCTGCTGAACAAACTATTTCTGGAATATGCGCCTTCGGTGGTGTTTCATGCTGCTGCCTATAAGCATGTACCGCTGGTAGAGGCGAATCCCTGGGAAGCTGTCTTTAATAATGTTTTTGGCACCAAAAATCTGATCGAGGCGACCATTGCCCATAAAGTCGAAAGGTTTGTTCTTGTTTCAACCGACAAGGCAGTACGACCGACCAATGTCATGGGTGCGACCAAGCGGGTCACTGAACTGCTTATGCTCGACTACTGCAACGGCAGGCTGAAAAAAGACTCGTTGTCCGCACAAAATACGGCCTTTATGGCGGTACGGTTTGGTAATGTTCTCGGTTCTTCAGGCTCCGTTATCCCTCTATTCAAGCACCAGATTGAAAAAGGTGGACCGGTAACGGTAACCGATCCTGAAATGACCCGCTATTTCATGTCCATTGAGGAAGCGGCCCAGCTTATTCTCCAGGCCGGGGCGATGGGCGCGGGCGGTGAAATTTTTATTTTGAAGATGGGGGCCCGGGTTAAAATTGTCAATTTAGCCCATGATCTTATCAAGCTGTTGGGTTATGAGCCGGAAAAAGATATCAAGATAAAATATACCGGTCTTCGTGCAGGCGAGAAATTGTACGAAGAATTGATCAGTGAAGGAGAAGGTATTATGCCGACCAGGCATGAAAAAATTATGGTCCTGCATGGTGACAACAAAAATAATTATCAGCTGGAAGAAATGCTCCGCCGGTTGACCACCAAGGCGACAGCTCATGATGCCCAGGCTATCAAAGCTGTCCTGCAGGAGATCATTCCGGAGTATACCCCGGATCTTGAGGCAGTATCTATTGTTCAGCCAATGCTCGGAAAAAGGTAAAGCAACGCTCTGAAATGGCGGTTTGAATAGGGCAGGCAATCTACTTTAACAAAGAATAATGCGGTTCAAACAAACGGAAGCACTTCTTGACTGTCGACTGGTGCCTGACACATGGGTGAGCAAGTGAGCTATGTTTTGCTTGGCCTGCTCTTGGGAGGATCGGGCGCCTGGTTTATGTCCAGGTATGGATTTTCTTTAGGGATTGTCGATATCCCAAGCAGCAGAAGTTCCCACAGCAAACCAACTCCCCGTGGTGGTGGAGTAGGGCTGCTGCTGACATTTTTGGTGGTCTCCGTAAATTCTACCGGAGTCCCAGTGAGTCTCTGGCTGCCGGCGACTTGTTTGGCCTTGGTGAGTTTTTTTGATGACCGTCTGGATTTGAGTCCAGGGGCAAGACTCTTTTTTCAGTTTGGCGCAGCTGCGGTTGTGGTTCTTGGTGCCGCTTCCAGTCAAATCTCTTTTTTGAGTCTGGTTATTATCCCTTTTGGGCTGCTTTTTATTGTCAGCACTGCTAATTTTTACAATTTTATGGACGGTATTAACGGCATCGCCGGTATTACCGGGGTGGTCGGTTTTGGCCTTACCGCTATTTTCGCAAGGATAGTGGCTGTAGACAGCACGCTGTTTTTTTTGTCGCTGGCAATGTCCGCCGCCTGCGTTGGATTTTTACCATTCAATATTCCCAAAGCCAGAGTTTTTATGGGAGATGTGGGTAGTATCCTGTTAGGATTTGTGTTTGCCGGAATCACCTTTATCCTGTCTAATGACCTGGCCGGTTTTCTTTGTTTTACTGCCTTTATGTTTCCATTTTACGCCGATGCACTGACGACGCTTTTTGTGCGGTGGAAAGGACGAGAAAAATTGTCCCATGCCCATAGACGGCATCTGTATCAAATCCTGGCCAATGAACGTGCTTTTCCCCACTGGCTTGTCTCCTGTGGGTATGGCTTCATTCAGTTGGTTGTCGGGACAACAATGCTATCGGCCTGGAATATGGGGCTTTGGGTACAGTTGGTAGTCTTGGTTTTTTATGGGGTATTGTTTTCTGGTTTTACCTGTTGGGTGAGGATGAATATTGTTGTATCCAAGCTGCGTTAAAACTGACTACCAGCAAGGGGACATCATCGACATGTTCAGGAATAAATTTTAGTATGGTGCGTTGCAGGGGATTGATTATTTGATCTGATGGGAAAGGACTAAGCCAACACGGTGCGACATCCTCCCCTCTATATTTCTCATTATTTGCAGTCTGGTCTGGGGATATCTTTCTCGATATGATCACAATGTTATTAGGCAAAAATAGTTCGACCGATAGGATCTGAAGCCCCATATAATGTACCAAGTCAACAGCTAGCCGTGTGTCAAATACATGTTGATGCAGGCATCTGTTTTCTCTGTTTCGTTTGGAGCGATCTTGAAATGACTGAAAGTCGCCTGCAGCAGGATCTTTGGCCAAATCGTGCAGTTTTAAGATCTCCTCCAAATGCGTCATATCACCTTCATCTATTAGATTTTCAAAATCTTCAATCAAGTGTTCCAATGAAGTTACTGGTCTACGATGATCGAAGGTACCATCTTTGTGTGGAACAATAAGAACGAGCTGACCATCTTGTTTTAGAATACGAGTCCATTCTGAAAGGGCTTGTATCGGATTGGCTAGATGTTCAAGACAATGAGATGAAAGAACAAAATCATAAGAGGAATCTGCAATAAACTCTAAATTACCTGCCTCGCCAACATATTGGAAACCAGGTGTTGTCCCGTTATTGAAAGTGAAGCTATTTCCTTCGTGGATCGTACCTTCCCAGACGGTATTGTGGGAAAAGTTGACATTGTCGAGTTTTTTAGCGACTGGATAAACGGGAATAATACCTCGCCGCCCGAAAATGCCACTGGGTCCACCAATTTCTATGCCAACCCCAGATTGAAATAACGACTTGCAGTTCGGGTAATACTTGAGTCGCTGGGGTAGCGCGCGACGATATACAGCTTGTATTAAGCTGCCAATCCCTTCAGATTTCAGTTTTGCGAAAACTTTCTTTATCATGCGGGAAGTGTCCTGTATGCGCTGGAAGCCATTACCATGATGAGACGCGAGGTGGACTGTTCTGCAAGCAGCATCCTGAAATTGCCGCCAACACCGGGTTTATTGTTCGATTCGGTAGATTTATCAGTACAATATAATTTTAGTATAGTTTAATTTTTGTAGCAGGGCAAAGCTTTCGCATGTTACAAACCTGCTCACATTAGCAATAATGAAAGTCTTTTATCAGAATATTTTCCAATTGCCCAGTTAGGAGCTTCACTTGCCGCAAGAAAGTAGCAACAGTCTGGCAAAGAACAACTTTGATCTGCTTCGCGTTCTTTTTGCATTAATTGTTTTGTTGGCCCACACTTACATGCTTTCAGGATTTGAAGAACTTCTTCCGCTCGCAACCACTGCCATACCAGCGAAGGCGTTAAAAGGATTTTTTGTTGTCAGCGGATTTTTGATTTTTATGAGTTACGAACGTTCGTCCAGTCTTTTTTCATATGCAAGTAAGCGTGCTCGGCGTATTTACCCTGCTTATTTTACCATTGTAACTGTTTGTGCAATAGGTTTGGTCGTGGTCAGCTCCAAGAATATTGGGGATTATTTTTCAATAGACTGGCTCAAGTATTATATTACCAATCTGTCTTTCTTAAATTTCCTGAAACCAACGCTTCCAGGAGTATTTGAGGCGAACAGGCTGGTCGTTGTAAATGGTGCGCTGTGGACCGTCAAGGTTGAAGTTATGTTTTATATGGTTGTTCCCATCATTGTCCTGCTCTTCAGAAAATTTGGCTGTCTTCCTGTAGCAATACTGATTTATTTTTCGGCAGTTGCTTATAGTTACCTGTTGCTGCTTATGGCTGATCGAACAGGGATGCAACTTTACACAATCCTGGCTCACCAGTTACCTGGGCAGATGTCATATTTTATCATGGGCGGCTTGCTCTACTATTACATGCCATTTTTTAAACGTTACCACAGATATTTTGCAGCTATCGCACTTGTCATTCTGATCGCAGACAGCTACTACCCATTGCCGATGTTTGAACCTTTTGCCATTGGATCGATAGTAATATTTTTTGCACTTTTTCTATATGTAGGAAATTTCGGCAAGTATGGAGATTTTTCTTATGGTATTTACGGCCTGCATTTTCCAGTAATCCAGCTTCTGATATATTCCGGCTGGTTTCAAGATAAACCTTATCTTTTTGTAATCACAGTTATTTTTATCTCAACAACTGGTGCTATAGTTATGTGGAACCTTGTTGAAAAACGCTTTCTACTTCGCAAGAGCCATTATGTCAGGGCAACCTTGTCTGAAGGCACACGTAGGTAAGGCAACGTACTAGATAAAGCATAACATACGTCCGAGACCAAATGGTACACCCAAAAGCCAAAATCGTGAGCAGCAGCAAATACAGACCGGATATTGATGGACTCAGGGCTCTGGCGGTCCTCTCGGTGTTCGCCTATCATCTTCGCCCGAGCGTGCTCCCCGGCGGTTTTCTCGGGGTTGATGTCTTTTTCGTGCTCTCCGGGTTCCTGATTACCGGCATAATCTTGCGTGAGAACTACCTCAGCACCTTTTCTTTCAAGCATTTTTATGCCCGGAGGATCAAGCGCATTTTTCCGGCACTTTTTGTCGTATTGTTGCTGTCAGCTCTGGTCGGTACTTTTCTGCTCACCCCGGAAAACTTTGATAACTTCATGCGGTCATCCCGATATGCCGCAGGCCAGTTGTCAAATTTTTTCTTCTCCCGGAAGGTCGACTACTTCAGTCAAGGGTTTGCCGGACAGCCCCTCCTGCACACCTGGTCACTCGGGGTTGAAGAACAGTTTTACCTGTTCTGGCCGTTGCTGATCTTTACGTGCTATCGTCTGTTCAATCGACCCAGCGAGCAAGATGGTCAATTGATATCGTTAAAGGTGAAGGCATTCAAACTTTCAGACTGGCCACCATGGGCATTGATCACCGACCAAAACCACGCCGCCAGGCAGGTGGCTGTCAAGACGGCAGTCGTCTTCCTGCTGATTTCCATGGTTTCGTTCGGACTCTGCTACCACCTGGCTGACACCAATTACAACCTGGCCTTCTATATGTTTTATGCCAGGGCCTTCGAGTTCTGTATCGGCGGCTTTATCTCGATGAGACTGCTGCCCCGTCCGGCCAGCACCGCCATGAACGGGGTGATCGGCGTGACTGGCCTGCTACTGCTGGGCTACAGTCTCTACTTTGTCCAAGAGGAACGCCTTGGCACTTCTTTCTTGCAATTCGGTGTGCTGTTACCCTGTATCGGCACGGCCCTGGTCATCCACGCCCGTTCCGGTATGGGGATAGCCAACCGGCTGCTGGCCGCCAAAATCCCGGCTGCAATCGGCAGAATTTCATACTCGCTCTACCTGTACCATTGGCCGGTTATCATTTTCTGGAAACTGTTCAGCGGGGCAAACGAGCTTAGTGCTGGAGCCGGGGTGGCGATTATCGGTGTCACTTTCATTCTCTCAACTCTCAGCTACTTCTTTGTCGAGAAGCCAGCCAGGCAATCACTCTGGCCTGATGGCCGCGTGCTGTTCGCCGCCCTCGGGGTGATCGTAGTATTCGCTCTGTCGTTCAAATTCCTGCAGGGCGCAAGTCTCGCCCCATGGCGCATCACCGAGTACCACAACGACAAGTCGATCGCCCTGAAAGGCGACGATCCCGGCTGTGAGGAAAGCAGCAAGGACGGCGTTGTTTATTATGTTTGCCAGCAGGGAGCTGTGGATGAGGTACCGGTCGTTGCCCTGGCAGGCGACAGCCACGCTCCACATTACCTCAGTTCTGTAACATCCTGGGCGAAGAAGCGCGGATACAATGTCAAGTTCCTCTGCGCGCCCGGTTGCCCTATAGTGGTGGGGGATGTGCATATCAAAAGCACAATATCCAAGGAACACGAGAAGCAGTGCGGGGTCGCCTTACAGTTGTTCGAACATGCGATCATTGAGGACCCGCTCGTTGAATTCGTCCTCATAGCTCAGCGTTTCGACCTCTTCTACGACGGTATAGGATATCTGAACGAGCCCCGGGCGGCGATTACCTTTCGAGGCAGCGACGGGCAGGCGGTAGCCGACCATACCGGTTACTACAAGGCACGGCTTGCCGCAACCCTTGAGGAGATCCGAGGTGCAGGCAAAGAGATGATCCTGCTCAAGCAGGTTCCGATATTTAATGACATCGAATATTGCAAATGGGAACCCCGTCTTAGGAAAATCTTTTCATCTGAGCGGCCCTGCCGCTACGACTGGTCATTTATCGACAAATGGCAGCAGCCCAGTATTAATTTTGTCGATCGGTTCGCCGCAAACCACCAGGTTGAGACCTTCGACCCGATGAAATATTTGCAGAAGCCCCTCAGTGACGGTGTCAATATGTACAACGACTCTGATCATATGAGCCAAGCCGGATCGCTGATGCTTGTGCCGTATTTCGCGCGGGAAATGGATGCGATTGTCAACCGGATGAAAAAGGACGCGGCCCAGTAAAAGTGAACGGCTTCTTATAGTGTAGTCGTTCAGAGCTGATAGGGATTCTGAGGTCGGTGGTTTTTGCGAAAAGGGATGAACCTCAATTCATTTCAATCTTTTTTTGATTTTGCATGAGAATTTGAAAAAAAGAGAATTTTCCGCATGGTTTTACTTATTCTATGTGCAGGTCCCAATCGAAACACCAATTCTCGAAGACAGTAAACACTAGTAAAAAAAGCAACGACGTTACTTATTATAAGAGCAGGAATTATTGGCATAAGCTTATCGGATATGAAAACAAGTCCCACTGCCGGTAAAATAAAGATTAAAAGCTTCACGACTCCAGGACTCCAAAAAAAACCAATCAAAAAGCGACTTAAAACAAGAACTATGACCGTGTAAAAACAATAGAGTAGAAAAAATGCCATTGAGACGCCTTCGATGCCAAACAGCAACAGCAAGCTCCAAATCAGAATGATATGTATGACATTCTTTGTCGTTTCGGTGATCACGAAGATTCGGGCGGCACCCAGAGCGCGCAGAATGAAGCCCATGGGCCATGCAATGACCTGCCCTAAACATCCTAACACAAACCAAGGGAGGAGGTCCTCGGCCTGGGAAAAGTCATTTGAATAAAATATTTTTATAATATAATGCGCAAATATTATAGAATAAATAAGACATGGAGCCGCAAGAAGTAGACCTATCTCCGTTTGTTCATTGACCAGTCTACACATCTTTGGATTGTTTCGAGACACCGCGGTCAGACTTGGGTAATAATCAGCACCCATTGCAACGAGAATAAAATTTACCATCGCTCCTGAGAGACTAAAGGCTGCTGAAAAGATACCTACTGCGACCATATCCAGCTCTCTTAAAATCAGAATTCGGGTCACATATGCAACCGCAGCTAAGAGAAGGCCACTCCACATAAACGCGATTCCCAGACGAATCATTCCCCCTGCTTCCTTGATAGATTCCGCCCAATTCATCTTGACCCTGGGCACCACAATCTTTCGTGAAAACCACCAGGATGTCATAAGATTGAGAAACGATAGTGAGATCAGCGCAGGTACAATTCCCTGTAAGCCCATAAAGAAATAGAACAACACACTTATCACCGAACCGGCGGCTGAACCAACAACTTTCAACTTGGCCAAATCTCCAATACGTCGTGTGCCCTGGATCAGTGCTATCTGTCCTTCCTGAATATTCCCAAAAAGAATAATAAACCCCATCGACGCTATTGGCAGAGCATATGCGTCTGAATTAAATGTAATTTCACTTAAAAGATGAGAAAACAGGACAACAAGCAGAGCTCCAAGACCACCGGTAAGCCAGCAAATTCTTCGTAAAGATAAAATAGTTCGGCCAAATCTTGCCATATCTTCCTGGCCGAAAGATTCCGCAACGTCTCTGACTCCACTTAATTGAATACCAAGACCCGCAAGAGTACCAATAAGACCGACGATGGATTGATATGTGGCAAGAAGACCCAGACCAACAGGCCCGATCAACATCGCGACAAATTTAATCCTTACCATTCCGATCAACAGGCTGGCCCCCTCAGACCCTCCGATCAATGAAGAGGCTTTCATTATGCGAGAATAGGAATTACCTTGCTCTTCAGTTCTGGACATATTGACTTGTTTTTCTCAGTTAATTAATGGTGTCATGAAAATAATTCTGTGTTGTCTTATCGCGGCAAATCATCCGATGAGAGTTGAAATGGGCGAGGAGAAAAACCAAAATCCCGTTCTGCATCCGAGTGATCAAATACCAGGTCGCTATTCATCCGCTCTGCCATGGCAACGGACCAGTCACGGTATCTTGGCAGCAGGCGCAGGCACGCCACCGCAAGAGCAAATATAGGCAAAGGTATTGGCAACAACCATGGTGAACGATGTAAAGCTGCAAATACCCGGCTGACCATTTCTCGATAGCTCAGTGTTTCACCACCAGAAATATTATATGCCAGGTTTGTTGCCGCTGGAGATTTCAACGCTGCAATACACGCCTTTGCCACATCTTCGACATGAACAGGCTGCCGTAAGCCGTTCGCTTTGCCCAGCAAGGGAAAAAATCCAAACCGACGAATAAATTGAGCTATCTCAGCAATGTTCTTATCCCGACCAAGGCCATATATCAAGGTAGGTCGAAGAATCACCCACTCGATCCCTTTGCTGATTGCCCAGGTTGTCAGCATTTCTTCACCCTCTGACAGACGAGCCGCAGTATCTATTTCTGCTCGATTCGAGGACCTTGTCTTGGTAAAACGACTGGTGGAGGAGAGGACAACAATACGACGCGCCCCATATGATTCAAGCAGTGTGAGATAGTCTTGCAAAACCCAAATGGGTGCTGTACACAGCCAATCTTCTATTTTATTAATGATTTTCCGATCTATAACTGAAAATTGATGCCAAATCAGCTCATCGCTCGCTGATGTCTGTGGTTTTCGTGAAAAAGCGTGAACTTGCTCAGCGCCACTATGGAGCAGTGAAACCAATCTCTCGCCAACCAGACTGGTTGCCCCAATCAATCCAACTTGTTTCTTAATCACCCTTTACTCCGGCCGCTTCAGCCAACTGACGTATACCATAATACCCAGCTGCAAGCATAAAACGAAACCACACTCCAAACGCTACCAATGGCCACAAAGCTCCTGGATACTGCTGCCGGAAAAATTTTCGATAAAATCTCAGCATGCCTTTGTGCTTGTGCCACTCGACAAATATGGGGCGGGTTCGACTGCAGGTGCCTTTATCATGAATAATCTTAACAGTTGGAATGAAAAGAATTTTCCAATCCTTTTGGCGAAAGCGCATACATAAGTCAAGATCTTCGCAATGTAAAAAATATCCTTCATCCCATTCTCCGACTTCCTGCATTGCCTCACGTTTTATCAGCATGCAAGCTCCTGACGTTGCCTCCACCTCTATAGGTCGATCCGGCAAAGGCTGCTTGTGTAAATGAAAATCAAAGAACAGACGCGGCCATCGATAAGAAAAATGGGTCAGCCCAAAAGCGCGGACAAAAGACCGCCAGGGGGTGGGTATGGCTCGACGTCCACCGGGTTGTTCGGTCCCGTCCAAATTAGTCAGAACCCCCGTCACCATACCAACGCGCGCAGCGGTATCCATAACAGACAACAATTCAGCCAAGGCTCCATGGCTCGAAAGAGCAGTCTGGATTAAGAAACAGCAGGAATGGCGCAGAAGCGACACGCGAGCCACTATTACAAGCCGCAGCGAAACCAACGTTGGTTGGATTTTTAATTATCTGTAAGTGTGGCAATCCTTGCAGAGCATCCAAACTACCATCCGTCGATGCGTTATCAACTACGATAATTTCGATTTCCAGCGGACAATTCAACAACGAATCGACACAGTTGCGTAACAGCTCACCCGCGTTATAATTGACGATAATTGTTGAGATCACGGGACTCATATCTGTTTTCTACTGTGTCGTTTTGTTGAAATTATATGCTTATCCAACTGACGCCAAACTTCAGTGAATGTAGCAATCCGCGTCTTTTGGATTTCTCGTCGTTTCCGCCACATCCGCGGCAAGCCCAACAAGGCGTCGCGCTTGGCCCGCCAGATCACCCCACCTCGTCCGCGCAGGGCGAACCAGATGATGCTCACCAGATTCAGCAACACATGCAGCGGCAGCAGCGGCCAGAACAAACAATCCGGCATATCTTTCACGAAAGTCCAGACCAGGTTTCGATGACCATGATACAAGGCGAACTCACTATGCTGTCCACCGGTTGTTCCTGAGCCAACATGATGCACGACTGACTGCGGGACATAGAGGCAACGCAGTCCAGCCAGCCGCAGACGAAAACCGAGATCCATATCTTCCACGTAGCAAAAGTAATCCTCGTCGAACCCTCCAATTGCGCACAAGACACTGCGCCGATAGAGCGCCGCCGCCGCACAGGGCGAAAATATTTCGCGCGCATTCTCCACGGTAGTCGGTACCGGCATTCCATGCCCCAGGCGCCAAACCAGACCGCTCATATGGTAGGCATCTCCAGCCCCATCCAGCACCGTCGGATCAGCCGCATTGACCAGCTTGCTGCCGAACACCTCGAATCCCGGATGGGATTCTGCAGCCTCCAACAGGGCTTCCAGCCAGTGCGGTTCGGCGAAGGCATCGGGGTTGAGGAGCGCGATCCATTCAGAATCCGGGGACGCTGCCGCGATTGCCAGATTATTGCCGCATGCAAAGCCGGTGTTCTGGTCTTGGATCATCAACCGTACCGAAGGAAATTGCCGCACGATTTCGACCGAACCATCGGAACTGGCATTATCCACCAAAATAATCTCATATGGTTTGACTGTCTGAGCCATCAATGCAGTCAAGCATCGTTCAAGGAACTGCTCACCGTTCCAATTTACAATAATGACTGACACCTTATCGTTATGATAAGGGGTGCTCTTTATGTTAAAATTTTCGTTTCATCAATGCGTATTTATAACCTTAACTGATTTGTTTCCCAACAGTGAATACACTTTAGAGCCGGCTCAAAATTGTAAATTTTTTAATGATCGGTATGCAGAATTGCAAAGGAGAGGCCAAATGGTTAAAGAATGTAGAAGGTTAGACGGTGGATAGTATAGCATTGATCTCGTATTTGGAGTAACCTACAGGCCGAAGCGATATCAATACCTAATCGAGACGCAATTGCCACCACTTTATTCCAATGCGGGTAGGAAGACAAAACACCTTTTTGGGTAAGTCGCGCTAGCAAATCAGCTCCTTCATTTGGCAACCATTTAATGGCTCTGCCAACTAAAGCTTTTTGGGTACTCTGAGCAAGATGCTCGACGCAATTACCGGCATGGGTGCGTGGTCCAGAACATAATATTCCATTATTGGTTCATCACGAAAACGCGTACCTGGTTGCATGAAGATCATACAGGCGTAGAGAGAAGTATTCCATGTCCCGGAATCCGTACGCTTGACGTTTCATTGTCTTGATTTTGTTGTTCAAACCTTCGAGAAGACCATTGGTGATTTTATGAGGGTAGTAATGGAGCATTCCGTCAAGATGATCGGTCAAGGTACAGGCCATTGTGCGCAATTGCTTTACATCAGAATTTATTGCGTCAAGGAGCCATTGAATGAGAAATAGCCCTCCTTTCTTCAAGTTGCCTTGCTCCCAGTACAATCGCAACTGCTCTTTCATGGTATGAATTTCATATAAAGGAGCATTTGCTTCCAGGAGAGTGTTCAGTTTTGTACGGTTGTCATCTAATAAACCTTCATAATTTTTCAGTAACAAGAAACGGCTGCCTTTGAAAAACTTATTCCCTTCATCACTGAGGGAATGCTGAAGTTCACGACGGAGATCATCAATTTGTTTATTCATCAATGCCATAACATGGTAGCGATCAAAAACTATTGGAATGTTTGGGAGGATTTCCTTAACCGCACTGATATAGCTGACACTCATATCCATTGATACGGCTTTGAGGCGCCGCGCCTTCTTTTTTATACGTTTGAGGAATGGTGAAATCACTTCTTTGCTTGTACCTTCAATGGCATGCAGGATACGACCAGTTTGCAGATCAACGAAGATTGTCATGTAACGGTGATTCTTTCGTATGCTGAATTCATCAACGCCAAGGTATTTGACGTTGGCTAAACTGATACAACGATAGGTAGTGGATAGTTTGTGCTTGTGTATGTCTTTGATCACACTCCAGGAAACATGGAGGAAATCAGCTACTGATTTGATCGTCGCAAAACGAAGCATGTCCAGGGCGGTCTGGGCAAAAGATCGAGTATATCTCTCTGTTCCTTTAATAAAGGGGAGTTGAGGCCACCACATGTTGTCACAGGATTTGCATTGTAAACGATGCATGTTTACGCGAAGCAGGGCTTGCTTTCTGCCTATAGGCGGCATTCGCAGGAATTTCATTTTTTGCCCCTTAAAAATACAAGCCCGCTGACCACAAGCACTGCACGGAACATAGTGGTCTGTCGTTTCCACATTAAAGATAACGGCATTGCCAATATAGTCGGTAGAACGATAAGTTACACCTTTGATACCAAAAGCATGATACAGTATAGATTGGGACATGGCTGAGACCTCCATATTTGTTTGATTCGTCACCAAACAAAATGTCTCATGCCATGTCTCTTTGCAAACTTTCTACCTTAGGTACGCGTTTTCGTGATGAACCATAATAACCTTAATATTATAGTAACCGATAAGATCGGATCAGTTGTCTTACTTTTCAATTTCAAGCTTCATCCACTTTACAGTGCGAGCGATACCATCTCGCATGGAGATCGAAGGAGCCCATTCTAATTCATTTCTCGCTAAGTCATTACTTAGTATACTTACCGGGACATCAAATTGTCTACCCGGCAGATAGCGACGCTCGATAGGTTTACCGAGCACTTCCTCAAGCATGTCAATTAGCTCATTCACACTAGTTCCATTACCGGAACTGATGTTGAAACAGCTCTTCGCACCAGAGTATTCAACTGCACGAACGAAAGCCTCTGCAACATCACTCACATGGATGTAATCCCGCGTAACGCTGCCATCGCCCCAAATTTCTATAGGTATGTCTTTGATTGCGTGGTGAAGAAAAACTCCGACCGCCCCCTGTGCGGTTTCGACTCGTTGACGCTCGCCATATGGATTTGCAACTCTCAGCGTTAGGCCTCTAATTCCATGAAAGTAACTATATATCTGAAGATATTTCTCAATTGCTAGTTTGGTGATACCATAGGACACTAAAGGATCGGTATGGTGTTTTTCATCAATAGGCAAGTATGTTGGGTTTCCATACACCGTGCCTGCTGAAGAAATGAAAACTATCTTATAAACTTTTTGAGCAACCATGGCATTGAGCATCTGAAGTGTTGCTACAACATTGCTCTGTACGTCGTAGATAGGGTCATCGTTTGAACTCTTTGGCAATGTGGTCGAAACCAGATGTAGCACAACATCCATGCCATAGATTGCATCGCTAACGTCGTGAGCACTGGAGAAATCCCCTGTGATCCATTCAACTCGCTCCGATTCAGCAAATTTTCGATATGGCATAACTCGCGGTCGTTCGAAAATCCTGAGTTCGTGCCAATTCAGCAAAAGTCGATCTGCTATTGTTGAACCAATAAAACCGCCACCACCAAAAATTAGTATCTTCATTTAAATTCTTATAGAAAAACATTGATAATGTTAATTCTCAGGAGTTATTATTGTGCAATAATTGAGTTTGTTACCCTTTTGAGCCGTTGAATAGGAGCTCATAGGGCCGAACAGAACGTGTCAATGAAGATGATACACCATTATGTGTAAATTAAACTCACTCTCTTAAAGTTGCGGGGACTAGCACATTGGGTAGGTTAATCAAGGTTAATCCCTCAGTAGTGGTCCTAATTCCTAGGGCCATCTCCTACCCATGGACGATCCTGTGATTTACTCACATCGCAAAGTTGTTATCTAAAATGTATGAACAAACAGGGGGAAATTATCGTAAGGATACGGCAATAATACCTACAATCGATGCGTCAACTAAATTCATTTCAATCTTTTTTTTGATTTCGAATGAGAATTTGAAAAAAAGAATTTTCCGCATGGTTTGACTTATTCTATGTGCAGGTCCCAAACGGATCACCAATTCTCGAAGACAATAAACACTAGTAAAAAAAGCAACGACGTTACTAATAACAGCAGCAGGAATTGTTGGCATAAGCTTACTTGATATGAAAACTAGTCCTATAACAGGCAAAATAAAGATTAAAAGACTCACGACTTCAGGACTCCAAAAAAACCAATCAAAAAACGACTCAAAACAAGCACTATAACCGTATAAAAACAATATAGCAAAAAAAATGCAATTGAGACACCTTCAATGCCAAACAGCAACAGTAAACTCCAAATCAGAATGATATCAATGGCATTCTTAGTCGTTTTCGTGATCACGAAAATTCGGGATGCACCCAAAGCACGCAGAATGAATCCCATGGACCATGAAGTGACTTGCCTTAAACCCCCTAACAGAAACCAAGGGAAGAGGTCCTCTGCCTGGGAAAAGTCACTCGAATAAATATATTTATAATATAATGCACAAATATTATACAATAAATAAGACATGGAGCAGCAAGAAGTCGACCTATCTCCGTTTGTTCCTTTACAATTCTACACATCTTTAAATTTTTTGTAACTATTCAGCACTAAATTGAGTTTCTGCAGATTCCATGAATGCCGGCCATTTACCTTGGAATAATAATCGCAGCCCTTCCGTCGCCGACACATCCTGTTTTCTGCAGGTCGTCAGGTAGCTTCGTATGCGACAGAATATCTTGGCCCCGTCCATGGAACGGAAACAACCCGACACCTTTTGCTGAACCTTGATCATTCGGAGATCGTTTTCAGCCTGGTTGTTGGTAAATGATACGAGCGGATCATCCATGAAGCGGAGGACATCGTCTTCAAAGTCTTTCAATCGCTCCAGAAGATTCCTGGACTTTGACCTGGCGAACTTCCCCGGTTTCCAGTGTTTTGCTCTTTTTATCGGTGCGGGGCATTCGGTTTCGGCTTCCGCCAGGAGTTTTCGGTAGCGTTTTCGATATAACTCCGATGAGGGAGGATCAAGACAACCACCGGCATCATCCACCGCCCCGTTGATTTCAAGGAGCAACGCATTCATTTGCTGAGCCCATTTTTGGCCATCCTGTTCCCAGGCCCTTGTCAACTCTCGGAGATGGTGGGCATTACACAAAGCATGAGCCCGGCCGTAATTGAAATAGGGCTTCCAGTGGTCATGGCAAAGAATGCCCTGGTAGTTTGGCAGAATCCCGATCTCGTCAAGGGCTGCTCCACCACGCTTTTGGTGGGGATAAAAATAGCTGAACTTGTCATTTGAAGTGTTGTGCAGCCAGTTGCGGACGCCACCGATATTGACTCCGGTTTCATCGACGTGGGCCAGTGGAGAACGGAATAATTGTTCTTTGACCCAGATGTCGAAATACTCAAGACGGGCGTAAGCGTCCTGATTGAAATTAACTATGGAACCAGCGCTGATCGGCATCTGCATCTGATCGATAAACTGTTCCTCGATGCGGTTGTACGGGATCATCTGGTACTGTGACAGATAAACTGAGTTGACCTTGACCCCGACTCCGTATTGTACCGGCCGAGTGACTCCTTCCGGGAAAGGCGCGACATATTTTGTACCGCGCTGGTCCTCCAAGACCTCGGCTTGATATTCGGTGACTACAGTGCTGATATCCAAATCGATAACCTGTCTGCGCTCATGTCCGATCTTGCGGTATTCACCCGGTGGCAGAAGACTCCTGTCGACCGGAATAGGTTTGATGATGTCGGGATCGGCGACTTGTTTCAGTGTCTTGCCGATATGGCCATGTTGCCCACCCGGTTTGCGTCCGCTTGCCGTCTTGGCCTCTTTCTTCCGGTGCGGATCGGTCACCGGCGGTTTACTGCTGTTACGGCTGTTGAGTCCGAGACGATTGACCAGGATGGAGATCAACAGAAGCATGACTTCAAGGCTTCGCTTTGAGCGCTGGGGAGAGGTTTTCCTCCTGGGCGATCAAAGTGGTGACCTGTTTAACCGTTTCTTCTACATTGATATTGTCAATCGTCATGTACTCCCCCGTGTTTTTGATGGTGCATTATAACACGGGTTTTAAAAACGAAATTTTTGTCTCCAGGATGCCCGCCACACCATTTTTAAATTTTACGCGTCTCCGGGGACATGGGCACATTCGGCGGATTCAACACGACCTAAACAAAACGATTGTGAATGGCCTAACGGCGGAGACCGCCAAGTCGTTTGAATTTCAATAATTTTGCCCAAAACCCTGTCAAGAACTATTTTTGATAGGGTGAAAATAATTTGAGCTGAATAGTTACAATTTTTTTCGAGAAACAGCGGTCAGACTTGTGTTATAATCAGGATTATAGTTTTTCGACATCGTTGGAGCGAAAATAAGCAAATATAACCCCTAAATGCAGCTTTTTTGCTGAAACTTGGATTAGGAGCGTGAAATGAAAGATACGCAAACAATTTGTAGTCGTTGAACATATAACGGAACAGGAACAAGCAGAGAAATCAGAAGTGGTCGAAAAAACATCCTCTCCACCAGATTGCATAGCAAACGTTGTGACTGCTCGATAAATTTTTACGATCCATTCAACCCGCTTGCATGCCGCAAATTTTTGATAAGGTACAACTCAAGGCCATTCGAAAGCTCTGAGTTGGTGACCACCAAGCAGAGGTAGATTCGCAATTGTTGATTCGATGAAATCACCGTCACAAAAGATTAAGATCTTCATTTAAGATCATTCTGAGAAAAATGCTCTAAGGGCAAAATTATACTTGTTGGTTTTATGCAATACTTGAGTTTGTCATCCTT
>CAVPXN010000002.1:0-5000 GCA_963709745.1 uncultured delta proteobacterium
GATGCCGACCACTACAACGGCCTGGCGTTCATCAATGATCATTTCTCCCCGAAAACAATATGGAGCAAAGGAAGAGAGGGGCACGATGAGAATTTCCAAAAGCTCATACGCCTGGCCGAACAGCGGGGAGTTAAAGTGCTTATTCCTGCGGTGGGTGATGGTTTACCGGCGGGAGAAGAATCCCTGGTCTGCGTGACGAATCTCGCCGATGTGAAAAACGGCAAGATTCCGAGCGGGCCGCAAAGCCGCAATGACGGCATTGTCATCAAAGCCTGTGCGGCAGAGCTTTGCGCCCTGTTTCCCGGCGATATCGGCAGAGAGAGTGAACGTTTTCTGGTGAACCAGGGGTTTGCTGTGCAGGCAGAGTTTCTCCTCTCGCCGCACCATGGCTCGATTACCTCAAACTCAAGCGAATTCCTGGCTGCTGTTGCCCCGAAACACCTGCTGGTATCGGCTGGTCGGGCTGGAAAAGGACACTTCCCGCACAACGGTCTGGGCCGGGAGTGCGACATGCAGCAGATCTCTTTGCATACCACTGCCGAGCAGGGAACCTTGCAAATCATTGCCGATACGAAGGGGTACCAGCTCTACGGCTATGTGCGCAAAGGCGATAATCCGCTGTTATCCTATCGGCCGGTACTTCTCGACGAAAGAACCTTTACACCTCGGTAAAATCTGACGGTGCTTTCTTTAAAAATTTAAGGAATCTGGCCTTTTCTATGCTATTGGAATATGCATCGTCCGGGCTGATCATTTTCTTTTCCAACAGGATCATGATCGCATCGTCCAGAGTCTGCATTCCGTATTTTTTACCGGTCTGCATAGACGAAAGGATCTGGTAGGTTTTGGCATCACGGATGAGGTTTCGTACCGCGGGGGTCGCAATAAGAATTTCAAGTGCGGCACATCTCCCCTTCACGTCAACGCGCTTAAAAAGCGTTTGCGAGACCACCGCTTTCAGGGCATCGGCAAGGGTTGAGCGAACCTGGCCCTGTTGACTCGCAGGAAATATCTCGATGATACGATCAACCGTTTTCATCGCATTTATCGTATGCAGCGTGCCAAAAACCAAATGGCCGGTCATGGCCGCTTCCATAGCGAGAGAAATAGTTTCAAGATCGCGCATCTCACCGACCATGATTATGTCGGGATCCTCGCGCAGAGCGCCACGCAGGGCGGCGGTAAAGCTGTTGGTATGGGCGCCTATTTCTCGGTGATTGATGATGCACTTCTGACTTTTATGGACAAACTCAATAGGATCCTCGATGGTCAAAATATGGTCTTTGCGGGTTTTATTGCACTCATCGACAATCGCCGCAAGAGTTGTCGATTTACCCGAGCCGGTGGGGCCGGTCACCAGAACCAGCCCTTTCGGCAGATACGCCAGGCGGGATATAACCGACGGCAGACCAAGTTGTTCGACGGTCATTATTTCGCTGGGGATTTCCCGAAAAACTGAACCGATGCCGTACTTCTGCTGGAAATAATTGCAGCGATAACGAGCAAGGCCCGGGATTTCATAGCCAAAATCAATATCTCCAGTCTCCTCGAAGATCTTAATCTTTTCTTCGGGGCAGATCTCATAAAGCATGGCTCGAAGCTCATCATTGCCTAACTTTTTAAATTTCACCCGCTCCATATCGCCACGGATACGCAGCAATGGTTGTTGACCTGCCACCATATGCAGATCGGATGCTCCTTCATCGTTCATTAATTTAAAAAAGCCATCAATTTGAGCCATTTATCACTCCGATTTCCAATTAATAACAAAAAAATACCGTGTCGTTCAATCACGCTTGTATTGTTTCTAACAAATAACTTACGACCTCAGCGGGATCATCAAGCACCCTGAACAAGGTCATATCTTCAGGACTGATATTACCACTTTTCAAAAGTTTATCTTTTATCCAGTCAACAAGTCCAGCCCAAAATTCACTTCCTACCAGAACTATGGGAAAAGGCTTGATTCGTTCTGTCTGAATCAGCGTCAAAGCTTCAAAAAGTTCATCAAGAGAACCAAAACCTCCCGGCATACAGACAAATCCAGTCGAATATTTCATAAAAAGCACTTTTCTCACAAAAAAGTATTTAAAGTTCAACGGGAAGTTCGCATAGGAATTGGGGGCCTCTTCATGGGGCAGATCGATATTCAAGCCAACCGATACCCCGCCGGCTTCAGCAGCCCCTTTATTGGCCGCTTCCATGACTCCCGGTCCGCCACCGGTTATGACGCAATAGCCGGCGACAGCCAGATCTGCGGCTATTTTTTCGGCTAGAAGATAATATTTATGTCCAACGGTAGTGCGCGCTGAGCCATAAATCGTCACCGCTGGAACATGGATCGCCGACATGGCATCAAACCCATCGACAAACTCGGACATTATTCGAAACATCCGCCACGAATCGCCGACAACGGTATTGTCGAGGACATACTTTGGTTCTCTAATTATTCTGCCGTTATTTGAAGGAGTCATATTCTTTCTTTTTTAATTCCTGTTCAGCGGTTTTCTTGATTTCACGCGGAAGATTTTTCTGCATCAACACCTTGGCAAACCAATTCCCCGCCCGGCGAAACTGTTTCTCAGAAGCATAGCTTTTGCCGAGCAGAAGTTGTGCTGCCACTTTACACTGACGATTTTTCAGACAACGGTGCAGATTTTCCCGAGCTTCGAGGTACAATCCGCACTGCAGCAAGACCTCAGCAAGATGCAGCATATAGACGAGGTTGGAAGGTTCGAGTTCCACACTCTTGCGGCAGAGACTCAGCGCTATCTGGTCCCCTTCACCTTCTGCGAGATAGATCAGGCCAAGCAGATTCATGGCCCGACCATCCATTTCATCAAATCGCAAAGCCCGCTGCAAGGCCGCCATGGCATTACGGTTATCTTTTTGGCCATGATGGGCCTTACCAAGATAATAATGCACCCGACCCGCATTGGCGGATGCTTGATGTGCCTTAAACCAGGGGATAAGAAAATCGAGAGCAGCACCATAGCTACCCAGTTCGCAAGACAGAATGCCCAGTTGCAGGGTAAGATCGTCGACCAGCTCTTGCCCCCCCTCTTCCGGGGTGTAACATTGTAATGCTTTTTCCAGATAGGCCAAGGCTTTAGCTTTATTGTTTCGCGCCTGTTCCCCCAGGCCAATATTGTAAAGGGACATGAAATTGCGGTTATCGAGGACCAATCCGCGTTTAAAGCTTGCCAGGGCAGGGGTAAGTTTATTCATCATCGCCAGAGCAACCCCGAGACTGTTATGCAAATTGACATCCTTAGAGTCGCACTTCAAGCCCTTTTCATATTCCTTTACCGCTCTGGTCAGATCGCCATCACCAAAGTAGATATCACCGCTGATATTCAAACTCACCGCATCAAAAATCACCGCACTTGACTGGCCATAAAATGCCGCGTGCAACAGCGCTTTGCGACAGTTCAAAATCAGCTCCGATTTTTTAAAATCATCGTAGGGATAACCGGCTACTCCTGCAGAGACATGAATGTTTTGCTTAAGATTATCAACTTGGTTTATTATCTGTTGAGCCCAACGCAACGCATCACTTGCCGTTGTTCCATCCAGAAAAACAAAGACAGTATCACCATCATCAACCGTTTTTTCCGCTTGGAGATAAGGCGGCAACACACCAGCGATGGATCTGGATTCGTTATCACCGGCGAATTGCACCAGACAGAATTTTTGAGAAGATGACCACAACCGGGAAAGTCGGCGGACTAGGTTGCGGTGCGGAGATGCGAGGGGATGTTTTTCCGGATAGGCCAGCTGTGCAAATTCACAAAAGCTGAACGGGCCGCGCTGACCGGCATGACGAAGAGCGGTCCACGCCATGTCCAGCAATTGCCGACCGGATAAATCTTGCTGGTCGCATTCCGGCTGTGCGTGCACAGAACTGCATCCGACATGCACCCGATGACAGCCGGCTTTTTTCAGGTAGCTTACCAGAGCTCGCTCAATTTCCGGAGACTTCCCGGCTACAGTATGCTGCAGGACAATAGCGAAAGCCGATTGTCCCAGAAAATGCACTGCTGAGCCGGCAGGAGTAAAGTCAACCAGCAGATTGGCACATTTTTGGACATAGCGCAGAGCTTCGTGAAAAGCGGTATTTTTAGGAACAAGTTCTACCAGTATGAGATGCATTCCTTGATTTTTCCCATACCTGTCCAGCAGTGAAAACAGATTGGCTATATTCAATAAGCCGGTGTGCGGGTCAACCCAGGCCTGTTTTACCAGAAAAAATTGGTGTTCTACTGTTTGCCTGATATCTTCCAGCCAATCGGTACTCACCTTCTGCAGAAAAAGAGAATCGACTCCGGAAACAATCGCCACGATATTCTCGCCATTTTTGACACTAAATGGCAGCATCAGGTAATCAAGACAGGTACCCCAGGCGATGCCCCCTTCTTTAACCTGCCGGAATACCGACAACAGCTCAGTGGAAGAATTGTTTGCTAAAAATATATTTTCTGACTGCTCGGTGGAAAAGGCAAAGGCAACCTGTCTGGCCGTTGGGATAGATTTTTGCAATATATCCGCAAAACTTAAGGAAAAACGTAAAAAATCGGTGCCATTCAACGTTCCGTGGTCGGTTAAAGTGGGAAATGATTCAACCATTGGCTTCTCCTTTGTCGACACTGACGTTTGCCAAGAAATCAGTCAAAAGAACAACCAGATTGGTTATTTCACGCTCCTGCACGGTACGAACGTCGAGAAGAAAACGCTCATTTTCAATTCTGCCGATAATAGGAATAGCCAATTTTCTCAGGCTTTTTTCAAATAAACTGAGTTTCATCTTCGTCGGTTCAAGATCAACCGCCCAACTTTCGATGCCGGTTTCTGGCAGAGCTCCTCCGCCAACCCGTGAGACAGTTCGGACAATGTTAACCTTGCATTGTGCCGCTATATTTTTTTTCAACCGGCGCGCAATCTTTTGCGCTCTTTGTTTGAGCTCTTCCGGGGCAATGGTTAACATGGCCAGAGTCGGAACA
>CAVPXN010000002.1:10000-147974 GCA_963709745.1 uncultured delta proteobacterium
TAAGTTCCGTGGTCGAAAGGGAAAGAACCCAGACCGTCAGCTAAGGTCCCCAAATCTATGCTAAGTGGAAAAGGATGTGGAATTGTTTATACAACCAGGAGGTTGGCTTAGAAGCAGCAACCCTTTAAAGAAAGCGTAATAGCTCACTGGTCTAATGATACCGCGCCGAAAATTTACCGGGGCTAAGCATAGTACCGAAGCTACGGATGTCAGAGTGCCAGGGTACAGGATGACAGGTGCCAGGAGTCAGACATGACACATACCTCATTTGAAGACAGAAGTGTTTCAAAGAGCATAAAAATCTGTCCTTAGAAATACATAAAGCAAGCCTTGGGTTTCCAACAGTGGAACAGTATGGACTTGGCCAACAGATCAGGAATGGAAGCAAATCAATTTGCGCAAACATTGCTGAGGGATTTGGCAAAAGTCATATTCTAAAGCTGAGTGGATACGATATCTTAAGATTGCGGTTGGTTCTGGAGATGAAATGAGAGTATGGATTAGATATTGTCTTGATCTTGGATATGTCGATGAACGTACTTGGCGCACATGGAGTACAGAGTATAAAGAAATTACAAAGATGGTTCAGGGATTGATAAAAAGTTGGGCATAATTCCTGTAACCTGTCATCTGTCCTCTGTCCTCTGAATGGTAGGAGAACATTGTGGCCGCCTGTGAAGGTACACCGAAAGGAGTGCTGGAGGTTCCACAAGAGCTTATGTTGACACGAGTAGCGAAAATGAGGGTGAGAAACCCTCACGCCGAAAGCCTAAGGTTTCCTGCAGTCAAGTTAATCTGCTCAGGGTTAGTCGGCTCCTAAGGCGAGGCCGAGAGGCGTAGTCGATGGGAAACAGGTTAATATTCCTGTACCACTTTCATAGCGTTTGATGATAAGGGGGGACGGAGAAGGTAAGGCCATCCGGGCGTTGGTTGTCCCGGTTTAAGCGTGTAGGTGGGGAACTTAGGCAAATCCGGGTTCCTGTTAACACTGAGGCGTGATGACGATGTCTTTTAGACAACAAAGTGGCTGGTTCCATGCTTCCAGGAAAATCCTCGTATCTAGTTATGAATGTGACCGTACCGTAAACCGACACAGGTAGGCAGGTAGAAGATACCAAGGCGCTTGAGAGAACTCTGGTTAAGGAACTCGGCAAAATAGCACCGTAACTTCGGGAGAAGGTGTGCCTGCAGTGTGAAATTATTTACTGATGGAGCACAGTCAGGTTGCAGTGAAATGGGGGGAGCGACTGTTTACTAAAAACATAGGACTCTGCGAAGTCGAAAGACGAAGTATAGGGTCTGACGCCTGCCCGGTGCCGGAAGGTTAAGGGGACATGTCAGCCGCAAGGTAAAGCATTGAACCGAAGCCCCGGTAAACGGCGGCCGTAACTATAACGGTCCTAAGGTAGCGAAATTCCTTGTCGGGTAAGTTCCGACCTGCACGAATGGCGTAACGATTTCCCCACTGTCTCAACCAGGGACTCAGCGAAACTGTAGTACCGGTGAAGATGCCGGTTACCCGCAACTAGACAGAAAGACCCCGTGAACCTTTACTATAGCTTGGCATTGGTTTTTGAGATAACATGTGTAGGATAGGTGGGAGACTTTGAAGCGGCTACGCCAGTAGTCGTGGAGTCACCCTTGAAATACCACCCTTGTTATCTTAGAAATCTAACTGCGGTCCGTAATCCGGATCCAGGACATTGTCTGGTGGGTAGTTTGACTGGGGCGGTCGCCTCCTAAAGAGTAACGGAGGCGCGCGATGGTTCCCTCAGGCTGATTGGAAACCAGCCGTAGAGTGTAAAGGCATAAGGGAGCTTGACTGCGAGAGGGACACCTCGAGCAGGTACGAAAGTAGGTCTTAGTGATCCGGCGATTCCGCATGGAAGGGTCGTCGCTCAACGGATAAAAGGTACTCCGGGGATAACAGGCTTATCTCCCCCAAGAGTCCATATCGACGGGGAGGTTTGGCACCTCGATGTCGGCTCATCACATCCTGGGGCTGAAGCAGGTCCCAAGGGTTTGGCTGTTCGCCAATTAAAGTGGTACGTGAGCTGGGTTTAAAACGTCGTGAGACAGTTTGGTCCTTATCTGTTGCGGGCGCAGGATATTTGAGAAGATCTTTCCCTAGTACGAGAGGACCGGGATGGACGAACCTATGGTGCACCAGTTGTTCCGCCAGGGGCATTGCTGGGTAGCTAAGTTCGGCAGGGATAACCGCTGAAAGCATCTAAGCGGGAAGCCCACTTCAAGATAAGATATCCCATGGTGTAAACCATCTGAAGGCTCGTTGTAGACCACAACGTCGATAGGTCGGGTGTGGAAGTGCAGTAATGCATGGAGCTTACCGATACTAATCAGCCGTGCGGCTTATCCATATTTTTTGATTAACTAGACTACTGACTACTATACTATTCAATTGTCGCTGTTTTTATATGACAAAGCACAAAGGCATGGAACGGGAATTAGTTGCTATCCTGGCGATAGCACGCATCGATCTGTCCTCTGTTCTCTGTCATCCGTCTTCTGTTTTCGGCGGTCATAGCAAAGAGGATCCACCCGTTCCCATTCCGAACACGGAAGTTAAGCTCTTTTGCGCCGATGGTACTGCACGGGCGACTGTGTGGGAGAGTAGGTCACCGCCGTTTTTTATAGCACTAAGCCCCAGCAGATTTTTCTGCTGGGGCTTTTGCCGTTTTAGCGCCGATCATTGCCCTATCCTTCTTCTCCCGCCACCCTGAAAAATCTTCAATGAGATAAAATTGTTTGATTTTATAGGCAATTTTTCAATCTTTTGCTATAATACTTAATTATTGGAGTGAGGCTGGTCCTTTTTTACATCGCTTCGCGTTGGTGCAGATCTTCCGGTTTTTATTTTTCATTTCTGCCATAAAGGTGAAATTATGTCCCTTATCCAGACGAAGAATAATGGCAGTAGTCAAATAACCACGGTGCGGGTCAGTGAAATCGACAGACTTTCCAATAGACTGCTTGAGCTTGAGCTCGAACTTAACTCAAATATCCCCACTACCTTGTGGATCAGTGATCTGCACGGTGAAGGCGACCGCTTCAAGTCGATTCTACGGGGCAGATTCGGCATGTTATACCAAACCTGTAAAGAAGCACTACCCAATACCTTCAGTTCGGAAAAGATCCAATATCTGGCCAAAATAATCCGCAAACAACAATATTTTGACGATGACGATATCCAGATGGATATGCAGGACGTGATCCTCTGCCTGGTCGAAATATTAAAATACAAACTGACCAATATCCGCTCGCAGGAGCGGGAAGTATCCCGTCCGGAATTTCGCGATGTGATTAATCGCCTTCTGGCCGGCTTGTCGGTTCCGGATCCGATTTTTGAAGAATCAATAATCTCCGATCGTTTAATCTCCCATTTATCCCACGCCGTGCGTCAGGTGCTGCTTGACCGGATTCAAGTACTTGGCGATGTATTCGATCGCGGTCCGCAGCCTGATAAAATACTGCGCATTCTTTCATCGCATTTCTATCGCAGCGGGGTGGATTATGTCTACGGCAATCACGATATTCTCTGGATGGGCGCCGCATCCGGTAATCGCTCACTTATTGCCGAAGCATTGCGTATCACCTGCCGCTATGATCATTTTGAGTTTCTCGAACGCTTACGCTTTGATACTTCCAGGCTTGCTGAATTTTCTGAACGGACCTATCCGGTCGATAAAGTCACCGGCAATTTCAAGGCGAAAACCGACAAGGGCCGCTCCATGGAAAAGGCCCTGGCAGTCATCCAGTTTAAACTTGAAGAAGAAACCATTCGCGACTTCCCACAATATGAGATGACGTCCCGTCTCTGGCTCGACCGGCTGGCCGAATTCCTGCGATCCGGCCAGACAAAAGGCCTTAACGACAGTCATTTTCCAACTCTCGAGCCGAACAATCCCGGCCAATTGACTGACGAAGAGACGTTGATAATGGATGATCTGGCTGTTCAATTTACCACTAATCGCCACCTGAAACGTCTTCTCCAGTTCCTTTTTACCAAGGGCGAAACATATCATATTCAGAATAACTTCTTGAATATTCATGCTCTCATTCCATCGACGTCGGAAGGAGAATTTGAAGAATTTCTCGGCCGCAGAGGCAAGGACCTGCTCAATTTTATTCAAGAATCCATATCCAGAGCAGGGGTTAATTATCTCCAGGGGAAAAAGCAGCGAAAGGAAGATCAAGCCCTCTTCTTCTATTTATGGTGCGGCCCGAAATCCCCATTTTTCGGCAAACATGCCATGAAGACCTTTGAGAGATATTTTCTGATTGATAAAACTACCCATGCCGAAAGAAGTCTTTTCTGGCAGGACAATATGCAGACCGATACATTTAAGAAAAAACTGCAGCAGGAATTCGGCGTCCAGCGGGTGATCTTTGGCCATACCCCGGTCAATTATAAAAAAGGACTGCATATGGCCAGTGAGGATGGTGTGGCGATTAATGTCGATGGTGGCTTTGCCGCAGCGTATTACAATAGAGGCCATTCTCTGGTGCACACTCCGCACCAGCTCTATGGTATCATCCTGCCGACTCCTGATGAAATGAAGGAAGCGGAAAAAAAACTGGAATCAGCACCTCTTGATATCGAACTAATTGATGAATTTCGTCGTCCCATGAAAATCAAAGACACCATAGCCGGAAAAAAGCTTCTCCAGAAGCGTGACGCTGTTATGCAGCGCCTGGTGGAGCTCAAGGAACAAAACGGTTATCACTCATCAGTTCTCTAAATCTTTTTTAACAAGAGTGACATGGATACTAACTACGGAATGGAAATCGTCCGGGCCACCGAGATTGCCGCACTAACCGCTGCACGCTTGCAAGGCTTGGGGGATCATATCGATATCCTCAATCAGACCAGAAAAGCAATAACCAAGACCTTAAACCGCCTACCTATCGAAGGCGTGCTGATCAATGATCGTTTTTTAAGGCGTCCAGAAGCGTTTCAATTGCCGCCTGTTCTCGGTAAAGGTGGCGAAAAAACCGATCTCATGGCCATAGCGCTCGAGGCGTATCGTTCGGCTGCCGACGGTAAAAACAACTCCTCTTCCTTTGCGGTGATTGCCAAAGCCGGATCGATACAATCGGTCCCCAATCTCAATATGTATAAAATCGCCGTCGGTCCGCAGGTCGGCGAGGTGATCGACATCAACCAGCCGCCTATCTTAAACGTCAAGCGCGTTGCCAGGGCGCTCAAAAAATATACCGAAAATGTTACCGTGTGCATTCTCAATCAAACCCGACATCGGCAACTGATTCATGAGGTACGCAGCTGTGGGGCCCGAATTAAACTGATCGACGAGGGTGAAGTATCCGGCTGCCTGGCGGCGATCACCGGCGAAAAGGCCGACATCTATATCGGCTATGGCTATGCCCCGGAAGCAGTCCTGGTTGCTGCGGCGATCAGTTGCCTTGGTGGTTACTTTGAGGGGAAGATCTTTTATGAAAACGATCGAGACAAAAAAGAAGCCATGCGCCACGGCATCACCGACTTCGAAAAAATCTTTCGGGCCCAGGACCTGATCCGCAGTAAAGAAATAGCCATCGCCGCAACAGGTATCACTGATGGAGAATTTCTCGAAGGCGTTCGTTTTACCGCCAATGGAGCGGTTACCCGATCATTTGTCGCCCGCGCTGAAACCCATACCTACCGACGAATTGAAACCCGTCATTTCTTCGATTTCAAACCGGTTTTTTAAATGTAACAGACCGTGCAGTCCGGCTTGTGGTATTCAATAATTTTTCTTGAGTTGTCGTTCGTTTTGCCGATACGATAAGAGAGAAAAAATTCATCAGGGCAAATGAGGGTCTGCCCTCTTTACCAAACCGGAATTGGCTGGAGCTCATTACTTTATGGCCGGAACATATGTAAGTCAGCAACAAACACCTTCCTCGCAGCAAGGTTTTGCCGAAATCACCGACTTTCCAACCGGTGCCGGTAAGAACCGGTATGCTTCGCACTTTGTCAATATCGACCGACGTTCTCTCTCCAATACGGTTTTTCATATCGACGACAACACCTTTAGCTCTTCTCTGCCCCGAGCATCTCATTGGTCGATTGCCTGGTCCGATCTGATGATGACCATGTTCGTCCTGTTTCTCTCGATGTTTGCCTACCAGGCAGCCCATGAAGATTTTCTCGGCAAAAAGACTCCTGAAGTTATTGGCGGTGATACGACTGAAGCGCTGCAAACGCTGGACTCGAGTGGCGCCTCCTTTCCCTTTGCGCCAATTGCCCCCGGACTGCCTCTTATCACCGGGGGAACCATTAAAAAAGTTGAAAATGCAGCAATTGAATTAGCTGATCCTGATGCCGCTAACCAGGCGCCACCTCCACCACCTCCGGCTATTGAGCCAATCCCCACTCCTTCCCCTCCCCTTTCGCAATCGGAAAATGTTCCTCCCAATGAGGCGTCAAAAATTAATGATTCCGTAGCGGAAACGGCTCCCCCACCACCACTCCCTCCTGTCGTAAGCGAGCAGGCCGGTTCACTCGACCCGCCGACAGTTGCGGAGCCGCCGGCAGTACCACCTGATAAATTTCAGGAAATCTATACCCTCAGCCAGGACGCACTCAAAAACAACAGCCTCGATAAATTTGCCGCAATCGATATTGTTCCGGATAAGACCATGCGCATAATTCTTACCGGTGATCTGCTCTTTGCCGTAGGTGAAAGTGAGCTGTCCGGGCAGGCCAGAAAATCCCTTCAGCAAGTGGTCGAGGTTATGCAGCACACTCCCTATATGGTGAACGTCGTCGGTCACACCGACAATCTGCCGATGCGGTCTAACCGGTTTAAAAGCAATTGGGAGCTCTCCGTGGCCCGAGCCAGTACTGTTGCCCGTTTTCTTATCGATGAGATGGACATGAATCCTAGCCAATTTGTGGTCAGCGGCTATTCGTCCTATCGACCGATTGCGCCGAATACCACGGCTGAAAACCGCGCCAAGAATCGTCGAGTGGAAATTATCATTTCGAAAAGACTGCCTAATCCGCAGCCCGCGACAGAACAAAATCTGCAATGACAACAGCAGCAACTTTTATGAAAAATAAAAACCTGATCGGACTCATCTTCTGTGGCGGCCTGTTTATAGTTGGTTTTTTAATAAACGGCAACGTCAGTCTGTATTTCAATTTTTCCGGGCTGCTGATCGTCATTGGCGGGACCTGCGCGGCTGCTCTTATCAGTTTCAGGATGGAACAACTGCGCATTGTGACCAAGGTTCTCAGCGCTGCCTACCAAAAACCGATTATGAAGGAGACGGAGGTTATCAACATCCTCATCGATTTATCGATTCGCTCCCGGAAGGAGGGAATCCTGTCGCTGCAGAACAAA
Organism: uncultured delta proteobacterium; assembly: GCA_963709745.1. Classification (GTDB taxonomy): domain Bacteria; phylum Desulfobacterota; class Desulfobulbia; order Desulfobulbales; family Desulfocapsaceae; genus Desulforhopalus_A. The sequence goes on from CAVPXN010000002.1 coordinate 17,368, forward strand.
GAAAATGAGACGACCATCCTGTTTCTCAGAAGAGCCCTGGGCTGTATGATAGATGGGTATAAAATTGATCAGATCCGCGATATCCTTAATACCGAGATGTATTTTTTCCGTCTGCGAAGAGAAGATTCAGAGCGGGTTTTACGGGCAATAGCCGATTATTTTCCGGCTTTTGGTATCGTCGGCTCCGTCGTCGGCCTTATCACCATGATCGGCGGCATTGGCGACACCTCGATCATTCTGCAGGCCATTCCCATTGCTTTAACCTCAACCCTCTACGGCCTTATTTTATCTAATTTTTTCTTTCTGCCGTTTGCATCAAACGTCAAGGAGCGGACCAATCAGGAACTTTTATTGCAGAAAATCATTATGGAGGGAGTCATATCGATTAACTCTGAGCTGAACCCGGTCATATTGAAGACCAAACTCGAATCTTTTCTAACCCCTTCGGATCGAGAAATTGAACTTGTTTCCTATGCAAAAATCAAAGAACGATTTAATATCGAAAAAGAACAGCAAAGGGAGAATGACCCTGAAAATCCGGAGAACCCGACACAGCCTATGGTTTTTCCGGGGAAGCGTCTCCCGTAGCATTATCCATCCGAACAAATCCCTCCAGTAACAGCCGCTCAATACGGTCGTTGAGCAGAACCTCTTCTTCTGCCGGAAACTGGTCGGCGTAAAAATAGAAACGACCTTGTTTCCAGGTGAGGGTCGCAAAAAAGGCTTCACGTGCTTGTTGCTTGAGCATCCTCGCAAGGCTGTCAAAGTCGATAAATCCCCTGCCCACCAGAATTTCACCCAGCCTCCGGTTCCCTTCATGCCGGGCATGGATATCCAAGCAATGAGCCAGTTGTTCCGGGGTAATCAGACAGGAATCAAGAAGCAGACTTCCAATCTTTTTCTGATTAACACTCAAAGCTCCGAAAATAAGCATTCCCTTGCGAAAAAAGAAACAGGCCTTGTTGTCGTCACTGATAATACGTAATTCCCCGGATGCAGAAGCATAGTCAAAAAACTGAAAGATAGTGTTCAATTCAATAATGGCAATATTGCCCTGAAGTGCCACTTCGGGGTTGTGGTTCGTATCTGCTTGCATCAACAATCGATTTCTCTCTATCTTTTATCTGCCGCCTGGGAATGCGGTCAAAAATTTAACAACCGGTTACCGTTTTTATTAAAACTTATGAAAATGCTACCTCACAGACTCAAAAACAACAAGTATTTTAATGGTGTGACAGAGACCCCAGGCAGGGTATGATGTATGGGTATTTGATCGTGCCTACATTGCCGAACAGCGCTCCCACCGCTCCAGAACATCTTCCCCAGAAAATTTGGTAACAAACTGTATTTACAGAAAATACACGGTATCACCTCAACTGACGAATTGCAGTGCAAAATGGTTTTATCTATGCTATTAATTGGACTGTTACACCGCATTGATAAATCTTCTCAGAATATCTCCCAAGGAAAATTTCCGTGAAACTTCGAATACTCCGGTATTGTCTGGTTTTGGCTCTCAGCACCCTTAGTGCCTGTGCTCCTGTCACTATGAAGCAGTTGGAAAGAGACGGCGGAGTGGCCCTTAGCAAGCCGCAATTACAGGAAGTACTCACCGATCAAACGCTGCATCTGGAAACGATCGACCTGGATGCTCATGTCCACTATCTGCCCGATGGTCACTTGAACGCAACGAGTCTGCGTGGAGAAAAAGATACCGGCAAATGGTCTATTTCCACCGCTAACGAGCTGTGCATGAAATTTAATCACTGGTACTATGGGGATATCAGGTGCTACAAATTGTTTAGTGATAAAGACAGCTATGTCTTTTTTACTGACAACGGGGCACGCTCCTACACAGCTACAAATGCAACAAAAAAAAATATCGCAGCGACCAGTCCGGCATCCAATGCGGACACTCGCTCCACTGTTAATCAAGACGTCGTTGCTGCCGCACCTCTCAGTCAAGAAGAAAAAGAGCACAATCTGGTCAGTCTTGCCCGCAATTGTCCCGACTGCGACTTAGCCGGCGTTAATCTGGTCGACGCCCAGCTGATTGCGGCCAATCTGGCCGGGACAAATCTATCGGGTGCGGATCTTCGTTCCGCCAATCTTCGTCGGGCAAATCTGGCGCACGCAAATCTTCGCGGCGCAAAACTGATGGGAACCAATCTGGCCGGGGCAGACCTTACCGACGCTGATCTCACCAACGCTGATCTCACCGGCAGTAATCTGATCAAGGCCAATGTCACCGGAGCGAAACTAAGCGGGGCGGTTCTTTCCGGCGCCCATCTCGAAAGCATACAAGGATTTAAGGAATAATTATGACTGCAGGCTTTACCCATCTCCACGTCCATTCGCAGTACAGTCTTCTCGACGGTGCCATCCGTATTGCCGATCTGTTAAAAAAATGCAAAGAATATGATATGGACAGCGTGGCCCTTACCGATCATGGGGCCATGTTCGGTGCTCTGGAATTTTATTCCAAGGCCAAAAAAGCCGGTATCAAACCAATAGTCGGCTGCGAACTGTATATTGCTCCGGGAGATATGCGGGTCAAAAAGATAGTGGACGGAACTATCGCCTATCATATTATTCTTCTAGCCATGAATCATACCGGTTATCAAAACCTGATGAAAATGGCCAGTGTGGCCCAATTTGAAGGCTTTTATTATAAACCGAGAATCGATATGGCGCTGCTGCGGGAAAACAATGCCGGTATCATTGCCATGACCGCCTGCCTGCATGGGCAGATCCCGCATCTGATCGGCAGAAAAAATATGCCGGAAGCCGAGAAAAAGGCCCGTGAACTATACGAAATATTCGGTGACCGCCTCTACTTTGAAATTCAGGAAAACGGCATACCCGAACAACAGCTTGTCAATGATGGCCTCAAGGAATTGGGGAAGAAAATGGGCATCAAGCTGGTAGCCACCAACGACTGCCATTACCTCAATCGCGAAGAGGCTCATGCCCATGAATTGTTGCTGTGCATCCAGACCGGAAAAACGATCAACGATCCGAAACGATTCAGGTTTGCCACCGATGAATTTTACTTCAAATCCCCCGAGGTGATGAAGAAAAGCTTCAACCACTGTCCTGAATCAATCGCCAACACCCAGGAGATTGCCGACCGCTGTAATCTGGAGATCAACTTTGGCGACTATTATTTTCCGAACTTCCCGATTCCCGAAGGGGAAACCCTTGATTCGATGTTCAAGAACGCCTGCTGGGACGGGCTCAAGGCTCGGTTCAACGATATGCGAAAAGCCGGAACCTTCAATGCCGAAATAGAAAAAACGTATACCGAGCGACTGGCAATGGAAATCGATGTCATCAGTACCATGGGATTTCCAGCCTATTTTCTGATTGTCGCCGATTTTATCACCTGGGCCAAAAAGCAGCATATTCCAGTCGGACCCGGACGAGGCTCCGGGGCGGGAAGTCTGGCCGCCTACAGCATGCAGATCACCAATATCGATCCTCTCCCTTATGGCCTTATCTTTGAGCGGTTTCTGAATATCGAACGTAAATCGATGCCGGACTTCGATATCGATTTCTGCCAGGAACGACGGGGGGAAGTTATCGATTATGTGCGGCGGAAATACGGCGGCGCCGATCATGTGGCCCAGATTGTCACCTATGGGTCGATGAAGGCCCGCGGCGTTATCCGCGACGTCGGCCGCGCGCTCGACATCCCTTTCGGCGAGGTTGATAAAGTCGCCAAGCTGGTGCCGGAAGCGCTGAAGATGACCATCAAAAAAGCCATAGATGAAGAGCCGAAACTTCAGGAAGCAGCCGATCACGATCCTCGCATCGCCGAGCTGCTTTCCGTATCAAAAACGCTCGAAGGACTTGCCCGGCATACCTCCACTCATGCTGCCGGCGTGGTCGTTTCGCCCGGGCCGATGACCCAGTATCTGCCAACCTGCCGAGGGAGCAACGAAGAGACTCTGACCCAGTATGATATGAAACATACCGAGATGACCGGGCTTATCAAGTTTGACTTTCTCGGGTTGAAAACTCTGACGGTCATTGATAAGGCGCTCAAACATATCAAAAAAGATATTGGCATCGACTTGAACATTGATACCATCCCGATGGATGATGCCAAGACCTTTGCGCTATTGTGCAGTGGCGATGCCCAGGGTGTTTTCCAGCTGGAGAGTTCCGGCATGCGCGAGCTGCTGGTCAAGCTCGCCCCCGAACAGTTCAGTGATCTTATTGCTCTCGTTGCCCTCTATCGGCCCGGTCCACTTGATTCGGGCATGGTCGACGACTTTGTCGAGACCAAGCATCGGCGACGACCGGCCAACTATCCTCTGCCGGAGATCAAACACGTCCTGGAAGAGACCTACGGGGTCATTGTTTACCAGGAACAGGTGATGAAAATCGCTAATATCCTGGCCAGCTATTCTCTTGGCGATGCCGATATCCTGCGCCGGGCGATGGGGAAAAAAATCGCCGAGGTAATGGATGCGGAAAAAGTCAAATTCATGGCCGGTGCCCTGAAAAACGGCCATCCAAAAGACAAGGCAGAGTATATTTTTGATCTTATGGCCAAGTTCGCCGGCTATGGCTTCAACAAATCCCATTCCGCGGCCTATGCCCTGGTTGCCTACCAGACCGCATATCTCAAGGCCCATTATATGCCCCAGTTCATGGCCGCTTTGCTCTCCTGCGATATGAACAATACCGACAAAGTCGTTCTCTATATAAATGAATGTAAAGAACATTCAATCGAAGTGTTGCCGCCGGATATCAATGAGAGCATCAAGGATTTCAGCGTTATTGACGACAGAATCCGCTTTGGTCTGGCAGCGGTGAAAAACGTCGGGGAATCAGCGCTTGACTCGATTATTGAAGAGCGCGAAAAAAACGGCAAGTTCACCACGATTGGAGATTTCTGCAACCGTGTCGATTCGAGACGAGTCAACAGCAGGGTCATTGAAAGCCTGATCAAATCAGGCTCCTTTGACTCGCTCGGTTATAAACGAGCGCAATATTTTGCGGTGCTCGACCAGGCAATGGAGCAGGCCAAGGCCGTGCAGCGCGATCTGCAGAGCGGCCAGATGTCACTCTTTTCTATTGCCCCTGAGGCCCAGAATCAAGCCGGCAGCTCGGCTATTCCCATGCCGGACATCCCGGAATGGGAAGAAAGAAAAAGACTTGTGCACGAAAAGGAAACGGTAGGTTTCTATATCACCGGTCATCCGCTCGATGTCGCCATTCATGATATCAACACCGTCACCGACTGCGCTATCCAGAACTTGGCGGAATGGGGAGACGATCAGCCGGTTCGCATAGGCGGGCTTATCCGCACCTGCAAAAAACTAAAAAGCAAGAAAGGCGACCCCATGGCTTTTCTCACCCTGGAAGATATTTATGAATCAGTGGAAGTAGTAGTTTTTCCGGATACCTATGCCAGGTGTGAAGAGATTCTCTCCTCGACCGATCCAATTATTGTTCAGGGAATAGTGCAAAAGGATGAAAGGGGGCCGAAGATCATCGCCGATTCCATCGATTCACTGCAGGAGGCGAGGGAAAAGTACACCGAATCGGCCAATATCAAGTTTGCCACGGATAAACTCTCCCGCCAGCAGATGGAAAAAGTCAAAAAAGTGCTGTATCAGTTTCACGGTGCCTGTCCAATTCTGCTGACCCTGCATTTTCCAGGACGGGGCGAAGTCGATATCGAAGTCCTCAGGGATCTCACTATCCGCCCCTGCCGCAATCTTACCGACCAGGTGGATGAAATCCTCAAGTACAAAGCGGTCACATTTTCAAAAAAACCGATTGCCTTGACCCCCAGAAAAAAACGGTGGGACAACGGCAAAACAAACGGCAACGGCAAACACAACTGACTGGCTATTCAAAGCAGAGACCGCATTCGGGACAAGCCCCCACCGTGGGTGAAAACCGACCACCGCAGGCAGGGCAGATAGTCTCTGCATCAAGAGGGTTAAACACCGCTTGGGCATTGCTCAGATCATAGGTATTAAGCGCCGTGCTCCTGATAAATTCCCTGCTCAGGACCTCAACGGCCATGGCCGTATCACTTTCTTTGATCTGCAGATACAGTTCAGGACCACAGCATCCCTTAGCACAGCCATCGGCATCGCCAGCCAGAAGAGCCGGTATTCGCTCAGCCGCAAGAAGTCTGCGCAAGGCTTTCATATCCTTTATCGACCCTTTACGAATATTAACCAGCGCATCTTCCGGCGAGATATCCATCGATCGCCGGCCAAATGCCTGCTGCGCCGCCTGCATCCCGGCCAGCTTCTCGACGCCGCTGACCAGGGCGATATCACACACCGCACAGGTGGTGATATCGGCTCGATATTCATCACCGCAGGAAGGGCAATAGTTCATCTCGGTGTCGATACCATGCGAAATGGCTGCCCGGTCAATGGCTGCCAGGTCATTTCTTTCGGGCTTCTTACCAAAAAATTTCAGAAACATGAACGGTTCTCCCAGGATAGCGCCGGCGGCTAGAGAATATATCGGCTGAGGTCCTGATCTTTGACTATTTCATGCAGCCTTTCCTTGACATAGGCAGCGGTAACCACAAAAGTTTCATCGGTCCGATCGGTGGCATCAAAAGAAAGAACATCAAGGACCCGCTCCATAATCGTATGCAGACGCCGCGCACCGATTTCCTCCGTCTGCTCGTTCACCTCTACCGCAATCGCGGCTATTTCTTCAATGGCGTCTTCCTCAAAGACCAGATCAATCCCTTCTGTCTTCATCAGTGCAATATATTGCTTGATCAGGGCATTCTCCGGCTCGGTCAGAATTCGCACAAACTCATCTTTGCCAAGCGAGTGCAGTTCAACCCGAATGGGAAAACGACCCTGCAATTCGGGGATAAGATCCGACGGTTTGCTCATATGGAAGGCGCCGCTGGCGATAAAAAGGATATGATCAGTCTTGACCATGCCGTGCTTGGTACTGACCGATGCCCCTTCAACTATCGGCAGAAGATCGCGCTGCACGCCTTCACGGGAGACCTCGGGACCATGGCTGCCACCACCTCCGCGGGAGGCCACCTTATCGATCTCATCAAGAAAGATGATCCCCGATTCTTCGGTGCGCTTAAGTGCTTCCTTGATGACATTGTCCATGTCGATCAGCTTTTCCATCTCTTCTTTTTTAGTAGCGTCCAGAGCTTCAGGCACCTTCATCTTGCGCTTTTTCTTTTTCCTCGGGAAAAGCTTGCTGAAGGCATCCTGCAGATTGGACTGCATATCTTCCATGCCGGAGGTGGTCATAATCTCCACCATGGGCATCGATTTTGATTCACTTATGGAGACTTCCAGCTCCCGATCATCGAGGCGGCCATCGCGCAGCATCTGACGAAATTTTTCGCGGGTCGAGTTTTCTTCCGGGTTCTCTTTGCGCACCGGCAGATCGGGGTTTGCTATAGTGAAGGAATGGGCATCCTCCGGGCCAATGGCGGAAGCAGTATTTGGCCCGGGAGGCAGCAGAAGATCGAGGATTTTATCTTCCGCGTTGGCTTCGGCGACTCCTTCGATACGGTATTTTTCTTCTTCTTTTACCATATTGACCGCCAGATCAACAAGATCACGAACCATTGACTCGACATCTCGGCCGACATAGCCGACCTCGGTATACTTTGAAGCCTCCACCTTAATAAAAGGCGACTGGGCCAGGGCGGCCAGGCGGCGGGCGATTTCGGTTTTACCGACTCCGGTCGGGCCGATCATGATAATATTTTTTGGCGCTATTTCTTCGCGTAACGGTGACGGCACCTGCCTGCGCCGCCAGCGGTTACGCAGGGCAATGGCCACCGATCGTTTCGCGTCCGGCTGACCGACAATATATTTATCCAGTTCAAGGAGAATTTCTTTCGGGGTAAGGGACTGATTAGAGATCATATTGTTTCAACGATAATTGAATTATTGGTAAAAACACAGATATTGGCGGCTATCTCCATAGCTGCACGACAAATTGACTCGGCATCGAGTTCACTATGGGCAACCAGAGCAAGGGCTGCTGCCTGAGCATAGGGACCACCGGAACCGATCGCCAGAATCCCCTGATCGGCCTCGATGACATCGCCGTTGCCCGAGAGGAGCAGGGAGTGGTCGGCATCAACGGCAATCAGCATGGCTTCCAGCCTGCGCAAAAATTTATCGGTCCGCCACTCCTTGGCCAGTTCGACTGAGGCGCGCATCAGGTTGCCGTTATACTGCTCCAGTTTCTGCTCCAGCTTATCATAAAGAGTAAAGGCGTCGGCTGTTGCCCCGGCAAAGCCGGTGATGACTTTGTCATGGTACAGCCGCCGGACCTTGCGGGCCTTATGTTTCATGACCGTGTTGCCGAGTGAAACCTGCCCGTCTCCGGCTAAGGCGACTTTACCCTTATGGCGCACGGCGAGAATTGTTGTTGATCGTATCTTCATTGGCATTCATTTTTCGTAAATACGTTTGGTAGTTATAGAAAGACGGTGCTGCTAGGTGTCATCCCGCTTGATATCTTCGATGGATAAAGGATGGGATTTGTCATAAACCGCAGACAGATGATCCAGAGTAAGATGGGTGTAGCGTTGCGTCGTCGACAAACTGACATGTCCCAGCAACTCCTGGACGGCTCGAAGGTCAGCACCCATTTCCAGCAGATGGGTGGCAAACGAATGACGCAGGGCATGGGGGGTGACAATCTGAGTAATCTCCGCCCGTTCCCCATACATCCTGACCAATCGTTCGACACTGCGTGTGGTAAGACGACTGCCTCTGCCATTGAGAAACAGTGCATTTTTCTCAACTGTCCTGCCCCTTTTCGCCCGCTGCTCTATAAGTTGTAATCTTTGTGGCAACCAGCTGTGCACCGCTTCAACAGCGGGACGGCCCACCGGCATCAACCTCTCCTTATTTCCTTTGCCCCGTACCGTAAGCACTTCCTCGGTGAAATCAAGATCGGCAAGGTCCCTTGACACCAGCTCGGAAACCCGAATCCCGGTGGAATAGAGTAGTTCGAGCATTGCCCGGTCTCTGGCGCAGTAAGCATCTTCTGCGCATGGCGCTTCAAGCAGAGCAAAGGTCTCATCAACCGTCAGAAAGACCGGAATAATATGACCTATTTTAGGTCCGACGACCCCGGCCAGCGGATCACTTTTCACCAGCTTATGACGTTGTCCATATCGAAAAAATGATCGCAGTGCCGATATTTTTCGGGCCACGGTCGCTGCACTGTTATGCCCATGCAGACTGACAATAAATTTTCGTACCTGCCCGGAGGTAATTGCATCAGGCGTACCTTTGCTGTTTTTATCTCGCTTGCCCCGGGTCTGGATAAAGGTGGTAAATTCCAGCAAATCGCGCCGGTAACCACTGACGGTATGATCAGAATACCCTTTTTCCGTCGCCAGCCATCTTGTAAACATCGCAATAGTCTTTATCATTTCACATTGACTGTTCTTGATCGCCGGAATGAGCTCATCAGCAGCGATGATTTTATCTATTTTGCACTCGACATCCTGGCGGGTACGGAATATATACTATGCTTTTTTGTTGCCTTGATTTTGCTAGCGGATCGCCGTGTCGAGGAAACTCCCTTAGTTCTAGCCCGAAAGATCCGGCGAGGCAACCTTCTTTTACTTTGCAAAAGGGCGGCTGATTATGGCTAAAAAAACCTTTGAGGCATCTCTTGCTCGTCTTGAGCAAATCACCGAAGAACTTGAAGAAGGCGAGTTGAGCCTGGAAAATAGCTTGAAAAAATTTGATGAAGGCATAAAGCTCGCCGGCTTTTGCACGGAGCAGCTGTCGGAAGCCCGGGCAAAAGTCGAATTATTACTTGAAAAAGACGGTAAGCTCGAAGCCCTGCCGTTTGACGGACAAGAAATTGGACATCAAGATCTATCTGAGTGACAAGCAAAAACTTGTTGAACAAACGCTCGAAAAATTAATGCTGCAGGCGGTTGGCCCTTTTACCCACCATATTGAGGCCATGCGCTACAGTCTTTTTGTCGGCGGCAAACGGGTTCGTCCCATTCTCTGTCTTGCTGCAGGGGAAGCGGTTAACAAGTCGCCAGCAACAGAAAAAAACTTGTTGCCGGTTGCCGGTGCACTCGAGTGTATTCATACCTACTCGCTTATTCACGATGATTTGCCGGCTATGGACAATGATGCACTGCGTCGAGGAAAACCGACCAATCATACGCTCTACGGTGAGGCCGGAGCTATTCTTGCCGGAGACAGCCTACTGACCTGGGCATTTGAGCTGCTGAGCAGTCCTCATGCCGGTGGCTTGACACCACACCAGCAGCTGCAGATTATTCATCTTATCGCCCGAGCAGCAGGGCCGCAGGGGATGGTCGGTGGGCAGGCCCTGGACATCGCCACGGAAAACACCAAATTCCCCTTTGAAACACTTAAGACCATCCATAAGAACAAAACGGGAGCTCTGATCACCTGCGCCGTTCATGCCGGAGCAATCGGTGCCGGCGCGAATGCGGAGCAAACCGAACGACTTATTGCCTATGGTGACAGCCTCGGTCTCGCTTTTCAGATCGTCGATGACCTGCTTAATGTCACCTCGACCACCGAACAACTTGGCAAAGCAGCCGGGTCGGACGCCGACCGCGGCAAGGCAACGTATCCCGCTTTTTTCGGCATTGAAGAAACCCAGGCGAAGGCCAGAGAAGCTGTTGCCGCCGCCATCAAAGCCCTTGCCGATTTCGACCACAGTGCCGACCCGCTCCGCGCCCTGGCGGAATATGTCTATACCAGAAGTAATTAAGTGGTGCAGCGAATTTGAGTAAAATAATTATGTCGAAACTCCAACCAATACCAGCGACCACCTTGCTTGAAAGGATCGATTCCCCAGCCGATATTCGCAAGCTTTCTTTGGCGGAGATGAGAACCCTGGCCCAGGATATTCGCGACAATATTCTTCAGGTCGTCTCCCAAACCGGAGGTCATCTGGCACCAAGCCTGGGAGTTGTGGAACTCACCATAGCCCTGCACTATGTCTTCAACACCCCCGACGACAAACTTATCTGGGACGTGGGACACCAATCATACGCCCATAAGTTACTGACCGGCAGGCGGGAACAGTTTACCACCCTCCGCCAGTATAAAGGAATGAGCGGCTTTCCTAAATGCAAGGAAAGTCCCTACGATGCGTTTGAAACCGGCCATAGCTCGACGTCCATTTCCGCCGCCTTGGGAATAACCCTGGCCAAAACACTGCAAAAAGATGAGCATCGGGCAATTGCCGTTATCGGCGATGGGTCAATGACCGCAGGTCTGGCCTTTGAGGCTCTAAACCATGCCGGCCACCTTAATAAGGACCTGGTGGTTATCCTCAACGACAATGAGATGTCAATTTCACCCAACGTCGGCGCCCTGTCGAGTTTTCTAAGCCGCAAGCTCACCGGCAGAACGATGTCCCGGGTGAAGGCTCACCTGGTTGAAAAGTTGCAAATCTCCGACGTCGGGGAAAATATTCTTAATATCCTGCGCAAGAGCGAGGAGAGCTTTAAAAGCTTTTTCACCCCAGGCATGCTCTTTGAGGCGTTTAAATTTGATTATGTCGGTCCTATCGACGGCCATAATCTGGAAGATCTGCTCGAGACACTGGAAACGGTTCGCGACACAGAACACGGTCCGGTGCTGATTCATGTCCTGACCAAAAAAGGCAAAGGCTACGAGCCGGCCGAAAAAAACCCGGATATCTTCCATGGCATCGGTCCGTTTGATATTGACAGCGGCAAACCGCATGGCGCTTCTGGGGCTGTAACCTATACCAAGGTGTTCGGCGATACCATTACCGGTCTTGCCGCCAGAGATGACAAAATTGTTGCTATCTCCGCGGCCATGGTATCGGGAACCGGCCTGAAAAAATTCGCCGCGGAATATCCGCATCGTTTTTTTGATGTCGGCATCGCCGAGCAGCATGCGGTGACCTTTGCCGCCGGTCTTGCAGTCGAGGGATTACGGCCGGTAGTGGCTATTTATTCTACTTTTTTCCAGCGGGCCCTGGATCAGATAATCCATGATATCTGCATCCCCAATCTTCCGATAACCCTGGCCATTGACCGGGCAGGCGTCGTTGGCGACGATGGCCCTACCCATCATGGCGTCTTTGATTTGTCGTTTCTGCGCTTTATTCCCAACATCGTCATCATGTCGCCGAAAGACGAAGAAGAGCTGCAGCATATGCTCTACACCTCCATCTATTATAACGGCCCATCGGTTGTCAGGTATCCCCGGGGGACAGGCTACGCCGTACCGCTGTCGACTTCGCTGCATAAACTGGATATCGGTAAAGGCGAGCTGCTGGTCAAAGGCAGTGACGTGCTGCTGCTGCCGGTCGGCAACAGAGTGTATCCTGCTCTGGAGGCGGCTAAAGGACTGCAAAAGGTTGGCATCAGCGCAACGGTCATCAATCCCCGCTTCATCAAACCGCTCGATGCCGAGCTCATCTGTCAGTGGGCTGAGCAGACCAAGCGCGTGGTGACCATTGAAGACAATTCCCGTCAAGGTGGTTTCGGCAGCTCGGTTCTCGAACTCTTCAGCCGTCGAAAACTCTACTCGGTACGCACCTGCCTACTCGGCCATCCAGATCATTTTGTCGAACACGGTCCGCAAAAAACTCTCTGGAAAAACAGCTTTATCGACACCCCGGCAATCATCCGCGCGGCAATAAAACTGCTGGGCAGAGCAGAATAAAAAAAATCCGGTGCTGGGCCGAGTCAATAAAGCAGGGGAAGAGTTTTGAGACATACTCACCTTCTGTCCGGCACTTGGTAACTACTCCTGCAGAGGTGATGACTTCGACTCAACGTCGAGTTGTGAGAGGTACGAATTGGCCTCAGCGCTCAGTGTGTTGTTGCCGAGCCGATCAAAAAGCAACGCGGCCTGAGTGAGCCATTTGCGCGCATTTAATCGATCCTCCCTGTAGGCGGCACTGCGACCGGCATGCAGATACCTGCCGGCTGCAACTTCCGGCCTGCCGGCTTCTTCACTGGCTGCGGCAGAGAGTGCCAGGCTGATTGCCATCCGGCGATACTCGAGAGATTCTCTTCGTAAACTGGTGGCCTGGTCTAAAGCAACAATTGCCTCCTCCCATTTATTTTTTGCCATTGCCAGCCGACCCTGCAATTCCGCCTTATCTGCCCTGAGTACCACGGATTGTGGTTGGCCCATATTGAAAATGGCCGCATCAATGCCAGCCATGTCGTTTTTCCCGCTGGCAATTAATCCGCGTAGAAAGGAGGTCCTGGTAATAATAGTTGGTGAAGGAGAGCCACTATCCAGAATCTGTTGGGTGATCGCCCATGAATCTTCCAGCCGATTCTCGCGGTATAAAATCGTCGCTTCCAGGAGAAGAAGATCTTCCGGTATCTTTTTATCGCCAAGAGCGAGCTCTGCATACGCCTGGCTTAGCAGTTTTTGTGCCTCTGGGTATTGTCCAAGTTCCATAAGGCAGAGCGCCAGGTTGTAGCGGGTAGCCAGAATAACCGACGCATCATTGCGGGAATACCCCAGCCCCAGCACGGTCTGGTAAATGCCGGCTGCCTGTTGATAACGGCCTTTTTCGAAAGCGGATTGGGCCAGGTGGTTGGCTGATTCGAGGGCCTCATCCACGTATGGGTCGGCGCCGTTTTTCTGCCGTGCACCGCAGCCATTGATGGCTATGGTCATGACCACCAATACCAGTATGCTGATAAAAAAGCGATATATGGGGATGAGGAGGCAGCAAGGTCTCATGGCGTAACCTCCAACGGTGAGATACGTTCAACAGGCCTTGCCTTGCTTGAACCACTCCCTCCTAACAACCAATGAGATTTCAACTGGCGCAGCAACTGTTCGAGTTCACCAAGGACCTGCTGCGTCTGGACCAAGAGGACCGGCACATCACCGGCGGCGGTATTAACAGTTTTAATCAATTGAGGAAGCTGCGGAGTGGTGCGGCTCAGGTCTTCAAGGACCAGTTGGAGCGAAGCGAGAATCTTGCCGGCATCCTGGGACAATGCCGGAATTGCGCTGGCCTGGCCGGTTAGCTGACTTGACAGTGTCGCGACATTGCCAACCGTTGTCTGCAGAGATTCCAGCATGGGGGCAAGTTTGCCGACAGTCGTATTGACCTGGGTCAGCAGGGTTTCGACTTCAAGAGCCATTCGATCTTCTACCAGCAGCCGACCGATAGTCCCTTCTCCGCCGGCAATTTTGCCGGTAATTGTGTTCAGGTTGACCAGTACTCGCTGGGCGTCATCGAGCATCGGCATAATCTTGATGCGCACCTCGGCGAGCAGTTCCCCCATCGACTCGGTAGGTGCACGTTCGGCAACAGCGTTGATGACCGCATACTCCCAGTCGAGTTTTTCTCCCGTCCCTCTGGTGATTTCCAGAAAAGACGCCCCAGCCACACCAAATTCTTTACGGATGATAGCCTCGGAATCGCGTCGCACGAACCCGGTCATCTTCTTTTTGATATCGACAACGGCGTGGATCTGTTGCCCGGGAAGGACAACGACCTGCTCCACGGTGCCGGCTTTTGTGCCAAGAATTTCAACTTCAGCCCCGCTTGATAAACCATACAACCCTTCTTTAGGCAAAACGACCTTGAGCTTCATGCCAGGCTCAAACCAGTTGCGCAACCGTCCGGTCTGCAATACAGCACCAATAAAGATCAGTACTGCTACAAGCACCATGACCCCCACAGCTTCATTGGTATAGCGAAATGATTTGCGACTGCTCATACTTTCCTGTTCACCTCCATCAGCTCCGAACCGGAAGTTCGAAAAAACCGATCAGCCGGAATTGATTCATCGAGCCACACATCATCAGAAAGAGTCATCCACCACACGGCAGCGCCTCGATTGCGCACCCGGCGGATGGTGTTGACAAGGGCCGGCAGCATGCCCTGGTGCATGCCGACGGTCGGGTCTTCCAACAACAACAGAGTCGGATTACCCATGAATGCGCGCACACAGGCTGCCCGTTGCAGATCTGCCCGGTTATAATCCTTGGGGTATCCGTTAGGCAGTCCGGGAAGTCGAAATAATTCGGCTAATTGTGCGGCTTCCTGTACAAGCGCCTCCTCAGGTCTTCGAGTGTGGTGGCGCTCCGACAACAAAATATTATCAATGAGATTAAAAGCGTCCAACCACCCTTCGCCCAAAAAAACCCGGCCAATCTTGCCACGCATGGCATTGGCCGTGTCCGCGGAGGACGCCAGCCAATCCCGCCCCAAGAAACACACTGTACCATTGGTGGGAAACAGAAGGCCGGAGAACGCATCGGCAAATGCTGCGCTCTGGTACCGCTTATCGAGTCGAACAAGGGCCAGTTGTCCACTGTATAATGTAAAATGGGCATTAACGTATTGCCCGCTCTCCGTCCCTTCGGTGAACAGGGTCATGTGTTTGATGTCCAGGACAGTGCGCTGTGATCCATTGATTTCCATCATGCGACCAGTTAATTACCAGGAGGCTATCCTTCTAGAGCAGCACAGAAAGTGCGCCTGAAACCAAAAAAACAGCCAGAACCGATTTTACAAATCCAAGTGGTAGCGCCTGGGCCAGTTGTCTGCTTCGTCCATCAACGGACAAACCGGTAGTGCAGGTGATAATGGTAATCAAAACCCCGGTGATCAGCGGCTTGAGAACAATGATTGCATAATCTCCAGCGCCCATGGCGGACAGCACGCGATTGACAAATTCCAGGATGGTTGTGTCTGTAGCTCCAACAGTGCTCCCCACCATGAAACCGGTTATCACCGCCAGCAGGATAAATACGACACACAAACAAAACATCGAGAGGGCCGTAGCCAGGCAGCGGGGAGCGATCAGAAACAAAAACGGGTCGATTCCCTGGGCATCGAGCACGCGAAGTTGGCCGCTCACCCGCATATGACCCATTTCGACCATATTGACCGAGCCGCTGCGCCCGACAACGATCAAGGCAATCAGCAGCGGGGCGATCTCCCGGACCATGACCATGACGATGATCTGCCCTATAATGCCGCTTTTACCGACCAAGCCCAACCAGTAGAGGAATTGAAAAACCATCGCCAGGCCGGTGAGCAACCCACTGATTAAAATAAAAGGCAGGGATCCGATGCCAACCAGATAGCACTGCCGAAGGAATTCCCGTACCAGAGTCCGCCGCCAGTTAAGCGGACGGCAACTCTGCCGGAGCACGGCAACGGTGATGCTGCTTAAGATGATGAGCGGCCGAATGATGGCGACGGTCCAGAAACCGATGGTCGCCGGAATCATCAGCATCGGATGCGGGTGGCCTTCGATGGGAGCCCTTTTTATCGCATCAATTTTTAGCGACTCTATCATAACTGTCCAGTGAGTATATAGGTGGAAAGTTCGCCTACTTTTGGCAGATAAAACTGACCCCGCACCTTGAATAAGTACTCGCTCTGCAGTCGCAGGTATGTACTTTCACTGACATGTATCTCGCCCGTTGACCCGGATTCGGCCATCTTCCCGGCAATCCTGACACCATCTCCCCAAAGATTATAGGTTTTGTGCTGTCCTCCCACCATGCTGCCGATGACCGAACCGGTATCGACGCCGATTCGAAAATTGAGCATATTGCTGGAATTTTCAAAGATACGCAAACAGCTTTCCTGGATTTTCAAGGCAAGATCCGCGATCACCCGGGCATGGTCAATAATGGTGTCATTGCGAAAACCTGCGGCGCAGACCAGCTGATCGCTGAGAAACTTCATGTACTCGATGCCGCTTTGTAGGGCGAGCTTTTCCATATGATGAATCAGGCGATCTACCACGGTCATAGGCTTCTCTCCGCCCAGCCTCTCAGTCAAGGCGATCGAATCGTCGAACTGAAGAACCAGGACAGTCACATCTTCAAAGAGATCTACTCCCAAGGCATCCGGGCTTGCATTATGTTGTTTCATCTGCTTTAAAAAAACCTGCCCGCGCAAATCAACAATGGTGGCCTGTCGCATGGCCGGGGCGGCTTGAACACCTTGCTTGACGTTGCTGCCCACAATATCCTTGTCCGGCCTGTCAGAAGCCTTTACAGCATAACGTAACTGCACTGGTACTGATGGGCCTTCCGCCGTACCAGCGTCCCTCGCCAAATCTGACCGATTTCCTGCCGCACTCAGTCGCAGGGCAAGCAGTCCGCCAACCGCCCGAGCGAAGGTACGTACTTCGCCCCGCCACTCAAGGTCGCTGCCCTCCTGTTCAAACCACAATGCGCCGCGATTGTGGTTTTCATCGAAGATCGGGGTAGAGAGCAGCCCGTTGCACCCCAGGGGGTTGAGGTACACTCGGTGCAGTTCGGCAGTTATCGGGTTCTTTGCCGCGTCGGTAACAGACAGGGGACTTTCCTCAAGCAAAACCGCAAACAACTGCGGTAAATCCTGTTGCAACAATAGAGTTCCACGAGTGTGACCGCCGTGCTCTCGATCATAACTGTCGCTGCAGATAAGTTGCTGCTGGTCCGACTGCCACTCCCAGACACTGACCCGGCGCACACCAACAGCCTCAGCTGTAATACGGGTTACATCCGCCAGGGCATCGATATCGTCCGGATCGAAGATCGCCGGCATGGCGGCAAGATCGGAAAAAGCCCGGCTCTGAGTTTCCATTTCTCGACGGCGGGACAGCAGCAGGCGGACATTGCGATCCGCCCGCAAGCCCTGCCAGATAAGCAGACCGGCCAAAAGGGATGCCAGTCCCAACACCGCAAGCGACATGAGCAGGGCTGTTTTATAGTTACGGGAGACAAAGCCGACGAAATCGTCGGCCGGCACAACGATCAGAACCGACCAATCTTGACCGAAGGCAGCCGGCAGGGGCGAGATGGTATTAATATATTTCTTACCGTTTACCACCAACTCACGATGCATCGCTTTTTCAATGAGGAACCGGTTGAAAGCCCGGTCAAGAACGGGGTCCTGCAGTTCGTTCAACCTGCGAGCGATAAGTTTATCGTCTTTTTGCTGCATCATGCGCGCAACATCCGGAAATGCCACCATCCGTCCGGTTGCATCGATAATCATCGCCTGACCGTTGCTGCCGATCCTCAGTCCGCTTAAAAATTTGCTCAAGGTGGCCAGTTCAATATCCAGACCGACAACCCCCAGCACTTCGCCATTTTCGTCACGGACCGCCTGAGATGCTGTAATCCCTGGTTTTTTATCGGTAAAAAAGATATAAACGTCAGTCCAGAAGACGCCGGATGCAGCAATAGCTCCCCGGTACCAGGGACGCGTTCGTGGATCGAAGGTGTCGCCCTCGGAAAGTTGCCTGGCGATTTCCCTGCCGTCGGGATCCCGTCGAATCCAGGTGACACCGACCGTGGCTCCTTCTCTTTTGATAAGCTTGGTGTGAATCGAGTTGTCACCCATTTTCTTCAGCATCATATAGTTGCCTTTGGTGTCGGCGAAGCTAAAGAGCGACAGTTGAGGTATTGCCTGGAGCATCTGCACGGCCAGTGGTTCCCCAATAACCTGACCACTGGCCCAATCCGGCGAATGCTGCAGGATGCCGTCAATAATTCGGACCATCTCCGATGCCGGGGCGAGAAAAGCCCGGACTTCGGTCGCGATCTGCCGATCGAGCGAACCTAATAAATCCGCCGATAAAGCGAGAGCATCTTTTCGGTTGCTGGTGTAATTGACCAAGGCAATGCCGACAATCGATGCCATCAGCAACGCGACACAAGCGATCGGCACAACAATACGCAGCAGTCGCCTTCGCCATTGTGCGCCTTGGGTATCAGTACTGCTGATATCTAAGATGTCATCCATCGCCAATCCATTCTGAGTTTTTCTCCTGGTTCTGCAACAAATATTTACCAGGCACAAGACGCACTACAGAGATGGGTTAACAGATACGTACCGGCTTCTACATTGAGTATTTGACTAACGGTAATATTCTTTATACCACTCAACAAATTTGCCGATGCCATATTCAAGAGTGGTAGCCGGTTTATACTCAAAATCGCGCACCAGGTCATCGACATCGGCGAAAGTTGCCGGCACATCTCCCGGTTGCATGGGCAGAAAATTTTTCTCAGCTTTTCGGCCGAGACACTCCTCTAAAACTTCAATATAGCGCAACAGTTTTTCCTTATTGTTGTTGCCGATGTTATACACCCGGTAGGGACAATAGGAGGTGGCCGGATCCGGGGTGTCGGCATTCCAGGCCGGCGAGCTTTCCGGCACCCGCTGAATAACCCGACAAACCCCTTCAACAATATCGCCTATATATGTAAAATCCCGCTCCATATTGCCATTATTGAAAACATCAATAGGCCGATTTTCCATGATCGCCCTGGTAAACAGGAAGAGTGCCATATCCGGTCGTCCCCACGGGCCATAAACGGTAAAAAATCGCAGTCCGGTGGTCGGCAGATTGAAGAGATGGCTGTAGGTGTGGGCCATTAATTCATTGGCTTTTTTCGACGCCGCATACAAAGACACCGGATGATCGACATTGTCATGCACGGAGAACGGCATCCTGGTATTGGCGCCATAGACGGAACTGGAGGAGGCGTACACCAGGTGCTTTACGCCTGAATGCCTGCAACCTTCGAGAATATTGACAAAGCCGACGATATTGGTATCCACATAGGAGTGAGGATTGATCAGCGAATAGCGGACTCCGGCCTGGGCGGCGAGATTGACTACCGCATCGAAACGGTGTGCGGTAAACAGGGTCTCAATCGCATTTCTGTCGGCAAGCTCAATATCCACATGGGTAAAACCAGGGCCTTCAGCAAGAGCTGCCATACGATCTCTTTTTAATTGTGGATCGTAATAAGCATTGAGATTATCCAGGCCAACGACTTCAACTCCCCCAGCTATCAGTTTCCCACTTAAATGAGCCCCGATAAAGCCGGCGGCCCCGGTAATTAATATTTTTTTCATCTTCATAGCAAGGCGTAAAAGGTCAATAGTGGGGAAAAATGCGCCTCAATCATCAAAATTTCCCTGCGGTCCGGCGTCGATATCCAGGGATTTAGCCCGGTCAATAATCAGCTCTCTGGTCCAGTCCTGCGGTTCTTCCAGCCGCTTTCCTTTGGAACCGAGATCATAGGAACCTGCCTTCAAAAGCAACTCCTTGGCCAGAGTTGCCGTTCCATCGGCATTGAATACCTTGGTTAGGATATTATAGACAAACTCTTCCACCCCTTTACTCATGCGCTCGCGAACCGCACGCGCCTGCGCCAGCAACAGGTTTTCAAAAGGCAGGTTGAGATTTTTATAGTTGCCGCCCTTCCAGCCTTTGTCCGCGGCATATTTGGTCATCCGCTGCCACATCTCCTCCGAGACGCCCTGGCCCGCAACCTTGATGAAATTGCCTTCGCCATCCAGGATGGCATTGCCGTAATCGTTGACTTGTACCCCCCAGGAAATCATCTGCAACGCAGTGGCGACATTAGCCTTGGTGGTATGGGTCCCTGCTGCAATCGCCCGCAACTTATCGGAATTATTTCCCGAAGTGCCATGCTGGGCCCCGGAGACCCCATATTTTTCAAGGGCCTTGTGAATTTTGGCGGTCAACTCAACTTGAATCCCCTGACCGCTTGCCTCCAAGCCATGGGTAGTACCGTTATTTAAGGCAATCCAGTCGGCAAAAATGCCGTGGGCATTGAGGCCCTTGATAAGAAACGAGGCGTCATCGACGGTAGAAAGTCCCTGTTCGCCTTTAATCTCCCCCACTTCCGTTTCCAGCCCGGCCCATGGAGGAATGCAGGGACTCAGTTCAAGGTTGGCCAGCAGATTTTTATCATCGGCCATATGCGAGGCATCAACCGCAATGGAAGTTATCCCCGCATCAAACATCGACGGAATTTCCATTTTGGCAAAAGAAATATCCGCCTCGCTCTTGATGCCGTAGTGATCGGCATGAATGGCCACGGGAATAGTAATACCCAGCTCATTACAGATGCTGTCCACCTGCAGGGCTAGATTATAAAAATTGGTCGGGCAGTAATTTGTCTCGGAACGAGCTATTTCAATAAGCAAGGTGGCATCAGCACGCTGCGCAGCCATTAGGGCTCCACGGATAACAAAACTATTGCGGCCGTTGGCAGCTATAGTCATGGCCTTGCCTTTTTTCACCAGCGCCTGATCGACGACTTTACCACTGACGATCAGGGCCTGGGAATGAGGAAAACGCTGCGCAATATTTGGCGGTCTGCCGATCTCTATTAATTTTGCAAACTCTGCACTCTTACCCATAGAACACCTCCTCAAGTTTTTCCATTAATCTTCTGCTGTTACCATTATCGTGCCCAAGAGATAACGGGCGCAAAACCTATCGCAAAACTCCATTAATTAATAATGCAAGAACCTGAAAAAATCCAGTGAGGATATGCTTTTATTCTGACATCTCCTCCGGGGTTGACGATGGATCGTCAAATCCGGAAAAACCTTTTCTGCCGAAGGCCCACACCGCCAGCACACTGATTTCATAGAGCACCATGAGGGGAACACCCATCATCAGCTGATTAACTACATCGGGGGTCGGGGTTAAAATAGCGGCTATGATAAAATTAATCAGGATGGCATATTTTCTGTTTCGGTTCAGAAAACCAACATTAACCAATCCGACTTTGGCCAGAAACACCATAAATATAGGCATTTCAAAAATAGCCCCAAAGGCAAGCAAAAGCCTGGTCGCGAGAGAAAAATACTCGCTCACCGCCGGCATGGAGGTCAGGAATTCGTTATTGTAGCCGACGAGAAATTTGAAAGCAGGCGGGAAGACGACGAGATAACCAAAAGCCGCACCGCCGATAAAGCAGAAGGTGGAAAGGATGGAAAACGGTACGACCACCCGCTTTTCATGACTGAACAGGCCCGGTGCGACAAACCGCCAAAGCTGCGAAAAAATGACGGGGCAGGCCAGCAATATGCCGCAGACCAGCGCGAGTTTTAGATAAAAAAAAACCCTTCCTGGTAGGAGGTGAAAATGAGCGATGTTCCCTGCGGCAACACCTCGGTCAACGGTTTAAAAAACCAGGTTCCGATGGGTCGAATGACGGTATATGAGAGACAAAATCCAATAAAGACGGCAACAAAAGAGATAATCAGGCAGGAGCGCAATTCTCTTAGGTGTTCGGTCAGCGCTAGACTCTGAAATTTTTCGCTATCATCTTGGGAGGGCATGTGGCATATATCCTGAGAATTGATGGTATTGTAAAAACTCTTCATCCGAAGTCTGCGCTTATCTACTTATCCATCGAAAATCTTAAGTTTTTACTCAGTTGTCAAAATTGACTTGTAAATACTAGTTATAGCAAGTGAGTTGATTACCATCTACTCTTCAATTTGGCAAGATGGAGCTGCCACAATTATAATGCACACCATTGAACCACAAGCAAACAACGAGCCGTTATCAGTCTGGCATGTCTATATCGTCTGCTGCCGGGATAACACTTACTATACCGGCATCACAACTGATCTGATACGCCGGATGGAAGAGCACAACTCCACCCAAAAGGGCGCTAAATATACCCGCACCCGCCGTCCCGTTGAACTGGTATATTTTGAGAAAGCTGCATCAAGATCAATAGCCACCAGAAGAGAAGAGCAGATTAAAAAGCTGCCTCTTGCCAGTAAAAAAGAGCTGATAAAAACCTGTCCGCCTCTACGTCTCTTATTGTAGACGGCTTAGCGGTGAATCTGAGAGTTGGTTTCCATGGGAACCAGAGGATGCGCTGGTCATCATCAGCAGTAACAAGCCCGGATTTTCTCTGACACCCCTTTCGTCAGCGCCAGCACCTTGCGCGCCTGCCCCTCGGAAACGGTACCGGTGCCGCAGCTCGGCGTGATCAATGTCTGTTGGTATATCGTCTTATCATCGATGCCGATTGCCTGCAATCGCCGAGACTGTTCAAACCATTTTTCAACCAGGGAATCGACTTCCTCAATATCAATGAATTCAGGGTTTGTCGGCACGATACCGGTGGCAAGGATCCCGCCACGGGCAAAAAAATCAACCAGCTGCTTCGCGTATAGTACCAATTTGTCAAAATAGGAATAGGCATCGTAACTGACTATATCGACCCCGGAATCAAAGAGAACAGGCCATTCGGTATTCGCACAGACATGCACGCCCGTCAATCCGTTCTCCGCCCGAACCGCCGCAAAAACCTCGAGAAAACAGCTTATAATATCTTCATTGGTGATGGTTATAAAAGCGGATGAACCAAGACCGGCCAAGCCAGGCTCATCAAAAAACATTATCGGCTGACCGCCAATTTCCGCCATCTTCCTGGTCTGCCACTTCGCCTTTAAGGCCAGGTGCTTGACCGCGACATCGCGCAGCTCATCATTATAGAAAATCGCCCGGCCCGCCTGATCAACCAGGCCGGTACAAAAGGTAATCGGTCCGGTGGTCTGCCCTTTCAGCCCAAGCAGCCGTTCCCGCCCCATTTCGGCCGCTGCCAGAAAGGTGTAAAACCCTTTTGCGACTTCTTCTGAAAGTTGAAACCGTGACCCGTCGAGATCTTTCCCGCCTTCAGTGACCAGCAGGTATTCTTCATAGAAGGCGAGCAGTTCCGCGGCAAAACCGTCAGCCAGGGTATCAATATAGATTTTCCCGTCTGCCGAGGCAAGACCGGGTAAGCCAGGCACAAACTGACGGATCATGCCCTCTTGTCGATAAATCGGCAATTGCGGCCAAAGAGGAATATCGGGAGTATAATCAAATATCAATGCAATCGCTTCCTCATGGTCTTTCAGGGGAAGGCTGCCAATGAGCAGCGGCAGACAGTTTGGCATAAATTTCGGCATTTCAGGAACCTTCATAAAAGTAAGCTACTAGCTACTAGTAAGGTAAAGCAGATGAAGAGTTTTGACGACGCCATCACACTTTATTTGCTCATCAGATATTGCACACTTTGTTCCAGACCATCAAGGGACAATTCAAACATCGGAATAATGGACTGGATCACCTTGATGCTATGGGTGTACGGCCAATGATTAGCAGGAATGGGATTGAGCCAGATGGTCCGTGGAAAACATCCGGCGAGAAATCTGAGCTGTTCAATTGACGGCCGGCCACTGCGCTCAAAAGCATAGATTGAGCCGTCGGTAGACATCAGTTCATAGGGCGCCATGCTGGCATCGCCTACGATAATCAACCTGGTGTCCGGATCAAGTTTGGCAAAATCCTGGATCTGCACCGCTCGTCGATACCTGGCAGGATCCTCCCACAGCAGATCGTAGATCGTGTTATGAAAAAAATAGGTTTTCAAATCCTTGAACTGGGATTTGGCGTAACTGAACAAGGTCTGGACCAGCTCGACATGGGGTTCCATAGACCAACCGCCATTGTCGATGGCCAGGATAATCTTTAACCGGTCAACGATGCCCCGATCAAAAATCAATTCAATCTCCCCGCCGTTGCGCATCGTCTGATAAATGGTGGCATCAATATTGAGTTGGTCTTTAGCTCCCTGCGGTACAAGATTGCGCAGCCTTTTGAGCGCTTCGCCAATGGAACTTTTGGTCAACACTCCATGGATCGAATAGTCTCTATAACGCCGTTCGTTGGCCACCTTAATCGCTGATTTATTTCTTGATTCCCCGCCGACGCGCAAGCCGCCGGGATGGACGCCTGAATGACCAACGGGAGAAGTACCACCGGTACCGATCCATTTAGAGCCGCCGTCGTGCCGGCCCTTTTGGTCCTGGAGCCGCTGCTTAAAATAATCAAGCAACTCTTCAGGCGTCATCTCCTGGAGTTTTTTTTCATCAATCCCCAATGCACCCGCAAGAGATTTCGGATCTTTCAGCCACTCGTGCAGCATGCTCCCGGCCAGCAGTTCCAGTGCCGCTTCATCCACATCGGGCAACTCTGCCCCGGCAAAGATATGGGCAAAGATCTGATCGTAAAGATCAAAAAATTTCTCACTCTTGACCAGGATCGTTCTGGCGGCGGTATAGAGATCGTCTAAGGAATTGACCAGTCCGCTGGCCATCGCCCGGTGCAAAGTGAGATACGACGTCGGACTTACCGGGATGCCGACTTCTTTTAATTTATAAAAAAAATCTATAAACATTGGCTAGGCCGAATCAGAAAAACCGCTTTTTGAGCAGACTGCCGGATGACCGCTGATAATCACCGCTTTTCTTGAATAAAACACCAAGATAGGGAACCTCCTTTTGCAACCTTTCGCCATCGTGAAAATCAGGATCGACGGCCAGGGCGCGGATCCAGTTGATCAACTCCCGAGTGGCCGGTTTTTTCTCGATACCTTCGATTTCGCGTAAATTATAAAAGGTATGGATCGCATTTTCCGCGAGCTTACGGCCAATATCCGGAAAATGTACCTCGATTATATTGCGCATCATCTTTGGATCGGGAAAGGCGATATGATGAAAATTGCAGCGCCCGAGAAAGGGATCTGAGAGATCTTTTTTGGCATTGGAGGTGATGACAATCACCGGGCGCTGTTGCGCGCGGATGGTTGCATCGGTTTCGATGATATCAAACTGCATCTGGTCGAGTACGTCGAGCATATCATCCTGAAACTCGGTTTCGGCTTTATCGATCTCATCGATCAACAGAACACAGCGCTTGTCGGCGGTGAATGCCTGGCCGATCTTGCCCATCTTGATATATTCATTGATATTACTGACATTTCTAGTGGAATCGCCGAATCGGCTATCATTTAAGCGGGTCAGGGTATCATATTGATACAAGGCTTCAATCAGCTTCATGCTCGATTTCACGTTTAAAACAATAAGCTCCATACGCAGGGTTTCGGCGATGGCATGAGCGAGCATGGTTTTGCCAGTGCCGGGTTCCCCTTTTAAGAGCAACGGCATTTCGAGCACCATGGAAATATTGACTATTTTGGCCAGTTCCTGGTCCAGAACGTATCTTGCCGAACCGGTGAAGGTGTTCATATCTCTCCTCAAAGTTTTTCAATTTACCAGCAGGGTCCTGCGCCGCGCAGAGAAAACGCAACGAACGTATCATTATTCATGTCCAGCCACAATTACCACCTCTAACCATTAATTTCGACCTCCTTCCTGCTCTTCAAAAATTTTCGTTTTTTATTAAACTATTATTGATAAAGAGAAGGCAACTACTAGTAACCGTTACTGCGAATAAATCATTCCGCTCTGTACCACCGACATAATAAAGGATCGAGAGTATTGCGCGGCTTTTTTTTGGCGCTCTTACCAAAAAGGGCGATCTGTCGCATGTTTTCAGACCATTCCATAGGCATTGACTTTTAATTTTCTCGCTTGTAGATTCAATTTCTGCTGGAGTTTTGCAAGTGGGTACCAAATGATAGACGACCAGTTCGATGAAACTGTCGTTTTACTGTCGCGTTTCACTTGACTGATCGGAGAGCAAAAAGACCATGCGATATCAGTATGCAAACATAGGAATTACTTCTTATCAGCGTAGATATCTATTACTGAATGATGCATGCAACCTTCTGCACCGGTTTTTTCCCCTAGCACTCTGTTTCATTCTATCTTCTCTTCGAATGATTTATAGCCGAAATATAACGTTTTTGGGCCTCATGCTATACTGTAGGTTTCTATCCCCCATATACCCGGAACGTAAAGCGATAGCTCGCGCATCGTTGCCCTTTCCTTTCATCCCGGCTGCTTTTGCGGCGGGATGAAATCACTGTATACGGGGCGTTATTAAGAAATTTCATATACATACGTAAAATTGACACCTTATTGTGACGATAACCTAATCCTGCCAGAAATAATACGTCAAACAAGGAGGTATATTGATCTACACACTGGCAAAAAATCTTCTCAAAACCACAGTCGAATAGTGTTGGCGAGGCCTTATAACGTTTCCCCAACAATGCGTAACTGGATAGGAAAAAAGGAATAACTCAATGTCAGAAAGCACCATTAAAATCAAAGGAAAAAAGCACAGCTCCTTTCTTGACAAGGTTAAGGAGATCATCCCGGACGGGGGAAACCTGAACCTTTGCCTCACTTGTGGAGCCTGCGCTTCAGGCTGCCCGGCTACGGGTCTCGCAGACATGGATCCTCGGAAATTCCTGCGCATGTGCGCCATGGGTATGGACAAGGAAGTGACCACCCATCCATGGGTATGGATGTGCACCATGTGTCAACGGTGCATCTATGTCTGTCCGATGAAAATCGATATTCCTCAGCTCGTCTTTAACGCCCGCGCCCAGTGGCCCCGCGAAGAACGGCCGTCCGGTATCATGAAATCCTGTGACATGGCGCTCAGAAACGATTCCAACAGTGCTATGGGGACAGCTCCAGATGATTTCATCTTTGTCGTTGAAGATGTACTCGCAGAGTATAAGGAAGCTCAGCCTGAATTCGCAGACATGGAAGCACCCATCGACAAAGACGGGGCCTTTTTCTTCGTCAATCAGAATTCACGGGAACCGGTCACTGAGCCGGATGAAATGGTTCCACTCTGGAAGATTCTCCACCTGGCCGGAGTTGACTGGACCTATGGCAGCAAAGGGTGGGCCGCGGAAAACTACTGCCTGTTTCTCGCCGATGATAAATGCTGGGAAAGGGTTACGAGGGTGTCGGCCAATCAGGCTGATGAACTCGGGTGCAAGGTCTTTCTCAACACGGAGTGAGGCCACATAACATTCTCAGTCCGGGCCGGACTGAAAAAATTCAGCATTGATCATAAATTCGAAGTAGCATCCATTTATACCTATTATGCCAAATGGATCCGGGAAGGACGACTCAAAGTCAGTTCCGCCTGGAACAAAGATCGCAAAATCAAGTTCACCATTCAGGACCCCTGCCAGATTGTTCGCAAGGGTGAAGGAGACATCGTTGCCGACGACCTGCGCTACGTCATTAAATCGGTGGTTGGTGAAGAAAATGTCATCGAAATGACTCCCAACAAGTCCAACAACTACTGCTGCGGCGGCGGCGGCGGTTTCCTGCAGTCAGGGTACACCGAAGAGCGCCGCGCGTACGGTAAAATCAAGTTTAACCAGATTATGGAAACCGGCGCGGATTATTGCATTACCGGCTGCCACAACTGTCATGCCCAGGTACACGATCTTGGCCATCACTTTGGTGCAAGTTACGGCACGGTGCATGTCTGGACACTGATCTGTCTGTCGCTTGGTATCCTTGGCCCCAACGAACGAGCGTATCTTGGCGACGACTTGAAAGATGTCGACGTTTTTCACCCGGAGACTTCCCTGTATTAACAATGCACCACTGTAACAAGGGACTTAAATAAACTGGTTTGCTCTGATTAGGAGGGAAATAAGCCTATGAGTTTTCAAAAACGATTAGCGGCAAAAGAATTCGCAGTACTGGCCGAAATGCACACCCCGAAAGGAATTAATATATCTAGATTGGTCAATGATGCCCGCCGGTTAAAGGGCAGAGTCGATGCAGTTGTCGTTCCCGACATGGATAACGGCATCATGCGGATGAGCGCCCTGGCGGGTGGAGTTTTGCTCCAGCAGCAGGGGGTGGAAACGATCATGCACATGTATTGTCGGGATCGAAACAGGATGGTCCTGCAGGGAGACGCTTTGGCTGCCCATGTTCTTGGCATCCAGAATATTATCGTCGCCGACAGCGCCGATATGGCCGAA
This sequence comes from uncultured delta proteobacterium, assembly GCA_963709745.1. Taxonomy (GTDB): domain Bacteria; phylum Desulfobacterota; class Desulfobulbia; order Desulfobulbales; family Desulfocapsaceae; genus Desulforhopalus_A. The sequence goes on from CAVPXN010000002.1 coordinate 45,930, forward strand.
AGCGATCACAGTGATGCCGCCTCCGTCAATGATTTAAATGAAGTGCAGCTCATCGAAGCGCTTATGACCCTCCAATCGGGCAAAGATATGAGCGGCTTTGATCTGGATGGCGCGCCCGATTTTTCCATCGGCTGCACCTTGCCTGCTTTTACCGACGACCACGGCAGAGATACCGCTCTCTTGACCGCCGCGAAAAAAGTTAAAGCCGGAGCGAGCTATATCATTATTCCGCCAATCTATGATGTCCCCGGCAGTGCCGGCCTTCTTGCCCGGGTAAACGAGCTCGGTGTGCCGGTCATTGCCAGCGTTTTTCTGCTGAAATCCCTGGCCATAGCGCAGTATATCACCAACAGCGATCCGAGTTCGGGAATAAACAGCGACTTGATCCGGCGCATCCGCAAATCCTCCAACAGAGAACAGGAAGGTATCAAAATCGCCGGAGAAACAGTCCTGGCATTAAAAGAAAGCACCCAGGGTGTTCTGATACAGACCTTGGGATGGGAACATAAATTGCCTGAAATCCTCGATGTTGCCAAAATTTGATTTACCGAGACATTTTATGCATCACCATTGCAATTTATCTAAGGATTGACCGATTCATTCGTTTAACCCTGCTCAACCTGTGACAAGAAAAGGTAACAATGCAGAATTCAAATACAATCGAAACCCAAAATAACAAAGTACTCGTTGTTGGTGGAGGTCTCGGTGGGATACGAACGGCTCTGGATTTAGCGGAAAGCGAAAAAGACGTCGTTCTTGTCGACAAGGACTTCACTGTTGGCGGTCTTATGACCCAATTGGACAGAACCTTTCCAACCAATAACTGCGATCTCTGCACCATCGCCCCCCACCTTTCCGAGAGCAACCGCCAGGAACATATCGAACTCATGACCATGACGAGTGTCGAAAATGTGACTGGGGAGAAAGGCAACTTTTCGGTATCTCTCATAACCAAACCACGATTTATCAACCTTGAGAAATGCACCGCTTGCGGCGAATGTTTTAAGCAGTTCCCCGAATGTGTGCGCTTTAATCCCGGTCTTGACCACCGGGCACCGACCTGTATGCGCTATCCCCAGGCGACCCCGCAGGCCTTTTCCATAGACCTTGCCAAATGCAAAGATGTCCAGGCACTGGTCAAAGTTTGTCCGGCAGGCGCCATCAATCCGGACGATATGCCCATCAAACGAGAGCTAAAATGCGCCTCGATCGTCTTATCACCCGGAGCCGCTCTTTTTGATCCGAGTCAGCTTGATTATCTTGGCTACGCCAGACTGCCCGATGTCGTCACCAGTCTTGAATATGAGAGAATCCTCTCCGCTTCTGGACCGACCGACGGCAAGCTGGTCTGTCCGTCAAACGGCAAGCAGCCGAAAAAAATTGCCTGGATTCAGTGCATCGGTTCCAGAGGACTGCAGAAAGGTGCCGGCGCATATTGCTCCAATGCCTGCTGCATGTTTGCCTTAAAAGAGGCGATCATTACCAAGGAACGCTTCCAGGAAGATATCGAGACAACTATCTTCTATATGGATATGCGGACCTTCGGCAAGGACTATGAGATGTATCTCAATCGTGCCAAAGATGAGTATGGCGTGCGCTTATTGCGCAGTCGGCCCCACTCTATCCTGCACCACGAAAATGACGACAACCTGACGCTTACCTATACTCAGGATGACAGCACCAAACAGTTTGAAGAAAAATTTGATATGGTCGTCCTGTCGACCGGTTTCAAAACCTCCGATGATACCCGGATACTGGCATCCAAGATAGGCATTGAGCTGAACGAGGATTTCTTTCCAATAACCGATGGCTTCAACCCCGTCGCCACCACCAAACCCGGTGTCTATGTCGCCGGCACATTTGCCGGCCCGAAAGATATCCCGGACACCATGATCCAGGCCAGTGCCGCGGCTTGTCTGGCCGGAGCCGATCTGCCGTTTGGTTCTTCCAAGAAGACCGATGTATCAGAAACGGAACGGGAAAGAGACGTCAGTCTTGAAGTACCAAAAGTCGGGGTTTTTATCTGCGACTGCGGGGAGAATATCGGCGGGGTCATTGATGTTGAAAAACTTGTTGCGCATGCCGCCCAACTGCCCTATGTCGCTGTTGCCAAAGCTGAGGGACATGGCTGCAGCCGCCTGTCCATGGCCAACATCCAGCTGACCATAGAAGAAGAACAACTTAACCGGGTGGTAATCGGCGGCTGTTCGCCCCGGACGCATCTGTCAAAATTCCAAGACCTGCTCGGCAAAGCCGGCCTTAATAAATACCTGGTGGAGATTGCCAATATCAGGGACCAGGCAACCTGGGTACATGCCGGGCTGCCCAATGAGGCAACGACCAAGGCTAAAGAGTTGATCAAGATGGCGGTAGGCAGTGCGGTTAAAGCCATCCCTCTGGTTGATCAAAGCCTGCCGATGAATAAAAATGTTCTGGTCGTCGGCGGTGGGGTTACCGGTATGACGACGGCTCTCCGCCTTGCCGATGAGGGTTTCCAGATTTATCTGGCGGAAAAAAGCGACAAACTCGGCGGTCTTGCCAATAAACTTATCAAGACCCTGGAAGGTGATGATGTTCGAGCCTTTGTCGCCGATCTTATCGCCAAGGTCAAAGAAAATCCCAAAATCCAGGTAATAACCCGGGCCTTAATCGTCGACCACACCGGCATGCCGGGCATGTTCAAGACCGGCATGCAGAGTGGGCCGCAGATGTTTTATCGCCAGATTGAACATGGCGTAACAATCCTGGCAACAGGGGCCCTGCCTAACAGGCCGGCGCAATATCTGCTCGATGAGTCTCCTGCCGTCAGGACCCAGTTGGAAACTCAGCAGTTTGTTTTCGACAATCCGGATGCGGTAAAGAAATGGGAAAACGTGGTGATGATTCAGTGCGTTGGGTCCCGGACGGCAGAAAACCCAAACTGTTCCCGTATCTGTTGCCAAAACGCCATCAAAAATGCCCTGGCAATTCTTGCAATCAATCCCGAGGCGCGTATTTTCGTCCTTTATCGGGATATGCGTACCTATGGTTTTCAGGAAGAATATTACCAGAAAGCCCGGAGCAAGGGTGTTCTTTTCGTCCGTTATGATGCAGCCAGACCACCCAGGGTAGAAGCCGCGGGGGATAAGGTCGAGGTGAGCTTCCACGACGCTATTCTCGGCATGGAAGTAACAGTAACCGCCGATAATCTCAGCCTCAGTACCGGACTTATCGCCGATACCGATGCCACCGAGGAATTGGCGATGGTCTTCAAACTACCGCGGACCAACGACGGGTATTTCCTGGAAGACCACGTCAAACTGCGACCAGTCGATATGTCAGTCCCCGGCTTCTTTGTCGCCGGTACCGCGCATGCTCCGAAACTCATCAAGGAAAGCATCACCCAGGCCAATGCCGTGGCAGCCAGGGCCCAGACGATGCTGGCTCGGGATATAATCAATCTGGGCGCTGCATCGGCCCGGGTTGACGGCCATAAATGCGCCGCCTGTCTGATCTGCGTCAGAGCATGCCCGTTTGATGTTCCCTTCATCAATGCCGACGGTTACTCCGAAATAGATCCGGCCAAGTGTCATGGCTGTGGTATATGCGTCGCGGAATGTCCGGCCAAAGCCATTCAACTGATGCAATTTGAAGACGACAGAATTCTTGCAAAGGTAGAACAACTTTTTGAAAGGATAAATGCATAATGGAAAATTTTGAACCGGTAATAGTAGCCTTCTGCTGCCACTACTGTGCCTACACCGCGGCAGATATGGCCGGAAGTCAACGCCTGCCCTACCCGCCAAATGTAAAAATCATCCAGATTCCCTGCTCGGGTAAGGTTGACGTGCAGCATATAATCACCGCTTTTGAAAAAGGCGCGGACGGGGTCTATGTAGCTGGTTGCCTCGAAGGTGATTGTCATTTTAAAAATGGCAACACCAGGGCTGCGCGACGAATCGAATTTGTTAAAAAGTATCTGACGGAAATCGGCATAGAAAGCGAACGGCTGGAAATGGTCAATGTGTCAGCCGGTATGGGACATCGTTTTGCCCAGGTGGCGACGGAGATTACCGAAAAAATTCGCAAACTCGGCCCCAGCCCGATACGAACGGCCCTGGCTCAGTAACCGACACCGTTATTGGTCGACGGTAAAAAATAAGGAGAGTGAACCACCATGATCACCGCTGAACGAAAACCTTTAGAAGAACTTATTGAATACGTAAAGCCTTTCAAACGCCTGCTCCTGCTTGGCTGCAACGAGTGTGTCACCGTCTGCGCCGCAGGCGGTAGAAAAGAAGTAGGCCTTCTTGCCTCCGGCCTGCAGATGGCCCTCTTAAAAGCCGGCAGTACTATTGAAATACGCCAGCATACGGTGGAGAGACAGTGCGATCCCGAGTATGTCGAAGAACTGGTGCCGATGATCGACGGCGCCGATGCGATCATGTCTATGGCCTGCGGCTGCGGCGTCCAGCAGATCGCCACACGATTCAAGGATAAACCGGTATTTCCCGCGGTAAATACCACCTTTATGGGAGCTTCGGAGCGCCAGGGGGTATGGGCGGAGCGATGTCAGGGTTGCGGCAATTGCCTTTTAGGCATTACCGGCGGTATATGTCCGATCGCCAGGTGCGCCAAACAACTGATGAATGGCCCCTGCGGTGGTTCGACCAGTGGAAAATGCGAGATCAGTGACGACGTGGACTGTGCCTGGCAGCTTATCTGGGACAGGTTGAAAGCCCTTGGTTTGCAGGACATGTACTTAGATATCGTTCCGGCAAAAGATTGGCGCACAGGTGGCGGTAGTGGTCCAAGAAAGATTATCAGAGAGGATTTGGCAGAATGAAAACTGAAAGCAAACTCGAAAAAATTTTAGCAGCCGGACATCTCGCAGTTACCTCAGAGTGTGGGCCGCCACGCGGGGCAAAATTCGACGAAGTAGTTCATAAATCAAAATACCTTGAGGGTATTGTCGATGCTGTCAATGTGACAGATAACCAGACGGCTATGGTGCGAATGTCCAGCCTGGCCGCTTCGGTCATTATCAAACAGCAGGGCTTGAATCCACTGTTTCAGGTTACCTGTCGAGACCGTAATAGACTTGCCATGCAGGCCGATATCATTGGCGCCTATGCTTTTGGTATCGACACCATGCTCTGTCTTTCCGGCGACCATACCAAGTTCGGCGACCACCCAATGGCCATGAATGTGCATGACATCGACTCCATGCAGTTGATCCAGATGGTCAGGGATATGCGTGATAAAGGAACCTTCCAGGGTGGTGCGGAAATTAAAGGTGCGCCGAAGATGTTCATCGGTGCCGCTGCCAACCCCTTCGCCGACCCGTTTGAGCTGCGGGTTATGCGCCTGGCCAAGAAGATTGCTGCCGGCGCCGACTTTATCCAGACCCAGTGCATCTTCAATGTCGACAAGTTTGAAAAATGGATGGAAGGTGTTCGCGCCAAGGGGCTGCACAAAAAGTGCTACATTCTGGCCGGGGTCACACCTTGCAAATCACTTGGTGCAGCGCGCTATATGGCCAACAGAGTACCGGGAATGGATGTACCCAAGGAGATCGTCGACAGGATGGCTTCCGTCCCCAAAGAAAAACAAGCGGAAGAAGGTGTTACCATCTGTGTTGAAACCATCGAGAGACTGAAAAAAATTGAAGGAGTCGCCGGTTTTCATATCATGGCCATTGAATGGGAAGAAAAAGTGGAAGAAATTTGTGAAAGAGCAGGACTTCTTCCCCGACCTCAGGTATAAACATGGGAAGACTTTTTCAACCATCAACCAAATAAGCAGATGGAGGAGAATTACATATGAGCGACAAAAAACTGATTCTGGTGGTAGATGACGATACAGATCTCGTCGAAATGGTCTCCATGAAATTGGAAAACGCCAATTTTCGTGTGGCCAAAGCGTATGATGGTATTGAAGCGATGGATCGAATCAAGGAAGAACGTCCTGATCTCGTCATTCTCGATGTCATGATGCCGCGCAAAGACGGCTATACCCTGTGTGACGAATTGAAGACGTCTGACCAATATAAAAGTATTGTCGTAGTGCTGCTGACTGCGGTCACTGAAGCAATAAAGACGACCAATTACACTCATATGGGGGGTAAGACAACCCTCGCCGACGATTTTATACCAAAGCCCATCGATCTCGATAAGCTCATGGAAATTGTGCAAGACAACCTGTAATTCCTCTGCTGTTTCCCTTTGCCGGACATGAACCGGCAAAGGGGACAGCGTATTTTTTGGGCAAGCCAATGGACGAAAAACAAAAAATTCGCATTGGTGGTATCAAGTTCAGTGAAGAACTGATACAAATAACTGTTGCCTGTCCTTCCCCGGATAATTCCGCTCTCTGTCAACTGCTCCAGTTGATAGCTGAAAAAAATATTAATATATCGTTTCTCTGCCATTCGGTTCTTGCCGGCACCCCGGCGTGCAACTTTTGTGTGGATCGTGCCGAATTATCCAGACTTCGGGACATCCTCACGTCGTACGCCAATCCCGGCAAAGATGTTGGAATTATCGAGTCGGTCGGCACGATGACCATCTTTCCGCATCGAAACGACATCAAGCTGCTGGGTCGAATACTTCTTTTCTTTGGCCGGCACGGTTTTCCTCTGCACTCTTTTTGCACCTCCATCTCGGCCATCACGCTGAATACTGACTATCTACTGCTTGATACAATTGCCGAAAAACTGCAGACTATCGTCCTTCTGCCGGAAAACCATGCCCCTTTTCGGCAGGGTTTTCGGGTAACTCAGATTTCAGGGTGAACAACACACGATGCGAGAAAAACACGTAGAGACCATTGCTGTGTACCAGGAAGAACGCGTTAAAGTATACGGTATCACTGAAAAAGCAGACCTAGCCCTGGCAATTCTTCGTTTCCCTGCAGCAAATACAGAAATTTGGGGGCAGAGAATAGCGAACTTAGGCCACTCTCTCAAGCGATTCGAATTGGTCACCTGCCACCCAGGTCGCGACAATACCATCGAGATGCACCTGCTTGTTGATCGGGCAGACGCAGTGAGGGTGCATCGGGCAATAAAGGATGCGGTCAAGAACGAACCGGATAGCGAATGTTTCCTTGAGCAGCCGGTGGATGTATTATTTCTGTTCGGTCCTCATTTTCAGGACAGATTCGGCATTGTCAACATTGCCTTCACCGCTCTTTGCCGGAATCACATAGATATTCTTGTTTGCGGCTGTGCCGGTACCAGCATGTATTTTGTCACCCCGAGTGCGCAGGCTCAACAAGGAGCAAGAATTCTCACCGATACCTTTCTTATCCCAACGACAAGAGAATCATCATGACCGCGGTGTGGTTAAGAAAAAATGATCGCGCGAGGCAGTCCGGCCAATTAGTGTCCGCCCACTGCAAACCTGTATACCTAATAGCCCGATGAACACAGCAAATGATTTTGATATAAACGAGGTCGACTGGCGGATCCGGGTCTTTGATGCGCTTTCGTTTCCCACTCTTATCTTAAATACCGACAGCACCATCCTCGCCGCCAATAGAAAGTTTTATGAGCGCAACAATACGACAAGATCTCAGATCGTCGGCAGAACCTGCAAGGATATCTTTTCAACAGACAAATCGGTAAAACATCTCTCCTGCTCCGACACCAGTTGTCCGTTGAAACTCGTCCTGCAATCCAAGGAAAATCAGTCGGTAATCCATAAAAACGTCGCGGATGATGGCGAAATTATCTGGGAGGAAAGAGTCTTTGCCCCTATTCTGGGCGACGAAGGCGAGGTCAAATATGTCATCGAGAGTCTTCGCGACATTACCAAGATCAAACATCTGGAAAAAAAATACAGTGACATTCGGGAACTGATCGACAAGGTCGTCCAGAGTTCAGTCAGCGCCATTATGGCTGCCGATCGCAAGGGTGAGATTATCCTGATGAACAAAGCCGCGGAAAATCTTTTCGGTTATTCGGTGCATGATGCCAATTTAGTCAATATTGCAGATTTTTATCCGCCTGGGGTTGCTCGCGAAATCATGAAAAAACTTCGTGATAAAAATATCGGGGAAGCAGGAAAACTCCCCAGCACCCAAGTCAATATCATCAACAAAAACGGCGAGCAGATTCCGGTCGAAATGACTGCGGCCATTATTTACGAAGACGAACGGGAGGCAGCCTCCGCAGCGATTTTTAATGATCTGCGGGAAAAACAAGCGGTCCAGAAAAAACTTGAGGAAACGGAAAGTCAACTTTTCCAATCGGAGAAACTGGCGTCCCTTGGCCGACTTGCCGCGGGGGTAGCCCATGAAATCAATAATCCACTGACCAGCATCCTGCTGTACGGTAATTTGATGCGGGAAAAGCTGGAGGAAAATCATCCTCTGACCAGCAACCTCAACTATATCCTTGAGGATGCCGAACGCTGCAAAGACATTGTCAAAAATCTCCTGGCCTACAGCCGTCAGACCCGGCCGGCAAAAAACGTCTTCTATCTAAACAATCTTATCGGTGAGAGTCTGCGCCTGATCCGCGATCAGAAGCTTTTTTTAAATATTAAAATCGTCAAAGATCTCGACGATTGCCAGGTCCTGATCAATGCCGACAAAAATCAGCTTTGTCAGGTACTTATCAATCTAATAATTAATGCCATAGACGCCATGGAAGGCCATGGCATACTCACTCTTACGACCTATCGGGACAGCGATGCCGGCAAGGCGTTTATCGAGGTAACCGATACCGGTAGCGGCATCCCGCAAGAAAACCTGGCCAAGGTATTTGACCCATTCTTTACCACCAAAGATATCGGCAAAGGTACCGGACTCGGCCTGAGCATGGCCTATGGCATCCTGGAGGAAAACCACGGTAAAATATCCATTAAACAAACCGGTCCCGAGGGCACGACCATCCTTCTTGAACTGCCGGAAGAAAAAGTCACCAACGAATTTCAGTTTATGTCTATCGGCTAAATACGGTGCGATGGCAGTACCCAAGCGCTTTGATGAGAATGGACGTTGACGGAGCAATTCTTTTAAGATGATCGAATAATTGCAGATACTCATGATCAATTATTTTTATAGCAGGGCGAATGACTGCTCGACTCACCGTATCAAAAACGGTATATTCTAAGCTATCTGCTGCACTTCATCAGCAGCAAACCAATAACACTTCACCAACAAAGACGTCTGGCAAGAGCGAGAAAAAAGGAGGCGATGAGGATCATTAGCGATACATCAAATTGAGATTATGGAGTTTGGTAGCCGCGAATTGATTTAATCAATAAACACTTCCAATTACCGGAAAAAGACAAGGGTAGAGAGATTGCGCCATGAATTCTAATATACTTACATTCCTATTGAGTTTATCTGTCAGTATCTTTCTGGTGGGTCTGATTTACAGGCTGTTTGTCTGGTTTTCTCAGGGCATACGCCCTTCCCTTCCCACCCCCACTCTGGGCATAGGTAAGCGCATAGGTGCCGCTGCCAAAGGAATACTCGGAACGATTTTTAGTTCGCGTATCTTTCTTGCCCTGAAATCGATTGTGGTCGATTTATTTTTGCAAAAACGTGTTTTTGACAAGAGCATTCTTCGTTGGACGGCACATACACTTATTTTCTTTGGCTTTATCCTATTGTTTTTCATGCACGCCCTTGGCTCAATCGTCTCCGAATCCCTGTTCAGTAATTACTATTCGACGCTCAACCCTTTTCTTTTTCTGCGTGATCTGTTCGGAGTGATGGTCCTCGTCGGTATTGGTATCGCGGTTTATCGCCGAGTTTCTATGAGATCAAAGCGGTTGCGGAGCTCAACCGGCGACTGGACCGCGCTCGTTTTTGTCGGGGTCATTGTTTTGTCCGGAATGTTACTCGCCGGAGCAAAAATGTCGTCATATACCATGTACCAGAATATGGTCGATGAATACGCTTCTCTTGATGAAGAAGAAGGCCAGGCACTGGAGGCATTCTGGGTCCAGGAAAACGGGATAGCATCCCCAAATATTGCAGGACCGATTGATCCCGAACTGGTAGCCCGTGGCCGCGAGGTCAACGCGGATAGCTGCGTAAGCTGCCATTCATCCAACCGATCCGGTTTTGCCAGCTTTGCCGCAGCCACCATTACCCGCCCCTTTGCCGCACTCGTCGGTGATTTTCAAGCGGTAACTCTCTTGTGGTATCTACATATTATCGCCTCTCTGGCCTTTTTGGCCTGGCTGCCGTTCAGCAAAATGTTTCATATTCTGGCCGCGCCAGTCAGTTTAATTACCAAAAGAGTCACCAATGACACAATAGAGGTGCCGGCAAATATTCTCAATTCCCAGATGGTCGGCTTGTCCGCCTGTACCCATTGCGGTACCTGCTCCGTTGAATGTTCCGCGAGTATGTTCTACGAAACCTGGCAAAACGACTTTATTTTGCCGTCGGAAAAAGTTCAGTACCTGAAAAAATTCGCCGCCGGGAAAGAACGCGACCCGGCAATAATAAAGCGTATGCAGCAGGGACTCTATATCTGCACCAGCTGTGATCGCTGCACCACGGTCTGCCCCTCGGGAATAAACTTAAAGCAACTGTTTATTAACGCCCGTTACAGCCTGCTGGAATCTGGCCCTGCCGAAACAACGATTCTCAGCCATTTTTCATTTCCCTTGGCACTCGCGCAGAATTTTGTCGGCGACCATCTCAATGCCCTGAAAAAGGTAACGGATCTTTTCAAGGAGAAATTTCAGCATCTTACCGATCTAACATCGCCGATCACCCTTACAAAAAAGACCGGAATTGCCAATAACAGCTATAAGAGCTGCTATTCCTGTCAGCGCTGCACAAATGTCTGCCCGGTGGTCAGAAGCTATGACAACCCACTTGAAAACCTGGGCATGCTGCCCCATCAGATCATGTTCAGCCTCGGTCTTGGGAAAACAGACCTGGCCATGGGTGCACAGATGATCTGGAGTTGCTCCACCTGCTATCTCTGCCAGGAGCACTGCCCGAACCAGGTCCAGCTTTGTGATATTTTTTACACTCTCAAAAACAGTGCCATCAACAAAATGGAGGCTGCAGCGAGCTCATGAAATATGCATTGTTTCAGGGATGCAATATCCCCATCCGTATCCAGCAATATGCCACATCCACCCAGGCGGTGTGCGACACCTTCGGCATAGAACTTGAAATCATTGACGATTTTAACTGCTGTGGTTATCCGGCGCGAAACGTCGATGAAAAGGCCTATCTGCTGCCTTCGCTCAGGAATATGGCCATTGCCGAGAAAATGGGGCTGGATATTGCGGTTATCTGCAACTGTTGCTTTGCCAGCCTGCAAAAAGCCAAAAGTGTCATGGCGGCAGACAGTGCATTAAAAGATGCACTGAACGGTTATCTCAAAAAAGAAGCATTGCAGTACACCGGCAAGCTTGAGATAAAACACTTTTTAACCATCCTCTATGAGGATATCGGCATTGAAAAAATCAAAAGCCGGCTGGTTAATCGCATCAATAATCTGAACATTTCGGTCATCCACGGTTGTCATATCCTGCGGCCACGAGAAATTACCGGTTTCGATGATTCTTTTGTCCCCAAAATAACCGACGAACTGGTCCAGCTCACCGGTGTAACCAGCCTCGACTGGCGCGGTAAACTGGAATGCTGTGGCGCAGCCCTTGCCGGCATAAACCCTGAATTGTCCAACAGACTGCTGCAGGAGAAAATCATCGGGGCAAAGGCGGCAGGAGCCGATTATATCACTCCCATCTGTTCCTACTGCCATCTTCAGTTTGACACCGCGCAACAAAATCTCCCCGGAGCAAGCCCTGAAGAAAAGCTGCTGCCGGTACTGCTCTACCCCCAACTTCTCGGTCTTTGTCTCGGGATTGACGAAAAACTACTGGGACTCGATCAAAACAGCACAATCCAGGCACAGGACACACAACGTCTTAAATCTCTTTTCGGTCCTCCGGTAGAAGAAAAAAAGAAAAAGGCCAAGAAAAAAGCTGAAGCTGCTGCCTGAGCCTCCCCTTTTCTCCACTAATCGTTCCTGCATTAAAACCGCCTCTGCAATGCGTATGCTGCAGAGGTGGTTTTTTCTTTTTTTTCGCGGAAATTGTTTACGAAAGTGTTTATTATATCTATGAACTTTATTACCTGCCCAATGTGGCGAATATGCGAGTAAATTTTTTCATTTACTTGGTACCTTTATCTGGAGATTTTGTATGAGTAAGATTATAGCCTTTGCCGGCAAAGGCGGTGTCGGCAAAACCACCGTTGCCTCTCTGGTTGTGCGGTATCTGGGTGCAACAGGAAAATCCCCCGTTCTCGCCGTCGATGCCGACCCAAACAGCAACCTGGGAGAAACGATGGGGCTGGACGTCCCGACTACTATTGGTGATATTCGAGAAAATTATATGCGGGACCCCCAAGGTATTCCTTCCGGCATGGACAAGGTTAACTACCTCGAACTACTGATTGAGCAGGCCCTGATCGAACGACCTCAGTTCGATCTTCTGGTTATGGGGCGACAGGAAGGCCAGGGCTGTTACTGTATGGTCAATAATATCCTTAATAATTTCACTGACAAATTAAGTGCTCATTATAAATACATGGTCGTCGACAACGAAGCGGGTATGGAGCACCTGAGCCGACGGACCAGCGGCGAGGTGGATATGTTGTACCTGGTCACCGATTATTCTCTGCGCGGCCTGAGAGCCGTCCGACGAATAAACGACATGTTGCAGAGTCTTAAACTAAAGGTTGGCAATACAGCCATTGTCGTCACCCGAGGGCCGGAGAAGCTTAGCGATGCTTTTCTCGCCGAGGTTAAGGAAATAGGGCTGCCGATCGCCGGCGTTATCCCTGATGACCCGGCACTTCTCGAATTTGATATGGAACGGCGGTCCCTTCTCGAATTGCCTGATGAATCTCTGTCGGTTGCGGCTATTCAAAAAGTGATGGAGGAACATTGTCCTGTTATGTGAGGTGAAAAACAAGAAATCTTGACCTAGGTCAATGGCATTGCCATACGTTACGTTATACTTTCTCTTATTATCAACACTCTTTTAAGGAGAATTGTTATGAAATGCCCAGGCCAGGATATGAAATACTGGAAAGATGATGCAATCTTTGAAGTAAGTTGTCCAAAATGTAACAATGCAATAGAATTTTACAAAGACGATACCACCAGAAAATGCGGCCATTGCGGCCATCGACTGGTTAATCCGAAAATGGATTTTGGTTGTGCTTCTTATTGTCAGTTTGCCGAGCAGTGCATGGGAACTCTACCTGAAGAATTTATGGGATCAAGAGAAGATCTTTTGAAAGAGAAAGTTGCCGTGGCCGTGAAACGGTCTTATCAGACTGACTTTAAAAGCATCCGTAAAGCGACGGGCGCAGCGCGACATGCCGAAAATATCGGTAAGGCGGAAGGCGGCAATCTCGCTGTCATTCTCTGCGCGGTGTATCTCCACGGCATGATGCTGGATAGTGCACGCTCAATTTTAACCGGAGCCGGGGCAAGTGAACCGCTGATTCAAGAAATTACTCAAATTCTGGAAACCCAAAAAGATTTAGCCGGAGAAGGAGCCGCCGCTGCCGGAATAGTTCACGACGCTATAGTGCTTGAGCAGCTCCAGGATGATCTGAAAAAAGCTCGAATTGGACGTGCGGCGGCCCAGCAGTTGGCAGAACAACAACTGTTCACCGAAACGGCGAGAAGCATTGCTGCCGAGGGCCTGTAAAAACCCCGTAATCGTTCATCAGCATCCCATTTTACCCGACTATGCCCCCTCACGGAGGTCTCTGATAGAGCAAATCGTTGTATCAGACCTACAATGAAAGAGTTCAGGCTTTTTACCAGTGCATCAGGGAAGGTATCTGCTTTTTAGGCAGATACTTTCTATCCCCAGCTTGTCTCTTGCGCCTAATTAAGATATTATCTTAAGTAACCGTTCACCAGCACTCCATTTTCGTCCGATCAGGCCCGCCTCACCTAGCAGACTATAGCTCGTAAGCCTGCCTGAACGAACCTGAAGCATCTGATAAACGATTACTGATCCGGGTTATGCAGACAACTACTGCATTGCGGTGAACGATTATTATCTTAACATACCTTGATTTGTAACCGTTCTCCAGCAAACGACCCAAAGAATCTGATATTCTCTGGACGGTTACCTCCACCTTGAGGTGATAAGTTGGCGAGAGAATCTTTGCCACAGCACTTGTCATATATTATTCCTATATCTAGTAAAGGTGGCCATGGCCTCAGTATTAATTGTTGATGACGAACGGAGCATGCGTGATTTCCTGAAGATTCTTCTGGAAAAAGAAGCGCATCAGGTGACCACCGCCGACAGCGGCGCACGGGCACTGGAAACTCTTCAAAAACAAACTGTTGATGTTATCGTCACAGATATCCGCATGCCGGGAATGAGTGGTATTGAACTTCTGGAAACGGTCAAGGAACAGACACCGGAGATGCCGGTGATTATGATTACCGCTTTTGCCACCCCGGACGATGCGGTGCTGGCGATGAAAAACGGTGCCTTCGATTATATCAGCAAGCCCTTCAATGTTGATGAAATAAAATCAGTTATCGAATCAGCTACCAGCAGGAACGTCAGCTCCCAAAAGCACCAGGAACTGAGTGCAACCTTTCCGGAAATTATCGGCAAAAGCCGGGAAATGTTGAAGATTTTTGATATGATCAGACGGGTTGCGCCAACCCCCGCCAATGTTCTTATCTATGGCGAGTCCGGTACGGGTAAAGAACTTGTCGCCCAGGCTATCCATGAACACAGTAAAGTTGCCGCGCAGAACTTTGTCCCCATCACCTGCAGCGCCATCCCGGAAGATCTGATGGAAAGCGAACTTTTCGGCCATGTGAAAGGAGCCTTTACCGGAGCCATTAACGACAAATCGGGACTTTTTAATGAAGCCGATAACGGCACGGCCTTTCTTGATGAAATTGGTGAATTGACGCCTATCATCCAGACAAAACTCCTGCGTGTTCTGCAGGAAAGAGAGATCAAACCAGTCGGTGGAACGCGGACCAAAAGCATCAATGTGCGTATCATTGCCGCCACCAACAAAATCCTCGAGGATGAAATACGAGCCGGCAGATTCCGGGAAGATTTATTCTACCGCCTGGCTGTTGTGCCGCTCCGCGTGCCATCGCTTAGAGAAAGAAAGGACGACGTACCCCTTCTGGTCGATCATTTCTTAAAAAAATATTCCCGCCGGCTGGGCAAAGAGATACAGGAGATGTCCTCCTACGCCATGCAGGTGCTGATGAACTACAATTTCCCGGGAAATGTTCGGGAACTGGAAAATATAATCGAGCGGGGCGTCGCTCTGGAAAACTCCAATATTATTCTGCCGGAAAGTTTGTCCTTTGCCGGTGGCATGAAACAAACGCAGCCGGACCTTTCGGTAAGTTCCGCCAATCCTCTTATGCAGGCTGCTGAGAGTGAAGAGGAGCTGTACGATCTCGGCATCGAAAGGGTTATCGCCAATCTAGAAAAACGCCTTATTTCCCATACCCTCACCAAGACCAATAACTCGAAGATGAAGGCGGCGGAAATGCTGCAGATCAGCTTTCGCTCTCTGCGCTACAAAGTCAAGAAATACGGTTTAAGCTGATTTATATGGATTTTTCCACTCTTTTAGACCGCGCCAGAAACACCATCAGTACCGATCAGCTGCTCAGAAATCAGCTGCTGTGGATGCTGTTGCTGCGCATCATTCTCTACACCCTGCTGCTGGCGGTCAGTTATTTTTTCTCGAACGCCCAGATAGATGTCATTGTTCTTCCGGCTAACTTGTTTATCCTGCTGCTGCTTTTCGTCTATCTGGTGACCATCGTTTCCGCTTTCCGCCTGCTGAATTATGCCGGCAGCCTGCGCCGGTTCGGTTTTATTCAGACACTGTTTGATGCCTGTTTCGCTGGAGTTTTAGTCTTTTTTTCCGGTTCTTCCAGTTCGATTTTCAGCTCAGTCTTCTTTTTCCCTATAGTCGCCGGTGGGTTGATCCTGCCGAGAAAAGGCGGGCTAATAGCCGCTGCTGCCGCTACTCTTTTATTCGGCATCATTCTGTTTTTAGAGAGATATGGTTTATATCCGGCATATCTGATGGAATATCTGCAACATTCGACGGCTTCGGCAACCGTGCTTTTAAACAATTTTTCGGTTCATGGCCTGACATTTTTCCTGGCCGCAATCCTCAGTGCCCTGTTCAGTAAACGGCTGTTGAAAACAGAAAATGCCCTTAGTGATTCTCTTAAAAATTTTGATCGTCTGGCCATTCTTTACAAGCAGATCTTCGACAATATTTCCACCGGCATTGTCACCATCGACGGACAGGGGACTATTACCTCCGCCAATGCCGCCGTCAAAAAAATAATCGGCGGCAACATTCCGCCGTTGTCTCTGGTCGGAAAAAAACTCGCCGATGTTTTTCCGCGCATCGAATTGACCACGGAAAATCATCGAATGACCACCGACTTTCAAAACGATGACGGCAGCATTGTGCGCATCGGCTATGCCCATATGGTTATTCAGGGAACCGAGAAAGATCAGGAGAATGCGCAACCACCGCATAAAATTATTACCTTGCGTGATATCAGTGAAATCGAAAAGCTGGAGCAGCAGGTTCGCCAGACGGAAAAGCTCGCGGCTATAGGCATGATGAGTGCCGGCATCGCCCACGATTTTCGCAATCCCCTCACCGCCATATCAGGCTCAGCACAGGTTCTGGCCAAAGAGTTTGCTGCTGAGGGCGCAAAGAGTTATGCCAATTTCGAACTGACCAATATCATCCAGCGCGAAGCTAACCGGCTGATTACCACAATCGCCGATTTCCTGCGATTTTCCCGACCGGAACACTGCCATTGCAACTGGTTTTCGCTGCGCAGTTGCCTTGATGAAGTCCTGCAGGTTTTACGAGCTGATCCGGCTTGGCCGACCTCAGTGCAGATACTGCTTAATTTCAAAGGAACTATAGACATATGGGCGGATGAGAAACAGATGTTTACGGTTTTCAACCATCTTATTCAAAATGGCCTGGCGTTTTGTCCGGTAGGAAAAGAACGTATTATTATTAGCGCCCATGAAGTGAGAACTGCAGCGGATCAGGAGGCACTGGAAATTTCTATCGAGGACAACGGGCCAGGGCTAGAGGAAAATAGAAGAGAACAGATATTTGAGCCATTTTTCACCACTCGGGCGGACGGAACCGGACTGGGGCTGGCTATTGTCAAACAAACTCTCGAAGAACATCACGGCCTTATCAGAGTGGAAAACGGGGCCGCCGGCGGGGCAGTATTCACTCTGCAACTGCCTCTACCGCAATGATTATAGATTGATGAAAACCCTCATTCTCTTATTCGTGTCCGGCAATCTGCACAAAAGGGCCTTCATCTCCGATTCTGAACTGTTCGCAGGTGAGATAAATCCTGCCGGTTCCAGCCGGATCAACGGCCAGGATTTTACCGCCTAGCCACACCTTCTGACCGGCTTTTAGCTCAAAAAGCTGCGGGTAGAGGCCTGGATCAACCTCACTTTCAATAACCACCCCAAAACCATTTTCCGACACATCCAGGACAATACTTTTTTGACCGGTATCGCTCTGCTCTAATGTAAAAAAATATGCCGGCCATAAAACTGGCAATTGAGCCAGCTCTTTATCAACAACATCCGCTTTAAGATTTTCCATCGACGCCAGCTGTTCCAGCAGTTCGTCGGGTGACGGCTTAAGATAATACGTCGTCGATGCCGATGCTGTTAAGGCAGGCGATGGTGTCTCTTGATGCTTTTTTTCCTGCTGGTCGTTAGAAAGCTCAACTCGGCCCGGCAACGGCTTTACTTCTTTTTCCTGGTGATGATTTTTCTGCAGATATATGCCGCCAGCAATGAAAATAACAAAGGCTATTCCCAATCCCGCAAGCACGATTCTTTCTTTATATTTTTTGAAAATTTCTCGCAACGAAGACCTCGCCAAAACTGTACCTTTTATTCCTGTTCTTTCCAAACCTTGGCCCCCAGGCCGGTAAGTTTGTCAACAAGATTTTCATAGCCGCGCTCCAGATGATAAATGCGGGAAATTTCCGTACGGCCTGAGGCCGCAAGACCGGCAATGACCAGGGAAGAACTGGCCCGCAGGTCAGTGGCCATTACGGGAGCACCGGTCATACCGTTTATACCCCGGCCGGTGACCACGGCGAAATGACCATCTACCCTGATTTTGGCGCCCATGCGGTGCAGCTCGGCAACATGCATGAACCTGTTTTCAAAAATAGTCTCGTTAATGACGCAGGTATCGGAACTGAGCGTCATAAGCGCCATAAACTGGGCCTGTAGATCGGTTGGGTATCCCGGATAGGGCATGGTTTTGATATCGACGTTACCGATCACACGCTGCCCGTTTTCGTTGTCAGGGCAACTAATACTTATTGTCGAATCGGTTTCGGTGACGACCAGACCGACTGCCCGCAGCTTCTCAAGCAGAGAGGGTAAATGGGCCGGATTACAATGAGTCACCGTACCGGTTCCCCCGGATGCGGCGATAGCGATGAGATAGGTCCCCGTCTCAATTCGATCGGGAATTATCGAACAATCGGCCGGGATAAGGTCCCTCACCCCATGAATGGTCAGTCGGTCGGTGTCTTTCCCTTCAATTTTCGCGCCCATACCGGTCAGCATATCGATAAGATTGCCAATCTCCGGCTCTCGCGCGGCATTTTTTAATACCGTGGTACCCTCGGCCAGAACCGCAGCCATAAGCAGGTTCTCGGTACCAGTGACCGAGGAGACGTCAAAGTAAATGACATTGCCGCGCAAGGGACCATTAATTTTGGCATCGACATAACCCCCTTCGAGGGTACAGCTGACTCCCAGACGCTCCAGCCCCATAATATGGAAATTAATAGGCCTGGCACCGATCGCGCAGCCCCCCGGCAAGGAAACTTTTGCCTTGCCGAACCTGGCCATTAGCGGCCCCAGTACCAGTACCGACGCGCGCATGGTCTTCACCAGTTCATAGGGGGCCTCTGTATGATCAAGACGAGTAGTGTCCAGAATCAGAACATCACCGGTTCTCTCGCTTTTCACTCCGAAATTTTCCATCAGCCGGACAAAAGTACGGGTGTCGCGCAAATTGGGCATATTGCGCAGCGTATGTTTACCGGGAGCAAGCAGAGTAGCAGCCATCAGCGGCAAAGCGGCATTTTTTGCTCCACTGATCTTCACCTCGCCACGCAGTGGGCGGCCGCCTTCAATAATCAATTTCTCCATCTCTTAAACCACACTCCTTTTATTGTGCCCGTTTCAGGTGAACGACTCGGTCACGTCCGGCATAATCGATCAGGATATCAACCTGGTCAAAATCTCTCGGGCCACCATTATTTTCAGAAAACAGTTGTTGTATCTCATTTCCCTGATCCGCGCCAATCTCGATGAAACACTGGCCTCCCGGGCAGAGGGTCGCCGGCAATGCACCACGTATTCGCCGGATCAGTTCCAGCCCACGCTCTCCGCCGTCCAGAGCCAGATGTGGCTCAAAGCAGGCCACTTCGGGCGCAAGAGTATTGGCAATATCAAAACTGCTGACATAGGGTGGATTGGCAACGATCAACGAAAATGGTGCGGCCATACAAAAAGGTGCAAGCAGATCGCCCTGAACCGGGACCAGCAAGGATTCAAGATGATGCCGACGACCATTGCGTTTCGTCATCTGCAAAGCCTGAGAAGAGATATCCGAGGCGATAACCGTCCTGCCGGTTTCCCTGGCCAGCACCGTGGCAATAACCCCGCTGCCGCAGCACAAATCCAGAATACATCCTTTTTTTAGATTTTGCCGATCGGCTAGGGCCAGCACCCGATCAAGCAAAAATTCGGTCTCCGGCCTGGGAATCAAGACATCAGGGGTCACCAGAAAAGACAAGGACCAGAATTCCTGTTCCCCGACAATATAAGCCAGCGGCTCTCTTTTTTGGCGGCGCTTCAGCAGGCACTGATAGCCAGCAACAATTTCCGGTGTTACCGGGCAATCCCCGTCAAGAAAAATCCTGCTTCGGTTTTTACCCGTACAATATTGTAGAAGAAGCAGGGCATCAAGCTCATGCTCGGGTACACCCTCACCCTGTAATTCCGTCTGCCCGAAGTGCAGGAGTTCCAGCAATCGCATCTCGCTTATTGGATATTTTTTAGCTTTTCTGCCTGATCGTGGGCAATAAGCGGATAAATGACGTCTTCCAGCTTGCCGCCGATTATTGCGTCGAGTTTATACAGGGTGAGATTGATTCGATGGTCGGTCATTCGCCCTTGGGGAAAGTTATATGTGCGAATTCGCTCGCTGCGGTCACCACTGCCGATCTGACTCTTTCTGTTCTGGGAAATTTTATCGTGGCGTTCCTGTTCCAGTTTGTCAAGAAGGCGGGCGCGAAGCACAGTCAGGGCTTTGGCCTTATTTTTATGCTGCGATTTCTCATCCTGGCAGATAACCACCATTCCCGTGGGCAGATGGGTTACTCGGACGGCGGAGTCGGTAGTATTGACCGATTGTCCACCGGGGCCGGAAGAACGAAAGACATCAAATTTCAACTCGTGCATATCAATTTTGAGATCGACTTCATCGGCCTCGGGCAATATCGCGACAGTGACCGCCGAGGTATGAATCCGTCCCTGGGTCTCTGTCTCGGGTACCCGTTGCACCCTGTGGGTGCCACTTTCATATTTAAGCTTTGAATAGACCTGCTCCCCGGTGATCAGGGCGATAATCTCTTTAAAACCGCCGATGCCTAAGGGATTTGAGCTCATAACTTCCACCCGCCAGCCCATGTCTTCGGCAAACCGACAGTACATGCGAAAGAGATCGCCGGCAAAAAGGGCAGCCTCATCTCCGCCGGTACCTGCTCGAATTTCCAGAAAGGTATTTCTTTCATCATTCAGGTCCTTGGGCAGGAGGATGATTTTCATCTCCTGGTCAAGTCTTTTTGCCTTGGCACTCAGCTCTTCCAGTTCAGCTTTAGCCAGTTCTTTCAGGTCCTGGTCTTCGTCCTCATCATGGAGCAGCTGGCGGTTCTCTTCAATGTCCTGTTGAACTTTGATGTATTCGAGATATTTTTTGTTCAGCTTGATAAGACCCGCATGCTCCCGAACCACTTTTTGATATTGATTCTGATCTCTAACCAGCTGGGGATCAGATAACCTGCCTTCCAGATGCGATATTTTGTCCTCAAGATCAGCAAATTTTTCAAACATGGCATTCAACCGGAAGAACAGAGGGGATAAATAAAAAAGTCCACAACCATGTCAAGCATCGTTGTGGACCGTAGAATAAAAAGAGGATTTCTTCGCTGTCGGCAAGGGACAACGACAATGCAGATGTTGAAATTAAGATTTGCCCTTCTCGGCAAAATGTTTGGCATAGCGCTGCTTATACTTCTCGATACGACCAGCCGAGTCAATAAGCTTCTGCTTGCCGGTAAAAAACGGATGGCAGGCGGAGCAGATCTCGACTTTCATCTCGTCCATAACCGATCCCATCTCTACTTCATTTCCGCACGCGCACACTGCAGTGATTTTATGATATTCCGGGTGGATACCTTCTTTCATAACTCTTATACCTCCAACTCGCCGCACGGGGGCGATGATCAATTTAGATACCTTCTGCCTACAAACTCAAAACACAAGAGAGACATATTACTCAAACTGCGATTTTTTTCAACAATAAATCGATCTTTGACGACGGCATCAGCCGTTCATTGAGTCGAGAAAATCCTCGTTGGTCTTCTGGGTCTTGAGTTTATCGATCAGAAAATCCATACAATCGGCGGGATTCATGGAATTAAGGAGTTTTCTGAGGATCCAGATGCGATTGAGGGTCTCCGGCTTCATCAGCAGATCTTCTTTTCTGGTCCCGGATCGTTTCAGATCAATGGCCGGGAAAATACGCTTATCGGCCATCTTTCGATCGAGAACGAGTTCCATATTGCCGGTTCCTTTAAACTCCTCAAAAATAACCTCATCCATGCGGCTGCCGGTTTCGATTAATGCTGTCGCCAGAATAGTCAGGCTACCGCCTTCCTCGATATTTCTTGCCGCACCAAAGAACCGTTTAGGACGATGCAGGGCGTTGGCCTCGACTCCACCGGAAAGGATTTTGCCACTGGCTGGAGTAACCGTATTATACGCCCTGGCCAGTCGGGTAATGCTGTCGAGAAGGATAACGACATCTTTTTTATGCTCCACCAGTCGCTTGGCTTTTTCAATGACCATTTCCGCAACCTGGATATGGCGCTGTGGCGGTTCATCGAAGGTCGAACTGACCACCTCGGCGGTTTTGACGCTCCTGGTCATCTCCGTCACCTCTTCCGGACGCTCATCAATCAGCAGTACTATCAGATAAACCTCCTTATGATTGCGAACAATGGAGTTGGCAATTTTCTGCATAAGAACGGTTTTACCGGTCCGGGGGGGAGCAACGATCAATCCACGTTGTCCCTTGCCGATAGGGGCGAATAGATCCATGACGCGCATGGAGATATTATCAGGCTGCCATTCCAGGCAGAAAGGAACATTGGGGTGCAGCGGAGTCAGGTTACCAAAGAGGGTTTTTTGCTTGGCCGCATCGGGGGGATCGAAGTTAACGCTGTCGACTTTTAGCAGGGCGAAATACCTCTCCCCTTCTTTTGGCGCCCGGACAAGGCCTTCGACGGTATCGCCAGTGCGAAGATTTAATCGACGTATTTGCGACGGCGAGACATAAATATCGTCTGGTCCCGGCAGGTAGTTGTAGTCTGGAGCCCGAAGAAAACCGAAACCATCTGGTAGGATTTCCAGGACACCGCTGCCCCGCATTTTCCCATCTTTGACCGACTGAGCTTTTAAAATCGCAAAGATCAGTTCCTGTTTGCGTAATGAACTGTAGCCTTCGACCTTTAAAGAACGAGCAAGCTGCACCAATTCACCGATTTTCATCAGTTTGAGTTCCGCCAGATTCATTAACCTTCTTCTCCTTTGTGGGATTATTGGCAGGATGTTAGGGAAATACCACCTATTACTTGGACCCTATGGACGAGCCGTCCAATATTGCCGGTGTACATCTAATCAGACTGCCGTCCATACCTTTTTGAATAGTCCTTGGGCATGGATAACAGCAATTGCAATCATAGCTGGTTATATATTGATATTCTTCTGAGCTTTTTCGTCGCTTAGATTAAAAAGCAGAGTGGAAAAATGGCCGAATCTGTGGAGAATCATACTGCTGAATTCTGCAGATCTTCAGGACATTATCCTCGGAACGAGCCGTTCCAAGTTTATTTTAGCAGGATCCAAAGAAACGATTAAGCAATGATAGGAATTTGGTTTTCAAAAATCTTCGTTTCTCTTATACGTTTTCAGATCTTTGCTGTCAAGCTTTTGTTGGTCCATTTTAAGCTTTTTGGACATCCAGGCTATCTGCTGCACTGTGCTAACAAAGGTACCAGAATTATCAACCATAAAATCGGCATAATCAAGCTTTTTCTTCAGGGGAAACTGCGTCTGCAAAATCTGCCTGATTTGTTCAACCGATAGTGCATCCCGCGACATAACCCGCGCAATGCATAGTTGTTCGGGAACATAGACAACGACACAGACATCGAAATCATCCTGCCATCCGACCTCATAAAGTAAAGGAACTTCTACAACCAGCATCCTGCCTTCGGCTGAACACGCCTTGCCCCGCGCAGCGACCTCGGCTCGGACGATTGGATGGAGAATATTTTCCAGTTGTTTTCGGATAATCTCGTCTTCGAAAACCGCCTGGCGGAGAAGTTGTCGGTCAATCACTCCATCGCCCTGCATAAACTTATGACCGAAAATTCGGTGAAATTCAGCATACCCCTGCTCGCCAGGCAACATCTGCCGGCGGCATAATTGATCGGTATCGAGAAGCTCCGTTGCCAGGTTATCCGCCAAGATTCTGCTTACCGTTGATTTACCGGTTCCCAGGCCACCAGATACGGCAATGTTCACTTTTTATCCTTCACAGCGCCTTGGTGCCAACCTAAGCCATCTAAAGCGTGGATAAAATCAGGCCAGATTTCAGCTTTTTTATCAATAAGTTCGTTGGTAAGCGGATGGCGAAAAGTTAATCGTGATGCATGCAGCAGCTGCCGAGAAAAAAGACGGTTCTCTCTGCCGGTTCCATAGACGGTATCGCCGACAACCGGACAACCAAGGTGGGCCATATGAACCCGGATCTGATGCGTTCTTCCGGTCTCAATAGTTACCCTGACCAGACTGAAGGTACTGCCGAATTCTTCTATGACCTGCCAGCGACTGGCGGCGTGTCTGCCATCGGTCGGCCGAATGGCCATTTTTTGCCGCCGTACTGGATGACGACCGATGGGGGCGACTATTCGCCCGGCTTTTTCGGGCAGAAGACCATGCAGCAAAGCCATATATTCTTTTTCCAGCTGACGGTTTTTAAAACTGTCAGCCAGCAGGCGATGGACCTTCTCCGTTTTGGCGATAACCATTATGCCGGAAGTGTCCTTATCGAGTCGGTGGACAATTCCTGGCCGAAGGCTGTCACCAACCCCGGCAATCGATCGGCAATAATGCACTAAACCATTGACCAGCGTCCCATGCGGGTTACCGCTGCCGGGATGAACAACAAGACCGGGTGGTTTGGAAATAAGCAGCAGGGCGTCATCTTCATAGACGATGGGAAAAGGTATATGCTCAGCAAAAACATGGGGTTGGGTTTTCTCCTCAAGAGAGCCCAGCAAGATTTCACGTTCTTTTAGACGATAACTGCCCTTCCGCTGCACACCGTCAACAAAAATGAGACCTTTTTTGATAGATGCAGTAATCAGGGCTCTGGAGACTGAGGGGAGATGGTGGGCGAGACACTGATCAAGACGCATTCCGGTCAGCCCAGTATCGATCTTCACCTGAAACTGGTGCATCGATTTCCTGGAGCTGCCCGGGGCGGCTTCTTTAACTTCCATACAATTGTTTGTTACGCAAACGCGATCAATGGATCACGATTAAAAGAGTGCAGAGAGAAATACGTCAGGAGAAAATTGCCTCGATTGTTTTGCTGACGCTGGCCTCTTCAGTTTGTTGCGCCAGGCTAAGCTCTTTGACGATAAGGTTTTTTGCCGTATCGAGCATTTTTCTCTCGCCATAGCTAAGATCCTTATCCACGCTGAGAAGAAATAGATCACGCAGCACTATGGCGACTTCATGAACGGAACCGGTCTTGATCTTCTCCATATAATCACGATACCGGCGATTCCAGGTCTGGGTACCTAATTCTACCGAACGATCGGCGAGAATATCTAGAACAGTTCGCACTTCACTTTTCCCGACAATCGCCCGCAACCCTACATTATCGCTGCTGGCGGTGGGAATCATAATCCGCATACTATTGTCTAGAATCTCCAGGATATAAAACGATTGATCAATCCCCCCGATACTTTTTGTTTCAACAGCTTTAATAACTCCAACCCCATGGGCCGGATAAACTGCCATATCACCTTCAGTAAACACAGATATCTCCTTTTAACACATAACGCCTTGCACAAGGCTGAAAAAGATAAACTAGAAAGCACAAGACACAACGCAGTAATTTGCCCTACAAGGGAAGCGTCGGATCACAAGGAGGCCTATCCTTCAATCCAGGATTGTTGATTTTTTGCTGCAGCGGGTGTTCTTACTAAACAATGGAATTCGTACGTCAACAAATACACTATAACACAATTACTATAAAATTGCCGCATTTTTTCAGCCGACATCCCTCTGTGAACAATCTGACCGATGATCAGGGGTAAGACCTATTTCAAACTGTTGAGCAGGTTCATCGCTTTGTCCGGATGTCCCTGCAAAAAGAGAATGATTCCGTCGATAAGCGGCACATACCGGGATTGCAGAAGTATCAACTCTTCGTCGGTAAAATTGCTCAAAACATATTTATCAACGGGAAAGTCGGGATGAATCAAGTCCTTACCAGGTCTGCCGATACCAATTTTCAATCGGTAGAAGGCCTGCGTACCGAGCGTTTCCACCACGGATTTTATCCCATTATGACCACCTGCACCGCCACCTTGCATGAGTTTGATCCTTCCCGGTGCCATGTCCAGATCGTCATGAATAACCAAGAGTTGGTCAGGAGCCATTTTATAGAAGCGATAATACTGCGCAACCGCACTGCCGCTTCGATTCATAAAGGTCAAAGGCCTGAGCAGATGCACTTTTTGACCGTCAGTTGACACCGAAATATACTGTGCCTGCCATTTCTCCAGGGCATCACGTGCATTCCACCGCCTTGCCAACTCATCAACCAGCATAAATCCCACATTATGACGCGTAGCCTGATACTGGGCTCCGGGATTTCCCAGCCCAACGACCATATAATCTTTCTTTTCCATCAATAAAAAGGTCAGTTTGCGGAGTGTTGTTCGATTATCAAGAGGCTTAGAACAGGTAAAGGCCCAGGGAAATCAGCATTTCCGCGGACCTTTATCATATTTTATCACCCCTGCCGAGCCTTGTTCGTGCGATCGGCAGTTCCTGTTGGTGGTGAGTCAACTACCGGCAGATTAATCCTTCTCTGTCTTTCCAGTTTTTTCGGTCGATTCTTCAACTTTTTCGCCTGGCTTCACAATCGACACAATAATGGTGTCCGGGTCGGTGACCATCTTTACATTTTCCGGAACACTGAGTGTGGCACAGGTAAATTGATCCCCTATAGCCATGGGTCCGATATTGACGACACATTCATCAGGAATATCCAGCGGCTTGCCCTTCAAGACAACATGATCGCAGGCGACAATCATCTGCCCGCCGAGATCCACACCCTTAGCCTTGCCTTTAAGAGTGATCGGTACTTCATACGCTCGATCTTTTTTGAGATCAATTTCGCAGAAGTCGACATGAATAAGGGTATCCCGTACAGGGTCCGTCTGTACTTCTCCGACCATCACGGTCTTTGCCGCCGAGCCATCGACATTAAGCGTAACAACGGTATTTTTTCTATAAAATTCAAGTAACTGAGCCATCAAGGTCTTGGTGTCAAGCTGGAGATTTTGCGCCTCGGCACCCCCACCGTATACCACGGCAGGAGTCATTCCCTGCATACGCAGCTGCCGCATGGGCCCCTTACCTGAAGTATTTCTCACAGAAGCGGATATTTCTACCTGAAGCATTTTTCCTCCTTTGCTAAACAGTCGCAGCTTTACATTGACGGCGACTGAGCAGAATATGATAAATTTTACTTAACCATCGCAAATCCTATATTTTTTGCGAGGTTGTCAACTCTATATAATGAAATAACTATTTTAAATTAAACAAAAAGTGAACTTACGGAGTCTTCATTGTGTATTCTGCTGATCGCATCGGCAAGCAGCGAAGAGACCGAGAGAACTTTTATTTTGGGACAATTAAGAGCATCTCCCCGTAGCGGTATGGAATTGGTTACGACCAGGGATTTTATTTCCGAGGCGCGCAACCGTTCTATGGCAGGCCCGGAAAGAACCGGATGGGAACAACAGGCGTGCACTTCTTTGGCCCCATTCTCCAGTAATGTCTTGGCTCCGGCGCAGAGGGTTCCTGCCGTATCGACCATATCATCCATGAGGATAGCGGTTTTGCCTTGGACATCTCCGATAACATGCATCGCTTCACACTCATTCGGTTTGTCGCGACGCTTATCAATAATCGCCAGCCCTGAATTCAGTCTCTTGGCGAATGCGCGGGTCCGTTCGACACCGCCGGCGTCTGGAGAAACCATAATAACATTATCGTCAAAAGTTTCCTGGATGTATTTCAGAACAACCGGTGCGGCATAGAGATGATCAACGGGGATGTTAAAAAAACCGCCGATCTGTCCGGCGTGAAGATCCATACACAGCACTCGGCGTACCCCTACCACCATCAGCATCTCCGCTACAACTTTCGCGGTAATGGGAACCCGAGGCGCATTTTTTCTATCCTGCCTGGCGTACCCGTAATACGGCAGCACAGCAGTAATTCTTCGGGCTGAGGCACGGCGCAACGCGTCGACCATGATGACCAATTCCATCAGGTTATCATTGACCGGGGTACAGGTCGGCTGCATAACAAAAACATCCGTTCCCCGAACATTTTCCTTAATTTCAACAAAGATCTCGCCATCGCTGAATTTCCTGACTTCCGCCTTACTGAGGGGGATCTGTAAATGAGCGGCAATCTCCTCAGCCATCTTTTTATGGGCATTGCCTGAAAAAATTTTTAAGTCTCGCATCGTCTTTTGATGTGCTCTCATGGAGTCTATGAACGTATTATTGCTGGCTGGGGCGGCAGGATTCGAACCTACGAATGCCGGGATCAAAACCCGGTGCCTTACCGCTTGGCGACGCCCCAGTACACGCTCTCGATAAAAAAACTTTTTTTCCGTATTCCTGACGGAATGCACCAACAATACGTTGTAATTCTGCACCAAAAGGTTTTTGGGAATCTGGAAAAACTCCAAAGACAGTCGGTCCACTTCCGGACATCAAAACCTGTGATGCACCAAAATCCAGCAGCGATCTCTTGATCTGTTCTATTTGCGGATACTTGGCACAACTGACCTGTTCAAGATCATTATGCAGCTCCGGCAAAGAAAAAGAAACCGCCTCGCACTTTTGAAAGCATGACAATTTAGAGGTTTTCGACAGGCTTGTCAATGCTAATCTTTGAAAGACCCAGGCGGTTGACACTAAAAAATCCGGATTGACCAGCACAAATGAACAATTAAGAAGAGAGTCGACCGGGCTCATGACATCGCCGATGCCGGTGGCGAAAACAGCATCATGGTCAGCAGCAAAAAAAGGTACATCAGCACCCAAAGGTCGGGCCAGGTCGATCAGTTGTTTTTCGGAAAACGCACCGGAAAATAAAGTATTCAAGCCCCGCAGCACTGCCCCTGCGTCGCTGCTGCCGCCGCCCAGGCCGGCGGCAACCGGGATATTTTTCTGCAGTTTTATCCGTACGCCAAATCCCTTGCTCTTGTTACTCGCTTCAAGAAACGTCGAGGCTGCGCGAACCGCCAGATTTGTTGTATCAGCGGGCACCGATCGATCTTCACAGAAAAAGTCAATCCCCTCACCCCGGTACAGTTGCAGCTCGATCCGGTCATAGAGATCGATTTTCTGCATCCAGGTTTCCAAATCATGATATCCGTCGTCACGCCTGCCAATAATCCGCAGCAAGAGATTAATTTTGGCCGGCGCCGCAACAAATATCTGCCGATTCGAGGAGTCCATTTCCCGGTTAGTATTGAGCGATGACTATTTCTTTACCGCTTTAACAAAGCGAATTTTAATATCATAAAGAATGTTTTTTAACAATTCTTCTTCATCTTTTTCCAGGTTGCCTCTGGTCTTGGTTTGAATCAAGGCCAGCGTATCGATCGCATGTTTGGCGAGATCAAGGTCGACGATTCGTTTGCCGGTGGACGGATCGGTTATTTCACCAAGATGATACAATGCAGAGGTATTCAGCGACATGACAAAAGCGGGAAAGGTCACTTCCGGCATAACGCAACGTCCTTGTTTATCGGGTACCTTTCCTTCGGCACAACCACATTCATCAGCTTTTTTATTTGTATTCCCAACCATAGACAATCTCCTTCCCTCTATTTCTCACGTTATACACTTGTCAGATCCAACACCTGCGCCTTGGTGATGTCTTGCAGTTCCTCGACCCTGGCCAGCAGTTCTTTGGAAACCAGCTCATTGGTGCTGAGCAGAATAATATTTTGCTTGCTTTCTTCCTCCCGACCCACGGTCATCCGGGAAATATTGACACCAGCCTGGCCAAGGGTCGTCCCCAATGCGCCGATAACACCGGGGACATCATTGTTGAATACCAGCAGCATCGGCCCGGACGGTAAAGCTTCGAGGCGAAAAGCGTTTAATCGGACCAGACGGGGCTCGTTACGCCCAAAAACCGTCCCTACCAGGGTATTTTCCCCTTCGCTCGTTGTCACCTTTATAGCCAGGGTATTGACGAAATCGTCAGCCCTCTCACTTCTCGATTCAATGATGCGAATCCCCCTTTCTTTCGCAATAATCGGGGCATTAACAAAGTTGACCGCATCTTTTAAGATTGGGGTAAACAGTCCTTTCAAAAAAGCTACGGTTATCGGGCTGGTATTCAATTCGGCCAATTCGCCGCTGTATTCGATATTGACCTCCGCCACTCCGCCTTTGGCAATCTGCATATGCATGCATCCGAGCATTTCCCCAAGCTTCAAATACGGTCCCACCTGGGCAAGGACGTCATCACTGACCGACGGCACGTTAACCGCATTGGTCACCGATCCCTTCAGCAGATAATCGGCCACCTGTTCGGCAATGATCAGTGCAACGCTTTCCTGCGCTTCATTAGTCGAGGCGCCAAGGTGCGGGGTGCAGACAAAATTGTCCAGGCCGAGCAGGGGGCAATTTTCAAGACTGGTAGGTTCTTTGCTGAAAACATCAAGGGCGGCACCGGCGATTTTATGACTAGAGAGCGCTTCATAGAGGGCTGCCTCATCGCACACACCACCTCTGGCACAGTCGATAAACATCGCATCGTTTTTCATATTGTCAAAAAATGCGGTGGAGACAATATTTTTTGTATCAGGGGTCAGCGGGACGTGCACGGAAATATAATCTGATCTTTTCGCCAGATCTTCCAGGCTGACCAGCTCGACACCAATTTTTTCGGCCATTTCTTTGGGCATATGCGGATCGTAGGCAATGGTCTTCATTTTCAGCCCCTGCGCCCTGCTGGCGGCAATCCCGCCAATCCTGCCGATGCCGATAACGCCAAAGGTCTTGCCGGTAACCTCCCGGCCCATGAATTTCTTTTTCTCCCACTTGCCCTGCTTCATGGACATACAAGCCTGAGGAATATTCCGCGACAGCGCCATCATCATCGAGATCGCATGTTCTGCGGCGGTCGTCGCATTACCATCCGGAGCGTTCATAACCACGATACCTTTCTGACTGGCGGCAGGAATATCGACATTGTCGAGGCCGATCCCGGCACGACCGACGACTTTCAGTTTATGGGCCATCTCCAGAATATCCACGGTAACCTTGGTGGCGCTGCGGATAACCAGGCCATCGTATTCACCGATTATTTTTTTTAAGTCTTCGGGAGCAAGGCCGGTATTGACATCGACTTCAAGGCCCGCCTTGCGCAGGACATCTACGCCAACCTGGGACAGGTTGTCACTGATCAGTACTTTCATTCTCTTTATTTCCTTTATAAGAACCCGTCTCGACTTTTTCCACCCATTGGCAGGAAAAGCACCGTTATAGATCGTAAATCTGAGGTTTTCAGAAAGTTTCTCGGCAATGAACAGCAAACTATACCGACTTAGCCTGACAAGGACAACAAAAAAACTGGAGTAATTGTCGGCTGAAAATTTGTCAAAAAAAGCGGCTTCGCAGCAGAACATAAACTGTGCAGCCGTAATAATGTTGAACAATGAACGGGAAAAAGATATATAACAACAATAGTAACAATATGCTTTTGTTGATGGGATTCACACTCCCCCCACCAGAACAATTCAACCAAAAATACTTGACACTCCATGCACTACTCTTGGCAGCGCAGAATGCTGCCTGAAGGATTTTTCTTATGACCGAAACAAGATTACGTTTTCCACCGAGTCCGACCGGATATCTGCATATCGGCGGCGCCAGAACGGCACTGTATAACTGGCTGTATGCCCGCCAGACCGATGGTAAACTTATCCTGCGCATTGAAGACACCGACACCGGCCGTTCCAGTCAGGAATCCATCCAGGGAATCCTTGACGGCCTTGCATGGCTGGGTATCGATTATGATGAAGGCCCCTATTTTCAGACGGATTTTGAAGCGGAGCATGTTGCTGCCGCAAAACATCTGCTGGCCAAGGGAGCCGCCTATAAATGTTACTGCACCAAAGAACAACTCGACGCCAAACGCGAAACCGCCCTGGCCGCGAAAAAACCACTGGGATATGATCGTTCCTGCCGCAACCTCACAGGTGACGAAAGGGCCGCCAGGGAAGAGGCCGGCCAGTCCTCTGTCATCCGCTTCAAAGTTCCCGATCGAACCGGCGCTCTTGGCTATGACGATAAGGTGCTCGGCCGAATTGAAGCGAATTATGCAGAAGTCGATGACTTTGTCATTGTCCGTTCCAACGGCAAACCGCTTTACCTGCTCTGCAATGTCGTTGATGATATCCGTGACCGCATTACCCATGTTATCCGTGGCCAGGATCATATGACCAACACCCTCAAGCAGCTCCTTCTCTACGAAGCACTTGAGGCGCCGCTGCCGATTTTTGCCCATATGCCGCTTACGCTCGACACCAAAAAAGCTAAAATATCCAAGCGCAGTCATGGCGAAATAGTCGCCGTGCAATTCTACCGTGACAACGGCTTTATCCCCTGGGCCTTCAATAATTTTCTGGCTCTGCTCGGCTGGTCTGCCGGCAATGATCAGGAGTTTTATTCAAGAGAAGAACTGATTAAAGAATTTTCTTTGGAACGAATAAATAAATCGAGCGCGATTTTCAACTACCAGAAAAACGACCCCAAATTTTTTACCGATCCTAAAGCCATTTTCATCAATGAACATTATCTTCGGACGATGGATATCGGCGAGATCGGCGCAATGGTCAAAAAAGAACTGCTCGCCGCAAATCTCTGGCAGGATGGTTACGAGGGGGAGCACAAAGAATGGTATCTGCAAACCCTTGAGCTTATCCGCGATCGTTTCCACACTCTCAAGGATTTTACCACTCTGGGCAGGGCGTATTTTGTCGACGATTTCGAGGTTGATGCCAAACCCCTTGCCAAAAATGTGCTGAAATACGAAGAGTTGCAGCAATGGCTACCCCGGCTCGCCGACCGATATGAACAACTGACCGATTTCAGCCTTTCCGAAACAGAGCGCGTAGCCAGGGAACTGGCCGAAGAGCTGGCGATCAAACCGGGGATCATTATCAATGCGATGCGGACGGTGATCACCGGTCAACTCGCCGGTCCTTCCATGTTTGATATTGTCGTGACCATCGGCCGGGAAAAAGTCGTGCAAAGACTCCGCAATGTCGGCAGGTTATTCGAATCAAAATAAATATTTCAATATTGTTACATAATCTTATGTTGTCTGTTATGGAAAAACGAGAAGACTCAGAAAATAAAACCCTGGACTTTATCCGGCAGATCATTGCCGACGACCTCAACACCGGCAAGCACCAGAAGGTCGTGACCAGATTTCCGCCGGAGCCGAACGGTTTTCTGCATATCGGGCATGCCAAATCGATCTGTCTTAATTTTGGTGTCGCCGAAGAATATGCCGGGTACTGCAACATGCGCTTTGACGACACCAATCCTTCCAAGGAAGACATCGCCTATGTGCAGTCTATTCAAAAAGACGTCCAATGGCTGGGTTTTAGATGGAATGACAAAGTGCTCTATGCCTCGGATTATTTTCCCCAGCTCTATGCTTTTGCCGTGGAACTGATCAAACTCGGCAAAGCCTATGTCTGTCAGCTCACGGCCGATGAAATACGCGAGTATCGGGGCACCCTGACGGAACCCGGCCGGGATAGCCCCTATCGCGACCGCTCGGTGGCCGAAAACCTTGATCTTTTCACCCGGATGAAAAACGGCGAATGCAGCGAAGGAACCCACGTGCTCCGAGCTAAAATCGATATGGCTTCCCCCAATGTGAATATGCGTGACCCGATAATTTACCGGATCCTCAAGGCGCATCACCACCGAACCGCTGATGTCTGGAAGATTTATCCAATGTACGATTACACCCATTGCCTCTCCGATATGCTGGAAGGCATTACCCATTCTCTCTGCACCCTGGAATTTCAGGATCATCGCCCCCTCTACGACTGGGTCCTTTCTACCCTTACGACCCCGTGTCATCCGCGACAGATTGAGTTTGCCCGTCTCAATTTGACCTACACGGTGATGAGCAAGCGTAAGCTGCTGAAGATGGTCGAAGGAGGCTACGTCGATGGCTGGGACGATCCCCGCATGCTGACCATCTCCGGCTTGCGCAGGCGTGGCTACACCCCCGCCTCGATTCGCAATTTCTGCCGGACCATCGGCATCGGCAAGAGTGAAAGCCGGATTGACATGGGGGTGTTGGAAAACGAAATTAGGGCCGACCTCAACGTCATCGCCCCGCGCCGTATGTGTGTTCTCGATCCGGTAAAGGTGGTGATCGACAACTACCCCGAGGATCTGGTTGAAGAAATGGTTGCCATGAACCACCCCCAAGACCCGGCAATGGGCGAGCGCACCCTTCCATTTGCCAAAGAGCTGTATATTGAACGCGAAGATTTCATGGAAAATCCATCGAAAAAATACCACCGCTTAGGACCCGGCCGTGAGGTACGACTGCGCTACGGCTATCTGATCCGGTATGCCTCGCATATAAAAGATGAAACCAGCGGCGCAGTCACCGAAATCCACTGTACCTATGATCCGGAGACCAGGGGAGGCTCGGCCCCCGACGGCAGAAAGGTCAAAGGGACAATTCATTGGGTCTGCGTCCAAAAGGGACTGCCGGTGACAATTCGCCTCTACGACAGACTCTTTAAAGTCGAAGACCCGGAAGCGGACAAAGATATCGATTTTCTGCAGCAGCTCAATCCGCAGTCGAAAGTAATCCTTTCACAGGCCATCGCCGAACCGAGCCTGGCAGGTTTACAGCCGGGACAAACGGTGCAGTTCGAGCGGCAGGGATATTTCTGTGCCGATCCCGTGGAATCGAGCCCCGGACAACCGATCCTTAATCGGACGGTAACCTTGAGAGACTCCTGGGAGTCAAAAAAATAAAGAACCAAAATGGCACTAATCAATTTACGCCGGATGGCCAAACATCAATCAGGAATTATTAAATCGGTCAAGGTTGGTGGAGAACTGGGGCGTCGAATACGCGAGATGGGGCTGGTACCGGGAACGGAAATCACCATTCAGGGCCGGGCTCCACTCAATGATCCGGTAGCCCTTCGAGTTATGGGCGGCACCCTTACTCTGCGCAATAATGAAGCTGATTACATTATGGTTGAAACCGACACAGCAGAATGACAAGCGTGCAAAAGTGCCAGTTTTAGCTGCACCTAATAATTTTGCCCGCCCTTGAAAAACATGTTGACCACAGTTATTGTTTGGTGTACCTAAAGATTATACGAAGGGTGACAACTACTGGAGAAAAAGATGGTTGGCAGAAAACGAAAGAATGGTGATTGCTGCTTCACCGATAGAATCAGGAACTGTTTTGGCCGCAAGCGATGCGGCAACCTGGTCGGACCACTTTCGCATCAGGCGAGAACTGGTCGTATCAAAGTCTGTAAAGTTACCGGCGACAGAAAAATTTGTGCTCGGATGGCGGCCATGGGATTATATCCCGGAGTCGAAGCCGATGTCCTTTGTTCCGAGACGGGAAGTCAATGTCTTTTAAAGATCAATGGTGGGACCATTAGTCTTGGTCCAGAGGTATCCGATAATATTCTGGTAACCAGTTTATAACAGGCTCCGCGTCCACTGATGTCCGGCGATGAAATTGGCCGGACTTTTTTTTACCCATCGAGTTAGGGTCAACTAACAGAAGATAGCCAATAAATGATAGAAACAGTAATCATATGGGTGATCATCGCCCTCTGCGCATTTTTCACCGGTCGCAGATTTTATCGTCAATGGCAGGTTGCCACCAGCAAGGACGCTAGTATTTCCTGCGGTAACAGCTGCACCTGCTGTGCCGATTCCTCCTGCAGCAGTCGAAAGTCCGCCCAGAGCAAATAATCCACCCATGTACTTATTAATGGCCCTTGCGGGCAATCCCAACGCCGGAAAAACAACCCTTTTCAATCAACTGACCGGTGCCAGGCAACATGTCGGCAACTATCCTGGTATTACCGTCGATCATAAAGAAGGAACCTTTTCCCACCAGAACCGCAGGATCACCCTGACCGATCTACCCGGGACCTATTCCATGACCGCTTATTCGGCCGAAGAACTGGTCACTCGCGATTACCTGGTCAATGAACGCCCCCAGGTGGTGATCAATATTGTCGATGCCTCCAACCTCGAGAGGAATCTGTATTTGAGCTGTCAGCTTCTCGAATTGGGCGTTCCTCTAGTAATCGCCCTGAATATGATGGATGTGGCCAAAGACCGGGGGATTGAAATCAAACCCGAGGTGCTGGAAAAACTGCTGCAGGTGCCGGTCATTCCCATTATTGCCCGGTCCGGTTTCGGCAAGAAGGAACTACTTGACGCCTGCCTGCGCATAGCCACCGAAAAAAGCCCCTGGCATCCGCGGGATATTTCTTATGGCGATGATCTCGACACCACACTGTCCGAACTGGTGGCCAGGATCACCGAGACTTCGCTGCTGGTAGACAGCTACCCGGCCAGATATACCGCTATAAAATATCTGGAAAACGATGATCAAATCCTCGATAAGGGACGTAAAACTGATCCCGCCACCGCCCAGGCCCTCGAGGATATCGTCAACAAGGCCGCAGCCCATACCCAGAAAACCCTGGACGTCTTTCCCGAAGCTCTTATCGCCGATCATCGCTACGGGTATATAAAATCGGTTCTGCGCCAGGGCGTCATCACCCATACCTTTGATACCGATCGTCTCTACACCTCGGATAAAATCGACAAAGTCCTTACCAATAGACTGGTTGGCCCAGCCATTATGCTGTTGATCCTTTTTGCGGTCTATCAGTTTACCTTCAGCTGGAGTGATCTTCCCGTCAGCTGGCTGGAAAATGTCTTCAGCTGGCTGGGCGATCAGGTTGAGAACAGTCTGCCCGACGGGCTGCTTAAATCGATGATCATCTCCGGAGTGATCGACGGCGTAGGCGGCGTTCTGGGCTTCGTGCCGCTGATCATGTTCATGTTCTTCAGTATCGCCATCCTGGAAGATTCCGGGTATCTCGCCCGGGTTGCCTTTATGATGGACCGAATCTTTCGGATATTCGGCCTGCATGGTTCTTCGGTCATGCCATTTATCGTCTCCGGCGGTATCGCCGGAGGCTGCGCAGTACCAGGAGTAATGGCAACCCGCACCCTTCGCTCGCCCAAGGAGCGGATGGCGACGCTCTTAACTGTCCCCTTTATGAACTGCGGGGCCAAGCTGCCGGTTCTGGCCCTGTTGATCGGTGCTTTTTTCAGTGAAAAAAAGGCCATGTACATGTTCCTATTCACCCTGCTGTCCTGGGTGGTCGCCCTGGTCGCCGCAAAATTCCTCCGCTCCACCGTCTTGCGCGGGGCACCAACCCCCTTTGTCATGGAACTGCCCCCGTACCGTTTCCCTACTCTGCAGGGTTTGCTGATCCATACCTGGGAACGCACCTACCAGTATATCAAAAAGGCCGGTACGGTTATTCTGGGGATATCTATTTTACTCTGGGCCTTGATGACCTTTCCCGGCTTACCCGCTGAACAGGCAGCTCTTTATGCCCAGCAGCGGCAGGCGGTCAACAAGACTGATCCACAAACAGCGGCGGCAAAAATCAGGCAGATCAACGATGCTGAGAGCAAAGCAACCCTGAAAAACTCCGTCGCCGGAACAGTCGGCAGCTCACTGGAACCTGTAACCCGACTGGCCGGCTTCGACTGGCGGACCAATATCGCCCTGATTGGCGGTTTTGCCGCCAAAGAGGTGATTGTCTCAACGCTTGGCACGGCGTATTCAATGGGGGAAGTCGATACGGGAAATTCAGTATCCCTCGGGCAGCGGCTGAAAAAGGATGGCAACTGGAATCGCGTGGTCGCAGTCGCCGCTTTGGTGTTCATCATGTTCTATGCTCCCTGTCTGGTTACCGTAGTGTGTATCGCCAAGGAGTCTTCCTGGAAATGGGCGAGTTTTTCAATGGTTTTCAACACCATCTTTGCCTTTGCCATGGCAGTGGTCGTCTATCAGGTGGGGATGTTTCTCAATCTTGGCTAGCTGTCTGCCGTAACGAGCTTTATTTCCGGCTGTTTTCCTTAAGCCACGTGAGCGCAACGCTGGCCAGCCAGGCGGCGCCGACCGCCAGGACGTTTTCATCAAAGTCAAAGGTGCTGCTATGGGCCGGCCCGCTTTTGATTGTCCCCTGGGCGCCGAAGCGAACCAAACAACCATCAACAACCTGTTGATAGAATGCAAAATCTTCCCCGCCAAGACTCGGCCGACCCTGCGATAAAATTTTTTCTTCGCCGATTATCAACCGGGCGGCACGCCGCGCCACGGCAGTTGCCGATGCCGAGTTGAGCACAACCGGCAGACAATCGCCAAAGTGAGCGTTAACCTGCACACCAAACTGCAGGGCCACCCCCGCACAGATTCGCTGCATCCCGGCAAGGATACGCCGCCGCACCTCGTTATCGTTAGAACGTATGGTGCCGGCGATACTCGCCTCTTCAGCGATGATATTACTGGCATCTCCGGCGTGAAATCGACCAATAGTCACTACTGCCGACTGGTTCGGGTCGGTTTCTCTTGCCACCAGAGTCTGCAGGGCGGTGACCAGATACGCTCCGGCGACAATGGCATCACGGGCTTCATGCGGACGGGCGGCGTGGCCGCTTTGGCCCTGGACGTCGAGCAAAAAAGAGTCGGCGGAGGAACAGATCACGCCCTCATCAATCGTCATCGTCCCCGTCGGATAATGAATATCGATATGACCGGCAAAGATCGCCTCAATACCCTGCAAGGCCCCTTCCTTAATTATTTTCTCGGCTCCGTTGCCGTGTTCTTCCGCCGGTTGAAATATCAGCGAGATACGACCGGGCAACCGCCTGTTATGTAAAAGTGCTGCGGCACCTAGCAGCATTGCCACATGCCCGTCATGACCGCAAGCATGCATCACCTCAGAAATCTTCGAGGAGTAGGCGGCTTTTTTCTTATCCTGTATCGGCAAGGCGTCCATATCCGCGCGCAAGCCGACATGACGGCTGGGCCCCAAATCAGTGCCGAGGGTGGCAATCACTCCGGTGCCGGCCCAGCCGGTGCGGTAGTTTATGCCCAACTGGCTCAGTTCTTTCTGGATAAGCTCCGAAGTCCGGTATTCCTGATAACTGAGTTCCGGTTGCTGGTGGAGCGTTCGGCGGATACTCCGCATCCACTCAAGCAACTGCTGTTCCACCACCGGCATGGTCCCTGCCTCCCTCATAAGCCCCCTACTCGATACGTATCGAACCGACATCTACAGGTTTGGCGGGTCTACTTTCGCCGCTGGCGAACTTTTCCTCGACCACCTCAAAATCATCGACCAGCATGGCTTCCGGCAACTCAGTCCGTACAGCACGGATGTCGCGCCGGCCACGGTCATCGATCTCACCACGCGGGGAAATGTGACTTTTTATAGCCGCTGGAGCCTCCATAACCGTAGATTTTTCCTGCTGTACTCTAGGTAATCGAGGTGTTTTTTCCGCCGCATCGGGTGGTGGAGAAAAGGACCGAATCTCCAGATCAAGCGGCTGTTTAAAAACCGCGATCAATCCATCCATCGTTTCGAGCAGGGAAACCAGTTCCCAACCAGCCTTGCCATACTGATTCAACGACAATTCAATTTCCGGCTCATCCAGAAAAGTGCTGCCGAGAATACCTTCTTTTTTCAACTCATAATGGACTGTTTTATAACTCCAGCGCATATTCGAATACCCTATCGCTTAACAACCTGTTTTATAGACTTTTTGGACCACTTCGGCAATGATCGCCAACCCTTTACCAACATCGTCATCATCTTGAGAATAAGTCACTCTAAGACATTCATTTGTATGTTGCCAACTTTCCATCAAGCCGGGGAAAAAATAGTGCCCGGAGACTACCAGAACGCCATGCTCTTTCAGTCGCTCATAAAGTTCCAGGCTGCTAATAGGTAAATCTTTAAACCACAACCAGAGGAACATGGCCCCCTCGGGGATATGCATACGACAGGGAATACCGGCAAATTTTTCCTTTACCACCGCCACAGTTTTGTCCTTTTTCCGGCGATAAAAAGGCTGCATGAGCTGTTTACTTATGGTGGTCATCTCCCCGCTCATCACGAGGCGCTCGGCAAGCGCTGCACCAAAATTGGTGGGGGTCAGCGACATGATCGCGTTCATACCGGTCAATGTTCGAATAATCTCCCGGCGGGCGACCACAATACCGGTTCGCACCGCAGGCAGACCCAATTTCGACAGAGACAGGCAGACGATAATGTTTTCGTTCCAGAGCGGTTCCGCTTCGGTAAAGATCATACGGGGAAACGGCAGACCATAGGCACTATCGATTATGAGGGGAACATCATGCCGGACGGCAAGATCGGCAAGCTTTGCCAGTTCCTGATCGGTGATGACATTGCCGGTAGGGTTGGTTGGTCTCGAGATACAGATGGCCCCGATCGTCTCATCGATATGCAGCTTGTCAAAATCGATATGATATTTAAAATAATCGTCCCCTAACAGTTCTATCTTCGGTTTCGTGGCGATAAAAAGATCGTCGGTCAAGCCCAGATCGGCATAGCCGATATATTCGGGGGCAAGGGGCAAACAGATCTTTTTTTTCTTGATCCCGGCATATTCTTCCGGCATGACCCCGGCAAAAAGATTAAACAACATGAAAAAGGCGGTCTGACTGCCATTGGTCAGACAAATGTTCTCCGGGCCGACCGCCCAGCCAAGTTCTTTTTTCAAAAGAGCGGCGAGGCCGGTACAAAAGTTTTTTTCCCCCTGGGGCGGGGCATAACTGCCGACCAGCTGTTGAAAGCTTCTCTTGTCGTTGCAGATTTCCAACAGCTGACGGCGTATGATTTCCTGAAATTCCGGAACCAGGCCGGGATTTCCCCCGCCCATCATAATCATATTTTCATTGGCAAGCCTGGCCTGGCCCAGATCATCCATCAGGGAAAGTATCCCGGCCTTGCAGGTCATCTTTTTGCCGAATTTTGTGAAATCCATAAGCTCTTCTCTTGTTTACTTATTTAATTTTATAATAATCCTAAACGTCTTGCGGCAAGAGTCCGCAAGAGGCGCACCAAGACGAAGGTAACGATCAGCGCAAAGATAATCCTGCCCCATAAAATCCCCCCGAATCGGCCGCCGATTGCCGCCATCAATAAAGTGTCTTCAACAAGGCCATGGCAAAGGGCCAGCAGGACCATTGAATGAAAGACCTCCTCCCTGGCGATTTTACCTTGTGCGGTCTCTCTGATAATCAGAGCACCACCATAACCAATGCCCATGAGCATCCCAACTACGCTTATCGGCGCGGCCTGCTGGCTCATCCCCAAAAACGGCAGAACCGGCGCCAAAATTCTCTCCAGCAGCGCAAGGATGCCCAGTGCCTTGAAGATCCGCATGCAGATGATGATACAAAAAATTATTACCACTATCAGGCCCATATTCTGCAGCAAACCCAATCCCCATTGCCAGATATCCGCCGATCCGGTAGTGGCCTTAAAGAGCAGCGTTGCCTTTTCCTGCCAGAGGTCAAAACCAAGACACAACTGGTTAAGGATGAAAGCATAGACCACTGCCCC
This sequence comes from uncultured delta proteobacterium, assembly GCA_963709745.1. Lineage (GTDB taxonomy): Bacteria > Desulfobacterota > Desulfobulbia > Desulfobulbales > Desulfocapsaceae > Desulforhopalus_A. The sequence continues at coordinate 87,408 of CAVPXN010000002.1, forward strand.
AACCAGGCGAATAACTGCGATCGGCAGAAGATTTGCCCCGGCCCGCTTGCTGACACTCAGCTCAATAGGCAGCGAATGGGCAATAAGCATCGCCGAACACAGCACGGTTATCTGGGTACCGGTCAGGGTAAGATCGGGGGCCAGGGCAGCAAAAACGGCAATGCCGCCGTAAAGATTGGTGAGTATCGCCGTTGCCCAGACCAGGCCCAGAGAGCCGGGCAGACCAATGAGCTGCATCACCGGTTCCATGGCCATGCTGAGATAGCCGATCAAACCCAATTCCTGCAGTATCCTGGTAATTATGGCCACCGGAATGGTGATCCGGATCAATTCCCAACTGGTCAGCCAGGTTTCCCGGAGCAGCGACCTCACCATTATCTGCAAGCTGTTGCTTTGTTTTTGATTATCGATAGCCATTATATACTGCCGGGCAGAGGACGGTGGTGTGCTTCAGGCAACTTTTTTTGCCCCAGGTAAACTGCAGCCCGGTTTTTTTATGCAATAGAGCTGACAGTGCATACCGGAATTCTCCAATACCACTCGGGCGGGGTTGACCCGGCTCTTAAATGACAGAGCTCGGCAACCATAAGGGCGGCCGGGGTCATGGGTGATAAAATAATGAATACACTGCAAACAATGAGGAAGCTGTTGTGCCGGCATCTCTCTTTCCTCTTACATACGCTGAGGGTTTTTCGGAAAATCAAAAAACAGCATTTTCCCTCCTCCGGCGGCGGTCAAACCTTCCGTCTCTTTATATTCCAGGGCAACAATACCGCATGTCGGCACATTGCCGATCGATCTGCCGCTCAGATACTCGGCAAGTTCAGTGATGGTATGATTATGGCCAATCAAAAACAAAAAATCGACCGTTCGCAGCAACTCATTGATCAACTGCAAATGGTAGGAGAGAGATCCGAGATAGAGATCAGGATAGTAAGAAATGGTTTCTTTGTTATAGCCGATCCCTTTCGCAAGGCATAGAGCGGTTTTTTTGGCCCTTTTAGCCGGACTGGCAACAATCAGCTCAGGCAGGATTTTTGCCCCGGCAAGTCGGCCGGCCATCATAGCACAGTCTTCTTTACCGCGATTATTAAGAGGCCTTACGAAATCGTCCAGGTCGGGATTGGCCCAGCTCGATTTAGCATGGCGAATAAGATACAGTCTCTTCATAAGTCACTTTCTCGCAGTAAATTTCCTCTTTAAGGCTTGCCGCTCATCCAACAAGATACGTCCCGGTTCCTGCTGCGATAAGTAGCTCTTTATCGTTGCATAATTCGGTGCGGATGACCGCCACTTTATTGCCTTTGCGTAAAACCGAACCCGATGCGGTAAAAAATTCTCCCTCGCCGATACGCAGATAATCAACCCGCAGATCGATGGTACCAACTCGTGCAAATCGTCTCGCCACCTCTTCAGGCTGCATATAATCCAGATGTTTCAGTAATTCGGCAAAGGCTACCAGGCCACCGGTTAAATCGAGCACTGAGGAGATGACGCCGCCATGCAGAATTCGACGCATAAAATTGCCGATCAATTCCTCACGCATGTCAATTCTGACTTGTATATCCGTTGGCGTCAGGGTCGTGACCCGAACACCAAGCAGGCGATGAAAAGGCATCAGCGTATCGTAGACATGACGTAACTGATCCAGTTTTTCCTGGAGGGTCAATTTTTGTTGCATATTTCTCTGGGATGGCTTGTTATCATGAGTAAAGAGATGCGGCGTGAAAAATATCACGGACAAGCGGTAAATGCGAGAGAAAACGTTACCTGGTCAATGACCGGCCGACTGCAGGGAAAACAGATTATCACGGTTATTTACTCTTCTCTGCTGACAAAACGACCGTCAATGTATAAGATGATTACTCATCATTGTGATCGTTGCCGCAGGATATATTCCTCCTTCCCGCGCCATACTATATTCTTAGAAAAACCGCAGGATGATCTATGCAATTGCCTATAATTATGATCGTATTACTCCTGTCTGGAATGTTTTCACCGGTCTGGGCGGAAGAGGCGAAAACGGTTCCCGACAGCGTCTATCCCGGCCTGGAATATGTTCTTTCACTGACCCGATCTTCAGCCGATCTTGAGCCGGAAAAATTAGCCGGAGTGATCGGGTATGTCGGCTCCGTTCCGGCAAACTCCAGCAGGATTCTCAAAGAGCGGCATGGAGCTTTCGGGGCGTTTTACAGCTTTTCGGTGCACAGTAATTTTGCGCATATTCTGGACTATGTCTACAACCCTGACATTCCCCTTTATGTAACCATGCCGTCGTCGGTCAGGCAACAGGAGTGGCTTACGCCGGAGGTCATTGCCCCCCTCAAAGGACTGCCGCGTCAGGTACAATCAGCGGACGATATCCGCCTGCTTCGCGGGCGGGACCGCGAAATCGTCAGTCCGGATACCAATACCGGCGGCTACTATACCTACGAGCAGGATCGATTAATCACCGTTCTGCCTGGTCCGACCGGCCCGGTTCTTCTCTCCGTATCAAGCCAGAATGATGCCTCGCAGGTGGGCAAGAAGGGATGTATTGTCGGCAACGACAAAAATTGGAACTATCTGTATTCAGAAGAGACAGGACTGAATACTTTCGGACTGGGCTGGGTCGAATCGTATATGTACTCAGCCCAGTCCGTCGTAGTTTATGTTGCTGATTCCGCTAAAGGCATTATCCACGTAGGCTCCTTCAAATGGCTGAATGGCGGCTGGGCCCGAATGAACATGGTCAACTCCAACCATATTCTGGAAGGTATGAAGCGCTTTGCCGCGGATTTCAAAACGGTGTTGGAGGCCCCTGGCCTACCTGATTCGCCGGTGGTGGAAAAAACTTATCGGCAGCTGCGGCAGCGCAGCGTCGAAGGCCTGCGACAAATGGCCGGCCCCTATTTCCAGGCCTTGATCCAATCAGGAGCTGCAGAGCTGGAGGCTAATCCATTCAAAACCCTGCTCTCTTCACAGACATATTTGCAGCAACTGAGCCATAAGGACCTGGTTCAGGTACTGTTGCTGGAATATGTCAAAGGTTGGATAGGCAAAGAGCCGCTGTTACGTCTGGCATCCATACAATAATTGTGATAGTGTCGTAAATTCTAATTTTTTACCAAGTTGTTAATTATTGAATGGCCCAGTCAGCTCCATCACAAAAATCGCCTAAAGAGCGATCCCCCGCCAAAAAACGGGTAAAAACGTCTCCTGCCGGGAAAAAGAACAAGACCAGCCGCAGAAAAAAACCGCAAAAGAACCTGTTCGGTGATTTTTTATTAATCAGTCTGGAAGGTCTTGGCCTGGCGACAATCAGCATGGCCGCGGTTGTCGTACTGCTTGGCTCGATGGGCAACCGCTTTTCCGGCACTGATTTTATCCATAGCCTGTTGCCCTTTGCCGGAGGAATCCTTGCTCTTATCGCCTTCGCTTCCCTGTCGCTCAGCGGCTGGAAGAGACTGCGAAGATGGCTGCAGGCTAGATCGCCGCGTCTTCCGGCTACGATTATGCTGGGCACGACCATCCTGGTCTGGATCTTTATGCCGCAGGGGTATTTTACGCAGGCCTATGGCTCGTATCGGACCCTGGTCGGCGGTAAAGAAGAGGCCGGTCGGGTCGTTCTTGCCCATCAGGTCTACGCCGCTTATCGTCGTCTGGACATAGCTCCCCTGGAAAAGATGATCAGCCGCGCCGAACAGTACGATAAGTCCATCGAGGATGCGGCGGATACCTATGCTATCGATCTCCATCTCCTCAAAGGTCTGGCCGCCGCCGAGTCTTCATATCTTCCGCGTAAAAGCAGCGATGGAGGGCATGGTCTCTTTCAGATAACCAGCATTCCTACAGCAGTCACCGACGACGTCGACAAACTGTTTCCACCGGCCCGCCGCGAAAAAAACGATGCCCGGTATAATGCCTTTCTTGGCGCGGCGACGCTACGCTACTATCTCAGGCAGATGAACAATGATCTCTTTCTCGGCCTGCTTGCCTATAATATCGGTCCGGCCAATGGTGGTCTGCGATTTATCATGGAACAATACGGAGTGACGGATTTCACCACCATCCAACCCTATCTGCTGCGGCTGCCCAGAGACTACCCGATCAGGGTTCTTGCCTATGCTCTGGCTTTTCGGATAGACCACAAAAAGGGTCGGCTACTCGCTTACGCGGAGGGAAAGAATGCCCTGACCATCCAGGCGATGGGTATACCCGGTCAGTAAAACGGCCCGTTAATTCGCCGGAAAATACGATGTCGGCAGCAACACCCCTCTGGCGGAGTCGTTGTGCTAAAATTTGGACAAACTCCTCTTCATCATCGACAAGAAGCAGGCTCATCGGCCCCATACAAATACCTCATCAAGGCAAGAGGGAAATTGGTGGTTCACCAATTGGCACGATTCTCTATCTATCTTTTATATATGCTTCTTTTAGTAAGCGCTTACAAATGGTATCGTGCTCCATTCGCACATTTTACTAAAAATGAAGTCCGAAGATTTTTTATTTTAAGGTCCCCACTCGATACAAAAGGAAAATGATATGAGAAGGTTGCTTGTTTTCGTTGTGGCGGCAGCTATGATGTTGGGCCTCTTGGCAGCAATAGCCGTCGCCTCCCCCTATGGTAAGAAAAAAGATCAGAAAACAGGTATTTTACTGGTGGCGTTTGGTTCCAGTGCAGAAAGTGCCCAGATATCTTTTGACAATATCGAAGAGAAAGTCAAAGCTGCTTATCCTGACATTCCTGTAAAGTGGGCCTTCACTTCGCAAATTATCAGGAAAAAACTTGCCAAACGAGGGAAATTGCTGGATTCTCCTGAATTGGCTCTCGCCAAAATGCTTGACGAAGGGTATACCCATGTTGCCGTACAGTCCCTGCATACTATTGCCGGTGCCGAGTATCACGACCTGCGTAAAGTCGTTGGCGCATTCCAGTCGATGGGCGGTTTTGCATCAGTTATTCTGGGTGACCCGCTGATTGCTACGCAAAAAGACATGGAGCTAGTCACTGATGCCATTCTCGCAACACTTCCCAAAGAAAGAAAAAAAGATGAAGCCGTCGTTCTTATGGGGCATGGAACCCATCATCCCGCCAATGCCTTTTACGGCGCTTTAATGTTCCAGCTGCAACTGAACGATCCCAATGTCTATCTGGGGACCGTTGAAGGATATCCTGATCTCGATACTATTTTGCGCCTGCTAAAGAAAAACAGCATCAAAAAAGCCTACCTGGTACCGTTTATGTCGGTAGCAGGAGATCATGCCAAAAACGATATGGCCGGCGACCAAGACGATTCCTGGAAATCGATCATCACCAAAGCGGGTATTGCGTGCTTCCCGGTCTTGAAAGGAACCGCAGAATATGACCGGTTTGTTGATATCTGGGTTGATCATTTAAGCGGCCCCTTAAATCATTTTAAATAGAAATAGGAGATGAGTGATCACTCCGGATAACTGTTTTTTGTCGGAGTGAACTCCCCATGCACGCTTTAATCCTCGAAAAGGATTCACCCGGAACGTATATCCTCCATCTGCAATATTCCAAACGCCGCCATGCGAGCTTTCGCAGCTCGTGAGTTGACCCGACAGGCAATAGTATTATCTTAGTATTCGAAGCCGCACAGCTGTTTTCCCTGTTAGCTTTGTTGCCTGAAGTATGGCAACCCCATAGATCTCAATAAAACAACTCCCAAACTACTCTTATCTGGAGGTATATCATGAAAAAAACAGTAACAGCTCTTTTTCTCTTCATTTTAGCAACGGCTATTGCTTTTAGTGCCTGGGCAGCCGAAACAGTTGTCGATATGTATGCCGTAACAGCAGAAGGTATCGGCACCAAGATCGGCACCATTACCATGAAAAAAACCGACTACGGCACCCTGATTTTACCTGAATTATCTGGGTTATCGGAAGGATTACATGGTTTTCACGTGCATGCTCACGACAGTTGTGATCCCGGTGACAAAAACGGTAAAATGGTCGCAGCGATGGCTGCCGGTGGCCATTTTGATCCGCAACAGACAAAGAGCCATAAAGGCCCTTATGATAATGGCCATCTCGGCGATCTGCCGACAATCTATGTTGACTCATCCGGTGCAGCAGTGCATCCGGTACTGGCCCCGAGAATTCGGCTGTCTGATATGCCGGGCCATGCCCTGATGATCCATCAAGGTGGCGATAACTATTCCGACACCCCCAAAGAGCTTGGTGGCGGCGGTGCGCGCGTAGCCTGTGGCGTGGTGCAATAGAAAATCATGACCAATATTCTGGCGATTAATGGGGCTTACAGGCGGGGCGGCATTACCGATCAGACGCTCGAGACGCTGCAACAGATAATTGAGGCAGCGGGCGACAATCTCGAGATCATCCATTTGCGCGAATATCCAATCGAGTTCTGTCTTAATTGCCGGGAGTGCACACAACTGCCGGGAAATGAGCCCGGTTTGTGTGTGCTACCGGATGTTATGCAGGAGCTGATTGACAAGATAGAATCGGCCGATGGGTATATTCTTGCCTCCCCGACCAATTTTGGATCAACTACAGCCCTGTTCAAACGTTTTATGGAACGACTGGTGGTCTATGCCTACTGGTCCTGGGAAATGAAAGGTCCACAATACCGCAAAGCGAAGATGCCCAGGAAAAAAGCTCTGCTTATTTCCTCCTGTGCGGCACCCGGCATTTTAGGCCGCTGGTTCTTTTCCACCCGAAAGCAGCTGACAATGACAGCAAAAGCCTTAGGTGCTGACACCATCGGCATTCTCTTTACCGGGCTGATCGGCAAAGATCCCCAGCTTAAAATTACCACCCGAATGCACACCAAAATTCGCAAACTGGCCGGTAAACTGGTCTAAGCTGCGAAGCTTGCCATGAGATACCTTTCCTTGTCGGGAGAAAATGCGTGACGGGATTTGCCCAGGGAAAGGCGGCAGCGAGGATAGCGCTGCAAATTATTAAGACAGTATTCTCAGGACTTATCCGCAACTGAGCATTGACTTTGCATTAGCGTTGGAAATGCTCTTCCATTGACAGCCGCCACCCCCATGAATTGTTAGAACATTTTGCTGGAGATTGCGCCGGCGCGCTTTCCATAGTCCCTGAAGGTGAAAACAGTCATGGTGAACCAGGTAGATTTAGCTGCATCGATGCTGCCTTACCACGGACGCAACTGGATGTTGCTGCTGGCTACGACCGATAGTCGGCATTAATTTTGACATAGTCAATGGAGAAATCACAGGTGAAGATTTCTTCGCAGCCTGGGCCGTCTTGTAAATCAATGGAGACGGTAATTTTTTTCTCTTTGAGAATCTTTGTTGCCGCAATTTCTGCCTCCTTGCCCAGGCAAAGGCCATTGTGAACCAGCCGTACATTGCCAAAGGACACATCCACCCGGTCGGGGGAAAAACAAACGCCGGAGCGTCCCATGGCCGCAAGAATCCTGCCCCAGTTGGCATCTTCCCCGAAAAAAGCAGTTTTAACCAGGCTGGAAGTGGCGATGGTCCGGGCAATTTTTTCGGCGTCCTTATTCTCCTTTGCGCCGCAAACCCGGATGGTGATAGTCTTGGTGGCACCCTCTCCATCGCTGACTATCTGCAGCGCCAGGTCCTTCAGCACCTGTTCCAGAGCAGCGTCGAAAAGCTGCTGCGCTTCGGGAGAATCGCCATCAATCCCAGGATTTTCCGCCATCCCGTTGGCCATGACCAGGACCAAATCATTGGTGCTGGTATCCCCGTCAATGGTTATCCGGTTAAAGGTGCGATCCGTTCCCTTGGCAAGGGATGTATGCAGCTGTGGATAATTAATCCGGGCATCGGTGCAGACAAAGGCCAGCATGGTCGCCATATTCGGCATAATCATCCCCGCCCCTTTGGCCATGCCCAATATTTGGACTTCTTTACCGCCGATTTGCACTGTCGTTGCGGCAACTTTCGGCACCGTGTCGGTGGTCATTATCGCCTGCGCGACCTGGGCAAAATTATCGCTGGATAAGCCCTTGACGAGCGCCGGCATACCCCGTTCAAAGGCGGCAACATTCAGCGGCTCACCAATCACCCCGGTAGATGCGAGCTGGACCAGATCATCGGCAATTCCCAGCGCCTCAGCAGCCAGGCTGCTCGTTTCCCTGGCTGCATCCATACCCTTTACCCCGGTGCAGGCATTGGCACAGCCGCTGTTGACCAGAACAGCCTGGGCCTGACCGCTTTTCAGACGTTCTTTATCAAGGACCACAGGGGCCGCAGCCACCTGATTTGTCGTAAAAACTCCCGCCGTCACACAAGGAATAGCGCTATAGATAAGACCAAGGTCAAGTCTGTCGACGTAGCGTATTCCGGCCTTGACTGCTGAAAATGAAAAACCCTTAATCTGCATACAATTCTTTTCTCCAGAATTCTTTTTGGTAACTCATAAGTCGGAGACCAACTTTTCATCTCTCTCAATCGATCTGTAAAAGACCCGCTCCTCCATCCATCGCCATAAAAACAATAAAATATATCTACCACTTATCCATCTGATTATGCTACTTTAAAATCGTCTGGTCCGCGCGGCCCCAGAGATGACTTTTTTTGCCGGCAGGAAAGAGAAAATCCGCCCTTTCCCGCCATAACCCTTACCGATCCGGTATATAAACACTGCATAGCGTCAGAGCATGGCCTTACCAGAACTGCATTGGAGTTATACCCTTTATTCAACCCTCGTGCTGCTGGCTGATTTTTTTATCCGTATCGGCCTGTCGACCAGGGTCATCATGCGCAAACGCCCCTATGGTGTCTCCCTGGCCTGGTTGGTGGTTATCCTGGTCATTCCTTTTGTAGGCGGTTTTTTCTATCTGCTCTTCGGCGAAAACCGGCTCCCGGAAAGACGAAAGGAACGGGCAAAAACTGCTTACAACACCTATCTCAGCTGGCTGAAAACCCTACAGCAAAGAACTCCTGTTGCCTGGGGAGAGCTCAACCTGGAATGCTTTCCTCTGCACTGTCAGGCGGAAACCCTGGTTGGTATCCCGACCATGGCGGGCAATCACCTGAAGCTGATTACTCAGCCTGAAGAGATCCTCGACACCATTATTGAAGCTATCGACCATGCGAGTTCCACCTGCCACTTGCAATTCTATATCTGGCAGGAAGGCGGCAGAGTCGATAAAGTTATACAAGCCTTGCTCCACGCAGTAGAAAGAGGTGTAACATGCCGAATATTACTCGACGCGATAGGCAGCCGCGATTTTCTTAGAAGCCGAACTGCCTCGACAATGCGCCAGGCAGGAATAAAAATTCAGGCATCGTTGCCGGCCGGAATTATTAATGCCTTGTTTTCCCGAATGGATATTCGCAATCATCGCAAGCTGGTCGTCATAGACGGTCGGATTGCCTTTACCGGCAGCCAGAATATGGTTGATCCGAAGGTGTTTAAAGTTAATGCCGGGGTCGGCAACTGGGTAGATGTGATGGTGCAGGTAGAGGGTCCGGTGGTGGAGTGTATAGCCGGCACCTTTATCAGCGACTGGATTCTCGATTCGGATATAGACCACTTTCACTCGGAGTCATTGCTGAAAGATATTCAAGCTGCCGGACAGGCAAGCGATGTGCGCACCACCCCCGTGGCCGGCCAATCGGCGATCCAGCTCGTCCCGTCGGGTCCGGGCCTTGTACCGGATGCAATTCACAATCTGCTGCTGACCACCATATATGCTGCCAGATCCGAATTGATTCTGACCACGCCCTATTTTATCCCCGACGAACCATTGCTGGTTGCTTTAAAGGCTGCCGCCCAGCGGGGTGTACGGGTGAAAATTATCGTACCCCTGCATAATGATTCGCTCCTCGTTAAATATGCCAGCCGCGCCAGGTACCAGGAACTTGCCGAGTCCGGCGTGCGGATTTTTCTTTTTCATGGCGGCCTGCTGCATGCCAAAACCATTACCGTTGATCATGAGTTTGCCCTGTTCGGTTCGGTCAATCTGGATATGCGCAGCTTCTGGCTTAATTTTGAAGCGACTCTCTTTATCTACTGTCAAGCTTTTACCGAAAAACTCCTGGCCATCCAGCGGGAATATCTCGACCACTCGACAGAACTGAATACAGATACCTTTTCCCAAAGAAGCTCCTGGGAAAAGTTTAAGGAAAACAGTGTCCTTCTTGTCTCTCCTCTGCTTTGATGACTCTGCGAATACTATTGATTGCCGATATCCACGGCAACTATCCGGCGCTGCAGGCTATCGATCAGCAACTGGGCGCTGCAAGCTTTGACTATATTGTCAATTCCGGCGACTCATTAGTTTATGCTCCTTTTGCCAATGAGACAATCAAATGGCTGCGGGAGTATCAGGCCATCTCGATTCTCGGCAACACCGATCAGAAAGTCATCAAACTTCTCGCAGGTAAAAAGGTAAAAAAACCAACCAACCCGGAAAAACGGATCATGTATACGGCAACCGCCGAAGCACTGAGCGAAGAAAACCGGCGCTATCTCCGTTCCCTTCCGACTACCGCTCGACTCAAACTGTGCCCAGGTGGCAAAGCAGCCCCTGATCCAAAGATTAAACTGGGCATCTTTCATGGCAGCCCCGCGGACCCTGATGAATTTCTCTTTGCCGATACGCCGGATGCGAGATTTTATGAACTGGCGGCTCTGACCAAGTGCCGGATCGTGATAACTGGCCATTCACATTCGCCCTACCATAAAATCTTCGCAGATGTCCACTTTATCAACCCCGGCTCAGCAGGCCGAATGTTCGATGGAGATCCCAGTGTATCCTTTGCCACGCTGGAGCTTGCCGATGATGTCATTGCCGTGCAGCACTTCAGAATCGCCTATGCAATTGAGGACGTTGTCATGAAAATCAGGGAAAAGAATCTTCCCGATATCTACACCACCATGTATCGGCAAGGCAAAAAACTGAATTGAGCATGGTAATTTTTATCAATTTACTGTTATCGTACAGCGACAAGCAAGTTGTTCTCCCCGATCATCTGCAACGAGGAATCTCCTATGGCCAAAAGTAAAGCAAGCAAGAACGATAAAAGTGACAAGAACGGCAAGAATAAAAAGAATGACAATAATGAGCTGGAGCAGGTTCGACTGCTTGAAGGGACCGCCTATAAAAATATCAACACCAAAGAGGGTGACGAGAAGACTTCGATCTGGATCCAGAACACCCATCTTCGCTATGAGATAGAGCTGAAAAAACTGCAGATCGAACTTATGAAACTGCAAAGCTTTATGAAGGTAAACGGTCAGCGAATGGCAATTCTCTTTGAAGGACGCGATGCAGCAGGCAAGGGAGGCACCATCAAAAGAGCCATCGCCCACCTCAACCCCAGGAACACGAGGGTGGTCGCCCTGATGAAACCCAACGAGACGGAATTAAGCCAGTGGTATTTTCAACGCTATATCGCTCATCTTCCTTCGGCCGGAGAAATAGTCATCTTTGACCGCAGCTGGTACAACCGGGCAATGGTCGAGCCGGTCATGGGCTTTTGTACCGACGAGCAGAATAAGCGCTTTTTAAAAGACGTGCCGATGTTCGAGGAAATGCTGGTTAAAGACGGGATCAAGTTGTTGAAGTTCTACTTTTCCGTGTCCAAAGATGTCCAGAACAAGCGATTCGAATCACGCAAAACAGATCCGCTCAAGCAGTATAAACTCTCTCCGGTCGACAACCTGGCCCAAGAATACTGGGACCAGTATTCGGTGCGCAAATTCCAGATGCTGTCGGAAACCAACCGGACCATTTCGCCATGGACGATCATCCGCTCCAACGACAAGAAAATGGCCCGGATCAACTGTATAAAATATATCCTTAACCAGATGGATTACGAGCAGAAACTCGGACTCGAGGAGATTACCCCGGACCCGGAAGTTGTCATTTCAGGCATCGATGAACTTAAACATATGGAAGAAAACCTGATGTCTCCGGAGAAGCTGCACGGATAGGCCCCTACACGGCAGTGATCAACCCATCAGCGCTCTCAGGTCTCTTGCCCGCAGCATTTTTTATATTTTTTCCCTGAACCACAGGGGCAGAGAGCATTTCTGCCGATTTTGTCACCGTCTCGGCGAACCGGTTGCGCCGGGACAGATTCTTCTGTTGCACTCGCCCGATTCATGCGCATCCGCTCCTGTTCGTGCCTTCGGCGCCGCTCTTCTTCAAGTCGTTCGACATCATCCTCACGCACGACCCTCACGCGCATCAGGCTGGAGACAATCTGTGCCTTGACGGTCTCGACCATGGCGCCGAACATCTCGAATCCTTCGCGTTTGTACTCATTCAAAGGATTTTTCTGGCCATAGCCCCGCAGGCCTATACCTTCTTTCAGATAGTCCATGGACAGCAGATGATCTTTCCAATGGCTGTCGACAATCTGCAGCAGGATCAGCTTTTCGAGCTGCCGCTGGGTGTCGGGACCATTGATTGCATCCTGTTTTTTATAAGCCTGTCTGACGAAATCAAGGGTCTTTTCAGTAAAGGTATCAAATTTCAGCCCTTCCAGTTCTTCTTCCGGCCAGTCCGGAATATTGTGGAACAGTTCGCCCATCCGCACCTTGAAAGCCGGCCAGTCCCATTCCATCGAATCAACGCGATCCTGATAAAATTCGCCGCTGACGATATCGACCAGGTCTTCGATCATGTCCTGGACTACCTCGCTGACATCGGCCTTGCCGAGGACATCCTGGCGCTGTTGATAGATAAGCTCCCGCTGCTTATTCATGACATCGTCATACTCCAGCAGATGCTTACGAATATCGAAGTTATGCCCCTCTACTTTACGTTGTGCATTTTCGATGGCCCGTGAGATCATATTATGCTCTATGGGCTCGTCCTCTTCCATACCGAGCTTGTCCATAATACCGGTAATTCGGCCGGAGCCGAAAATACGCAGCAGATCGTCTTCCAGGGACAGGAAAAATCGTGAGGAACCAGGATCTCCCTGCCGTCCGGAACGTCCGCGGAGCTGGTTGTCGATACGTCGGGATTCATGACGTGAAGTGCCGAGGATATGCAGGCCACCGACCTCGACCACGCCGGCTCCGAGCTTGATATCGGTGCCGCGGCCAGCCATGTTGGTGGCGATCGTCACCTTACCCAATTGACCGGCTCCGGCGATGATCTCCGCTTCCCGTTCATGATGTTTGGCGTTTAAAACCTCATGCTCAATCTTTTCTTTTTTAAGCATATTGGAGATTTTTTCCGAGACATCGATGGAAATGGTGCCGACCAGGACGGGACGTCCGGCCGTGTGCAACTCCTTTATCTCCTTGACAACCGCGCGATATTTGGCTGCCTCGTTTTTATAGATGACATCGGCGTAATCGTCGCGCACCATCGGCTGATTGGTCGGCATGACCACAACATCGAGATTGTAAATTTTCTTGAACTCCGGTGCCTCGGTATCGGCGGTACCGGTCATGCCCGCCAGTTTGTCATACATCCGGAAATAATTCTGGAAAGTGATTGAGGCAAGTGTCTGGTTCTCCTGCTCGATTTTTACTTTTTCCTTAGCTTCCAGCGCCTGATGCAGGCCATCGCTGTAGCGTCTTCCTTCCATGGTGCGGCCGGTAAATTCGTCAACGATTATGACCTGGTTGTCCCGGACGATATAATCGACGTCGTTTTTAAAGAGGACATGGGCCTTCAAGGCCTGGTTGAGATGATGCAGCTTCTCGATGCTCGCCGGATCGTAGAGATTTTCCACCTCGAGCAGATTTTCACCCAGGGCGACACCTTCTTCAGTCAAAGAAACCTGGCGCGCCTTCTCATCGACCGTGTAATGTTCGTCTTTCTTAAACTTGGCCATGATCCGGTTGACATTCTTATACAGATCGGTGGAAATATCCGCAGGGCCGGAAATAATCAGCGGGGTTCGCGCTTCATCGATCAGAATGGAATCAACCTCGTCGACGATGGCATAATTAAAGCCGCGCTGGCAAAAATCAACGAGATCAAACTTCATGTTGTCCCGGAGATAGTCGAAACCAAATTCGTTGTTGGTACCGTAGGTAACATCGGCAGCGTACGCCGCGCGCCGCTCTTCATCATTTAAGCCATGGATAATCTTTCCAAAGCTCATCCCGAGAAAATTATAGACCTGGCCCATCCACTTGCTGTCGCGCGCGGCCAGATAATCGTTGACGGTGACGACATGCACCCCTTTACCGGTCAGGCCGTTTAAGTATACCGGCAAAGTCGAGGTAAGCGTCTTGCCCTCACCGGTTTTCATCTCGGCGATTTTACCCTGGTGCAGTACGATGCCGCCCACGAGCTGGACATCGTAATGGCGCTCGCCAAGGACTCGCCTGGCTCCTTCCCGAACTACGGCAAAGGCCTCTGGCAAAAGGTCATCAACAGGTTCTCCGTGCGCAAGACGTTCTTTGAAGGCGACGGTTTTGGCCGCAAGTGCTGCATCGTCTAGAGGCTGGATGTCGTTTTCCAGTTCATTGATTCGGCTGACGAGGGGGTTGAGCTGTTTGAGATACCTGTCGTTACTGCTGCCGAACACCTTGGTGAGTATTTTTCCAATCATTATTTTCTGCCGTTAGTCTGTTAAAGATTCTGAGAGTCTTTGGGATTACAGCACTTTTTCTCAGATCAAGGCATTTTGGAAAATTAAGCACTGCCGTATAGTTACTATTGCGAGCATTAATTTTCAAAAATAACGTAGAGATGGGAGAAAAAAGCATAATCCGACAGACTCCTGAGATGGTCGTTACTGGTTTTCTATTATACACATATCCGTGCAATAGTAAAAAACCGGTGTTGGTTATTGCGATTTTTGTTCTTCGGCTTTTTTCACCGCCTTCTTTTCCGCGCGAAGGATCAGCGGCCCAATTCTTTTGACAGGCTGTTCCGCCACGACATCGGTTTTTTCATAGGATGGCAGCAGCACCGACTGGCCTGTCCATACCCCCAGCAAAAACATCCACAGAAAAAGACAAAAGACAATCACGCCGATTCCGGCAATCGCACTTCGGGTCAACTCAAATTTGAGTTTCTTTGCCTGAGTCTTGCTTTTAACGGCCATCTTGGGGTTCCAAACCCTACATTTTTTGCGGTGCCGACAGGCCCACCATATCCAGAGCGTTTTTCAGTACCACCTGCAGTGCCTTTATCATACTGAGCCTGGCCTGAGTGAGAGGAATATCATCGGTGAGTACCTTATGCTTGTTATAGTAGCTATGCAGTTGCCCGGCAAGTTCCATCAGGTAGAAGATAATTTTATGCGGCGCCAGCTCCAGGGCACTCCCCTCAATCGTAGCCGGAAAGGTCGACATGGTCTGGAGCAATTTCAGTTCTTCCGGTTCCTGCAATAGTTTAAGCTCTTCGACGGTATATTGAGGCACGGCAAAACCTTTATCTTCTGCCTGGCGCAAAATAGCACAAAGGCGGGCGTAGCCATACTGGACATAGTACACCGGATTTTCCTGACTCTGTTTTTTGGCGAGATCCAGGTCGAATTCAAGCTGGCTGTCGGCTTTACGCATCATAAAGAAAAATCGTACCGGGTCAATGCCCACCTCGTCAAGCAGCTCATCGACGGTGACAAAGTTGGCTTTACGGGTGGACATTTTGACCTGTTTGCCGTCCCGGGTAAGGGTGACGAACTGATGCAGGACCACAGTGATCTTTCCCGGATCATAGCCCAGGGCCTGGACGCCGGCCAGCACATCCGGGACCGTGGCAATATGATCTGAGCCTAGAATATTGACCAGCCAGTCAAAGTTGCGGCGAAATTTTTCCCGATGATAGGCCATATCCGGCAGTCGGTAGGTCGGCTCTCCGCTGCTCTTGATAATCACCCGGTCCTGCTCCTGACCAAAGGCGGTAGTCTTGAACCACACCGCATTGTCCTGCTCATAGACATAACCCTTGGTTTTCAGCTCAGTGACCA
The DNA here is from genome assembly GCA_963709745.1 of uncultured delta proteobacterium. Classification (GTDB taxonomy): domain Bacteria; phylum Desulfobacterota; class Desulfobulbia; order Desulfobulbales; family Desulfocapsaceae; genus Desulforhopalus_A. The sequence goes on from CAVPXN010000002.1 coordinate 103,271, forward strand.
CATCGTCGATAAGACCATTTTCATACAGCGAATGTTCATTAAAATAATTATCGAAGATGATCCCCATCCGCTCCAGCGTTGCCGAGATATCCTTGAAAATATAACGTTCCGCCTGCTCTTTAAAGGGGGTGACATCGGCGTGTTTTTTTAAGGCATCACCCTGCTCTTCAAGCAAAGACCGGCTGATATCGATAATATATTCTCCCTGGTAGCCATCTTCGGGAAACTTGAAATCCTCGCCCAGTAGCTCAAGGTAACGGGCGCGGGTCGACTCGCCGAGAATTCGCATCTGCCGACCGGCATCATTATAGTAATATTCCCGAAAGACATCATGGCCCGTGGCTTCGAGCAGCCGGGCGATGGAGTCCCCGAGGATCGCCTGGCGGCCATGGCCGATACTTAAGGGGCCGGTGGGATTGGCACTGACGAACTCAACCATCACCTTCCGGCCTGCACCAATCAGGCTTCTGCCGAAATTGGTGCCCTTTTGAATAATCTCCGGGATCAATCGACGCCAGACATCGGGATTGATAAAGATGTTGACAAAACCCGGCCCGGCAATCTCCACCCGTTCGATAAGATCGCGGTGAGCTGCCAGTTTCTCGGCGATACGCATAGCAATTTGCCGGGGGTTCTGCTTGTCGATTCCGGCCAGCACCAAGGCAAAATTAGTTGAAAAATCCCCCTGTCCTTCATGCTTGGGCAGTTCAACAGTAAATTTACCGGCACCACCCCCGGTCCATGCGCCTTCTTCAACTCCGTGTGCGAAACAGTCGTCAAGCACCTTTTTTAATGCAGAACGGATCATTGATCTCTACTCGATATAATGTCGTTGATTGTTATTGCCCAAGAGACAGAGCACCTCATAGCTGATGCTGCCCATGAGTTGAGCGATATCATCGGCGCTGATAGTCTCTTGCCCTTGCCGTCCGAGCAGAACCACCTCATCCCCGGCGGCAACTTCACCGGCGTCGGTGACATCGATCATACACATATTCATGCACACCCGACCGACAACCGGAACCGGCCGGCCATGCACTAAAACCATGGCCAGGTTGGACAAAAGCCGCGAATAACCATCCTCATAACCTACCGGTAATACGGCAAGTTTGGTCAACCGACTGGTACGAAAGGTATGGCCGTAACTGACACCCGTGCCCGCCGGGACAGCCTTCACCTGCAAAATTCTCGAAGTAAAAGACATCGCCGGTATGAGCTTATCGGCACTGGCTTCATCGCTCCCAGCCTGTCCCGCCGGATGATAGCCATAGAGAGCAATTCCGGCCCGCACCATATCGCAACAAGTGTCCGGAAAATTAAGCACTGCTGCCGAATTGGCAATATGACAAAGCGTTGGTGAGTTTTCTTTTAAAGTACGGCATGCCTCGGCAAACCGGGCAAAATTAAAGCGAGTGCTTGCCGCAGGAGGATTATCCGCTTCCGGGAAATGACTCATCAGCCCGACAATTTTAAGGCCCGGCAAACCGGCGATCGCATCGGCAAACGCCGGTACATCAGCAGGAAAAATTCCCAGTCGGCTCATTCCCGAATCGACTTTAATATGAACCCCGACCTCCTGCCCTCGGGCGGTAGCTTCTCTAGACAAAGCCTGCGCTGCAGCATAGTCATAAATGACCGGAGTGAGCTGATAGTGGAGGAAGAGTTTGGCTTCTGCTTCGGTGAAACCGATGGTCACATAGATATCACCCGGTATCCCTGCCTCGCGAAGGACAACCGCCTCCCGCAGCTCAGCAACGCCGAAGGTGTTGCATCCGGATCGACCAAAGGCCTTGGCGGCCATCACCATGCCGTGACCATAGGCATCTGCTTTGACCATGGCCATAACCCGAATCCCTGCCCCTGCTTTTTCCTGGATAAAAGCATAATTCCTCTGCAGGGCAGTACAGTCTACTGTAATGTTGTTAAAGGATTTGTCGTACATGATGTTGAGAAGTAAGGGAGGGTTTATTTCCCGTGCAGCCATGCCTTCCAGGCAAGCCTGCTGGATACCAGCAGTGCCCAGCCGATAGTGATATACAAAAAACCAAGTAATGTAACGGGTAAAGAAGAATTGCGCAAGATAACACCCAGTCCCATCATACACAACACCATTATCCATGTTTTAATAGAGTAAACTGCTCCGAGACACGTGCCATCCTTAAAGGTGGCGATCCGCTCAATACCCCGACGGGCAGATTTATCCAGGATTACCCACGCTTTCAGGCTGCCGAGGACAATTGCCGGCAGCACCACCAAAAAGGGTTGCCAGTGCCCCAGCTGACTCAGGCGATAGGTGCCTTTGGCCAGCAGCAGGATGCCAATTGTCGTCCACAGAAGAGCAGAAAGCAACAGGTGGGTGCGCGTGCTTGCCCCCGGTTTAAAACGAGAAAGACCTTTTATCATAGGGAACGTATCATGTACAAACGGAACAAGCCCATCTCCTAAGCAGGAGATGGGCTTGTTCGTTGAAAATCCAGGGCTATATCAAACTTCGTTTACAGTAATGGCGCCTTCAGGACATACTTCAACACAAGTCTCACAGCCGAGACATTCGTCCATTTCAACCGGCTCTGCTTTGCCGTCTACCATCTCGAATACCTGCGCCGGGCATGCTGCTACACACTCTTCGTCACCACTGCACTTGTCTTTGTCAACTATTACTTCAAACATGAATTACCTCCGTAAAATGAGAATGAAAATAAGTATTGGTCATACTTATTTGGCTATCCGAACATCTTCCTGCCACCGTTGTTATGTGTCATATTGCATTAATTCACGGTCAGATTTTTGTCAAGCAAAAACGGTTTGTCTATTTTATTTCGGCGACACTCGCTTTTTTCAAAAATTAACATAATATTTCCAACTAATTAAATAATCATCCTACTTCTTCTACCAGCCGGGCATCGATTAATATATGTTGACCGGAGCACTTTTTTTTTAATATAGTGCAGGTTCTTTTTTCATTCTTTTAGCAAAAAATAAGCTGCATCGAACTCGAAAAAAAAGTCCTATCGTCCCGGATTTTTAAAAATTATAGAACGATTCCATGAAAGAAAAAAAACCGAAAAAAACAATTCAGGCAGAAAAGCGTGAACAGGCCATGATAGAAGGCATACTGGAAGGGAGCCCGGATGCTATCGGCGTCGTCGTGGTGCGCCTGGAATGTGGCTGTCGCAAAATGGCCGCGATATCCCCAGAGGGCGACCCGGCCTCGAAAATCATCATGTATCGCGACCAGGCGCAAAGTATCTGTGCGAAGTGCCAGGAAGACAATGGCAGTTTTATGCGCACCAGAGAATCCTTTATCCACTGGGTTGAGCCGGCCCCAGGCGAGGAAAAACAAAAGGAAATCAGCATGAAAGTCCTCGGCTCCGCCACTGCCCACTGATGCACAGGTCACTTCGGCATAGCAATCAGTGGCTTATCTTTGAGCCGTTCGACAGAGATTGACGAAATTCATGGCCCAGTCAGGCGTTCCATCGGCGTGAATATGGGTATATAAAGCCAGGACGTTGTTGTAGGTCAAACCGTCCCACCCGTTGATAAAGCCTCGGCCGCGAACCATTTTCAAGATGAGTTGATCGGAGCTACCCTGCCAGTCGAGAACTTTTGAATAGCGAAACTCGTGTCCTCTAATGTCCACTCCCTGCTCGTAAAAAGCATTTTTCCCGACAACATGAAAGATTGTATAACCATGGGCCTGGGGTTTCTCCGACATCGCAAAACGCACCGGAAATACTCCGACCAGCGGAAACTCCTTTCCTTCAAGCACAATGGAATTACCGAGATATATCAAGCCGCCGCATTCGGCATAAATTGGCAGGCCGTTGTCGGCAGCCTGTTTCACTGATTGACGAAAGGATGCGTTGGCCGCCAGCTCTTTGGCGCTCGTCTCGGGAAAGCCGCCGCCGATATACAGGCCGTCAAGCTCAGGGAGACGGCTATCGGACAGGGCATTGATAGAGACCAAGTGGGCGCCGGCATTTTCGAGTGCTTCGAGATTTTCTGAATAGTAAAACTGGAAAGCGGCATCCTGCAAAACCCCAATGGTCATTTTCGGCGAACCGGATAAGGAGTCCTGCAGAGGTTTATCGGTGCCAACCGGCTCGGTGTCCGGCAGAGTTTTCATAATCGATAGAAAGGCATCGAGATCGACATTTTCGACAATCAGATCGGCGAGAAAATCAAGTGCTTCTGAGCTGTCCGAGTACTCCTGATGGGGGATCATTCCCAGATGACGCATCGGAAAAATATCGCGCTTTAAGCGGGGTATCGAACCGATGACCGGAATGTCGGTATAGCGCTCCACCGACTCGCTGACCAGGAGCCGCTGCCGGGCAGTCGCGATCTGATTAAGGACCACGCCCTTGATATTCAGCCGTTTATCGAACTGCTGACAGCCGAGCACCATTGCTGCCACAGTCCGGGTCGTCTTGGTACAGTTAACCACCAGAATAACCGGAAGATCCAGCATCAATGCCAGTTCCGCGGTGGAGTATCCGCCCTCGGCATCCACGCCATCGTATAAACCCCTGTTCCCCTCGACAATGACCAGGTCCGCATCCGCCGAATGAACGGCAAAGGAGCGTTGAATAATCTCTCTGCTCATAAAAAATGGATCAAGATTATAGCATCGCCTGCCGGCGGCGAGCTGCAGCCAGCCGGCGTCAATATAATCCGGTCCTTTTTTAAATGGCACTATACGCCGGCCTTGCCTGGCGAATGCGGCGGCAATTCCCACCGACACCACACTTTTACCCGATCCACCGGCGAGTCCTGCAATCACCAGTCCCTTTTTTTGCATTATCACTTTCCTTTCATTACCTAATGACATCTTTTAGCATACCTTTTCCATGCCGACCTATAGAGAGCATCGAGCCGCTGCTCCAATAGGAGCCGATACTGTTCAATCTCCTCCGGGTTGGCCTTGGCCGGGACCAAAAGTGGTTCGCCATAATGATAATCAATCCGGCAGAAAGGCCTGGGAAGTATGGTCCGGTCCCAGGAATTAATGGTAAAATAGCTCGATGCGGCATACACCATGGGCAGGATGGGTACGCCGGACCTGGCAGCAAGATAAATACAGCCGGCCTGGACGATTTGCGCTGGTCCCTGCGAACCGTCAGCGACAATTGCCACATTACTGCCTTTGCGAACCGCCCGGAGCAGGGCCATCAGTCCCTCGACACTTTTGGTGTTTTTCGACCCGCGCACGGTAGAAAAACCGAATTTCTCCACCACTCTCGCGAGATATTCGCCGTCTCTGCTGGCACTAACCATGGCCGTACCGGAATAATGGCGCATATGATAGAGGACATAAAATATCGAATAATGCCAGAAGGCGGCTATTGCATTTCGTTCTTTGTCTCTGACAGGGGAACAGTTTTCCTCGTTATGAACAATCACCCTGCAGCTGCTGAACCACAAGCGCATCACCCAGAAAACAATCCCTGGAATTATGCGGAGCAACAGATTATTGAGTTTTCCCTCCGTCACCCTATTTCTATCTCCAGCAGACGAATTTTTTTAATACGATCACGCAACTCCGCCGCTCTCTCAAAGGCCAGTTCACCGGCTGCCAGATACATCTCTTTCTCCAGTTTCTTGATTTCTCTCTCCAGATCCTTGATCGATGAAAAAACTGGCAGTTCTTCGGCAGTTGCCACCATGCCGGCATTGAAATCTTCGACGGCATAGCCGGAATTGTGCAGATGCTGCTGCATGGTATCTTTGACCGCTGAGATGATTGTCCGGGGGGTGATGCCGTTTTTCTGGTTATATTCCTTCTGGATCAGTCGTCTTCGTTCCGTTTCTTCAATGGTATAACGCATCGACCCGGTTATCGAATCGGCATACATGATCACCAGCCCGTCGGCGTTTCTGGCGGCGCGGCCGCAGGTCTGGATAAGTGATCTCTCCGACCTCAGAAAGCCCTCCTTGTCGGCATCAAGGATCGCCACTAAAGAGACTTCGGGAATATCCAGGCCCTCACGTAGGAGATTAATACCGATCAGAACGTCAAATTCCCCTTTGCGCAGAGATCGAATAATTTCGATGCGTTCCAGTGTTTTGATATCGGAATGAAGGTAGCGTACTCGGATACCGATATTTTCATAATAGCTGGTCAGGTCTTCGGCCATCCTCTTGGTCAGGGTCGTCACCAGTACGGCCTCACCTCGATTGGCTCGCAGCCGTATTTCTTCCAGCAGATCATCAACCTGGCTGGTGGCTGCTCGAACCTCGATCCGTGGATCAAGAAGACCCGTCGGTCTGATAACCTGCTCGATCACCCTGCCCTGGGCCTGTTCCAGCTCGTATGAGCCGGGGGTTGCCGAAACATAAATCACCTGGTTGACCCGCCCGGCAAACTCATCAAAACGTAACGGACGATTATCGAGGGCTGACGGCAGTCGAAAACCATAATGAACCAAGGTAGTCTTGCGCGATCGATCGCCGTTATACATCCCGTTCAACTGGCCGATGGCGATATGGCTCTCATCGATAAACAAAAGATAATCCTCAGGAAAATAATCGAGCAGGTTAGGCGGGGGAACACCCGGTCTTTTCCCGGTAAGGTGCCGACTGTAGTTCTCAATCCCATTGCAATAGCCTAATTCCTGGATCATTTCCAGGTCAAACATCGTCCGCTGGTCGAGACGCTGAGCCTCCACCAGCCGGTTTTCCTGGTACAGGGTTTCCAGTCGCTCGCCAAGCTCGGTCTTAATGGTCTCATGGGCAATCTGCAGCCGCTCTTTTGAGGTAACAAAGTGGCTGCCGGGAAAGACCGTATATTCAGTCAATGTTTCCAACACCACGCCGCGCAGGGGATCGATTATGACCAGGGCTTCAATTGTTTCGCCAAAAAATTCCACCCGGATCGACCGCTCTTCTTCATGGACGGGAAAAATATCAAGCACATCGCCGCGCACCCGAAAGGTCCCTCGATGAAAGGAGATATCATTACGTTCGTACTGCATATAGACGAGACGCCGCTGGATCTCTTCCACTGGATACTCTTCGCCCACCTGCAGAGAAAGATGCATATTCTTATATTCGTCGGGCGAACCAAGGCCATAGATACAGGAAACCGAGGCAACAATGAGTACGTCTCTTCTAGTGAGCAGAGAACGCGTGGCCGAGTGGCGCATCTTATCGATTGCATCGTTGATCGAAGAGTCCTTTTCTATATAGCTGTCTGACTGGGGAATATACGCTTCCGGTTGATAATAATCGTAATAGGAGACAAAATACTCAATTGCATTGTCGGGAAAAAGTTCTTTGAATTCGCTGAAAAGCTGGGCAGCCAGAGTTTTATTAGGGGCGATCACCAAAGTTGGTCGCTGTACCTGCTCGATGACGTTGGCCATGGTGAAGGTTTTACCCGATCCCGTCACCCCCAGCAGGACCTGACTTTTTATGCCGGCCTGAACGCCGTCCGTCAGCAGATTGATGGCTTCAGGTTGATCGCCGGAGGGCTGAAATTGTGAAGTCAAGGTAAATGGTATATCCATAATAGTATGTGATTCGACGAAAACATAACAACCGGACGATACTCCTCGATTGTCCGGAATTTATCCGACACCGCCCGGTCAGTCGTCCCAGGAGATACAGTCTTCCGGGCAATTCTTGATCGCCTCTTCGACCGACTCAATCGGATAACTGTTCATTTCGATAACCTCCATTAACCCGGTTTCCTGGTTATAGCGGAAAACCTCCGGGGCAATTTCAAGGCATCCGCGGCAATAGCTGCACTGACCAAGATTTATTGCCGGATATATTTTGCGTACAGGGCATGTTTTCATAGAACGACTCAGTTTATTTCATGGCAATTTTCAATAGCAATTGTCCCTCTGTCAGTATATGATAATCATTATCACTTTATGCCTGAGTCGCAAGGACGATTCTTATGCTATTCTTATCCTTTTATGGTACTAATTTTTCCTGTTCTATAGCATAAATAAAGAAAAACACAAGGAACCGCTTGCTTGCAGAAGGCCAACTGTTTAGATTGAAGGATGGTTATTGAAGCGCATATCGAGAACTTTTCACCACATATTATTGGAGCAAAAATGAGCACTGCTGAACTGGCTAAAGGAATATACAGTGTAGGAGCTGTCGACTGGGATGTCCGTGACTTCCACGGCTATTCGACCTATAAGGGAACAACCTATAATTCCTTCCTCGTTGTCGATAAAAAGGTGACCCTTTTCGATACCGTAAAACGATCTCATAAAGATGAATTATTGCGCAATATACGGGAAATTATCGACCCGGCTAAAATCGACTATCTGGTCGTCAACCATGTCGAGATGGATCATTCCGGAAGCCTGCCGGAAATGATGGACATCATCAAACCGGAGAAACTTTTTTGTTCACCTATGGGACAAAAAGCGATTATCGATCATTTCCATCGGGAAGACTGGCCTTATGAGGTGGTAAAAAGCGGCACCGAAGTGAGCCTGGGCAAGAGAACCGTCCAGTTCATCGAGACCCGCATGCTCCATTGGCCCGATTCAATGTTCAGCTATATTAAAGAAGATGGTATTCTTTTCTCAAGCGATGCCTTTGGCCAGCATTATGCCACCAGCGAACGATTCGATGATGAGGTCGATCTGTCGGAGGTGATGCACGAGAGCGCCAAATATTATGCTAATATTCTCTACCTTTATGCACCGCTGATCAAAAAGCTTCTCGCCTCCGTTGTCGAAATGAATCTGGATATCAAAATGATTGCCCCTGATCACGGCATCGTCTGGCGAACCCATCTCCATAAGATACTTGAAGCCTACGATAAGTGGAGCCGCAACGAAGCGAGTGCAAAAACGCTGGTGATTTACGACTCCATGTGGCACTCCACCGAGAAGATGGCCCATGCGATCGGGGCCGGTCTCCAGGAAACCGGAGTCAGCACTAAAATGATCAACCTCAAAATGCATCATCGTAGCGATGTCATGACCGAGGTGCTGAGCGCCAAAGCGATGGTTATCGGCTGTTCGACTCTTAACAACGGTCTTCTGCCACGCATGGCCGGTTTCCTCATGTATATGCGGGGGCTGAAACCGGCTGATAAATTCGGTGCCGCCTTTGGTTCCTTCGGCTGGAGCGGGGAGGCGGTCAGCCTTATTAATACCGCCATGCAGGAAATGAAGATAGATGTGCTCGAAGATGGTTTAAAGATGAAATACGTGCCGGATGCACAAAAAATGGAAGAATGCGTGGCAATGGGTCGGCGTATCGGCAAGCGCGTGCTTGACAGCTTTAGTAAATAACCCTCTGCCCACTCCGCAAAGCCATGCAGCAGATTTCTGAGCATAAAATGCTTCTTACCGGTGAGTCCTTTGCCCATTGCAGTGAACAGGTGCATAAATTTTTTGACCTGACCTCTCTGGTGATATATGACTGTATCGAGACGGTGGAAGCGCAATCCTGTTCCAGCCTTGATGCGGATTTTTTAGAGCGGATAGCTGTTGCTGAAAAGCGTAATCGGCATATGGTCCGCGAGTTAATCGAGGAACTGGTAAGAGCCGGTTTTACCACAACAAAAGAATTGTTGCACCTGGAACAGGGCTACTTATCCAAGACTATCCATATCCTGAGCCATTTCCTTGACGGATTTATCGGTATAGATTCATATTTCTATAATCTCATTGACGACAGTCACTGGCTACCCCCGACCACCGCTCAAGCTATTGACGAGGAGAGCCACCACTTCTGGCTGGTGCATGTCAATTGCTTTGCAACGACGACGGAGGAAGCAGGGCTGTTACGTTTCTAAGAGTCTACGCTTACCTGTCAGATCGAGGTAAACTTGAATAAATTACCGGAGACATATAGCTAATATTGGCAGGATAACTTTTTCGAGTTTCACGAGATATGAGGAAAAAGGGCAAAATCCGACAAGCTCCCAGGACCACGATAAGTAAAGGTAGCAATCTTTTAACAAAATGTTTTTTACTGCATGTTCGCATCGATCAGAGTGCAATAACCGAGCCTTGCCGCAGTTTTTATAAACAGGCGTTGGCCAATGCTTAACCGAAGGAGACCCCATGAGCGTTTTTACCTACACGGCAGCAGAACTTTATGCCTGGCTGACAAGCAAAAGTGATATCGTCGTTCTTGATGTCAGAAACAAAGTCGATTTTGCCAGATTTAAAGTTGAATCGCCCTATCCTTTTGCTGTCCAGAATATTTCTTACTTCGATTTTATGGAGATCGAGGATGAATGTGTTGCCAAGGTTATTAAAAACAAACCGGTTCGTATTGTCTGTGCGAAAGAAGGTTCTGCTAAGTTTGTCGCAGAAATTCTCGATAAGCATGGGATAAAGGACGTCGGCTATTTAGAAGGCGGCATAAAATCATGGGGTAACCTTCTCGTCCCGGTACTGCTTAATCCCGGCGAAACCTATCAGCTCTATCAGTTCATCCGGCCGGGCAAGGCATCAACCAGTTACGGTCTGCACAATGGCCACGAGCTGATGCTCTTTGACCCATCCAGAAACGTTGATTTTTATCTAGAATTTGCCGAAAAAAGTAAATGCTCCCTGATAAAAACCTTCGAAACCCACCTGCAGGCCGACTATATCGCCGGAAGCAGAATGCTGGCCGAAAAAACGGACGCTGAGTTTCTCGCCAATGACAACGATTTCGCCGGTGCAAAAATCAGTTACTCACACCTGCAGGACGGCGCCTGCTACAATTTTACCCAGCCGGGTCCAACCGTTCAATGTGTCTTTACCCCCGGCCATACCCCAGGCTCAACCAGCTACATTATCGATGATCGCTTTATGATTACCGGCGATACCATGTTTATTCAGTCAATCGGCCGTCCGGACCTTGGCGGTCAGGTCGAGGCCTGGTCCGATAAGCTGTTCGAAACCCTGCAAAAAGTGAAAACCTATAAAAGCGATATGCTTATTCTTCCCGGTCACTATATGAGCTGGGAGGAAGCAAACGAAAAACTGGCATTTGTTTCAACTCTGGCAGAAACAGTGGCGTATAATAGCGCCATCTATGCCATAAAGGATAAAACGGAATTTTTACGTTTTATTCAAAGCAACATGCGCCAACAACCGGATGAATATGCGACGATTCGCCGTATCAATGCCAACCTGGAACAGGTTGACGATGACAAAGCCGAAGAACTTGATCTGGGCAAGAATGAATGTGCTGCCACTGCCTATGCGGTAAAGCAGGCAGCGTAAGCGGAAACCATTACGCCGCAACTTAGTCTATTTTCTGACTATAATAAAAAAGGCCACCTGGAGCATTGCTCCAGATGGCCTTTTTTATTATCAGCAACGACTCCTTAGAGAGTCGTTGCCCGATTGACTGAATTTACATAGCAGGGGTAAATTCAACCCTTCTGTTTTTGGCGCGATTTTCAGCAGTATCATTAGGAAATGCAGGTCGAGACTCGCCGTATCCTACTGACTTCAGACGACTGGCTTCAATACCTACTTTATTAATGAGATAGTCCTTGACGGCATTGGCCCGTCTCTCGGAGAGCTTCTGGTTATATGCATCCGTGCCGATGCTGTCGGTATGACCATCGATCTGCACCCTCATGGTCGGGTATTCATCGAAAATCTTTTTGGTATCATTCAAGAAAGAATAATACTCTGGTTTGACAACTGATTTGTCAAAGGCAAACAAAACCTCGCTCGACAGTGCCCAGCAGCCTCTTTCGTCAACGGCAATTCCCTTGGGAGTGCCGGGACAGGCATCTTGATCATCGCAGATGCCATCACCGTCTTCGTCTGGACATCCTACAGCAACAACCACCTCTTCTTCAACCACAGGCAGTGAGTAGGCACTGAGAATAGTGGCCCAATCTTCGCCGTCGTAGGCAACAGAAGTATTACCGAAAACAATGTCGCCATCCTTGACGGTGGCATAGGAAGTAATATCACCCAATTTGGCGGACACCGCCTCAGGCTTCAGCTCAAGCCCATAGGCAGTCAGGATGCTATGGTACTGGACGGGAGTGTAGGCAACTGAAGTGTTATTGAATACAATATCACCACCAGCAACTTTAGCATACGATGTAGGAACAGATGATACCGCAGCAGGATCCATTTTCAGGCCATATGCCGCCAGCAGGTCGTTAAATTTGTAGGATGACGAATAAGCTGTTGAATCTTTCTCAAAGGTCGGCGTGGCACCTTGAGGCAGCTCAATAGAAAATGCAGGCACACTGATAGCGAGCATTGCCAGCAAAGCAAATAATGTTTTTTTCTGCATAATAATTTCCCCAATAAATTTTTAATAAAAGAACCAGAATACTATTCTAACACGACGTAGCAAATCTAACAGTATCCTTCGTAAAAAGCAAACAACAAATCAACCTGCTTACATATCAAAAAGCGATTCATAGATGATGATGATTAGCCGTACCCACCGATAAGTTCCTTGAATACCGACACCTTAGTTCCCCTTTGCCGCTCTCCTCTGCAGTCCAGCTCCCTGCCTGTGAAACACCTTGGACTACAGTTGCTATTGCTGCACATTCTGTACATGTCTCTTTTTCGCTTGTCTCTCTCCTTCCTCCACCTCCTTTTTCTGATCTATGTCTTTGCTTTTTGTGCACAAAAATCTAACCGACCGACCTGCAATTAGGAACAGGATAAGCAGTGTTTCTTTAAAATCCAACCATTTTTAACAATGTTAACAAAAGGTTTCATTACACCGCCATGAAGAAGCCAGCTCCGGAACCTCATACTTTGTTGCAGTACTATAATAATCCACAAGTCAAGGCTTCGGTTGAGCAGTGCGGAGATAATTCCTACCCCCATAGCCAGCCTGTCCAAAGGTGATGGAACCCCTATTTTGTTCCTGTTTGCCGGGCATAGCGAACTCTCGATTGTTGTCGATTATTATTAACAAAGAATTTCTATATGTCAACAAACCTCAACAAAATTTTAATGTACAATAAAAATAATAAAACAACATGACCTGATTGATCAAAACAACCTAAATTATCAACGATTTTTGTTTTTTTGTCATTTTACTGGCCAAACCCATAGCAAAAGTTAGAAAAGCCAATACTCTCTGATTCATGAATGCTTCATATAAAAAACTCTCTTCATCGTAAAACTATTATTGACAGCAAGGTCGATCTTGATGATAATTATTATCATATAAGATAAGGAAAGATGCTGACGTGCCGGTTTCTATCCGAAAAAATTTGACAGGACAAGGAATTCCACGACAGGATGTATTGAATTTACTGCAAGGTAGTAACACCCTCTCTTGGAGCAAGAGCGTCTCAATCAAAATTCCCGGCACAATATTGATTGTGCTGGTCTTTATATGCCGTTCGTTAGTAGCAGAACTTTGCAGCTACCACAACTCTGCTACTGGACTGACACGCAATATAGTGTATATTGATGGATATTCTCTAATTCAGAAAACTATCTAGTACCAATGTCCTTTCGCACACTGATTTTCCATTAGCAACTGGCGGAAAAATTTGGAGATATAGATGCACCCTTTTTTCTACAGTGGAAATGGCGAAGTTCAGGACAGTGAAACCTTGAGAAAGATTATCATGCTGGACATTTTTCTCTTTCTCGGAGCTATCCTCCTTTTCCTCATGGGAACTATAGCTCTCCTGCAGGATGCATTTTTTCTTGGTTTCGCCGATATTGTTGCCTCCTTCATCCTTTTTACTCACCTTGTCTACCTCCACCGTACCGGCAACGAACCTGCAACATCACGGTTTGGCGTGGGAACGTTATTTCTCTTTTTCTGCTATCTCTTTTTTATCGGTGGAGTGCATACGACGTCGTTTATGTGGCTCTATACCTTTCCACTTTTCTCTCTTTATCTCCTTGGCTTGCCCCGGGGGATGTGGACCACGCTGCTGCTTTTTTCTTTCTGCACCGGAGTTCTGATTTTTGATCTTTTCTCTACCAGCTTCAACGTGTATACCAAGGATTTTGCTCTTCGCTTCATCCCTTCCTATCTGCTGGTCAGCGTCCTGGCCTTTCTTGTCGAGCACAGCAGGGCGGCAAGCCGGGAAGCACTGCTCGACAAACAGGAACTACTCGCCGGTACTATCGACGAATTGCAGAACAAAGAAAAGCAACTGGAAGAGGCAAGAAACCAGCTGGAAGTGCGGGTCACGCTGAGGACAGCTGAACTTGAAGCGGCCAACGAACAACTGCGGGTGGAAATTAAAGAGCGCAAATGGGCGCAACAGGAACGCTTACGCCTGGAGTCGGAACTGATCCGTGGAGAAAAAATGGAACTTCTTGGCCGCCTTGCAGGAGGAGTGGCCCATGACCTGAACAATGTCCTCTCCGGTATTGTCAGTTATCCGGACCTGCTGCTGCACCGTCTTCCTCCCGACAGTGACATGCGGGGCCCTCTGCAAAATATACGACGGGCCGGAACACGGGCGGCAGTAATCGTTCAGGACCTGTTGACTCTCGCGCGCCGGGGAATAACCGCCCGAGAGAAAGTGCAGCTCAACGATATTATCGATGCCCATCTGCAAAGTCCGGAATTTATAAATCTGCAGAAAAACTTTCCGGATGTCACTATAGAAGCTCGTCTTTGTCCCGACCTGCAGAGTATGTCCGGCTCTCCTGTTCACCTCGAAAAAGCGATCATGAACCTGCTGGTCAACAGCTTCGAAGCGATAGAGAACCAGGGTACCATCGTTATCACCACGGAAAACAGGTATGTCGATACTCCCATTAAAGGATACGACACAACCATACCTGGTAATTACGCCGTTTTATCAATCAGCGATACCGGCATGGGCATTCCCCAGGACAAACTGGCGAAAATTTTTGAACCTTTTTACACCAGCAAGATCATGGGCCGCAGCGGAACAGGGCTCGGCATGACCGTGGTGTGGGGAACGGTTAAGGATCATGAAGGCTATCTGGATGTACAAAGTGTTCCTGATAACGGGACCACTATAACGGTCTTTTTTCCCGCCTTGGCCGAAAGTGTGGAGCTGACTCAACAACTCAGATCGTTGCCCCGGGGATTGCGCCATGGCCAGGGGGAAACAATTCTTTTGGTCGATGATGATGCAGAACAGCGATCGCTTGGAGAGAGTATTCTGAGAATTATGGGCTACCGGATTGAGATTGCCGCCAGCGGTGAGGAAGCCCTTGCTTTTCTTAAAACGAGAACAGCGGAACTGGTCCTTCTCGATATGATAATGGAACCCGGGATGGATGGTCTGGACACTTTTCAGCAGATTCTGTTAACTAGACCACATCAAAAAGTCATAATTGTCAGTGGCTATTCCGAAACTGATCGAATTAAAAAAGCGCTGGAACTCGGAGTACGGAGTTATGTCAAAAAACCCTACGGGCTTGAAGAACTCAGTATCGTTGTACAGAATGTTCTAGCAGACTAAAGGTGGTTCTATACTTTACATTGCATCGGGCTCAATCGGGAATTCATCAGCAGCACGACCCACCTTCACTGCCTTTCCCTAATCGTGGCTATTTCTTAAAAAAATGGTAAATGCCACTCGCACCGACTCCTATTTGAAATTGCCCTTCCAGTATTTACTATCGCATCCATTCCTGAGAAGATGCTTCATTTTTAAGCTTTTTTATTGTAAATTCATTTTTCTTGCCTTTTTTGCCCCCTCAAACAGCATTATTCGTTGATAATGCTACTTTTTTTTTATCAATCGGTTATCCTCAGCCTGTCTCGCATCAGTAATAACTGTTTTTATTTTTAATTGATCCATAATCTTCTTATTTCCAGTTGCCGATAACAATAGGGAGAGTTGGCGTTTCATTTCAAGAATAATGCCTATAAGGATACAATATCGGAAAAGGAGAACAGAATGGACAAGTGCATGCGACAACTGATTTTTCTGATTTATGCTTTTTTGCTGCGATGGCCGATCTGGCTGATCATCTGGCTGATCGGTTGTACCGGCAGGTTGAAAACCCTTTTTCTCATCTACCCGACAGACAGTTCGGAGTGTCTTGATTTCTGCCCAAATATTAAATGGTTGAGAGATTTTTTTTCCGGTCGTCCCACCCCTGCCGGTTTGATTATGGATGGTTTACGGCCAATGGGTATATATCTGGTCATTCCTGACTCTTCAATGGACCTCATGCGAAAAAAAAATCGCCCAATGGTAGAAACCATCATCAAGCGGATGCTTTGGGTCAAGAAACTCACCGGAGCAGAAAATATTGGCTTAGCCGGGCAGTTGGGGCCCATATTCGAAAAACGGCATGGCATCCCCATGGAACCCCCTTTTTATGCCAGCACCTATGGCAACATATTCAGCATCCAGAACGCAGTCAGTCATCTGGTAACCAAAGCGCGGAAAAAACCCTGGCAGGTTTCTGTTTCGGTAGTTGGTGGTGGACTGCTCGGGGAAGACCTGATGCAGCATCTCGCTGCCGATGGCTACCAAATGTCGCTGGTAGACGTCAGGTATACCAGAAAAGGAGATGTCAAGCTCATGGATAGCGAAGAAGCGAGCAGGCAATTGGCTGGAGCCGACTTGGTCATTAATCTTCTCCCCAGAGGCAAAGACTTTCTTGACTGCGAATTACACCGACAAATCCCGACAAGCGCGACGATCATTGATTTTTCTCGCCCGCCGATCGGCATGGAGTCGGTTTCCCAGCGAGTCGTTATGGGCAACAGAGTACAAAGCAACGGCATTCGTTTTGTCATGAAACTGCCCGGTGGCTGGCAACGTCACGAGTTGCCCGCCTGTTCCATGCCGTCTTTGCTTGCATCGCTTGGCGGTCTGCCACTTCGCACCATAGAGGATTTTCGCCAGGCGGCGCGACAGTTCCGGTTCTGCACTGCCTTGGCCGAACAACCTTTACCGGCGTATAGAACAGGATGGAATAAGCTGCGTGATCTTGCCGCAGTTGATCCGATTACCTTTCCGTAGTTCGTTCGATTACCGACCGTTGTATGTTATTTGTGCTGCACAGTGATTAAACCTTCTGCAGATAGCAAATACGCGTAACTGTCCAAAGTCAAAATGAGGATAACGGCAGCGGCACCCTCATTTTGACTTTGGCATTAATTCCTTAGTTGTTGGCAGCAAAATTATCGCCAGTGTTCAGCCAGCCATCTGGTCGGCTTTACCGTCTTGTAGAATTTTTTATACCACGGCACCGGAACTCCCCATTGGCCATTAATAGCGTCAATGGGGTTGGGATTACCGTGAAAGACAATAATTTTAGCACCCTGGGGGATCTGCGTTGGTGTTAAAAAGCTATTGCGAATACCGCCCGGCAGACAATGAAATTTAAAACTCTTACACCATGCATCGGGAAAATAATCAAAATTCCCCTTTCCCAGCTCACGGGTAATATACACCTGCTCCGTTCGATGCGTCGTAACCACGTTTTTCTGCTCTGATTGATATTTCTTCAGCAGGTGGGTATATTTTCCGACCGGGAAACAAATCGCCGATGCCTGGCCAATCAGTCGATTGGGTTGCGACCAGTTTTCAATAATGGCAAGCCTCTCGGAAAAATCAAAAAAACAGTCAATATTGTCAATTATAACGACATCCAAATCGACAAAAAGAACTTTTCCCTCAATATCATACAAGGGGTCATCGAACAGAGATAATTTCCGCCAGGCCTGACAAAATTTATAATACTCAGGTTCCGGCTCTTCAAACGGTGCAATCGGTAAAACATCAATCCCCTGCTCTATGCCTTCGGGACGGTCGGTCAGACAGATAAAACGATAGGGCAGGGTCATATTTCTTTTGACCATATGGTGGAGAATATTGACATATTCCGGTCCGTATTTATCACCCCATTTCATGCATACAATATTGTTAACAATCATAAAATCTCCCTAAAAGTCCGCCAACCACTTTGGCCAGGTTTTAGAAGTCGATATTCTTATTTCTCGAGGCGCCGGTCACCCGATGGTAGGCCTTGGTCAACGCCTTTTCCAACAGACTGCGAATACCGGCCAAGGGTTTTCTTATCCGCAGGGACTGTCGATTATAAATTACCTTGCCCATTGTTTTACCGGTGATTTTTTTTTCCTGGTCACATATTTTATCGTTTAAAATTGCAAAAAGATTCTCTTTTTCTAAAACAATGCGCCTTGCCTCAGTAATATACGGCAGGCGATCCAAATATTCGTTGTTGGCCAAGTGGCTGCGGATAATGTCCCTGGCCCGCGCATAGTTATTGATATCGACAGGTATAAAGCTTTCCCTGGGAAAATAGTCACCGGCATTGGCGGCACCATGATAAAAAGGTAGGCTATAGCCAAGAAAAGCGTCGGGCAGCTTCTCGGTTATATGATGCGCATAGACATGGTTTTCTATCGCAATATGATACATATAAGAATCAAGGGCTGCGGATTTATCAATCATACTTTTCACTCCATGGCCGAAAATATCTAATTCGGGGATATCAGTTTTAAGCCGCCGGGTGAAGTCAAATCTGGCCGAATGCAGCGTAACCTTGCCTTTTCTTTCCGAGCATACGGTGCTGATCTTCTCTATTTTTGGTGGAGGTGCAGTATCGGCCATCTGATCCCAGGTAATATAGTTGCCCTCGCCGAAAGGCAGTCCATAAAACCACATCAGCCCCGGGTGCCTGTGCATCACCCGTGGATGCTTCATCGCCCATGGTTCCTGAAAAGTCAGGATACAGCCAAACTGACGCAGATAATCCCGTCCAAAGACTGTAATCGACGAAGGTTCTCCGGTAAGGAGCAGGGTCCGTTCCTTGGCGCAGCACAACTTTTCCAGGGAGAAAAGCCCATCTCCCCGGGGAATATCGTGATAAACCACCAGCCAGTCATAGTCGGTACAATCGACATCAAAATCAAAAATACAATTGCCCCACTGAGGGAAGGAAGCGGGAAATTGCCGAATATATCCCACCGCAGATCCACCACGTACCAAGCCTCTCTGCATGAACTTGACTTTGATGGTTGGTTTGCCCCACTGCGGTTTGGTTATTTTCATAACGACAATATCTAAAACATGAAATCTACGATGGCTAAGGAAAAAGCTTCATATTCGAGGCGTGTGAATTTCACTATTATTTCGGCGTACTAGAGGACGTCGTAATCAGTGAATTCGCAACAACGACGAAAATGAAGATTTTTTACGACGCCATTAATAATTAATATTCATCTCGAACTCACGCAGACGCTTGTGAATGGAACGAAGTTCGGTGATGGTCGTCCAGTTGGCAATAAAGATGGAAAAGGATTCGCGCACCTTGCTGAAGGCGTTGGAAACCTGTACCAGCACGCCAAGAGTGATAAGGCCGCTAAAAAGCCCCGGTCCCATAATAAGATAGGGAACGATAACCATCAGCTGTTCAAAGAAATTGACCCATATATCAAAATACCCGTAGTGTAAAAAAAGTCGATGATAGTTGTATTTCAGGCCGGTGAAGAGTTCGATAATGGTCTCGGTTTTGCCGTAATGCACCTTGTCGTCCTCGGCGTAGACCAGTTCTTTACGAAAAGCCGCCTCAACTTTCTGATTATTATACTCGAGGCCCGGCAACTTGATGCCGACAAACCAGGAGATAAGCAGGCCCCCCACCGAAACAAGCAAAGCCACCCAGACGAGGCTGCCGGGGATGTCCTTGATATAGGGAATATCCACGCCTTGACTTAAGCCATAGAGAATCGGCAGAAAGGCAAAAAGGGTCATTACAGCCCGGATCACTTGCAGACCTAGACTCTCGAAAATCCGGGCAAAGCGGTAGATGTCCTCTTGAATACGCTGGCTGGCGCCCTCTACCTCCTCTTCGACCGTCTGCCACTTGGCGACATAGGAAAAAGTCATTGCTTCCCGCCATTTAAAGGCATAAACCCGGGTAAAATAAGCGGTCACCGTGGCGATCAAGACATAGGGAAAGGCTATTTTGCCGAAGATAAGCATCTGCTCCCAGAACTCACTGACCTGGTGTTCGGTAGCTTTTTGCAGAATATTGTAAAAACTGCCATACCACTGGTTGAGTTTAACAGTCAATTCAACCTGGATAAACAGGGCCGCCAATAAGGTCAGTCCTCCGCCGTAGGCCCAGAAGGACCACCTTTTGCTTTTGAAAAACGATCGGAACATTCTCTCTGATCCTTTGCTGTAATTCCGGCAAAAGCCTGCTTTTCGTATTAATGGTGTGCAGACTGGATGGAAATAAAGCGACTACAATAATCGCTTATCACTTTCCAGCCACTGTTTTTTTGTCGGCGGCCTTCATTTCTTCAATGATGCTTCTGGCCATAAAAAAAGCAGCACCACTCCCAAAACCAACCAGAGCAGCCATTGTCGCCAAGGGATTGGTGGAGCAGGATCCTGCAGGAGCGACTGAGATCAAGCAGATATCCGGTGATCTTTTTGCCTTCCTGGTTTTGCAGGGAGCCGAGCGCCAAAACGTAAATCAGATGCATCGTTTCTTCCGCTATTGTGCTTTTACCAGAGCAACAAGAGTTCTTCGATGCCCTTTCTGGCATATCCGGCCATCGCCAGATACGCAGCATCGGCAAAGGGCTGCCCCTCTGCTGAAGCCTGGATCTCAATCCATCGGCCATCACCGGCCATGACAAAGTTGGCATCAGTCTCCGCTGCGGAATCTTCGCTGTAATCCAGATCCAGGATGGCTTCACCTCCGACAATACCGGCAGAAACCGCCGCTACCGGCATAATTTTCGGCAGGGCAGTCAAACGGCCATCGGCAACAAGTTTACGCAGGGCGTCCCGTACCGCCAGGGCACCCCCGGTAATGGCAGCAGTGCGCGTACCGCCATCGGCATTCAGTACATCGCAGTCGACCCGTAATGTCCTTTCACCAATTGTCGCTAAATCGACCATCATCCTGAGACTCCTGCCGATCAATCGTTGAATCTCCATCGTTCGGCCCGACCGGCCGTTGGTTTCACGTCCGTATCGACCCTGGGTGGCACAGGGGAGCATGCCGTATTCGGCGGTTATCCACCCCTGGCCTTTATCTTTTAGAAACGGGGGTACTTTTTCTTCCACCGAAACTCCGCAGATAACATGGGTATTGCCCACTCGGATCAATATCGAGCCATCGGCATGATACTGTAAACCTCGGTCAATCGAAATGGGTCGGAGACTCTCTGGTTTTCTGTTGTTGCTGCGCATACTGCTCCTCTGTAGTCATAGATGTATTTGTTTATAATTAAGCACAATGATTGTACGTCTTCTCATGGATAAACGCAATCAGGCCCGGAATGCAAGCATACCGGGCCTGAAAGATGATGCAGGACCACACCTGTGATGTACCCTTAGCTATTACTGCAGGATTTTGCGCACTCTGTCCAGATACTCCTGGCCTATTTTCGGCCCCCATTCCGTATACACCACCTGACTTTCGTCGATCATTTTTTGCTTATCGGCCGGTTGCAGCAGCAGAAAAGTTACCCCATCGGCCTTAGCGGCAGCAATCTCGTCCTGCTGTTGTTGCCTGGTACGCTTCCTGGCATCCGCACTCTCCTCCTGCACCACCTTCAAGAGGAGCTGCTGCAGATCTTCAGGCAAGGTACTGAGCCACTTTTTATTGATGATATGGACGTAGAGTCCTTGGGCGTAATCCAGTTCGGTATAGTATTTAGCAATAGTGAATTTCTTGGAGATATTGCAGACAATCGGCGTATGATCGAGGCCGTCAATGACCCCGGTCTGCAGCGCCTGGGGGACATCTGGCCAGGGAAGAACGGCAAACTTGAGTTTCCAGGCTTTATAGGAGTCGATATTGACCGGTGCCTCGGCGATACGAAAATTGACTCCCTTTGCCTCTTCCAGGGTGGTTACCGGCCGGGTGGTAGCCCAGCCGTAACTGCCGTAGCCGGTAAAGTCGATGACCTGAAGCCCTTTAGCGACTGGCGCATCACGAAAGGTATTCCACAGCTCCGGAGTATTGCGGAACGTATCCAGTTTTTCAAATGTGTCGACAATAAAGGGAAGATTGACGATGCCCAGCTCAGGAGCAATGTTAGCTGCAGCGACAGAGGAACTCATCATGCCGCCGATCGCCCCAAAGTTGAGTTTGTTGATCACATCCTTTTCACCACCCAACTGACTCAGGGGCCGAAAATCGACATAGAGCCGGCCTCCAGACTCCTGCCAGACTCGATCCCGAATCTTAAAACCAACTGCGACGCCTTCAATTGCCGGGTGACCAACGCAGGAAAGAAGATAGGTGTACTTCGCCTGTGAAGGATCAAAGGAAGGTTGCCACTGTTTCAACGGATCCTCAGCGCCTGAGGCGGGCATACTGAACATACATCCCATTAGAAAAATAAAAATACCATGAATCATCTTCTGTCGGCTGGTCATAGTTTCACTCCTTGTTTTTAAGTACAGAACAAATCTGCCAGGCTGAAGGTAACGAAATGGTGCCGCAATTTGCAACAAAATTCGCCATACGCCCTCGTTTAACTCACTAATAAAACACTATATAGCCGACATTGATCAACCAACAGCATTCATCTATGCGGGTATTTACCAAAATCTAATTAATCCATAAACGAATTTAATCTAATTATATTCGGATTAATTTATGTAGAGGCATATTAGATTCAACAAAATGGTTTACGAACCTCGCTGATTCATGGTATTGAAAATGGTACAAATTAGAAGACGGATCATAGCTTGACGCTGTCGAGGTGATTTTCCGTCAGTCCTTATTCTATCTACAAGAAGGAGACTCTCTTATGAACAAGCTGTTCACCGCCCTGTTGCTTGCATGGTGTCTACCGGGCTTAGCCCTGGCTGCCGACGTCAAAAAAAACCCTTTGGAGGCCTGGCAACCAAAATTTGATCCGAGTGGTGCCGAGTACACCTATCTGCTCTCCAATGTTTCGCATCCAATTATTGAAGGGGTCGGGGCAGGATATCGTATCCGCGACCGAGTCTGGGAGAAATCCGGAGGCCGACTCTATGTTGACTTTCGTCCCCTGCTCCAGCTCGGCGGTGAAAAGGATGTAATCAGTAAACTGAAGCTCGGAGCCATCCAGGGGATGATGAGCTCTTCCGTTGCCGCCGCCAATATCTCTGACCGCCTTGGGATTGTCAATCTTCCCTATGTCATCGATACCTTTGACAAGCTGGACAAATTCCGACACACTCCCGAGCTCTGGCAACCGTTTGCCGATGGCGCTTTGAACCAGGGCCTGCTGGTCGCCGACATTACCGGTTATGGTCCTTATGGCTGGGCCACCACCACCCCGGTCAGAACCATAGCAGATGCCCAAAATACTAATTTTCGTATTGCCGAAGCGCCGGTAAATACCGATATCTACAAAGCATGGGGCCTAAAATTTACGGTCATGCCCTGGGGCGATGTCCCCCAGGCCCTGCAGACTGGAGTTATCACCGGCCTGGACCATACCGCCATTGTTTGTACCATCACCAAGAAGTTCACCATTGCCAAATATTTCACCGAACTCAACTATGCCCAAGGTTTATTCGTGCACCTGATCAATAAGCGATGGCTGGATAAATTACCCAAAGACCTGCAGGAGATCCTCCTCACCGCAATTAGCGAGGAAAGCGAGAACACTCGGGCCTTGACCCGCATCCAGCATGATGTCCAGGTGGCAAAAGCCAAAGATGACGGCGTCGAGTTTATCAAGCTCTCCGACGAAGATATCAACAAGCTGAAGACCATGGCCGAACCGGTATTGCAGGAATGGGGCAAGAAAATAGGGCCAGCCTATCTCGCCAAGGTACGCAAAGAACTGGACAGTTGATTAAGAGAGGGCCTTCATCCGGTCCCCATCTAACACATGGGGACCAGCCTGCTTGAGTCTTTCAATGGCATAATTCAACTATCGGTACCTCCCAGGTGTCGCCATGGCAATTACTGCTGAATGTCGTATCGCTGATATCGGTTTTATACCGGCGAACTATGGCAACGATCCTGCATTCTCGAATCGATTCCACCCTGCCCTGCCATTTTTGCTGAGCATTCTTTGACAGTCGTGCCACCGATATCCCTTCATGATTGACGAACTCAATAGAATCATTTCGCTGTACACATCGCAGGTGGTCTCCCGCCTGCAGTCTCTGCAAGGCTCGGCGGACCGGGTGGTTGACAGATTTTATTCCGGCGAAATCCAGATAAAGATTGTTCATCCCCAGCAAGGTATACTGACTAGTGCGCAGTACCTTTCTCTCTGGCGGAACCACTTTTCGCGCAATTAAAAAATCTCCGGAAATGGATGGGGCATGGGGATTTAACCCATCTGCCGGATTAAACAGATGCAACGTTTCCCGCGCACGGGACATGCCGACATAATACAATCGACGCTCCTCTTCCATCTCCAGGCCCTTCTTTTTCTGCCAGCCATCACCAAGCAGAAAGACATGGTCAAACTCAAGCCCTTTGATGGAATGAACCGTGGAGAGAAAAATACCGTCGGAAAGATTTTTCGAACGCCCCTGGTCAGAGAGTGCTTCATAAAAATAATCTTCAATAAGGGGAACAGGTTGTGGAACATCGTTAGTCTCCTCTCGCCATTCGCTTATCAGCCTTCTGAGATTTTTCGACCAGAGCGTATCAGTCGTCATATCAGCCGGAACGAAAACAAGAAGAGAACTTGCCGTTCTCATTTCCAGTCGTGTTTCCCGTAAATGCGCCAGCAGCAAAGCGTTTTCCCGAATTTTCGCCAGCCGGGGGAAAGCACTCGAACGCCCCCAGTTTAAACTGACTGGGATTTCTTCCTGCTCACAAACCGCTCGGACTAGATCAAGCCCCTGCCACTCCCGGGCAAGAACAGCACATTCACCAAAATCAACCCCATTTTGCAACCGCTGCAGGCGTCGCAGTTCTTCTATCAAGACCCAGGCCTGATCTTGCTTGCTCCGCACATCAAATCGTTGCACCTTTCCCTTGGTCAGCAGATCATTCAGTTCTCGATTGCCACCGACTGGCAAGGGAAGTCTCGCCTTGTTCACCAGAAGCGAATGCCCTGTCTTCATTCGATCACTGTTGCGACTGATCAGAGCATTTGCCGCCGCAATGATATGAGCGGTCGATCGATAATTTTCCACGAGGTAATAAATCTTCGCCCGGTAATCCTCATGAAACTGACGAATAAATGCGACATTGGCGCCACGAAAACGATAAATGTTCTGGTCATCATCGCCCACCGCCAGAATGGTCATCTTCTGGTCCTTTTCTTCCAGGGTTTTACCGGCCAACAGGGCGACAAGTTCATACTGTTCCGCATCAATATCCTGGTATTCATCGACGAGGATATGACTTATCTTGCCAACCAGAGCGTACCTTGGAGGAACAACTCCGAACCCCAGAACATCTGTTTCGCCTTTTAACAGCCGTATTGCATCCTGAATAACCTGGGAAAAATCAATTTCACTGCCACTTTGCCGGCCGGCGGTGACCAAGGACCTGCCGGTCAGGCGTAGTGCCAGGCCGTGAAAGGTAAGAGTTGTTAACCGGGACATGTCATTTCCGACCAGATCCCGGACTCTGCTGCGAAGACTCATAACCGCGCTGCGATTAAAACACAGTACCAGAATTGATTCAGGCTTCACTCTCTTCACCCGGAGCAGATACGCCACTCGATGGGCGACGATCCGGGTTTTCCCAGATCCCGGACCAGCAAGGATCAGCGCATTTTTATCCGTTTCCGCCGCGACGATATTTTCCTGACTGTCGTTATGCAGGTCATCGACGATCCTGAGATAGGACTGTTCGCTCGTCGCCCTTTCTAGAAATTTTTCCTTGCCCGGAAAAAATCGCTCGATAAAATCTTTCTTGTCATCATTAAAATAAGATGCGACCAGATTCATAGCCACACTGAGCTTTTCCAAAGCGCGCCTGGCATACTCATTCATCACATGAATCTGGAAGTTCCGTTCGTCATAGTGGGTTTTAAGTGGAGAGAAATCGGCCCCGGAATAACGCCGCCCTTTCGCTTCCGGGTTAATCTTGATGGTCATAGCCTGACGCAAGACGGCCAACCCCTGCTGGAGTTCGATTACTCCCTGCTCATGCATAAAGGTCAGCGCGCGCTCTGCCGCGGCAAGCGGATCCCGGAGCTGAGGCAGCAGCAGTAAATCCGTTTTGAGACCGGCAATGACTTTTTCAAGAGTAAACTCAAGAAAAAGGCTTGCGTTTGGCTTCGCGGAAGGGGCAATTGTCCCAAGCATTACCTGCAAAACGGCAGCAGCTGCCAGTTGGCGAATACGCACTGTCCTCAGTACTGACTGCCAATCGCGATGCAGCCACAAAGCGAATCGGCTATTTCCCTTTGCTCTTAATGAGAGGCTGCCATTTTGACCGGCCAGCCCTTTTCCATCCCGGGAAAGACCATAAAGAATAAGCTTCAGAACGTGCGGGGTGCATTCCTTATGCCCCTTGTCCAACAGCGGTTGATTCACCTGCCGAAGGTCAATTTCCAGAGGAGCTTCGACTTCGATTTCCGGGAGAATTTCCTGTAAAACACGCAAAAAATCATTTTCCAGCAGAACTATGCGCTGCAGCTGTTTCTCCGCGCTGTTCTGCACTTTATAACGGATATACGCGGAAAGCATTGTTTCCTTGGAGAGCAGGCCTTGCTCCGCCATATCGTTCATGGTCCGGATAACCCGCAGGGTTTCCGATTCACTGACTGGATCGTCAGGCGTGGTGGTAAAAGCGGACTGACCCGCCAGCTCATCGGCGCTAAATGCCCGATTGGGCCGTCGTTCCATCAACAGCGCCAGAATCGCCAGCCATCGTGCCTGCTGCCGCTTCGAGAGACCAAGCCGAGCCATTTTTTCTGTCGCTTCATCCAGGCTGCGAACAAGTGGTTTGCCTTGAAAAACCCTGGTGTGATTCTCGTTTCGCTCAAGAAACCCAGCCCGTTCCAACCAGGAAACAGCGGTGTTCACCTGGGTCACCGCATCGGGGTGCCCCTCCAGATCAATATCGACCGCATCAAGGCGCAGCAACTCGCCGGCAGTCAACACCACCGATTCTTCTCCTTTTGCAGCATATCGCAAGCCGCGAAGAAACTGCGCAATCTCTCGTTGAGTTAATCGAGAGCTGCTGGAGAGCCTGAATTGCCCCTCAATGTCCGGCTCGGCAAAGATAAGGATACATTCAGCAGCATTTCGGTCCCGACCTGCGCGCCCGGCTTCCTGCAGATAATTCTCCAGTGATCCGGGAATATCGGCATGAATGACCAGGCGAACATCGTCCTTATTGATCCCCATGCCAAAGGCGTTGGTCGCACAGATGACTGGAATTGTTCCCTCGATGAAATTTTCCTGAATACGTTTTTTCAACAACGGGTCGAGACCCGCATGAAAAGCTGCTGCCATATATCCGGCCAACTGGAGAAGATCTGCCAGTTTTTCGGTACTTTTGCGAGTAGCACAATAGATAACGACACTCCCCGCACCCTGATATCTCACTCGCAGTAATTCAAGAATTGTCTGGTTCTTTTCATGCTTATCCACCGGCCACACTTCATAATGCAGGTTGGTTCGTTCATGCCCTCCGGCAAACTGAACCACCCGCAGGCCTAGTTCACTCTGGATAATGTCAATTATTTCAGTTTGCACATCTCTTTTCGCGGTAGCAGTAAAACACTCGACGGGCGGGATGGCAATTTTCTCTTTCTGGGCATACTCTCGGATAAACCGGATCGAGTAGAGATAATCAGGCCGAAAATCATGCCCCCATTTTGACAGGCAGTGGGCTTCATCAAAGACCCAGGCACCAATCTCTCTTTGGTTGATGGTTTTAATAAAGGATTGATTGCGCAGCTGCTCCGGTGAGACCAGCAAAATCCCGATATCGCCTTGACGAACCGCTTCCATAATCTCGCCGCGTTCCGGCATGGTCAACATACCAGAGAGGGCGGCAGCCAGCTTCGTCCCGGTCTGTTTAAGAAAGTTATCCACCTGGTCTTTCATCAGGGCCTGCAGGGGTGAGATGACGATGGTCAGCATATTGCGCCGCTGATAGCGCATCAGGGCGGGCAGCAGATAACAGAGCGATTTGCCGCCACCAGTCGGCAACGTGGCGAAAAGCGACTGGCCTTTTGCCGCTGCCGCCACGATTTCCGCCTGGAGACTTTTCCCTTGTTCGTTAACCGGTTCCGCGCGAAAATCAGCAAAACCGTAATAATTCTGCAGGTAAGAGCGAGGGTTATGATGCTCCCGGCAATAGCTGCAATCACTTTTGCCGCAACTCTTCTCACGCAGTTGATGGAGTACAGCCGGCACTTCGGTAAAGTGATGCCGCACCCAGGGCGGCAGGACTGAATTTCCGTCAGCAACCGTCAGCCAGGCTGTTACATAGGCAAGCGGTGGATGGCTGAGTGTTCCGTCTACCAACTGTTCGACGATATTTTCTACGCCACTCCTGCAGCAGTGTTTGACGGCCAGCCAGGAAAAGACTTCATACAGGTCGTTCCCTTGCAGAAGAGGAATACCCATGGCCGCGAAGGCCGCTGCCGTTCCGGCAAGATTTTGATCATGATGCAAAAAACTTCGATACAATATCGGTGCATCTGAGCCGGTACCATTTTGTGCAGCAAAGGCAATCCATTGCTCGGTAAATATTTTCCCGGCTAAAAGTGCGTCCTGCACCGGGTCGTTGATGCTGTCCCGGACAATTTGATAGTCTTTCACCAGACGATGATATGGATTTTCCGGAAAAGCCAAGGGGGAGAGATAGAGGGTATCGATTGCCGGTTTTTTCAGGACTTGCAGAAAAGGAGCAAGCTGCCGGAGGTGCGGAATATCATGGTGCAGAATATTATGACCAAGAATAAAAGATGCGGAACTGCCAAATGCGGAAAATTCTTTAAGTTGCGCCGGTGTTATCTTTTTGCCGGGATTATGTAACAGAGATTTCCCCTGAAAAGCAGCACCAATGGAATAAACAGCATTCTTCTCGTTAACTTCGATATCAAAAAGAAGGCACTGATTCAGAAAATCCTGCGCTTCACCGGGCATATTGCATCATGGAATCATTATTGAATAGTGGTGCGACATCCTGTTCTAGATGTACCTGAATCAGTAGCCAATATCTATGTATTTATTGATTTTCTCTGAAAAGTAGCGCAGAATGTGACTACTGGCACCAGCAAGAGTATGATTTAATCATACTTTAATGGAGGGTATATCTATACAACCAGAAAAAGCCGAGAGAATCACAATCACTTTACCACCGGACATGTTGGCTTCAATAAAAAAATAGGAATCAAGGTATCTCCTTTATACTTCAACTTACTTGGGGAATTATGAAAACATTTCTGGTTCTTTTTTTCATGTTGATCGTCAGTTCAATCATTTCCGGTTGCTCCACTAACGCCCCCCTAACCTCACTCTATTATGATATTGATGAGTCAAGATCGCAAAAGAACCTGATCGTTTTCCTTCGTGGTCGTGGCGGAAGTCACGAAGATTTTTTAAATGAAGGATTCGTTGCTGCCGTCAAGTCGAGCAAGCTGCCCTATGACATGGTCGCGCCGAATGCGCACTTTGGTTATTACTTTGGAGAAACTCTGGTTGGCCGCCTTAAAGCTGACATTATCGATCCGGCCAAGGTCAAAGGTTATGAAAATATCTGGCTCGTTGGAGCTTCTATGGGGGGGCTTGGCGCTTTAATGTACTCCCGATTCTACCCTGAAGATATCACAGGTGTTTTGGTCATTAGTCCTTTTCTTGGGTACGACAAGATTATAAGCGAAATTACATCGCAAGGAGGTGTCCGTCTGTGGGATCCGGGGGAATACAATCCTGATAATGATTGGCAACGAATGCTTTGGCACTGGCTTAAACAATACGCTACTAAGCCAAGGCAAACACCAACAATATATCTTGGGTATGGAACCGAAGACACCTATGTCAAAGCACAAAGACTTTTGGGTGATATCCTGCCTGATGACCAGGTCATAACAACATCAGGGGGGCACACACCAGAAACCATGAAAAAAATATGGGATATTTTTCTTCGCAGAGACAATAGTGGAAATCAAAATATTTGGGTCTGGAAATGATATTCTTAATCAGTGACAAGCACTAGCTTATTAAAGTATTTGAAAATGCGCTTGGCGTAAGGATTTATTGCGTGTCTGTCTATGGGTCTATCTTTGTATTTACAACCAATTTCCCAAGAAGAAACTCATAGTTTGCCAGATTTAGCCTGGAATTTTCAAGGACTTTAGCCGGCAGAAGAGGCTTCGCAAGGCTATGCCATAGTTATTCTACTGAATAGTGGATGCCCTCTACATCGGCAAATGTCTTGCAAAAATAAATTGTCGATCCTTTTTTTACATAACATTGAGGCTTTTCCTCCTTGAGGGGATAGCCCACGAGTGAGAGGCCAAGACTTCCTGTTGAATCGTAGATGATAATGTTTTTTATCATCTGCACGTTGACTAAATCGTCAAGAATGGCCTTAAGATCCCCGCCCTCTTTTTCACTGATCACGTCAAAGCGAATAAAGACAGGATTGAATTTTTCTTTGGTCAGTTTTTTGAGCAGATTTTCCTCGTCTGCCTCGGTTTCTTTACTACCGACAATCGCCGCTGTCTCGGAAATTGTCTTCTGAATCTCAATGGAATCGCCGACCCGAATAGCTCCGCTTTTAACGACCACACCAAAGATCCCTTCCCTAGGCATAACACAATCCCCGGCTTGATGATAAATGGCACAGCGAGTATGACAAATCTTGCCGAGTTGGGAGATGACCAGTTCTGAATCACCGATTTTTAGATACGTTCCGACCTTGAGAGTGGTAAGATCAATTCCTTCAGTGGTAATGTTTTCGGCAAAATTTCCAGCTACTACATCTAGGCCTTTGGCTCGCATTGTTGCGATACTTTCCTGGGCCAGAAAACTCACCTGCCGATGCCATTTCCCGGCGTGAGCATCAGATTCCAGCCCAAAATCAACAATAAGATTGGTGCTGTAGATATTTTTTTTTCGTATTCCTTTGCGATCACTGATGGATATAGCCTTTATTTTAGACACCTTACTGCCCCGCAATTAAGAATTATTGGGTTTATCAATTTGCGTACCACAATGTATCTTACACACGATATCGTGATTTCTATAATTGTCAAATTCTATATAAAATAGGCAATGAAAATCGGCCCGAAAACAGCTTTGGTCGTAAAACTAGTTAGGACATTTGCATACGATTTCAAATAGTCAGAAAACTAAGCGTGAAGAAAAGAAGAGTTGCCACATTTTTTGTGCTACATTGCAGACGCCCTTGCTTTTGAGAAGACAGACAGCAAACGTCTCAGGAATTTCTAAATTTCTAGGGACAACATCTGAAATGCTGATATTTACACCGGATCAACCGTCGATTATCGCGTTACAACTATCGTCACGTAGCAAATATAGAAGGGGAAAAACCATAGTACTCGATAATTCCCACGATATGTATTTATGCCAGGTCAGTGAAACAGTATCCTGTGGGGCCTGTTGCGGTTTGTATAATTTACCGAATCTATCACGGGAAAAGCTCAAGATTCTGTTGTCAAAGAGGACTGAGGCCTTTGCATTGGTCCCCAGAACCGAAGAGGGGCTGTTTGAATTTAAGAGAAAAAACAGGGGACCACACAGGCTGTCACGACCGTTTGCCGGATTTCATCACTGCCCTTTTCTGGGGCTTATTGGTGATGGCAAAAGCCGCGTCGGTTGTCTCCTCCACCCGGCCGTAGTGGGTAACAACGGCGTAGACTATCGATCTCTCAGTTGGTACGGTGAGCTGGCATGCCGCACCTATTTCTGCCCAGCTACTAAGAAACTGCCTGCTGTTTACCAGTCGATTCTTATCCAGGGCATCGACAATTGGTATATTTTCGGACTGATTGTGACGGAGCATGCCCTGGTCACCGCCTATTTCAAAGAGGTAGAATCCCGCCTTGAACGGCACATTACGGTAAGTGATTACTTACAGAATTTCGAGGCAATGGATGCCTTCAGGAAATTTGCCGAACTCAAGTGTAAATGGCCTTATCGCCGAAAAGACTCCCCCGGGCCCTGCAACTTTTTCCTGGAAAACGGCCTGTATCCCAGGCCGGATGTTTTTTATTCGACTTCTGATTTACAGCCATCATCCTACGAAAAGATTCTCCGGGAACTTGATAGCGGTTTTTCATCTCAACAAGAAATTGCGGAGGCAGATCAATTATTGGACGATCTTTTTTTAAAAACTGAGCGAGCATTAGGATAATTTTCGATTTTTTAGTGATGTGACGAAACATATCACATTAACCGTGGATAAACATAGAGGATTAATTATTGGGCATTTCAGCAGGGGCATCGATAGTATCCATGCCGGATACCGAGAAGCCGTATCCAACGTTGCTCACCTTCTTCACCAGGCGTTTTCCCAACATTTCCGAGCAAATCTGGGTGGAGCGTTTTACTGCCGGCAAAGTGCTTAATGAAGAAGGTAAGCCAGTCACTCTGGACACCGCTTATAAGCCCAATAGTCGATTATTTTATTTCAGGGAAGTAGCAGAAGAGCCGGTCATTCCCTTTCGGGAGGAAATCCTGTTCACCAATGATCACCTGATGGTCGTCTGTAAGCCCCATTTTCTCCCCGTCAATCCAGGTGGGCCGTATGTCCGTGAAACGCTGCTCAACCGGCTCAAAGAAAAAACGGGCAATCCATTTCTCTCCCCCATCAATCGGATCGACAGGGCTACGGCGGGTCTGGTGCTCATATCGACCAATGCCGCGACCAGGGGACTGTATCAACAACTGTTTATGAAGAGTCTGGCACATAAGACCTATGAGGCAGTGGCTGACTTTCCTTGTGATTGCCGGGAGGACGAATGGCTGGTAGAAAACCGGATCGAACAGGGAGAGCCATGGTTTCGGATGCAGACTGGTCCTGGTACAATCAATGCCCAATCGCACATCCGGTTGCTCGAAAGTATCGGATCACGGGGCCGTTTTCAACTGTTTCCATTAACCGGGAAAAAACACCAGCTCCGCATCCATCTCATCGGGCTTGGATTTCCCATTGTCAATGACCGATATTACCCGGAACTCCTGCCGGAAACAGCCGACGATTTCGAGCGTCCTTTGCAGCTCCTGTCGCAGAAAATTGAGTTCCGGGATCCCATCACCGGCAAAGAGATGTCTTTTGCATCGAAAAGAAAGCTGATTCTTTAGTGAAAAACAGCCATTAAACTCTCAGGCGGTTTCGTAGCAGGCGAGAATTTCGCCAAAATAAAGTGTGTGGTAATCTTTGTTGGGATAGAGCTTCTCCAGTCCCGGATCGAGGAAAGCGTTATCCATAGCCGATTTATATAATATTTTGCATTCGTAGTGCATACCAGGAATGTCAATGATCGGTGACGCAACAAACTTTGTCAATTTTTGCTGGAGCTTACATTCGGCAAATTTATCAAAATCCCTGCCTGATTTGGTCCCACAAAAAGCTATAGCTTTATTGTGCGCGTCGCTGCCGGGAATGGTCACGGTAAAATTGTCGGTTTTTTCCAGCAGGGTAAATGTGTGTCTTGAATTACGCACTGCCACCATGAACACCGGCTTTTGCCAGATAAAGCCGATAGACGCCCAGCCGATCGTCATGGTGTTGACGGCCTCGTCGGCCTTGACGGTAAGAAAGGCGCCTGCTTTTATCCGTTCCATCACTTTATCGGCCTGGTTAAGATAATCACTTGTCTGCATGATCATTTTTCTCGGTTATAGAAATTATAGCTTTATTACGAACAGCCACAGCCGCAGGAGCCGCCGCAACCGCTTGCAACCTGAGCCAGTGACTGCACCACCTCACGGTTTTCCGCATCCTGTACAGTAGCTATGACGGCATGCAGAGAAAGCGTCCTGGGCATAATCTGCAGCCCAAGCGCCTGGCGCAGCGGAACATAGAGATGCCCGAAAAAATCAGGTGCCTGGGACTCGGTGCAGGTAAAATCAAGACTTTCCCCCTCCTCTTTACCCTGCAGAGCCTGTTCGAACGGACAGAGTCCATTACCGGCAATCCCATAAATAAATGTCAACGACACCGGTTCGTTTGCATTTTTTCCGGCGCTGAGTAAAAGGCTTATTTTTTTTAAGGCTTGAATGGTCAAAGTGTTCTCCCTTCAGAGTTATACAAAAA
This sequence comes from uncultured delta proteobacterium, assembly GCA_963709745.1. Lineage (GTDB taxonomy): Bacteria > Desulfobacterota > Desulfobulbia > Desulfobulbales > Desulfocapsaceae > Desulforhopalus_A. The sequence goes on from CAVPXN010000002.1 coordinate 137,353, forward strand.
CCTGCGGTTCGCGACGTTTGCTGAAATTTTCAGCGAGCCACTGACTTTTCTGCTTGATCGGTTCGGCCCCGATCATTATGGCTTCTTCAGGACATATTTTCAGGCAGGCGCAACAAAAAATGCACAGGTTCTGATCCATCTCTATCGCCGATTCCAGGGAAATCGCTCCCGTAGGACAGGCGGGAAGACAGGTTTCACACTGGGTACACTTCTCCTCAATCACTTGCGGGGTAAAGGGCATCGAACCGATACCGTCCTTATAGGGATGATTGCCTGGCACCTTGAGGCGATCTCCACTTGGCAGCCCGGAAAAAGCAGCAATTTTTTCGCTGATCTTTGCGCCAAAATCACGGGCTGTAGCCAGATCGACATTATCCGGTCGGCCTGCTCCTATAGGGGTATCCGGCCCGGAATAAGAATGTTCCCCGATAAACGCACCGGCAGCCACGGGCACAAAAGCTGCACCTTCGGCGATATTCTGCAACTCCAGCAGGGCATCCTCAAAATCTCTGTTGCCATAAGTTGTGACAATAACCGCCGGTGTGTTGCTGCCCTTGATTGCTGCAAGTCTTTTGACGGCAAGGGGTGCCACGCGACCGGCATAGACTGGAACACCGACAACAGCCAACTCGTCAGCGGCGATGCGTAAGGAAGAAACTGCGTCAGGATAGGTAAGATCAATTGTTTCAACCGGAACATCGGCAATACCCGAAGCAATAGCCTCGATAACCTTCTTGGAGGTCCTGGTCGGTGAGAAGAAAATGAGTAGAATTTTATTAATTTTCATACGATTCCTGTTAGTTGGATTGGGTTGTAAAAACGGTGCAAGGTCTGGTTTATGCAATAAAATTAACGCTTGTACGATCGATGGATTGTCATTATACTGCGCGGCGAAAGTAATGAAAACAAATTCTTGATTCGGGCATAACAGCATCTACTGGGAGAACAATCCATGGCACTCGAAAATACTGCGCCCTCCGCACCACCAGCAGCTCAAAAAAAGATCCAGCCTGCCTGGTACGACCGGGCGATCGACATCTTCAAGAAAATACTGGAATTCAATTATAGCAGCTATGGGACCAAGAAAAAATTCTGAGTTCCCCAGGCAACAGCAATTCAATCCTGCTGATCGTTCGGGTTATACCAGCGCAGGCGCAAGGCATTGCTGACCACCGACACGGAACTGAGTGCCATGGCCGCCCCACCGATCATCGGGTTGAGCGTAGGTCCGCCGAACAGCGCCAAAACTCCTGCAGCCACCGGAATACCGATTATATTATAGGCGAAGGCCCAGAACAGGTTCTGGCGAATATTGCGCATAGTCGCCCGACTGAGGCCAATGGCCCGACCGACCCCGACCAGATTACCGCTCATCAAAACAATATCTGCCGACTCCACCGCCACATCGATGCCCGTGCCCATGGCGATGCCAACATCGGCCCGGGCAAGAGCGGGGGCATCGTTGATCCCGTCGCCGACCATGGCGACAATTTCACCGTTTTTTTGTAATCGGACAATTTCTTCTTCCTTGTTGTCCGGCATAACCCCGGCAACAACCCTGGTAATCCCCGCCTGCGCCGCCACCGCATGAGCGGTTTTTTCATTGTCGCCCGTGAGCATCACCACCTTGAGGCCCATCTTGTCAAGCTCCCGTACCGTCTTTTTTGCTTCTGCCTTCAGTGGATCGGCAATCGCCAGAAGGCCGGCAAAGAAGTTATTTACCGCCAGAAAAAGTACTGTCTTGCCCTGCTCAGACAAGATGCTCGCCTGCTCTTCGACCTGGTCGTTCAAACCGGCAATAGTGTTTTCATGGAGAAAGGTTTTATTGCCGAATAGCAGTTCATAGTGGCTGCCATCCACCTGCAGGGAGGAAGTTATGCCGCGGCCAAGGCTTGCCGAAAAAGAATTCGGCTGCGGGATGACGAGATCTCGCTTATGGGCTGCGACGGTAATCGCCTCGGCAAGCGGATGTTCGGAACGGCTCTCGGCGCCGGCGCAAAGGCGCAGCAGCATGGTTTCGTCATATCCGGCAAAAGGGACAATGTCCGTGACTGCCGGGGTGCCGAGGGTCAGCGTTCCGGTCTTGTCAAAGACCACGCAGCTGATCTTCTGGGCAAGCTCAAGCACCTCGCCGCTTTTCACCAACACACCCAACTGGGCGCCGCGCCCGGTGCCGACCATTATTGAGGTCGGGGTGGCAAGCCCCATGGCACAGGGACAGGCAATCACCAGGACGGCAATAAAAATACGTAAAGAGAAACTAAAATCGGCCCCACCGATAAAATACCAACTCATTCCGGCGAGTGCGGCAATCACAATCACCGTCGGCACGAAGTACAGACTAATACGATCGGCCAGATTGGCGATCGGCGCTTTGCTTCCCTGAGCATCCTGAACCAGATTGACAATCCGGGCGAGCATGGTATCCCGTCCCACTTTTTGGGCCTGCATGACCAGGGCGCCGTTTTTGTTGAGCGTGCCGCCAAAGAGTGGATCATCTTTTTTTTTGGTAACCGGCATGGCCTCCCCGGTGAGCATTGACTCATCAACGGCAGAGTCTCCCTCGACGATTATCCCGTCGACGGGAATCCTTTCGCCTGGTCGAATCAACAGGCGATCATCAACCTTTACCTCTCTTACTGCCACCTGGCGCTGCCCTTTATGGTCGATCAGCGTCGCCGTTTCCGGGGCAAGCTGCAGCAACTGTTTGATCGCGTCATTAGTTCGGGCCTTGGAACGGGCTTCAAGATATTTGCCTAGTGATACCAAAGCAATCAGCATGGCCGCGGATTCAAAATAGAGGTCGTGGGCGCGGGCGACAGGATCTATCCCCAGAGCTATCTCCACCAGGTTCCAGGTGGAATAGATAAACGCCGCTCCGGTACCGATGGCAATCAGCGAATCCATATTCGGTCCACCGCGTAGAAGCGCCGGGATGCCGATCAGGTAAAAATTCCGGCCCAGATATAAGACGGGAAGAACCAGCAAAAACTGCAAAAAAGCATGGTTGAAGGGCGCAGTATCGGGATGCACCGCTGCCGGCAGGGTGATGCCGAACATCGGAGCCATAGACAGGCACATAATAACCAGCGCCAGGATGAATGCAGGAATAAGCCTGTGGCGCTGCGCCTGCAAGCGATCGACCGTCTCAGAAGCAGTACCGGCATCGTCATCTTGTTCGGCGGCTTCCTCAGCGGAAAAACCGAGTCCGGTTATGGCTTCTTTGATTGCCCCAAGGGAAATCGCCTGGGGATCGTAGTCAATCTTAGCCTTTTCTGTAGCCAGATTCACCGAACAATGCATAATCCCGTCAAGATTGCCGACCACTCGTTCAATACGCGCCGAACATGCGGCGCAGTGCATACCTTTAATATTGGCGTCAAAATTTTCTATGGCCATGATGAAGACTCTTTTGCTGAAAAGCACTTAAAAAATGCGCTCAACTTGCAAGCGCCTTCACTTACCATAAGGACTTGGCGCTAAATATCCAGCCGGAATATCGGCCTCCGCTACATAGCATGCGGGTACCAGAATTTGATTGTATGTTGGCCGGCCATATCTTTGAACAGGCAGATTACCCCCCATTTGCCCGGTTCATCGATAGTGAAATTGGCGGCATAAACGCCGCTGCCGAAATCCTTCAGAGTGGCGATCTGCTCTTTTCCCGACGGAGCAATGAGTTTTACCTTTCCGGCAATCTCGGTGATTGGCTGCCCATCTTTTATAAATGAAACCATCACATGGTGCGTCCGTCCTTCGGGATCGGACATGTTCATAGCGGCAAGTTCCATAATCTGGAATTCGGCATGGATCCCATCGACCATTGCCGCATTTTTGAATGTTCCTCCCTCCTGACTTGCCCCATGGTTCATCTCACTATGATCCATCGTTGCCATTTTCGACTGCTCCGCAGCCACGGCGTTACCGACCAGAATAATGCCACAATACACTAAAAGAATTATTATTTTTTTCATAGTTTTCACCTTTTTCAGTTGGTGGACTCCGGGTCGCTTTTTGGCAGACCGATTGATTTCCAGAGCCCGTAAATAGCCGGGACGACCACCAGGGTGAGAATGGTAGCACTGACCATCCCCCCGATCATGGGGGTCGCGATGCGCTTCATAACCTCGGAACCGGTCCCGCTGCTCCACATAATCGGCGCCAGACCGGCAATGATGGCGACAACCGTCATCATCTTGGGCCGCACCCGCAGGGCAGCACCGTGTTCGATAGCCATATTGAGATGCTCCCGGCTAAAAGAAGCACCATAACGCTCCTTGTATTCGCGGTAGGAAATATCGAGATAGATCAGCATCACCACCCCGGTTTCCGCCGCCACTCCGGCCAGAGCAATAAAGCCGACGGCCACTGCCACACTCATATTGTAGCCCAGCAAATCCATCAGCCATAAGCCTCCGGTGAGAGCAAAAGGGACGGACAACATGACGATGAGGCTCTCGGTAATATTGTTAAAGTTGAGATACAGCAACAAAAAGATGATTATTAAAGTCGCCGGGACCACGACTTTCAGTTTCTGCTGCGCCCGCACCATATACTCGTACTGCCCCGACCAGACGATACTGTATCCCGGCGGCAGTTTAATCTTTTCGGCCACCGCCTGCTGGGCGGCCTTGACATAGCCGCCGATATTGCCGCCGGTGATATCGACATAGACCCAGGCATTTTTCCGGGCGTTTTCACTCTTAATGGACGGCGCCCCTTTACGGATAGTGATATCCGCCACCTGGGTGATCGGTATCTGTGCCCCGCTTGGCGTAGGAACGAGGATACGCCTCAATTTTTCCGGAGTATCACGCAGTTCCGAACCATAGCGCAGGTTAACCGGATAACGCGCCAGTCCCTCTACAGTGGAGGTGATATTCTGCCCGCCTATGGCGGTCATGATCACATCCTGCACATCGCCGACCGTCAGGCCATACCTTGCCGCCTCCTCCCGGTTGATCTTATAATCAAAAAAATTGCCCCCGGTAACCCGCTCGGCATAGACGCTGGTGGTGCCGGGGACTTCCTTGATCACCGCCTCGACCTTCTCCCCGATTTCGGACAGCGTCTGCAGATCATCGCCCATCAACTTCAAGCCGACCGGAGTTTTTATTCCGGTGGACAGCATATCGATCCTGGTCTTAATCGGCATGGTCCAGGCATTGGTCAGACCGGGAAACTGAATGGCTTTATCCAGTTCATCAACCAGACTCTGAATGGTCATCCCCGCCCGCCATTCGGATTTCGGTTTTAATGTGATGATCGTCTCCATCATCGACAGCGGCGCCGGATCGGTGGCCGTCTCGGCACGTCCCGCCTTGCCGGTCACCTGATCCACTTCGGGAAAAGATTTAATAATCCTGTCCGTCTGCTGCAGCAGTTCTTTGGCCTTGGTGATGGAGATGCCCGGCAGAGTCGTCGGCATATAGAGCAGATCCCCTTCATTCAGGGGCGGCATGAATTCAGAGCCCATCCGGCTGTAGGGGATCCAGGCGACAGCCAAAGCCACCACGGCCAGAGCCACCACCAGAAGTTTCATCCGCAGCACCAGCTTGATAATCGGGTGATAGATCCAGATGAGCAGCCGGTTCAGCGGATTTTTATGTTCCGGCATGATTTTGCCGCGGACCAGATAGCCCATCAGCACCGGCACCAGCGTGATCGCCAGGATCGCCGCGCCCATCATGGCATAGGTTTTGGTATATGCCAGGGGGCGAAACATCCTGCCCTCCTGGGCACCCAGGGTAAAAACCGGCAAAAAGGAGACGGCAATAATCAGCAGTGAAAAGAACAGCGACGGACCGACCTCGACCGAGGCCTCGCGAATCACCTGCCAGTGCTCTTTTTGACCCTGGTTCTGTTCCATATGCTTATGGACATTTTCCACCATAACGATAGCGGCATCGACCATGGCCCCGATGGCAATAGCGATACCGCCAAGGCTCATGATATTGGCATTGATTCCCTGTCGTTCCATGATGACAAAGGCAACCAGCACGCCGATAGGCAGGGTGATGATGCCCACCAGGGCGCTGCGCAGATGAAAGAGAAACACAATACAGACTAAAGCGACGATGACGCTCTCTTCGATCAGGGTCTGTTTCAGGTTGTCGATTGCCCGGAGGATTAAGCCCGGAGCGATCATAGACCGGCCGAATAGATACCCCTTCAGGCAGTCCCGAGGTAATCTCCGTCAACCGTTTCTTGACCCGGTCGATTACCGCCAGGGCGTTTTCGCCATAGCGCATAACCACAATACCGCCAACCGCTTCACCGGTACCGTTAAAATCCAGCAATCCGCGCCGCAATTCGGGCCCAATGGTGACTCGGGCGACATTACGCAACAGGACCGGTATTCCGTTGTCGGAACTAAGCGGAATATCTTCCAGGTCCTTGATCGACTGGATATAGCCCAGCCCGCGCACCATAAATTCCGTCTCGCCCATTTCCACCAGTCGGCCGCCAACATCGTTATTGGAGCGCTGGATAGCCTGACGAACTTTCTGCAGGGGAATGTTGTAGGCGAGCAGTTTATTGGGGTCGACCATCACCTGGTACTGCTTGACAAAACCGCCGATGGAGGCCACCTCGGAGACCCCCGGCACACTGGTCAGTTCATAGCGCAAAAACCAGTCCTGGATTGAGCGCAGCTGCTGGAGGTCATGGCGATCGCTTTCCACCAGATATTGAAAGACCCAACCGACACCGGTAGCGTCCGGCCCAAGACTGGGCGAAACACCTTTGGGCAGCCTGCCGGCAATCGAGTTCAGCGCCTCCAGCACCCGGCTTCTGGCCCAGTACATATCTGTACCGTCGTCAAAGATGACATAGGTAAAGCTCATGCCGAAAAAAGAATAGCCGCGCACCACCTTGGCAAAAGGCACCGCCAGCATGGCGGTGGTCAGCGGATAGGTGACCTGATCTTCGACCACCTGCGGCGCCTGGCCGGGAAATTCGCTGAAAATGATCACCTGGACGTCGGACAGATCAGGGATGGCATCGAGCGGCGTCTGCATCATCGCCCGGATGCCGGCGGCAACCAAAAAGACGGTTAACATCAACATCAGGAACTTATTACGGATGGAAAATTCAATTATTGCCTTGATCATCAGCTTATTCTCCCATCCTGTCGGAGGATAACAGCTTACTCTTTATCCATCTTGAGGGTGCTCATATCCAGGTCACTGTCGTCCATTTGCATCGTGCCCATATCCAGATCGTCGGCTGTTGGTCGCGTCGGCTTGTCGCTTCTGGCCTTGAGCATCTTCTGGATGGCTTCGCGCAGTCGGGACTCGGAATCAAACATAAACTGTGCCGAGGTGACGATGGTATCACCCTCGCTGAGCCCGGCCAGGACCTGAAAGGTGTTGTTTTCTCCTTCCACCCCCAGGTTCACCTGGCGCGGCTCATATTTGCCATCGCCCAAGGCGACAAAAACCACCTTGCGCAGACCGGAGTCGATGACCGCCTCCTGGGGGATGACTAAAGCCGCGGGATCGATCAGCGATTCAATATAGACATTGGCGTACATTTCCGGTTTGAGCAGTCCTTCGGGATTATCAAAGGCCAGGCGGAGCTTTACCGTACGGGTCTGCGGATTAAGAAACGGATAGATAAACAGCACGGTCCCGGTAAAGCGTTTCCCCGGCAGATAAGACAGCTCCATTGCTGCCGGCATGTCTTTTTTGACAAATGGCAGCTCATATTCATACACCTCAACATCCACCCACACCCTGGAAAGGTCGGCAATTTCATACTGATGCATCCCGGCCTTGACGAAATGACCGGCAAGGGCGTCCTTTTGAATGACCACCCCGGTGGCCGGAGAATAGACGGTGAGATTTTTGTTCACCGTGCCTTTTTGGGTCAGCTGCCGTATCTGCTTCTCCTCAAGATCCCAGTAAGCCAGGCGCTGCCGAGCGGCTTGCAGCAACCGGGCGGCGTTGTCCCGCACGCTCGGATAGGAACTGGCGGCCAGACTTTCGGTCTGTGATTTGGCGAGCAGATACTCTTCCTGGGCGGTGTACAGCTCCGGGCTATAAATCTCAAACAGGGGCTGGCCTTTCTTGACACTCTCACCGATAAAATTGACGTAAAGTTTATCTATCCAGCCATCAAATTTCAGATTGACGGCATAGATTCTTTTTTCATCGTAGGTCACTGTTCCCAGGGCGCGAATGGACTTGGTCAGGGGCGCCCGTTTGACCGTCGCCGTCCGCACCCCCATATCCTGTTCTGTTACCGGATCGATCTTAATGACCGATTCTGGAAGTTTTTCCCCTTCCTTGTCCTGATAAACCGGAACCAGATCCATGCCCATGGGTGATTTTCCCGGTTCCTGGCGGATATAGGTGGGATCCATCGGGGCAACCCAGTATTTGATTACTTCGCCGGTCTTGGGATCGACATCTCCCGCCTTCAGTCCCGCCAATGCCTGCGGTGGTGAGATGGAAAAAAGCAGCCATCCGGCAGCCAGCAGCCAAACCAGTGGTTTCATGGCGAGCCCTCCAGTGATGACAGTCCGGCACCGACCAACTCCTCCAGTTCTGCCTGTTTCTTATATATCTGATATTTATAATTTTCCGTTTGCAACTGGATTCGCAGCAGCCGAATACGAGCTGCGAGCATGGTAGTAAACTCAACTTTACCTACGGAGTAGGCCGCCAGGGCTGCATCGGCCAACTGCCCTGCCTGCACGGCCAGGGCGTCACGAAAAAGAGTGTAATTTTCTCTTGCCCCGGCAATCTCGGCCAGCAGCCGGTCGATGCTGTGCGGCAGGGTCTGGTTGAGGCCACGCAACGATTTTTCCGCGGCGATGAGTCGGTTTCTCGCCCCGGCCAGTTTACTGTCCTGGCTGGTCGACTGCCAGAGCGGCACGGTCATGGCCACTGAAGCGGAAAGAAAATCAGGCAGATCTTCACGCTGGCCATAAGTAAGCCGCACATCAAAGTCAGGTAGATATGCTTTTTCCGCCAGCTGTACCTCTATTTTAGCCCGGTCTATGGCCATCTTTTTTTGCTGGATAAGGGGATTAAACTGTAAAGCAGCTCGGTTGAGCACATCCTGGGCCGGAATTTTGCCTGGCTCATCTATCACGACAGGTCCATTTTCGGTAAAGAGATCTCCTCTATTGAGCAGACTGCCGAGCTGCGCGCGGATAACCCGCTGACGACTCGTAAGATTTATGGCCTCATCAATAAGTTCGGAATGTTGTACCTGGCCGGTCAGGATGTCCTGCTGCAATCCTTCGCCGGTGGCATACCTGGTTTCCGCCACCCGCAGCATCTGGGTCACAATGACTTTAAGAGTGTCATTGATTTCCATGCTTTTTTCGGTAAAACCAAGATCATACCAGGCCGCCGTCAAATCTTTGGCGATTTGAAGTTTCTTGCCTTGGACCTGGAGTTCCGCCTCCATAGCCTTTAATTGACTGAGCTGCTGGCGAAGATCAAGGGTGCCGAACCAGGGCAGCTTCTGCGCGGCAAAGAGCTGTTTCTGGGTCATCGGTGCCTGATCGAAGGCAAAACTATCAACCGGGAGATTGGCAATACCGAAACCAATCACCGGATCCTGCAACGAGCCGGCAAAAGGAGCTTCGGCACGCAAGGCCTGTGCGTTTTGCGCCATGCTGAGAAGTTCCTGGTTATTCCGATATGCTTCTTCTACGAGCTCAGTGATCTCGGGCGAGACTGCGCCACCAGCGATATTGGTAAGCGATATTAGCACTGCACAGAGCAAACCTACTCCCCACCTGCACCCAGCAATCATATTTTCTCCTCCTGCGTTCTCTTAGAATATGTATCAGGGAGATAGACTATTATGTGTTCAGAGGAATATCCTGAGCCAATCGAATAGATTATAATATTGTATCGAAACTACAATTTAGCAACAGTGGATCGGCAATGCCTGCGATTACTGGCTTATCTGGCAACCGTGTTGCTGCAGATAATGGTAATTGAAGAAAGAAGTGCTTATAATTGACCGATAACAGAGAAAAAACGAGATCGTTTGTTTAGGAGACAAAAATGGACAGTATAAAAATTAAAGGTATGAGTTGCGGGCATTGCGTTGATTCAGTGACTAAAGCTTTGGAAAACATTTCCGGCCTTTCGCAGATCAGCGTAGATCTGGACAAATGTGAGGCCACCTTCACCAACAAAGACGTTCCCCGGGAGCGGATCAGGGCAGCCATTAACAAAATCGGCTTTGAGTCAGGGGAATAATTACTCGGCGAGCAATTGACGGGCCAAGTTTTTTATCCCAGCATCAGTATCGTTAAGCGCCTCCTCCAGGAATGTTCTGGCAGTCACTTCCTGCTTTCTCTCACCTAAGGCCTGGACAGCTATCCGGCGAATTTCCGGCACGGGTTCGTCGTGAGAACCTGGCCCAGAATGTGGGTGGATTCAGTGTTGTTCACAGAGCCGATGGCACTTACCGACATTCGACGTATTTCTTCATCCGCATCATGGGTAAATTCAGCCATCGCCATAACGGCGGCAGGATCGGCGATCACGGCAAGATTTGCTATTGTCTGCTGCTTATTGTTCTCTTCCATCTCTTGTTCAGGTTGATCGAGCCCAAGCTGGGCCACTTGAGCATCGACGATCTGGTCAATAGAA
>CAVPXN010000003.1:0-325000 GCA_963709745.1 uncultured delta proteobacterium
GCCAGTGTCCTAGGCCACTAGACGATGGGGCCAAAATGGTGCTCTCTTATAACTGAGACCGGGGAGCTTGTCAATACTTTGTTGTCGGATAAAATGGTCCTTTTATCTCGCTCATGCCATGCCTTATGGCTCCTGCTGCATTGCTTGTATCCGCTGTTTATTGCCACGATTAAAGCGCCGCGTAACTGCCTGCAGCTGTGTGGCGACCGCCGGGGTTAAAAATTCTTTGCTGCAGCGCCATCGCCAGTTGCCAACGGCAACGCCCGGGGTGTTCATTCGACAGTCACCGCCAAAGCCTAATATGTCCTGGAGAGGGAAGATGCACAGGATGCTGATTGAGGCTTGGGCGAGAAAGATTAAATCAAGGTGGCTGTCCCGGGTATCGTGGGGATCTCGACCGGCAATCATCTTGATATTTTGCCGCTGCTGATCGTCAAGCCTGTCACTCATAAACCAGCCGACGGTGGTATCGTTGTCATGGGTTCCGGTATAGACAATGTTTTGCGGGGAGGTGAAATTATGCGGTAAAAAGGTATTGTCCGGATTGCCGTCAAAGGCAAACTGCAGTACCTTCATTCCCGGAAAGCCCAGGAGATCACGCAGCGCTTCCACCTCGGTGGTAATGATGCCCAGATCCTCGGCGATAATATTAACCGGTCCGAGTGCATCGGCGATCCGGGCGAAGAAGTCTTCCCCTGGCCCTTTCAGCCACTGACCATCAACAGCGGTGGCACATGCTTCCGGAATCGACCAGTACGATTCAAAGCCCCTAAAATGATCGATGCGGGCAATATCAACCAGGGTAAAGAGATGTGCCAGTCTGTTTACCCACCATTGCATTAATTGTTTCTGAATCTGCTGGTCTTCGCTCTGCCAATTATACAGAGGTGTTCCCCATCGCTGGCCGGTTTTGCTGAAATAGTCCGGCGGCACGCCAGATACGTGCGTCGGCTTGAGAGTTGTTTTATCCAGGGTAAAAATTTCCTGATGCGCCCAGACATCGACGCTGTCATAACTGACATAAATGGGCAGGTCGCCAAAGAGCAGGATATCTTTTTCCCGGGCGTAATTGTGCAGTAGAGTCCATTGCCGAAAAAATTCAAATTGTTCAAAACGATAATAATTTATTCGATGGCTATGTTCGCTTAAAAAATTATCCATCCCTTGCTTTGACCTGGCCGCAAGCTCCTTGGGCCAAAAAAACCAGCCGGCATCGTTATACACCTCTTTCGCGGTCATAAACATTGCGTAGTCGTCAAGCCAGGGATTGGTCGCCAGAAAATCGGCGTATCCGGGAAACCTGTCCGGATGAAATGCGCTGAACGCCTCGGCCAGAAGCTCTTTCTTGAATCGTTCTGCCTGCTGATAGTCCGTCATATAAGGAGAAAATTCAGGATGGTGACCAAGGCTTGACTCAGCTATGAGACCTGTTGCCAGCAATAATTCCGGTGAGAGTAAGAGTGCAGAGCCGGCAAAAGCGGAACTGCTCATGTAGGGCGAATAATCAAATGGTCGATGGATTGGACCAGTGGGCAGAAACTGCCAGTAGCTCTGGTCGCAGTCTACCAGGAAATCAATGAAATTATAGCTGGAAACACCAATATCGCCGATCCCGTATGCGGATGGCAGGGAGGTTATATGGGCAAGAATTCCGCTGGCTCTTCGCTCTAGCATTATTGTATCCTTAAAAAGAGAAATTTTTGTAGTTGAAATAATTGAATATTTCCTGCTCTCAACGGTCTCGGATAAAAAAATAAAACAACTCCCGTTCCCTTGTAAGTCAAATGATCGATGCTATAATATAAGAGCTTAAAGTAAAAGTGGGAAAAATATAATGAGTTACCGAGCGGGCGAATATTAAAAATTGATTTTTATGGGCGAATGCTGTATGAGTGTAGTCTTTTGAAAATCACTACACGCTAGCGAGGTCTTTCTCGTCGGCTTTTTTTTTGCCAAAAAAATCATTAAAAAATCGCGCTGTTGGTCCTCTCGAGGCTATCGCGATGGTGCCCTTCCTTTAAAGACACAAAAGATAGTCTTATTAATTCAAGAAATGGAGTGGTTGTCTGGTGCTGCCTGAACTTAAAGAAAACCTTATAAAAGCAGGAAAAGAAGAAGGCTGTATTAGCTTTGATGATTTAAATGAACTTTTACCGGATGAGATAAAGGATCCCAATGAAATTGAATCCATCTTCAACTTTCTCGGGGCGCATTCCATCGAAATCGTAACCGTTGAAGAGAATGGGGAGAAACGTACTTTATCCGGGGAAATCTGGGAAAGAGAAGAGAACTCTGCCGCCAATGCCAATCAAGAAGACGAGATGACCCTTCCCGATGAGGAAACTCATGAAGCGGAAGAAACGACCACCACATATCTCAGGGAAATGGGCCGGTTCGATCTGTTGACCCCGGAGGAAGAGGCAAAGTACAGCAAGACCATCCGTCAGGGTTTTGAGGCCATAATTGCGGCGATTCGCGAAGATGTCTCCGGCGTCAAAGAGATTCAGGTGCTGTGCGAAAGGATCGATCTTTGGGAAAAAAGAGATCCGACCCTCAAACCCAAAAAACAGCAACTTAATTTTATGCGCTACAATGTCATCAGCGCTGCCAAAAAATATACCGATATCCGGGAACTGTTCGAGCTCCAGGCAAAACTCGAAGCCTATAGCCGGTCGATAGAAGTCGCCAAGGATACCATGATCAGGGCCAATCTGAGACTGGTAGTGTCCATTGCCAAACGATATATGCATCAGGGCCTCACCCTGGCCGATTTGATCCAGGAAGGCAATCTCGGCCTGATGCGGGCGGTTTTCCGTTTTGATTACACCAAAGGCAATAAGTTTTCGACCTATGCCAGCTGGTGGATTCGTCAGGCCATTACCCGGGCCATTCTCGACAAGACCAGGACGATCCGTCTGCCGGTGCACTTTCTTGAGTTGAGAAGTCAGTTTTTCAAGGCATTTTATGCTTTGTTCAAGGAACTGGGTCGAGAACCTACGCCGCTGGAAATATCCAAGGCGACCAACCTGCCGATGGACAAAATCCTGTCGATTCTGGAGGCGTCGCGGGAACCTATTTCTCTTGAGACCCCGGTCGGCGACGATGATTCTACCCTGGGCGATTTTCTGGAGAACCAGGAGTCACAATCTCCCTACGATGCAGTACAGACCCGGGAACTGTCCGGCCGCGTCAATGATATCCTGGAAACCCTCAGTGAAAGGGAAGAAAAAATTATCCGCCTGCGTTTTGGTATCGGTGAAAAGGCGGAATATACTCTTGAAGAAATCGGCAAACTTTTTAATGTTTCCCGCGAGCGGATCCGGCAGATTGAGAAAAAAGCCCTGAACCGTCTGCGTCATTCCAGCCGTCGTGAAAAGCTAAAGTTTTTCATCGACTGATCATCTCTTGTACATTTAAAGACCGGGTTTTAGCCCGGTTTTTAAATGTATATTGTCTGCAGCAGAAAAAAAAGAGGTGCCGTGCATGAAAGAGTCAGGAAAAACCATCGCCCGTATCGGCATGGTCAATTACCTCAATACTGCGCCCATTCATGAAAAGTGGAAAAATACGGTGCATAATGACAACTGGCAACTCGTCGAGGCATTTCCCACCGTCTTAAACCGAAAACTGGCCGATGGAGAGATTGACCTGGGCTTTGTCTCGAGTTTTGAGTATGGCCGTAATGCTGCACACTACAAGATCCTGTCCGGCCTATCCGTAAGCGCCGGTGGGCCGGTCGGTTCTGTTTTCCTGTTCTCCCATGTGCCGATGAATCAGCTCAATGAAGCACCTGTTCTGTTCAGTGCCGAGTCGGAAACCTCCGTCCGCCTGGTGAAAATTATTCTGGAAGAATTTCACGGAGTACAGCCGATCTATTCGACCGGCGATCTGCAGAGTACCATTGATGAAAAGTTTAAAGCAGTATTGGCAATCGGCGACGATGCGCTGCGCCTGGCGGAGAAATCAACCTATCTGTATGAATACGATTTAACCGATATCTGGAAACATAAAACCGGACTGCCTTTTGTTTTTGCCCTGTGTGTGGTCCGAGATGAGTTTTGTGCCGAAAATCCCGAATTGCTGGCGGCAATACATCGCGAACTGCTCAGATGTCGTGACGAAGGTAAAAAGGATCTCCAGGGGATCTGTGAGTTTGCCGCGCAGCGAATACCCATGGCCAAGAAAAAATGTTGCCAATACCTCAGTTCCATAGAATACGATCTGGGTGAACAGAAACGTAAGGCTTTGGAAACATTCTTTGATTTCTTGATCAAGCGTGGAGATCTCGATAAGACGGCTTTACCTTTAAAGATTTACGCCAATTTACATTAAGATATTTTTAAGGAGCAGCTTGCTATGACCATCGCACCGGTACTGACCACCGATTACCCTGATCTCATTCTCAAGCATCGGGGGAAAGTCCGTGATATGTATGAGATTCCCGGCCATGACGACAAACTTCTGATGGTCGCAACTGATCGCATCTCAGCTTACGATGTTATCATGGATGACGCGATTCCCGGTAAAGGGGCAATCTTGACTGAGTTGTCTCTTTTCTGGTTTAATCTGCTGCGGGATGTTGTTGAAAACCACCTCATCAGCGCCGATGTCAACGATTATCCAGATCCGTGCCGGCCATATGCCGCCCAGCTGCAGGGCCGGTCCATGCTGGTCAAAAGAACCCAACCTTTGTCTGTTGAATGTATTGTGCGCGGTTATATCTCGGGTTCGTTCTGGAGTGCCTATAATCAAAATCCGGTGGTTTGCGGTTTCCATTTGCCCGAGGGGATGCAGGAATCGGATAAATTACCTGAACCGCTGTTTACCCCTTCGACCAAGGCAGCACTTGGGGACCACGATGAAAATATATCTCTTGCCCGGATGCAGGAGATTGTCGGTACCGACCGGGCTGAAGGAGATTGCCGGCATCTGCCTTACTCTTTATAAAAAAGCCTCTGACTACGCACTTTCCCGGGGGATTATCATTGCCGATACCAAATTTGAATTAGGTGAGCTGGATGGCAGGCTTATCTTGATAGATGAAGTTCTCACCCCCGATTCCTCGCGCTTCTGGCCGGTGGACCATTATCAGTCGGGACGGTCGCAGCCAAGCTTCGATAAGCAGTTTTTAAGAGATTACCTGTCTTCTTTAGACTGGGATAAGACGCCGCCTCCACCGCCTCTGCCGCAGGAAATCACCGAGAAAACCAGATTGAGATACCAGGAGGCAGTGCAGAGAATTACCGGCAGAAGGTAAGTTTCGTTCGAACAAAAGCCGGTTTATGACCAGTTGTCCATTACCTGTCATAAGTATTACGTTTATTTAATCTGTCGACCGTTTACGCAAAGTGGTGGTTTTCTTCTGCTGTCGATCAGATGGAAATAGGCCATGAGTGGATGGTGCCAGACCATTTTGGGACCTGCATAGCGCATTATTTGCTGCGCCTTGGTCTGCATATTCTGCTTGTAGCAGTGAGTGGGGCAATTGCCACAGGTTGGCTTCTTCTCTCCGTATGGACAGCGGGCTAGTCTCTTTTCGGCATAGGCGAGAAAACTGCTGCAATCCTCGCAGAGCTCTCCATCATCAGTTCCTGCAGCGTCATGATGCTTGTGACAATAAATTCTCACCATGGCCGTGATGGTTTTTAGTTCTCGCTCAAGGCGGGAGGAAAGGGGCATGGAGACCTCCATTACTTGCAAAAGCCCTGGCTGGGCAATAATTACCTGGTGTTTTGAAGTCGATTGTGAATCATTGCCGCACGGGGCTTGAGGCATTGATCTGCAGTTGTTCGGCGATGGCATCACAAACCTGATCCTGCGTCAGCAGCGAGCTTTCCACGGTTATATCAGCATATTTTTCATATAGCACCAAGCGTTCCTCGAAAAGATCCTGAAAGCTCTGGTCGGGTCGTTTTGCCAGGCCTCTGGTCTGGTAATTATGGATCCGCTGCTCCAGCGTTGGCAAGTCCGCATGGAGAAAAACCATAATTCCGTCCTGCTTTAGATGCCGCATTGCCGGTTCACTGTAGGCGGCGCTGCCGCCGGTGGCAATGATATGATTGTGGCAGTGAATGCCGAGGAGCACCCTCTGTTCAATGTCTCGCAGAACCATAGGACCTTCTTGATCGACGATGTCCTGCAGGCTTTTTTTTTCAATATTCTGCAGTAAGATATCGGTATCGATGTATCTTTTCGCCAGCATTTTGGCGAGGATTACGCCGACGGTACTTTTGCCGGAACCGGGCATGCCGATTAATATAATATTGGATTTTATTTCATTCATCTGGGGGAAACCGGTAGTCATTGTCAAAACGGAATGTTTTAACATATACTATAGCAGGCTGTTGTTACCGCAAGAGGTACTCTGGAAAATTTGGTGTATCGAGTTTTACTGCATTTTTCCTCTAGCTATTATACCCAATAATTATGCTATACTTGATGGACTCCTAAAATAGCCCGATGTCCATCGTTGTATGGCCTACGCCTCGGATCAAGCCTTTATCGGAGCCCATCTAAAGTGCTAGAATGTCCTCTTTTTAAAAGGATTTAAAACGTATGCAGATTTTTTCTAATTTCAACGAATGGTTTGCGGCAACACATCTGCAGGAGCAGATTAAAGAGGTTGATTTTGTCGGTCTCTTCACCAACCCATGGTTTATCGTGCCCTTCATCCTGATGGTATGCTATATGCTTTTCAGGAAAAAATGGAAAGATCTTATCATTATCACCATATTGGTCGGTCTCTGGTGGGTCTCGGGAACGAATTATATGAATTCTCTGTTGGTGAATGGAGAGATCCAGATTGAAAAAGTTCTGCCGGTTATTTTCGGCGGCGCCGCAGTTTTGGGTTTCGTTATTTATCTGCTTTTTGGCAGATCGGATTAAGCGGGATACATATGCAGTTCAGAAACGGTATTTTCATCATAACCGAGGAAGACCATTGTCCTCTGTACAATGTCCGAGAGGAATTAAAACTCGCAGAAGGTATTCTGTCCCTGCCGGCCGGTAAACCGACATGCATGACTCTTGCCAAGGAGCTGATTGAGATTAGTTCTACCGGAAGCAGTTTTGAAAATTATTCTCAAGGCATGAACCAGAAGGCCAAATTCGAATGCGGCGGCTGTACCGGTCTGATCCGGTTTGAATATAAAAAAGATAAAGGCTTCGCCACACTGCAGATGAAATTACTCGTTGCTGCCGAGCGCCGTGAAAAGATTAAGGGAACAAGTAATTTTGCCGGACTGTTGCGCTCAGTGGAGATTTTTTCCACTCTTTCTCCCGAGGATCTGCTTGATCTGGCCACCCTGCTTGAATTAAACGAGTTTCCCTGGCAGTTTCCCATTGCTCAGAAGGGTGATCCCGGAGATCGGTTGTTTATCCTTTTGTCCGGTAAGGCAGAGGTTATCGATGATCATGGCATAGCCATTGCCGAATTGCACAAAGGAGAAGTTTTCGGTGAAATGAGCCTTCTCTCAGGAGATCGTGTTTCCGCCACTATCATGACCGCAGAAACATGCCAGGTTGCCGTTATGAATCAAAAAAACTTCCGTCATGTGCTGAACCGATTCCCCGCCCTCCAGGTGTTTTTCTATAAACTCCTGGTCAGCAGGATTACCAAAATGAATATGCAGCGGGCGGAAGAACTCTCCTCAGGGATGGTCGGACAACTCTCGGATATTTCGCCCGTTGAATTGTGCCAGATGATCAATGCCAACCAGAAAACTGGTAAACTCAACATTGAGAGTGAAGATAAGCGGGCTCAGGTCATGTTCAATGAAGGGGAACTGGTCCATGTCGAGCTGGATCAACTGGAGGGCAGAGAAGCGTTTTACCAGATTCTTTCCCTTGATACCGGGCGGTTTAATTTCAGCCAGGGTCTCTCGGCAAAGGAAAAAGCCTTCGATGTCCTCGGCGGCTTCATGGGCATGCTTATGGAAGGAATGCAGCGCCTCGATGACTCCCCTCAGTGACTGAGCGATGAACAGAAGACAGCTGAAAAACGAGGTTCTGATACTTCTGCAGAAAACAAGTATTGATGATATTTGGGCGCAGCTGGCAAAATACCCGCTGCAGAGCCTGGTCAACCCGCTGTTTATTGCGCTGTGCCGCCGGGAGGCAAGAGTACGCTGGAATGGTGTGCGTTGTTTTGGCTGGGTCGTTCCGAAAATTGCCGAAAAAGAACTGGAGGCCGCGCGGGTCGTAATGCGCCGGTTCCTCTGGTCACTAAATGACGAGTCCGGTGGAATAGGCTGGGGAGCACCTGAGGCGATGGCGGAAATTATGTGCCACAATTCGGTACTGCGCCATGAATATCTGCATATGCTGATCTCGTATATGCGGGAAGACGGCGAAGAGCTCTTTGCCGATGGCAATTACCTGGAATTGCCATTACTGCAGCGCGGGTTGCTGTGGGGCATCGGCCGTCTGTGCCGGGAGCACCGAGGTGAGATGATCAAGCAGGGTCTGAACGATGACTTACGCGCCTACCTCTGCTCGTCCGATATGCATGTGGCTGCTTTAGCACTGTGGTGTCTTGATCTGCTTGGGGCTGAGGTCAAAGCTAAAGAAGTCCAGCAGCTCCTGGCATGTAACGATACTATGGAGGTTTTTTGGGACAACGAATTAAGGCAAATTACGCCGGCAGAACTTGCCCACCGAGTACTCCTCGGCAAACAGTGTTACCATTGAGATGTCATGCATGAGCACGTCGTATTGATAGTGAAACCCGCAACAACGATGAAGATCAAGAGTTTTTGCTTTAACCATTAAAGAATTCCTGACGGCATTGGTGGAACCTTGCAGGCACCGAGCATATAGCCACCATCCATGCGCAGGCTTGCCCCGGTCATATAGGTAGCTTCCACTGCTAAAAAATAGATGGTATTGGCCACTTCTTCGGCAAGACCGGTGCGACCGAGGAGAATGGTGGCGTTAATCGCGTCTTTTTCGTCGTCGGAGAGAGCGGCCCAACCTCGCGTGCCTTCCCCGTGCCGACTCTTGATGAGACCGAGCACCAGTTCATTGACGCGAACAGCAGGAGCTGCCTGTCTGGCCCAGGTTTCAGTAAAGGATTGGATGGCCCGGTTGGCGGCGCTGTAGCCGTCGTTGAAAAAGACTGCGGCCGGTCCGCTGCGTCCCGCGCAGCCGGCTATCGATGAGATGTTTACCACCGC
Organism: uncultured delta proteobacterium; assembly: GCA_963709745.1. Lineage (GTDB taxonomy): Bacteria > Desulfobacterota > Desulfobulbia > Desulfobulbales > Desulfocapsaceae > Desulforhopalus_A. The sequence continues at coordinate 9,174 of CAVPXN010000003.1, forward strand.
ACCGCCGGACTTCTTCGTCAACAACGGTAAGAGATGATGAAAAAGGAGCCATTTGGCCTTCACCGTGGTATTGAACTCGTTGTCCCACTGTTCGGCGTTATGGGGAAGATCATAGCTGCCATGGACCACAGGCATGCCGCCGCGTTCGATATTATTAATTAAATAATCGATCGATCCGGTCTGTTCGTCGATAAACCGCTTGAGCTGTACTACCGCATCTTTTTGTCGCAGATCGGCGGGAAAGATGAAAAACGGGTATCCGGCCGAGGAATATTCCTCCTTCAGCTCGGTAATCGATTCCGGCCAGTCGTACACCGGCAGGATAAGTGTTGCGCCATGTTCTCCGAATTTTCCGGCAATAGCCCGACCAATCGGGCGGGCGGCCCCGGGAACGACGACGGTTTTTCCTTGCAGTCGGTTCATCTGCACAGTTAAAAGATAGAGTTAAGAAGGGGTTGGCTTGGTTCGGCTATGGGCCGGTCGATAGCATCCTGATACTGCAGGCCGAACATGGCCATGATGCTATTGTCCATACACAGCCGGTAGTCTTCGGTGGCCAGAACATTGTTGTTGGTCGGATTAATAAGACGAGCCGAAATGTATAAAATCCGGTCGGTCCTGGAGATGGTCCCAACCAGGATGGCCTGGGCCTGTTGCTCGGCACTCAGCTGGGTCAGGTCTCTGGTTAATATGGTTTCTCCGGATTTCGGCTCGATATGCAGGGTATTGCCAAGTTTTATCTCCCGAACCGTATAGCCGAGCTGGACCAGTCTGGAGGCGATCTGCTCCTGGAGGATGCGACCAAAAGGCGAGGTTTGCGTAAGGTCATTATTGTCGACAAAGGTGGTCACCATAACCGGCATATCCGGTTGGCGCGGCAGAAGCGGCGGCATGGCTCTTTCGATCAGATGATCGGCAATGCGGTAGGAAAATTGGATGAGATTGGTACTGCCTCCCAAGAGATTTTCCAGTCGAGTGCAGTTAAAGGACGCACAGCCTCCCAGCAGGAACAGCATACAGGCAAGCGTGGCAGCCCGGAGGAGCCGGCTTGAAGCATATTTGGTTGCTGAAAAAGCTGTTTTTTTTACTTGAAGCATACTCTAATTATCCTCTACAGGGAGGTTTCTATTGCGATGTCTCTGCTGGAGAGTTTGATGGTTCTGGTCTCGGGTGTACGTTCCTGGTAGTGGTAGAAATCTTTTGCATTGATATAATAAATGTCCGATGCCCGGAAGAGGTACTGGTCATGGGTTATCATCGAGGTGGTAATGATGATCTCGTAATGGCCGCTTGTAACCAGGCTTGTATTGGCGACGTCAGCCGCGACCCCGACGGCCAGCAGAATCAGTTCGGCGGGGGCATTGTACAGGACCACGACTGCTGCCGACAGTCCGGTCAATAATCCCGGTTGCAGGCTGCGCACCCGGTCGCTGCTGTGATACACAACCTGCACTTTATAGCTTATCTCAATCGCCTCCTGGTCGGCCTTGCTTTTGGTTGGAACGCCATAGCCGACAAGATTGGTGATCAATAAATCGTGCAACGCTTCATGAAAGGCACCTGTGTCACCGCTACGGCAGGCGGAATTGTCGTCGCCGCACGTCTCTGTGACGAAGACCGCTTTGGCGTGGTTGTCGGTTAAGATCAGTTGCTGGTTAATGCGGCCGGCCAGGTCGGCGGCCAGTACGTCCCAATGGGAGGCTGCCTGCATTTTTTTTTGTTGCGAGTAGGGATACGTGATCGGTTCCGGAATGCGGCTGCTGCAACCGCAAAGCAGGAAAATAAGTAGACCATTGACAAAAAAAGACCGCATAGGGAGGCTCCGCTGGCTTTGAACTGTAAAGTGCATAAAATCTGTATCGGACTCCCGGCGAAAAAGTAAAGAGTTATTATACTATCAACTGCGATAGTAAACTGGTACATTAATCGTAACTGTTCCCCAGCATCCCACTTTTGTCCGATCAGGTCCCACACACAGCCAACTATAGCTCGGAACTCTGCTTGAACGAAACTGGAGCGCTGGCTGAACAGTTATTGATCCCATGTACGGACACCTGCTGCGTTCGGTTGAACTATTACGTTAATCGACTCAGACAGGCAATTCCCTATAACTCGTCTTATTTTCACAATTATTTGCCATAATGTCCATCGATCTCCACATCCATTCGACTACTTCCGATGGCACTATGAATCCTGTCGAGTTGGTGCATTATGCGCATAAAAAGGGCCTTTCGGCTATTGCGATCACCGATCACGATACCATTGAAGGCGTTGAGCAGGCCATTGCCGCCGGCGGCCGCGTCGGTATTGAGGTTATCCCGGGGATCGAGCTGAGTGTCAAATACGGTAACCACAACGTGCATTTATTGGGGTATCTTTTTGACTGTCACCATAGAGAATTGCAGAGAGCCCTGGAGCAGCTGCAGGCCGGCAGGATGGAGAGAAATAAAAAAATCCTGATCAAACTGGGTCGGCTCGGCTTTACTCTGCACCTGCATGAACTGGAAAAATCGGCCGGAACCGGTCAAACCGGGCGACCCCATATCGCCCGGCTGATGGTAGAAAAAGGGTATGTTCAATCGATGGATGAGGCCTTTGCCAAATTCCTTGGCCAGGAAGGCCTGGCCTACACTTCGCGATTCATCTATGAAGTGGAAGAAGCCATCGATTTGATTCAGCAGGCTGGAGGAATTGCCGTGCTGGCCCACCCCCTGCAACTCGATAAATCGGTTGAAGACCTCGATGATGCAATGCGGCAACTGGGCGAAATGGGCTTGGATGGTGTTGAGGTGTACTATCCCAATCACTCCCGGTCTTTTCGAAAACGGCTTATTGCCCTTGCTGAAAAATATGGTTTGCTGATGACCGGTGGAAGTGATTACCACGGCAGTATCAGACCGGGAACAAGCCTTGCCGGAGGAAAAAATGTTTCCGTTCCGGCACAACTACTTGTTGCCATGAAACAACGCGTAAAAGACAATCGGTACAACAATACTCACAAAGGACAATCATGACGATGCATTCGATCCTGGTAGTTGACGATGAGCCGAATTATCTCGTCGTCTTATCAGAGCTGTTAAAAGATGAAGGGTTTGAGGTCTTCACCGCTGCTGACGGAGAGCAGGGACTGAAGATAGTCGATGACGTCGATCTCGATATCGTTATCACCGATATGCAGATGCCCGGGATGAACGGGCTGCAATTTCTAGGCAACATCAAGGCTAAAAATCCGGATTTGCCGGTTATCGTTATAACCGCCTTTGCCGAAGTCGACAAGGCGGTCACAGCAATGCAGGCCGGCGCATATAATTACCTGGCCAAACCGTTTTCCAATGACGAGTTGATTATCACCTTAAAAAAAGGCGCCCAGCACTATTCCCTCATACGGGAAAATACCCGCCTTCGCGATGAGATTAAAGGCAAAAGCGGCTTCAGCGGCATGGTCGGTAAAAATCCCAAAATGCTCCAGGTATATCAACTCATTGAAAAAGTATCGCCTACCCATGCCTCGGTACTCATTACCGGCGAGAGCGGTACCGGCAAAGAGCTGGTGGCTAAAGCAATTCATATGAACAGTCCTCGGGAATCGCAGCCGTTCATCGCCGTCAATTGTGCGGCGCTGGCGGATAATTTGCTTGAAAGCGAACTTTTCGGCCACGAAAAAGGAGCCTTTACCGGGGCGGTGGCCATGCGTAAAGGGCGCTTTGAGTTGGCCGATCAAGGGACAATCTTCCTTGATGAAGTGGGCGAAATCCCTCTTGCCCTGCAGTCTAAATTATTGCGGGTTTTGCAGGAGAAAACCTTTGAGCGGGTCGGCGGTACTAAAACTATTGAAGTCGATGTCCGGATCATCAGCGCTTCCAATAAAGACCTGCGTGAGGAGGTTGCGGGCGGCCGTTTCCGGGAGGATCTTTTTTACCGGCTCAACGTTATTCCGGTAAATTTGCCGGCACTGCGCGAGCGGATGGACGATATGCGCCTTTTAGCCGATTTTTTTATCGGCAAATACCAGAAGGAACTCACTAAGCCGGCCTTAAGAATATCCGGTGACGCCATGAAACTGTTGATGAAGCTGCCCTGGGAGGGGAACATCCGCGAGCTGGAAAATACCATCGAGCGGGCGGCAATCCTCTGCACCGGCGATGTGATTGAGGCCGAAGATGTGCAGCCGGACACTTTATACAGCGAGGAACGACCGGCCTGGGGCCTGGATGTCGATCTGCGACAGATCATTCCGGAAAATGCCGACCTCAACGAGGTCCTCTATGCAGTCGAGAAAAAAATGCTTACCCAGGCTTTGATTGAAACCGATTATGTTCAGGCCAGGGCCGCTGAGAATCTTGGTATAACCAAGAGTCTGCTGCAGTATAAAATGAAGAAATACCAGCTGCAAAAGAAAAAATGAGCCGGTTTAACCTTTTTCCCCGGAAACGCCCCAGTGCAGTTTAGTGCGCAGAATCGTGAAGTAATCACGGGTCGAGGAGACAATCAGCTGCAGGGGTTGTCCAGCGGTTTCAATTTCCAGTTCATCGCTGTCACGCATTTCCCAGTAAGGCTGCCCGTCAATTATAATCTGAGCGCGCTCGGTGCCGGTGCCGGCTTCAAGGCGAGTTCTGATGAGTTTGTCGGCCGGCAAAATGATTGGTCTGCTGCTGAGCATAAAGGGGCAGATCGGGGTGACGGTAATGGTGGCGAGACCCGGATAAACAAGCGGTCCTCCGGCAGATAAATTGTAGGCGGTCGAGCCGGTGGGCGATGAAAATATCAATCCGTCCGCTTTATAGGTGGTGATATATTCGGCATCGGCTTTAGCTGCGAGACGGAGCAGGCGATCGAGCACATTTTTGGCGATGACCACGTCGTTGAGGGCATAACGATAGTCGGTCGTTCGCTCAGCGTTGACCAGGCGCGCCTTGAGCATAAGCCGGTTTTCTATGGTCAGTTTGCCGGCCAGAACCCGCTCAAGGGCCTGGAAGGTTTCCTTTTCCGTCAATTCGGTTAAAAAACCAAGATTACCAAGATTAATGCCCAGCACCGGGATGGCGTGTCGGGCTGCTTTCTCGGCGATATGCAACAGGGTCCCATCACCGCCGAGAACGATAAGCATATCAATGCCGGCATTTATTTCGTTGACCAAGACCTTGATATTTCGCTGTTGCAGCCAGTTCGCCAGGATTTTCGCGTAGCTGTCGGATCCGGCATCATCGATCTTGGTGATGATGCCGATAGTGCCGATAGTCAGGCTCGTCTCGACTCGAAAGGGCACGTCGGTGGTGTTCATTCTACTTTGCCCAGTTGTTTAGAGCGGATGACCGCTGACTCGACAACGTCCATGATGATGCCATGAAAGCCGACTTTTTCCAAAACATGGATGGCGGTTATAGCGGTGCCGCCGGGAGAGGTTACCTTGCCTCGCAGCGCAGCCGGATGTTCGCCGCTTTCTTTAAGCAGTTTCACCGAACCGGAGACCGTCTGCAGCGCCAGTTTTTCGGAAATAACCCGGGTCAGCCCAGATTTGACTCCGGCGTCAATAAGTGCCTCGACGAATGAAAAAACATAGGCCGGCCCTGAGCCGCTCAGGCCGGTTACCGCGTCGAGATGGATTTCGTCGAGGATAACCACTTCGCCCACAGCGAGGAAGATTCCTTCAGCCGTCTGCAATTCTTCATCGCTGACATTGTCATTTCTGCTGAGCGCGGATGCGCCTTCCAGGACCAGTGCCGGGGTATTGGGCATGACCCTGATGATTTTGGTATCCTCCTTGCCTATTGTCTTCAAATAAAAAGAAATCGGCAGCCCGGCGGCGATACTGATAAGTATATGATGCGACTGGACGCGCTCCCGACAGTCCAGCAGAAGTGCTCTCATGGTCTGCGGCTTGACGGCGAGGATGATAACGCGGCAGCTGTCAAAAACAGGCACATTGCTGTCATAGGTCTTAACCGAGTAGGTCTGTTCCAAATGTTCACGACGAAAATCATTGGGTTCGGCGACGAGGATATCGTTTTCCCGGTAAAGCCCTGAAGTGATAATTCCCCTGATCAGCGCCTCGGCCATCTGACCGCCGCCAATAAATCCTATTTGCTGTTTCATAATTTTCCTAAGGTAAGTGAGACGCGTTCGCCTCGATTGAGAGGACTATCTCGAAAAAACCTGAAATCCACGAGAGCAAGATAAATTTCTATGCAATCATAGTCGGTTTCAGGTAAATATCAAATTCGCTGCATTTATTCAATCATTTACCAAAACGAGAGGAACCTATGATTCATAAAGACCTGCTGGAAATTTTAGCCTGTCCCCAATGCAAGGGGCCGGTGAAGCTTAGAGACGAGAAAGGATTAGTGTGTGAAAAATGTATGCTGTTGTATGAAATAAGAGACGATATTCCCATCATGCTCATTGATAAGGCCCAAAAAATCGAATAACACTTTTTTTGAGGTGCACTTGAAATGGAGGGAGAAGATGACCATTGCCGAAAAATCTCAACAGTTGTTCCAACGCTTCACGGTCGCAGGCGATCATGCGGCCAGTGATTATTTTGGCTTGATAAAAGAGCTGGTTGCCAAAAAACAAGATGAAGGTGCCGCCTGGCAGGAACCAATTGATGCGGCATATGCGCTCGTTCGGCGGGAAATTGAGGAAAACCGGGGAAAACCAAGTCAGTTGATTGCTTTTGGTACCTCCGGCTGGCGGGGCAAACTGGGCAAGGATATTTTTTGTCACTCCGTCGCTCTGGTTACTACGGCCATTATACAGATGTATCAGGCGCTCGACCGCGAAGCAGAGCTTGGTGCTCTGCTCGGGGTGCAGGATCTGGCGGAGGCGCAAAAGCGTGGCTGTGTGCTTGGTTTTGACAACCGGTTTGTGGGTGACTTGCTCGCCTGCCAAGTTGCGGCGGTGCTGACTTCCGGGGGCTTTACCGTGCATTATGCCGGCGAATCGACAACCGGAGTGCTTTCTGCGGCTGTCCTTAGACTGGGAGCTGCCTTTTCGATCAACCTCACTCCCTCGCATAACCCTTTGGAGTACGGCGGATATAAATTCAACGCCGCTGATGGAGGACCTGCGGCGGCCGCGGTCACCGAAAGAATTACCGCCAATGCCCGCGCCCTGGTCGATGGCGAATTTTCTTATGTCACCAGGCCATGCAGTGCGATACTTGATCAGGTGCAACAGTTTGAATCGCTTGATTGCTGGAAAGAGCTGGTTAAAAAGAATTACCATGCCCACGGCCTGGATCTGGAGGGTTCGGTTGGTGCATTTTTAAACGATGCGGAGATGATTATCGCCGTTGACTGCGTCCATGGTGCCAGTCGGCTGCATATTGCTGCACTCTTCAATCACTGTGCCGGTTCGCGGCTGATTCTCTTGCGCAATGAAGCCGATGTAACCTTTGGCGGGGTGGCCCCGGAACCATCGACTGCCAATATGCGCGAAGTTGTCCGGCTGCTCAATTCCCGCCAAGAACCGCTGAAGCTGGGTGCGATAATTGATCCGGATGGCGACAGGATAAGGTTTACCGATGGGACCACTGAAATAAGCATGAACCAGTTTGGCGCCATGGCCTATCATTTTCTGCATGAATATAAAAAGAAGAAGGGGATGGTGGCAAAAACGGTAGCCACATCGAATCTGGCCAACAGTATCGCTGAGCATTTTCATGAAGAGCTGTTTGAACCAAGTGTCGGTTTTAAAAACTTTAAACCGGTTATCGGCAAGGCCCTGGTTTATTTTGAGGAGTCGGATGGGATCTCGATAATAGGGCATACCCCGGAAAAGGACGCCTATATCGGCTTGCTTCTGGCTCTTGAGATGATGCTTGCCACCAGACTGAATCTGGGCGACTATCTGCACCGGATTGAAGGTGAATTTGGCGCGTTTTATCCGGATCGAGACGGCATCGAGGTGCGCGTCAAGGGAGATGAGCTGCAGGTGCTGCTGGCGGGTCTGGACAAATATGGTGCAGGCACCATGGTGACGGTGGGGGCGACGCCCCGGCGTATTGCCAGGGTTATCAGTATCGATGGGCGAAAAATGGTCTTTGAAGATGGCTCATGGCTGATGATTCGCGCTTCGGGGACTGAGCCGAAGGTTCGTTTTTATGTGGAATCCAGAACGAAAAGCGGCACAGCCGAGCTTGTCGCCGCTGCCAAAGCGATGCTTGTTGAGATTGGAATTTTGTAGAACCCTACGCTGTGTCCGGTTGCCTTTTGCGGTACAGGTCTTATTGTCAGACTGTAGTAAAATAAGATTTCACACTTTTAAATTCAGGAGCTGTGTATGTGGGAATATACCGACAAAGTTCAGCAGCATTTTCTTCAACCGCAGAATGTGGGAGAAATTGACAAACCAAGTGGAACCGGCGATGTTGGTTCGCTGGCCTGTGGCGATGCGTTGAAACTGACCATTAAAATCGATAACAATGACGTAATCACGGAAGCTAAATTCAAGACCTTCGGCTGTGCCAGTGCCATAGCCTCGTCTTCTGTTTTAACTCAGATGATTACCGGTATGTCGGTTGATGAAGCGGCAAAAATAACCAATGAAGATATTGCCGGAGCGCTGGGTGGGCTGCCCAAGGAAAAAATGCACTGTTCGGTAATGGGACGGGAAGCTCTCGAGGCGGCCATTGCCGATTATCGTGGACTGGTTCTGCCTATGGCCCAGGGAGAGGTCGTCTGCGAATGCTTCGGAGTGACCGATCTGGAGATTATTCGGGCGATAAAAGAATCGAGTCTTCGCTCCGTCGAGGAGATCACCAATTTTACCAAGGCCGGGGGCGGATGTGGCAAATGTGAGGACAAGCTCAGGGAAATCCTCCATGATACCGTCAGCGGCAAGACTACGGCAGTTCCTTTGAATATCAAAACCAAGCCCAAGCGAATGACTTCGCTGCAGAAAATCAAGAAAATCGAAGAGGTTCTTGAACGGGAAATCAGGCCTGGCCTACGTAAGGACGGCGGCGATATTGAACTGATCGACGTCGATGGCGATTTTGTCATTGTTTCCCTGCGCGGTGCCTGCACCAGTTGTCATAAATCGCAAACTACCATTAAAGAATATGTGGAAAAGAAATTGCGCGAACTTGTCTTGGATAGTTTGATTGTGGAGGAAGAGAATTAATGGCTCCGGCAAACGAAAACGTGGTTTACATGGATAACAACGCAACTTCGCAGATAGCCCCGGAAGTTGTCGAGGCAATGATGCCTTATCTGACCGAGTCCTACGGCAATCCGTCGAGCATGCACACCTTTGGCGGGCAGGTCGGGGAGGCGCTCAAAACTGCGCGCAAAAAAGTGGCTGCGCTCCTGGGTGCGGAACCGGAAGAGATAACTTTTACCAGCTGCGGCACTGAAAGCGACTCCACGGCCATCCTGTCAGCGCTGCGCAACTTTCCCGAAAAAAGACATGTGATTACGACCAGGGTTGAACATCCGGCGGTGAAAAATCTTTGCGACAGTCTCCAATCGGTGACCGGTCACAAATATAAAGTCACCCGGCTGAAAGTCGATGGGCAAGGAATGCTGGATATGGCTGAGTATGAAGCCGCCCTGACCGATGATACCGCCATTGTCAGCGTAATGTGGGCTAATAACGAGACTGGCGTTATCTTTCCAATTGAAGAAATGGCCGCAATGGCGAAGCAGCGAGGCGTACTTTTTCATACCGATGCCGTTCAGGCGGTAGGTAAAATTGCCATCGATTTGCAACAGCTGGATATTGATTTCCTGTCCCTGTCCGGCCATAAACTCCATGCCCCAAAAGGAGTCGGGGTTCTCTACACCAAGAGGGGTACTCTCTTTGTGCCGTTTCTCACCGGCGGTCATCAGGAGAGCGGGCGCCGGGGTGGGACGGAAAACGTTGCCTCGATCGTCGGCCTTGGCCGCGCCTGCGAGCTTGCCGGGGAGAGAATGGCTGAGGAAAACGGGCGGGTGCGACAATTGCGCGATAAGCTCGAGGAAGGATTGCTGGCAAAAGTTCCGAAATCGATGCTCAACGGACATAAAACTGCCCGACTGCCCAACACCGCCAATATCAGCTTTGAATTTGTCGAAGGAGAAGCGATCCTGCTGCATATGAATCAATACCGGATCTGTGCTTCATCCGGTTCCGCCTGCACCTCCGGGTCTCTTGAACCTTCCCATGTCCTGCGGGCCATGGGGGTTCCTTTTACGGCGGCACACGGTTCCATCCGGTTTTCCCTCAGTGTCTATAATACCGAAGCAGAAGTTGATTTCGTCGTCGAAAAAATGCCGACCATTATTGAGTCATTACGAAAAATGTCTCCTTTCTGGACCAATTGATTCTCACCCTGTAATCCTACCGACATTGTCGTAGCTTTGTCACCTGAATCTTCTTATCTCCTGGTTAAAAATTGAGATAAGAAGATTTTTTTTAAGGTAATCTTCTCTTAATTGGAGGAATACCTTTTAAGTAGATGGTTTTTGTGATTTATTTTAAGGAATGATAATTATTTGAGCGGTTGGCTCACAACTCTTTTTCAAACTGGTTATTGGTTATGGCACTAAGAAGTACTGCGAGTCCCCGTCGATCCTCGATGAAGCAGACCGTTAAGGATCAATCAGGAGCTGGGAAAATCAAGATCGGCGAGCTGCTGAGCAAGGCAGGGTATATAACCCCGACACAGCTGGAGGCGGCCAAGAAAATTCTGCAGAAAAATGGTGGCCGGCTGAGTACCATTTTACGGCAGTTGGAATATATCGACGAAAATACCGTTTTTACCTTTCTCAGTCGGCAGCATAACTATCCTGCCGTGGTCATCAAGAATGAACCGCCGTCAAAGGATGCTCTCAAGCTGCTGAAATATGCGCAGGCCAAGGAATATATGGCCTTTCCTCTGCGTATGGCCGGCAATACCTTTCAGCTGACCATGTCTGAACCCTCCAATTCGGCAGCGGTGGAGGAGATCCAGAATCTGCTCAATATGGAGTTGTCGGTCGCTGTCTCGACCGAAAGAGACATCGTTGATGCCTACCAGAAATATTACGGTATAGATGACGAAGAAGCGGATTCTTTTTTAGGTGTTAAAGACGAAATCGACGAGGATCTCGACATCACCCAGGTCGATGACTTTGGCTCGATCGTTGCGGAGGCCGCCGATGATTTCGAACTGGAAGTCGATGACATCGATGAAACCGGTGAACAGTTCGCCGCCTCGGATGCACCTATTATCAAGCTGGTCAATGGTATCCTGATTAAAGCCGTTCAGGATGGAGTGTCGGATATTCACGTCGAACCCTATGAAAAAAGTATGCAGGTGCGATACCGTAAAGATGGTGCCCTGTTTAAGACGATGAACCTGCCGCTGACCATCAAAAATGCCCTGGTCGCCAGGATGAAAATTCTCTCCGGTCTGGATATTACCGAAAGACGGGTGCCTCAGGATGGGCGCATCAAGATGCGCATGGGCAAGAATCGCTCCGTCGATTTCCGGGTTTCATCCCTGCCCACCTTGTATGGCGAGTCGGTAGTATTGCGTATTCTTGATAAATCGTCATTGAATGTCGATCTGACCAAATTGGGCTTTGAGGTGGAGACCTTCGAAATGCTCAAAAGATGTCTCGCCAACCCGCAAGGCTTACTGCTGGTCACCGGTCCTACCGGCTCGGGCAAGACGGTCACCCTCTATTCCGCCTTGAACTCCATGAACAGTGAGGATATTAAAATCCTCACCGCCGAAGATCCGGTCGAGTTTAACTTTAAAGGCATCAATCAGGTCAATGTGCATCAGGAAGTGGGAATGACCTTTGCCGCCGCTTTAAAGGCATTTTTGCGCCAGGATCCGGATATAATCATGGTCGGTGAAATACGAGATATAGAGACCGCGGAAATTGCCATCAAAGCGGCCATGACCGGCCACCTGGTTTTTTCCACCCTGCATACCAACGACAGTCCGGCGACCATAGGCCGACTGGTCGACATCGGTATTCCCCCCTACATGCTGGCCTCTTCCGTGACCATGGTGCTGTCCCAGCGTTTGGGACGAAAATTGTGCAGCAAGTGTAAGAAAATCGTCGAATACCCTCCCGAAGAGCTGATCAAGGTTGGGTTCCACGAGGATGAAGTAGCCGATCTGAAAATATACGGTCCCAACGGCTGCTCGGAGTGTAACAACCTTGGCTATAAGGGCCGGGTCGGTTTTTTTGAGCTGATGGAGATCACCGAAGAGGTGGCCAAGGCGATCAGTGCCGAGGTGCCGGAAGACCAGTTACGCAAAATTGCCGTGAAAGAGGGAATGACGCCGTTGCGGGATGCCGCCCTACAGAAAGTCAGGGTGGGGATAACGAGTATCGAAGAGGCCCTGCGCCGAACAGTCGCCCATAAAGAAAGTCTTCCCGCCTATATGGTCAATCCGGATGAGGAGCATTATGCTGATGGTGATGTTATTATTCGGGAGGGTAATAAAGATATCGATTTTTTCAAACTGATCCGCGGTGGACTCACGGTCATCAAAGGCGGCAAGAAAATTGCCGAACTGACGGAACCCGGAGAATATTTTGGTGAAATGGCCTCAATTACCGGGGAGCAGCGCACCGCCTCAATCATATCCCAGGGCCGCTCGACGGTAAAACGTTTTCCCGGCGATAAGCTTGAGGAAATAATTGAAAAATACCCTGATGTTTCCAACTATCTCTTCAAAACAATGACCCGGCGCTTACAAAAATCGAACCAGATTATCGTCAAGCTTGCTGGCGGCGCTCGACGCCCTCCTGCTGGTCCGCCACCACAGCCTATCCGGCAATAATCGACTGCGGCGCTGCCCCTGACTCCTTGCGGGTGTTTGGTGACTGCTATGCAACCAGCAAAAAAACTATGCATAGTCGCCGTGCTTGACGGGCGACCCGGCCATGAAAAACAGACCATGGGGATTCTTGCCGCTCTGCAGCGGAGTTGTCGAATTGAAATTATTCCGATCAAGGTAGGGCGTCTTTCTCTGCTGGATGAAGTGGTGCAGACCTGCCGTCTTTTTATTCCGGGCAGCACTGGTAGCACTCCCGCTTGGGGTGTCGGCAAGATCGATCTGGTGCTCGGCACCGGTAGTCGAACCCATCTGCCAATGCTGGCCTATAAGAAAAAACATCGGGTCCCGGTCGTCACCTGCATGTCGCCGCCGGTGCATCTCCGGCATCGTTTCGATCTGTGCCTGGTCCCGGAACATGACAACGTAGCTGCGGGCTGCAATATTCTGCTGACCGTCGGGGCGCCTAATTGTTCGATCAATAAGGGAGAACACCAGGATGGACGCGGCCTGATTCTGCTTGGCGGGGTGGACGACAACAGCCATTATTGGGACAGTCGGCAGGTTGCGGCGATGGTAGAAAAAATAGTCGGCACCGAAGCGGATACAATCTGGACGGTTTCTTCCTCGCCCAGGACCCCGCAGGAGACAGTGGCATTGATCACCGCGCTTCTGCCTCAACACGACAATATCCGGTTTTTTGACTATAAAGATACCCCTGCTGGCTGGATAGAAGAGCAATATGATAAAAGCAGCATTGTCTGGGTTACCGCCGATTCGATTTCCATGGTCTATGAAGCTATCTCGGCCGGCTGCCGGGTAGGTATTCTGCCTGTACAATGGCGGCATACAAGCGGTAAATTCAGCCGCAATGAACGGGTTCTGGTAGAGAGGAAACTGGTCACCTCCTTTGCCGCATGGCAGGAGGATAAAACAACCCTTATGGAACCCAAAGAACTTAACGAAGCGCAGCGATGTGCGGATTGGATTTTGCAGCGATGGTGGCCGGGAAACTTACCGTAGTGCAAATACTGCCGGAACTTGATGAGGGAGGGGTAGAGGGAGAGACTTTTGACCTAGCCTTGTATCTAGCCGCCCATGGGCATCGATCCATAGTTATTTCCGGCGGCGGCCGCCTGGTTGCCAGACTGGAACAGGCAGGATGCGAGCATATCCAGTGGCCCTCCATCGGCGAAAAAAGTTTGCGCTGTCTGCCCTATATCCCAAAACTGCGCGCCTTGCTGCTTGCCGAACAGGTTGATGTGTTGCATCTGCGCTCACGTCTGCCGGCCTGGGTCGGTTATCTGGCCTGGAAACTGCTCGTCAAGTCGCAGAGACCGGCCCTTATCACAACCTTTCATGGCTTTCATTCCATCAATAGCTATTCGGCGATTATGGCCAAAGGAGAACGGGTTATTGCCGTTTCAGCGGTCATAAGACAACATATCATCGATAACTATGTAATTGACGCTGAAAAAATCAGCGTGATCTACGGCGGGGTTGATGCAGCCTTTACCCCTCAGGCGGTGGCCGTCGATCGGGTGCAGCGCTTACGCGCCAGGTGGTTGTCCGGCCACACCGGCAAGCCGGTTATAATCCTGCCCGGCAGGTTCACCCAGTTAAAGGGCCAGGATATACTTATTGACAGCCTTGCTCTCATAAAAGATCGGGAGTTTGTCTGTCTGCTGCTCGGTGATACTGAAGAACACCCGAATTTTACCAAGAAATTGCGCGAGCGGATCCACGCGTACGGCTTGGATGAAAAAATCCTCCTCCCCGGTCACTGCAGTGATATGCCTGCGGCCTTGCTGCTGGCCGATGTAGTCGTTTCCGCTACGTCGACCAAACCCGAGGCCTTTGGCAAAGTAGCCATTGAAGCAATGGCGATGGGCAAACCGGTTGTCGCCACCGCTCATGGCGGCAGCCTTGAGACAATCGTATCGGGAAAAACCGGCTGGCTGGTTCCGCCGCTTGATGCCCAGGCAATGGCCGCGGCCATCTCCTTGGTCCTCGCTGATTCGCCCAGGGCGGCCGAGATGGGCAGACAGGGGCAATTGCGAGTTGGCGCGCAGTTCACCGCTGAGATTATGGGGCAAAAAAACCTTGCTCTCTATTATGACGTTGTGCGGAAAAAAGCTTTCCGTCAATGACCCTTTTACTTATTGGTACAATGCCGTTCGAGAAAATCGCACTCCTTTGGCGAAAGATCATATTTTATAACAACTTTTTCAAGGAGCTTCCGTCTATCTATTCCCGGTTTATCTTCTAATAGTTCGGAAAACTCCTTGATCGCTTTCTGTATCTTGTCCCCTGGGGGGTGAATCGTCGTTTTAGGCATATGGCGTCTCCTTTTTCTCATATTGACTTACTCATGGTAAGTCTTAGATTTTCACAGAGTTGTAAAATGTGGTGAAGAGAGTCTTTACTTAGCCATCGTGAGGTTCAGCTTTACACGAAATTACCAATAGTATGTTATAATTGCTTATTTGTCATGGGCAATCTCCCGGTGGGAGCTATTGTCTCTTGCCCATTGGAATCTTGACGTGGACAAGGACGGTTTGATAAAATCAAGGGGAGATACACCGGTGGTTTACGACCCTACATCGCATTGACTCAGGAAATACTGCTATGAATGAACAAGCGAACCCTGAAAATTATTCTCTGGTGGGAAGTTTCCTTGTCTCCACACCGCAAATGCCCGATCCTCGTTTTGAAGAGCATGTTATTTATGTGTGTGCCCACAACGCAGAAGGGGCGATGGGTGTTTCCGTCAACCGGCCCAACCATCTCTTCTCGCTGGCGGAAATACTGCAGGGTGCCAATTTACCCATTCCGGACAAAAAGCTGGCTCCGGTGCATATCGGTGGCCCGGTCGATTTAGAGTCGGCCTTTATCCTGTATCGATCCGATTATACGACGGAGCATCAGCTGGACATCAGCCGGACGGTTTCCCTGACTAGAGAAATCAAGGTGCTGGAAGAAATTGCCAGGGGAGAAGGACCTGCCACCTATTTGTTTATTTTAGGGTACACCGGCTGGGGTCCGGGGCAGTTGGAAAATGAACTGGTCAATAACGGCTGGTTGATTCTGCCCGCCAATGACTCTATTATTTTCAATATGCCCGATGAACAGAAATGGAAGGCGGCCGCAATGGAGTATGGCATAGATATCGCCACTTTTGACGATGTCATTGGTAATGCCTGAGCAATAGTTCAGTGGAACGCAGCTGGTTACCGCATAAACTGGATCCTAACCTTTCAGCCAGTGGTCCACTTTCGATCAAGCCGGCTTCCGAACCTAGTTGGCTCTGTGAGGGGGTCCGATTGGACGAAAAGTGGGGTGCTGGGGAACGGTTACATGCCTGATGGGATAAAAAGCGACTATTAAAAAGACGAAAATATGGCTGGGGAGAGTCGACAGCAACCACGAATTAAAAAAACAGCCAATGATTAACGAGAGGATCGTAGCCTGAAGCGCAAAAGCCTGTTCTCTTTGCTTTAACAACAGCAGACGATACGACCGCACCAGCGGATCGACAAGGAATAATAGTAAAACCACGCATCCCACCAGACCAATCTGCACCGCTGTTAACAGATACTCATTGTGTGGATCGGTTGCTGCTTCGGTGTCCGATCCTGCAATAAGTTTATGCTGCACTGTCGCGTAGCTGCCTGTACCATATCCGAAAAGTGGTTTCTCCTTTATCAAATCGATGCTGTTTTGATACCAATCCAGACGCAGGCCAAGACTGGTCCGGGCGTTTTTTTCTTTTGGTTGGTAGGAATGGAGGCTCTTGCTCGTCATGTCGAACTGCAGCTGTACCGATGGTGAGGTGTAGAAAATCCCCAGGGCCAGCAAGACAATGAGCATAAGAGATATTCCCAGCTGTTTAAGGGGGAAATGCTGTACGACAAATAACAGGGCCAAAGCGATGGAGATCAGCCAGCCCGTTCTGGTATAGAGGATAAAAAAGACATCATAGCTTATCACCAAAAAAAGAGCTGCCCAGAGAAACCGTCTGGATGTGTCCTGCACTGCCCGTTGCCCAGCCAGATAGGCAAAGATTACCAGAAACCCACCACCACCTCTCATGATTGAATAGTGGTTCGGTTCGAGAAAATGAAAATGCACCAGGTAAGCATTAATCAGAACAACCAGGTATCCTAACAGAAATGCGTTGACAATCCTGCGCGGTACCTCGGCGCAGCCTCTGGTCAATGATAAAGTGATGGGAATGAACAGGAGCAAGCGGTATTTCTTGAAAAAGCTCAGGGATTCATACAGGCTTGCCGGGGAGTACCAGACGCCCAGCAGCAGCAGACTGCAGAAAATAACAGCGAAAATGGTGATTGAATTTTCGCGCAGTATATCCGGAATATTTTTGTAGCTGCCGGAAGTCAGCCAGCAGAGAAACATTACGGCAGAGAACAATGCCGTCAGTGACGTTGATAAAAGACAGGAGAAACAGGTAAGGTAGAGGGCATATATGCCATATTGCCGCCATCGCTCTGTAGATGTACTCTCTTGTGTGGTCATGGAATTCAGTTGAGTTCAAGTAAATTCTTTATATCTTCTCTTAACTTATCGAAGTATCGATGTATTTCTACTGCTGCCCTGTCTGTAAAAACAGGTTGCCGAAGAAAACGCTCTCTGCTTTCAGAATTGCAATACAATTCTTTCACCTGGGCTAACAGCTCCTCTTCCTGTCCTTCGTGCCAGAAAATTATCCTCTCTTGGTTGAGAATCGTCGGCTCGGGGTCGGCAGCACCCCAATAAATCGGGATTGTCCCTGCCTCTATTGCTTCAAATATCTTTTCGGTTACATATCCTTTAACCGCAGCGTTTTCAGCACAGATATTAAAGAGAAACTGATGCAGATAGGCAATTTTATCCTCGTGGTATTCCTTGGCCAAAGAGTCGTCGTTATGCAGTAACTTCCCTGGACAATGGATAAATTCAATTGTCGCCAGCTGCTCAGTGATAGTCTTCCTTGATGTAGGCTGTACCCAGCCGGATACTTTTTTGCTGAGGGCGTAGCCATCGTGGCTGGCAATCATGGCGGCAAATTTTGTTTTCGGATGCAGGCGCTGCTGTTCGATGCTCTCCAGTCGCCGTTGGATAGCACCTATCGAAGCGGTAGCTGCAAATTCGGCGGTAAAGAGATACATTAACCACAGTGGAAAGCGTCGGTAATTTGCTGCCGAATGATAATCAAAGCCCATCGCCACCGACGGCAGGCCGTCCAGGTAGGTGGTATATTCCCGGTATTTTTTAAGAGTAGCGAGGTTTTCCTCGGTGAAAAAAAGGCTGGGTATTTTTCCTTTTACTGCTAAGAGAATAGCTTTGAGCAGCCAGTAACTGCCGAAAGGTGAACATATAATAAGCGAGGGCCGATACCAGGAGACAGCCGTCCGGTTGCCGGTAAGTTGTTTGGTAAAACTGTATAGCCAGTCTTTTTTCGGTCCAGCGGAATAGCCATTGTAAGCTATGCGAATATCCGCATTGTTGCCTCGTTTCTCCCACCAGTTTCTGATCAACACCACCAGAAAATGAAATGTTTCCCGACCGAATTTGGAAGTTCGATGGATATAAAAGAAGATATCTCGTACCATGCTCATTACTCGCTTAACAACGAGTATACCAAACAGATAAATTTACTGCCCGCCAGCTATTTCAACGTCGACAAAATGGCTGATTGTAATGGCACTTTTCCCTCAGAAAAAGCATTTCGAGTCGAAGCGTTGCTAAGCTACTCCTTTATGTCAATTTGAGCAATTTTTTTATCGGCGATTACTTTTGGGTGAATCTGTTGCCCGAGAGAGGTATGGTGCGCTAACATTATAATCCTGAATCAAATAAAAACCTAAAGGCAGCATATGACGTTAACGGCAAAAATATTTTCCTGCACCCGGTGTGGCTTTTGTTGTCATGGTGAGACTACCGTTTCGCTGGATGAAAGTGACCAAAAGCGGATGATTGAAGTGCTTGACATGCCTGCAGAAAAAGTACGTGAACGATATTGGCGAATGACCGGCAGGACGGTGCAGATGAAGACTGTCGATGGTCACTGTATTTTCTATAATGACGGCTGTACCGTGCATAAGGGGCGACCATGGCGATGTGGCCAATGGCCTCTGCATCCCTCAATCTTGTCCGATGAAAACAATTTTCATACTATTGCCGATTCCTGCCCCGGCATAAAAAAAGACCTCGGCTATGAAAAATTCTGTCAGATTCTCAAAAAGTTGATGGATGCGTCCGTTATACGCTGCTGAGCGGTGATTCGTGAAACATCAGCTTCTTTTTCTCGGGAAGATAAAAGATCGGTTCATAGAAGACGGCGTGGCTGAATATGCCTCACGCCTGCAGCACTATACCTCTTTTTCCATCACTGTTCTCAAAGATACAGGACGGGGAAGAAGCATGTCGGCCTCGATGGAAGAGCAGGGGCGAATCCTCATGCAGGCGGTGCCGCCCGGCGCTGAAATTGTCGTCCTCGATTCGCGGGGAAAACAATTTTCCTCGGAGGGATTTTCGCAAAAAATCGATCAATGGGAGATGCAGGCAAAAAAACACATATGCTATCTGATCGGTGGAGCTGATGGTCATGGTCCAGCCGTTATCGCCGCGGCGGATCTGCTCATTTCACTGTCGAAGATGACCTTTACCCATGATATGGCTCGCTTGCTGCTTGTGGAGCAACTGTATCGGGCGTATACTATTAAAGCAGGCGAACAATACCACAAATGATGGACTCGTAAAAAGCCCGATCTCCTTGGTTGTAGGTCTGATTCGGGCTGTACTACACGTACTAGCCAATCGCCGTATCAGGCACTACGCCTCGTATATCGAACTTTTTCCTGAGCCCATCCTGAAGGTTGAATTGATTTTCTACAAATTTAACATGGATTACCATGGCGTTGCGCCAACCGGCGGCTGATCTTTATTTTGCGTTGAAGGTTAGATAGACATCGAAGCGGCTGTTTTTCATGGTGATGGTATGGGAAGGCTTGCGAGCGGAGAGGGCAGGGGCCTGGCGCGGCCGTTTGACGACCACTCGGTTTGCCGCTTTGGTGAGCGCCGTTTCGAGCAAGTTGGCACTATCCGGATCTCCACCGACGAGGGCGCGGATGGTGCGCAGAGTTTGCTTGTTGAGCGCTGATGTCTGCCGCTCAGGATACATCGGGTCGAGATAAATTGTGTGAAACGCTTCGTTGGATTGAAGCAGATACTCGCGGCTGTCGATTTGTTTGCAGGTAATATACTGGTCAATGATGGCGGCAGTAAGCTGCTGCTGCGCAGCTCGGTTGAGGCCATCCTGCAACAGTGCACCGATGATCGGCGAACGTTCGCACATCGTTACTCTGCTGCCGAGACCGGCGAGGACGAAGCCATCGGCACCATTGCCTGCCGTTGCGTCGAGGATTGTCGGCCTGAAACCTGGTTTAAGCCCGGCTGCACGGGCGAGTGGTTGTTTACTGGTGGCGTTGCGGGCCAGCCGGAAACCATTCTTGCCATGAACAAAGTCGACAAATAACAGACAGCAATGCTTTCGGCTGGAAAAAGGCATATGCAGAAGCTGCAGCCCTTTGGCGGTATATGCCAAAACCAGCTCAGTAGTTCGCAGCTCAATTGCCGGCGCGACAGGGAGGTTGAGGCGCGTTGCCAGTTCAGCCGCTTTTTGTAGAATTTTCGCGGATTCTATTGTAGATGAAACAGATACGGCGGGAGGCGAAAACATACTCGTGTCATTTTTCGTGGATGAAAATACCGATCAATTTAACTCCGACGGCATAGTGCAGTGAAGCCGCATAATTGCCAACCATACCATGACAGATAAAAAAACTGAAGTTATAGCGATCATCCCGGCCCGTTACGAGTCCAATCGATTTCGCGGCAAACCGCTGGCCGCGATTGCCGGTAAACCGATGATTCAGCACGTTGTCGAACGCGCCCGTGCAGTCAAGCTGTTGTCGCGAGTCGTCGTTGCCACCGATGATGCACGCATTGCCGAATGTGTTGCGCAATTTGGCGGCGAATATGTCATGACCAGGAAAAATCATGTCTCGGGTTCGGACCGGCTGGCTGAAGCGGCGGAGATCCTTATGATCTCCGAACAGGACGTGGTCGTTAATATCCAGGGTGACCAGCCGTTGTTTCCCGCCGAGGTCGTGGAGCAGCTGGTGCAACCGCTCCTTGATGATCCGGCACTGCCAATGGCAACGCTTATCTATAAGATCGTCCGCCCGGAAGAGATCCAGGATCCCAATCATGTCAAGACGGTCTTTGACAAAGATAATTATGCCCTATATTTTTCTCGTTCGCCGATTCCCTTTCAGCGTAACCCCAACGAAAAAATAAAACCGACGTATTATAAACACCTGGGCTTTTATGCCTATCGCAAAGGTTTTTTACTCGCCTTTGTCGGCTTGCCGGAAGGAGAATGGGAAAGATTCGAGAAGCTCGAGCAATTGCGGGCCCTGGAATATGGCTATAAAATCAAAGTTGCCGTGACCGAGCACGATTCGATAGAAGTGGATACTCCGGAAGATCTTCTCCGGGTGGAAGAGTATCTGCGCATAAGAGCATCATATCCTGTCTGATTGAAGCATTCTATAGACTATTATGTGGTTCGATATCTCAATATGAAGGTTTGGTTTGATAGCAGAGAAACTTGACGACATCCGGCAGATTCGCCTCTCACCTCTAGATTTGCTGCCGCACCAGGATTTGCGCGAAAAAATTATCGATCTCGCCCTGCGCGGGGTTCCCGTCGGAGCCCATGGGCTGGCCAAGACCCATCTGCAGTCCTTTCGCCATGAGTTGTTGGCAGAAAGTGTCGAAGAGGTGAGGGTCGTGGTTTTTGGTGGGGGAACGGGACTGTCGAACATTATCGGCGGCGATTCACGGTTGGCCAGTTGGGCGCAAAAGCCTTTTATCGGCCTGAAAGAAATTTTTCCGCAGACCCATTCTGTTGTCTGTATCACCGACAACGGCGGATCGACCGGCGAGTTATTGAAAGATCTGCCCATCGTCGCGGTCGGGGATATGCGTCATGTGTTGCTTTCCTCCATTCAGCTGTCCAATTTGCAAAAAAGATACCATATCGGTGCGATGGAAGCCGCCAGAGTAGCCGCCATTCTCTCCGATATCTTTAACTGGCGGTATGCCGGCCCGCTCATTAGACAGAGCCCTGAGTTTATCGCCATTGAAAAAAAGCTTCATGGCCTGCCGCTGCCGATTGAGCAATTTTTCGGGACGCTCTTTGATCAACTGTTTACCGATCCGCGTCTGGCCGCGCCTTTAAAACGTTCTCATTGCCTTGGTAATCTGTTGCTGGCAGCAGCGGTCTATCGAGAGATCGAAGCGTCGGTGACCAATCTTGATCTTCTGGACCAGCAACACCTGCTGCATCGGGCACTGTTTACCGGGTTAAACGCTCTCGCCCTGGCACTTGGTGCGGGTGAGCGGGCTGTGCTCCCCTGTACTTCGACACCGGCGCAGCTGCGGGTCCTGTATACCAACGGTGTCGAGAGCCTTGGCGAGCATAAACTCAGCGAAGCGCAACGAGGTTTCCCCGTCGAGAGTGTTACCGTTGATTACTGCGATACAGTTCGGGTCTACGATGAATTATTGGCGGATATAGCGGCCGCCGATATTGTTATTTTGGCCCCAGGTAGCCTGTATTCTTCTATAATTCCAGTGTTTAAAGTTCCCGGGCTGGCGGATGCCGTACGTCACAATGAGAAGGCGTTGAAGGTGCTTGTCTCCAACCTGTGGGTACAGGCCGGGGAAACCGATCTGTCCATTGCCGACCCGGAAAGAAAATTCTATGTTTCCGATATGATTCGGGCCTATGAAAAAAATATCCCCGGAGGCACGAAAGGGCTCTTCAATGAAGTGCTGTGTATGTCGCTGCACGATATCCCCGCCTCAGTGCTGCAGATGTATGCGGTTGAGGGTAAGATACCGATATTTTTGGACAAGGAACAATTAGCCAGGCATAGCTATATCCCGGTTGAATGCGGGGTATACTCGCTCGACGCCCTGGCTGAAAGAGGCGTCATCCAGCATGATCCTGATACCCTGGCTCTCGCCATTAAAGCATTGTATACCGGCAGAAGTTGTTTTTATGGCGACACCGGTAAGAGGCATTCGCCCGGCACATTCTTAGCGACATCAACGTCATCGCCGCATCATATGTGTATTCAGCCCTTTCAACGATATATGGGGATTATGCAGAGATTGCAGAACCTCAAAGTCGTCTTTATCGGTGGCAATGGTCAAGTTGCCGAACAGGTATTGAAATCGAATCTCGCCAATATTTTTCTCGATCATCCGATCATCCCGCTTGATCATCTTGATTATTTTACCGAGCTGCACTGCATTGACCGGCAGCATTGGCACCGCGATCAGCAGTGGGATAATGTCTTTTCTTTTTTTGATCTTGAAGATCGATGTATTAAAATAAGAGGAGATCAGATTTCCGGCAAACACAGTCTCGAAGTGGCGTTGATGATCGCTCTGGGGGAATCCCTGCTGGGTGATTATGCCAAGAAAAAAGAGATGAATGAAATCGAGATCGATGGTCTTCATCTCGGCAGGGTATATCATCTTTATCTCAAGGCCCCACGTGATCGGGTCTGTTACTTTGATCAGGATCAGCTCGACGCCTTTCTCCTGCTTGCCCGGATGTGTCCGACCAGCGATGCCAACCATTATACCAGGCTGGTGAACAATCAAGAAGGGTTTACCCCTCCCGGTCTGTTGATGGGACTAATGTATGCCTGGTATGTGGACAATCGTTTTGCCACCCATATCGAGTATAAAATGTCGGTCATGAAAATTAACCAGACCGACCTGATCCCGGAGCAACTGAAGATGGTGCAAAGACGACGAGAGATGATTGCCTTTTTCAAGAATATTGTTTTCCGGTGAGATATGCCCATAAAAGCCCTCGTTGTCGATAATAACCCCGTTCTGTTGCGCGCCGTCTCAGCTCTGCTCACCCAGGAGGGCTGCGTTGTTCAAACCGCCGACACCGGGCTTGCCGCACTTGAAGGTATTGATGACTTTGCCCCGGATATCGTTTTTACCGATCTGATCATGCCGATGGTGGGCGGCGAGCAGTTATGCCGAATTCTGCGCAATACCCCAAAACACCAGGATATTTTTATTGTCGTCCTGTCGGGAATTGTCCTGGAAGATCGTGAACGAATTCTGCGGGAAATACCCTGCGATATATGCATCGCCAAAGGTAATCTGCTGGAGATGCGGCGCCATCTTCAGGCTGCATTGCAGACATATCACGGGAGAAATACCACTTCTTCAGCCGCAGGCCCGATGGCTGAACATATTCCCGATGGTCTGCGAGCCTCCGAGACAACGAGTGAGCTTCTGGTAGAAAAACGACATCTTACCGGTTTGTTAGACAATCTTGATGAAGGAATAATTGAGCTGAATTATCAGGGTAAGGTGGTCGCCGTCAATAGATCCGCCCTTAAAATACTCTCTTGCCGGGAAGAACAAATTATCGGCCTGTCGCTCTGCAAGGCAATAGACTGGGGACCATTCAATGCGGCCATCGGTGCATGGACGGAGCAACAGCTTGTCGCTGGAGGAAAGGAAAAGTACTGTATCCTGGAGGATACTCCTCTTAACCTGAATGAGCTGGTTTTAACCGTTTCGTTTATTGTCATAGCCGAAGAGGGAGCTCTTTTCGGCCTGTGTATTCTAAAAGATATCACTAGACAGCATGCCGCCGAGAAACACCAGAGAGAGATGGATAATGCCTTAAAGCTCGTCAAAAAAATGGATGCCATGAGTTGTATGGCCGGCGGTTTCGCCCATGATTTTAATAACCTCTTGACCGTGCTCTGCGGCAATCTGGATATTCTCAGCTTGCATGGCGAAAGCAGGAGCAGTGCGGAACGCAATAAATTGTTGCAACAGGCGAAGCAGGCCGCCCTGGTGGCGATAGATCTTACCCGCCGAATTTCCTGTTTTTCCAATTTTGGTATTGTGAGCCGGGAAAATGTCCAGCTGGATTCTTTGATAAACACTACCTTGGTCGATTTTTTCAACGGCAACGCCGATCGATACCAGCTCCAGGTTGCCGTCTCTCATCCTGTGATTTTCGGCGATCCGCAAGAATTAGCCCAAGCAGTAAGCAATGTTTTGCAGAATGCGGTCGAAGCATCGGCAGAACAGAGGCTTGAGGTTGTTATCGGAGGAAATGATTTTACGACCCCCCAGTTGCTGGCCGGTCAATATGTCCCTGCCGGAAAATATTGTCGCATTGATTTCCGTGACTCCGGCTCTGGGATAAATCCTGAGCAGTTATTGCAAATCTTTGATCCATATTATTCCACCAAGCAGCGTGGAGTGGATAAAGGCATGGGGCTTGGTCTGACCATTGTCTATGCGATTTTGCGCAATCATGGCGGTTGCGTTGTAGTCCATTCGGAACTCGGCCGGGGAACGACTGTTTCCTTTTATCTACCGGCTCTGGCTGACCATCATACGAGCTCAGCGGTGGCCAAAATCGCAGAGGTTAAGGATTGCTCGGTTTTATTGATTGAGCCTGATCAACAGATGGTTGCGATAGGCAGGATAATGTTAGGTTATATTGGATTTACGGTTACTGCAGTTAGTGATCGAGTGGGGGCGATTGCTGCGCTGCACAATCTTTTAATCAATGAGCAGTTGCCGCCATCGCTGGTTATCCTGGCTCTCGGGGATGAAAATGATGCATCGGCGGTGGAAACCTGCCGCCTCCTGCACGAGGTGCATGCCGATCTGAAAATTATCGCCATGAGCGGGATGATCCTTGATCCGGTGATGCAGAACTGCCGCGAATATGGTTTTGTCAATGCCTTGCCGAAACCATATTCCATGGACAGTCTCAAGCATGTAACCAATACAGCCCTGGCCACATAGGCACCTAGGTTGGTTTAGCGCCTGGGCCAATGTCGGCCATTCATCAAGGCGATGCCGATTACAAATGCGATGATGCCGATTGCCGCATGACCGCCATGCATTAAGATGAGTGACGAAAGACAGAGTAACACTCCCAGGGTGATTTTGTTCATTTTCTCCTCAGCATTTTGCCAGTACTGCACGCCATTGTTGATCGAGCTTTTTGGCCGAGACCGATTCGCGGGTTTTTATTTCCGGCGCAAAAAGAGAAATCCGATATTCATTTATGAGCACTTTGAACCTGGCAAGCTGCTCAAATGCTTCTGTCGATAAGGAATTTTTTTTGGCGACAAGCTGCTCTGCCTTCTGCAGATACGGTGCAAGCTGCGCTGCCTTGCCGGCGTCTTTGCCGGGGTTGGCCTGGAACCTTTCCAGCCGGACAAGAAGACCTTGCAGCTGTCGGTGGATATTCTGAAAATCCATGGGTGCGGGATCTGAAAAAAGTTCGACCGGCATGATGTCATCCAGATGTTCCTGGAAATCAGCCTTCTTTTCCGGTGAAAAAAGCAAGGCATTGGGTTGCCGCCCAAAAATTTTCTGCAGCGTCTCCTGCGCGGTTCGACGCATCCGGACAAGTGCCATGATCTGCTGACAGATATCCTGACCGGCAGCATATAAACCGACGGCTTCAACGTCCTTGATTCTTTGGAAAAATGTTTCTCTCGTTATAATGCCTGGTGAAATTGGGCCGAATAGGGCTATAAGAATAACATCGAGCAGTTTGTCGACAACCTCCCGGCGGGTTGAACCTATGTTCATCAGCCAGACAGAGGAAGGGCCGGAAATTGTCGTAGTAACGAGCTGTTTCAGGGCTTTGGTTGGTGTTTTGAAGTGCAGCGTAAACAGGTACAAGGTGCCTTTTTTATTAATTTTTTCTGCCGTTTTCAGGTCTTTTTCAAATCCCACCCGCACCTGGCTGTGCTCCGGTTCAGCAATGAGTACCGGGTACAGAAGACCGGCCACCTCTCCTTGCGGGGTGTAGCTTGGGATGGGGCCCGTCAGACCGGAAAAGTTCCAGCTGGTATGGATGGATTTGTCCCAGCGATTAATAATTTTTTGTTCTGTGGACCGCAAAGTTCTTTGCTGGTCAGGCGTAGCGATTGCGGCTGGGGCAACCAGAAGCTCACGTAAATTGCGTCCCGAACAGACGGTTTTGCCGCTGTCGTCAAAGAGGACAAATCGCGGCTGCAGATAGAGCGGCAAATTATCACTCCAGTCAGAGCGGCGGATGAGGAGTTTATACCTCTTTAAAATCGAATTCTCCAGCGCGGTATAGAGAGAACCTGCGCCCTGGTCCATATCGTCCAGCAGGCCGGTGACGGTCTCGTTGATCGGTATCAGATTTTTTCGAATGCCTTTGGGCAGCGCTTTTAACAAAAAGCTCAATTTTTCCTGGAGCAAGCCCGGTACCAGCCATTCAAAGGGTTCGGCCGCAATGCTTGCGGCAAAGTCATAGGGAATCCGAAAGGTGACGCCGTCATGATCCGAGCCGGGCTCGAAATGATATTCCAGGCGCAACTGTAGGCTGCCAATGGTCATGGTCGGGGGAAAATCGACCAGTTCTTTTTCCTCGGGGCGCCGTCGCAGTACATCGCTGTCCTGCATGAAAAGAAAAGAGGGATCCCGCCTCCGGTGTAAGAATCGCTTGAGACTTGTCAGGTCGTAAACATCGGCAGGAATTCTCTGATCATAAAACGCGTGCAGGGTCAACTCATCGGCGATAATATTGCGCACCCTCAATTTTTCCTCGGCATCCTGCCATTTCTTGATAAGCGCCTGGTTGTGCGTGAGAAACCGGTACGAACCGTGGATCTCCCCGCCCACCAGCGCCGAGTCAATAAAAATATCCCGGGCGACGGCAATATTTTTAAGGTTTCTTTTACCGAAATTCACTTGTCGATTGCCGGTCAGGATCAGGCCGAACAGGGACACCTTTTCCTCGGCGACGACCTGGCCGGTTTTTTTCTGCCAACGGGGATTTGACCAGGAGTATTTGCAAAGGTGCGCGGCAACTGCTTCAATCCAGTCAACCTCAATGGTGGCGACAGTGAGAGCATATAACCTGCTGGTTTCGATAAATGAGGCGGCCATCAGCCACTGTCCGGCTTTCATAAATTGATGCGAACCGGGGAAAATCATCAGCTCCTTATTATGCGTGCCCTGATACAGGTTGCCCTGTTTTTTTAGGCCGAGGTTGCGCAAAAAACCAGCCAGAAGAGATTTATGGATCTGCTCGTAGGAACCATCAGCAATATTTTCGGTAAAGCCTTCCCTGGTATCTATTATCCTGCTGAGCTGGCTGTGCAGGTCAAACCATTCACGCATGCGTTGAAAGGACAAAAAAGAGTTTTTGCAGTACTTTTTCAGCTTCGACCAGGATCTGGCGGTATCACCGGCCTGGTGAAACTGGTCCCAGATATTCAACAGGACCATGAAGTCTGAGTGAGGATGGGCAAAGCGCTCATGTGCCGAATCGGCCTCTTGTTCATGGTCAGCAGGACGCAATCGCGGATCCTGGATGGCGAGTGCTGCCGAGATTATCTTGATCTCCCGCAGGCAGTTGTTGTCTTTCGCCTCGATAATGATTCTGGCGATGGCCGGATCGATGGGCAGATCGGCCATTATTCGTCCCCGGCTGGTCAGTCTTTTCCTCTCATCGATGGCATCCAGTTCGCGCAGCAGCCGATACCCTTCCCGGATGGAGTTTTGAAAGGGAGGATCAAGAAAAGGGAATTTTTCCGGGTCGCCGAGTTTGAGCGAGATCATTTGTAAAATGACCTCGGCAAGATTGGACCGTTTTACCTCGGGCAGGGTATATTCGGGTCGATCGTTATAATCTTCTTCGGAATACAGCCGGATGCACAGACCGGGACCAATCCGGCCGCAGCGCCCCTTGCGTTGATCGCAGCTGGCCCGGGAGATCCTGGTGACCGGCAGGCTGGTGGTCTTGGCTCGGACATTATAATAGCTAATCCGCGCCAGGCCGCTGTCAACAACATAGCTGATGCCTGGAACCGTCACCGATGTCTCGGCCACATTGGTGGCAACGACAATCTTCACCTGTTTGAAGTTCTGGAAAATCCTCCGTTGATCGCCGGCAGCAAGCCTGCCGAAGATCGGCAGGATGACCGCCTGGGGAATTTTTGTTTCGAGCAGCCGGCAGCAGTCGCGGATATCACGCTCGGTCGGTAAAAATACCAGGATGTCGCCTCTGCGCTCCTTGCTGAACAGGTCGTAAACGGTTTGCACGCAGTGCTCCAGCTCGCCGTCTTTTTCGTCAGGGCCATCCTCTTCAAGCGGCTGATAGCGAACGGTGACCGGGAAAGTGCGCCCGGAAACCTTGATGATCGGCGCGTCGTTAAAATGGCTGGAGAAGGCGCTAGTATCGATAGTCGCTGAAGTAATGATCACTTTCAGATCCCGGCGCTTTACCAGCAATTGTTTTAAATAGCCGAGCAGAAAATCAATATTGAGGCTTCTTTCATGGGCCTCATCGACAATAATCACGCCATATCTGGATAATAGCCGGTCCTTGCGTGTTTCGGCCAGGAGCACCCCGTCGGTCATAAACTTGATCTTTGTCGCAGGCGTCGTATAATCATGAAAGCGAATTTTGTAGCCGACCATCTCGCCGGCGTCTCTCAGTTCTTCGGCGACCCTGCCGGCAACGGTTGCAGCGGCAATACGCCGCGGCTGGGTGCAGCCGATCAGCAGGGCGTTGTCCGGTAGCGCTTCAAGGCACATCTTGGGCAGCTGGGTGGTTTTTCCTGAGCCGGTATCGCCGGCGATAATGATCACCTGGTGGCGGATGATGGTATCGATGATGGTAGCTTTGTGACCGGTTATCGGCAGCTTGTCAGGATAGAAAAAATTCATGAAAAATAGAGATGTCGTTTCTAAAGTGTGGTAAGTGTCGGTTGGTAGTTGCCCCTTGGAGCCAGCCGGATTATGCCCTTTTCCTCATATCTTCTTTAAACTTGAAAAAATTATCCTCGGAATATTAACTATATGCCTCCGGTAATTTTTTTTCGAGTTTGCCTCGATCTGAGAAAAAATTGCGATAATCCGACAGACTCTTTGAGCGGTGATAAAAATGTTTTTGTCCCGTATCGAGAGGTAGATACCATACCAGCTGGTTTTCTGTTACCTAAAAATTGAGGTTACTATGCACGTACGAAAAGCGGTGATTCCTGTTGCTGGTCTTGGGACCAGGTTCCTGCCGGCGACTAAGGCAATTCCCAAAGAGATGCTTACTATTGTCGATCGACCTACTATACAATATATAGTCGAGGAGGTCGTCGCATCAGGAATCGATCAGATTATTTTTGTCACCAGCGAGGGCAAATCGGCAATTGAAAACCATTTTGATTATAATTTTCATCTTGATTCCGTGCTCAAAGAAAAAAATAAAGTGGTTCTCGGCGAAGAACTCAACAATATTTCCAATTTGATAGATATTGTCTCGGTACGCCAGAAAAAACCACTTGGTCTGGGCCATGCAATCTGGACCGCACGCAATGTTATCGGTGACGAACCCTTTATGGTTTTGCTGGGCGACGATATGGTTCTGAGCAAAACGCCCTGTGCTAAACAGCTGCTTGAGCTGTTCGACGAGGTGGGGGAATCGATCGTTGCCATCCAAAGGGTGCCGATGGATGAAACTCCGCAATACGGCATCGTCGAAGGTGAAAAAATTGAGCGGGACAACACCTTTAAAGTTACCCGAATGGTCGAGAAACCGGCACCAGGAACCACCGACTCGAATATGGCTATCATCGGTCGCTATATCTTAATGCCGGAAATTTTTAATATCCTCGATAAGACCACCCCCGGCCATGGCGGGGAAATCCAGCTGACCGATGCGCTGCTGGCTCTGACCAAAAGACGGGGCATGTATGCCATGGAATTTGAAGGGACCAGATTTGATGCCGGCGATAAAATGGGTTATCTGAAGGCCATTATCGCCTATGGACTGCGTCACCCCGCATTAGGCAAGCAACTGACTGCGCATTTGAAAAAGGTTGTCGCCGATCTATGATCCATCTGGAGGTTGCTGTTGCGGCCCCCCTGGAACAAACCTTGACCTACAGCCTGCCGGAAACTGCTGAATATGCAGGAAGTGGCATCTCCGGATCTCTCTATATAGGACGTCGGGTGCTGGTTCCGCTGGGCAGGCGCAAGGTGACCGGCTATATCCTCGCCGTCGTTCCGTCGGTTGCATGTCTCCCCTACACTATCAAGGCGGTAGATAGCTTTTGCGATGACTATCCGCTCTTTCATCAAAACAGTGTCGAATTCTATAGATGGGTTGCTAATTATTATCACTACCCCCTGGGGCTGGTCATCAAAACAGCCTTACCGGGGGGACTTGCGCCCAAAAGTACCAAAAAGCTGGTCGTTACGTCAGTGGCGGATATTAAAGTTTTTTTTGGTCGGCAAATACCTGCCTGGGCTGATAAACTGATCAGTCAGGGCGAGCTGAGTACGGCCGACACCGAGCAGCTTTTTCGTGATAGGCTGATAAAAAAAATAATCGATCAACTGGTCAGAAAAGATGTTGTGGCGGTCATGCATCTGGCTGGAAAAGACGGGGTGCAGGAAAAAAACGAGATCTGTTATGGCTTTGCCTCAATGGATTTTATGGTGCCGATGGAAATTTATGCAGATGACCAGGCAATACCAAAATATCAGCAAAAGTTCCGTCGTGAGACCGGGATTGCGCTAAAGGTTTCTGAAGTAAAAGCACTCTTTAGTCTGGCTAAAATCAGTCGGGAAAAAAACCGTCCGACCATTGCCTTAAAAGATTTGCGCCATGATTACACCGGGGCGGCCAAGGCGTTAAGCGCGCTTGTCGAAAAGCAGCTGGTGGTTCGCGTCAGAGAAAGAGTCATGCGCAGTCCGTTTGGTGAGCAACTGCACCACTATCCTCGGCCTGAAATTCTGACCCATGAACAGCAAAGTGTTTTAGATAAAATCCTGTCGGCGATAAAGGCGGCAAGCTTTCAGCCCTTTTTACTCCATGGAGTTACCGGCTGCGGTAAAACCGAGGTCTATCTGCGGGCGGCCGAGCAGACCCTGGCGACCGGCCGGGACGTGATCATCCTGGTGCCTGAAATCGCTCTGGCCACCCAGCTCGAGGCGCATCTGCTGTCGCGCTTTGGCGATCTCGTGGTGCTGCTGCATTCGGGGATGTCGGCGGCGGAAAGGTTTGATCAGTTTTATCTGGCCTTGACCGGTAAGGCCAGGGTCGTTATCGGTGCCAGATCAGCTCTTTTTGCACCCTGTCGTGATCCCGGTCTGATCGTCGTTGATGAAGAACACGATGCCGGCTTCAAACAGGACGACAGCTTCCGCTATCATGGCCGTGATTTGGCAGTGCTGCGGGCAAAATATCATGATGCGGTGGTTATCCTGGGTTCGGCAACTCCTTCGATTACCAGTTTCGCCCACGCTCAGTCCGGCAAGTACTCGCTTCTGACTATGCAGGAAAGGGTCGGCAGCCGATCGCTGCCGATAGTTACTGTTATCGACCTGAATAAAAAGGAGGCACAGGAGGCCAAAGGTATTATTAAAAAAGAGCTGCATGAAAAGTTGGTCAAAAATCTTGCCAACGGCAAACAAAGCATCCTGCTGCTGAACAGGCGAGGTTTTTCCACGGTGATGTTATGCCGCGAATGCGGCACCCCGGTGCAGTGCAGCCATTGCCATGTCTCACTGACTCTGCATAAAAGCTGCAGCCGGCTTATCTGTCATTATTGCGGCTTTACCATGGCTGCAAGCAGTGTCTGCCTGCAGTGCCGATCCACCGATTTAGTCCCGGCCGGATTCGGTACCGAAAGGGTGGAGGAAGAGGTCGTTGAACTATTTCCGGAAGCGAGAGTGACAAGACTTGATTCCGATACCGCGTCCGACAGAAAAAAGTTTTTTACCATCCTTGCCAAAATGCAGGCCGGGGAAATCGATATTTTGATCGGTACACAGATGATTGCCAAGGGACATCATTTTCCGGATGTCACCCTGGTAGGCGTCGTCTGGGCCGATGGCGGGATGAGTATGCCGGATTTCCGGGCGGCAGAGAGGACCTTTCAGCTGATCACCCAGGTAATCGGCCGGGCGGGAAGGGGTAATGAGCCGGGTGAGGTGATTATCCAGACCCTGCGTCCGGACCACTATGCGATCGTCTATGCCAGGGACCATCAGTACCAAAAAATGTTTGCCCACGAGATGCAGCTCCGCCGCCATCCGGCCTTTCCGCCCTATCTGCGCCTGACGGCTCTGCGCCTGCAGGGGCGGGTGGAAAAAGAAGTCCGGGAAACAACGACGCGGCTAGCCCGGTTTTGTCGGCAAACAGTTAAAAAAGAGCAATTTGCAATTGAGACGCTGGGCCCTGCGCCGGCGCCTCTTGACAAGATAAAGGATAATTACCGGTGGCAGATTCTGCTCAAGGGAAAAAATACCGAGGAAATGCACGCCCTGTGCACCGCAATTAAAGGCGTGCGACAAGAACTGATCGGGACGCAGTGCGTTTTGGCTATCGATGTGGATCCGGAAAACATGATGTGACGCCTGGGTGCTGACTTGGTGCTTTACACTTAGAAAGCGAACCATTTCTTTTTGGGACTATAGCCGACCACTCGGTTACGGCCTTTTTCTTTGGCCTCATAGAGGGCCTGGTCGGCTTCTGAGATCAAGACGTTTTTGCTGAAATTATCGTCGGTGGCCGGGGCGCTGCCCGCCAGACCGAAACTGGCCGTGACCTGATATTTTTCCCGATTATCATCAAATACCGTCGACTCGATAATGGCCCGTAATTTCTCACCGACAATAAGGGCGTCGGCAACGCTTGTCTCTGGAAGGATAATGACAAACTCTTCCCCGCCGTAGCGGGCGAGGACATCATACTGCCGGATATTGTTCTGCAGGGTCTTGCAAAACTGCGCTAAAATAAAATCACCCACCTGATGGCCATAGGTATCGTTGACCTTCTTGAAGTGATCGATATCTACGAGCAGCAGCGCCAGAGTGCTGTTATTGCGCGCGGCTCGCTTACACTCCTGTTCCAGGACATTCTGGAAAAATCGGTGGTTATATGCCCCGGTCAAACCATCGATATTGGCTAAATTGTCGAGTTTCTTGTTTTTTTCCTCGAGTTCACGGGTCAGGTTCTCAAGATGGATCTTGGTCTGGATCAGCTGTTTGTTCATCTGATCGTAGTTTAGATTAATCAGGCTCAAACGAATGTTAGCCTCCTGGAGAATTTCCTGCACCGATTGCGGCGGATTTATCTTCAGGTTGAAATAGGTTCCCGCTTCCTTGACCTTGATGTGCGCCTGGTCCAGAATCGACTCGATATCTTCGGCGGTAAGCCCCAGTAATTTTGCGGCTTCTCTGCGGAACTGCTGGTGATACACCTCCGGTTTATCACTAAAAAGGATATTCATTAACAGATCGGAGAGATAGACTGCCCGCACTGTTGCCCGAATGGTGCTGTTTTTGCCGCTGTATTCACTGGGCTTATGATGATACTGCAGGGGCGTCAACAATGTTTCCGGAAACCCCCAGTTCCGAGCTACTTCGACTCCCACCTCCATATGATTCATGCCGAAGACGGTTTCTTCGGCAGTTAAGGTATCGTGCTGCTCGTCTTCAACCGCTCTGAGCACTTTTTCGTATTCCTCCGGAAAGGAACGGGCCAGGATAAGTTCGCCCAGGTTTTGCAGGAGCGCGGAAACAAAGACCTCTTCGATGTCAGCGCCTTTTACTTTTTCGAGAATAAGCCTGGCGGTAACTGCCGAGGTGAGCGATTTTTCCCAGAATTTTTCGAAATCAAAGCGGCTTTTAACCTTGCCGGCTTTCATGGTCAGAAAAGAAAAGGACAGTACCAGACTGCGCACCGCGTTCATCCCCAGGATGCTGACTGCCTGTTTGATCGAGCCGATCTGTTGCGGAAAACTGTAAAAAGCGGAATTGGACACCTTTAAAATTTTAGCCGAAAGCGAAATATCCCTGGACACCAATTCGCCGATATCAGCAAGGGTGGCATCCTCTCGGGCAGTAAGGTTGATCAGCTGCGAGGCAACCGTCGGCAGGGTCGGCAACTCATCAGATTTTAAGATGTTTTGCAGCACGGCATCTTTATTCATAGCGGCTTTCAGGTGACTGGGTTATCGGGCGATAAAAAGATGTAAGCAGGTAAATAAATTATATCGTTTTTCAGGCAGGATAAGCAAGCTTTTCAACAGACGGCACACTTGATGAGTTCGTAAAATGTCAACCGAGCCTTCTTGATGGACTCAGCAAAAAGTTCTTTATACGAGGCGTAGTGTCCGATACGGCGAAGAAGATCGAGCTTATTACGAGTCCATCATGATTAGCAGCATTCTCCTGCTTCAGGGTAGGTACACACTTGGCCCTGAAAATTTTCAAAGACTAAAGTATCGCCCTCATTCATAATATACTGCGGGGTCAGGGGGATTTTTCCTTTGCCTTGCGGTCCATCTAGAGCATAGGTGGGGATGGCCATGCCGGAAATATGGCCGTAGAGTTGGCGCATTATGGCTATTCCGGTAGCGGTGGTGGTGCGAAAATGGTTGGTCCCTTTGGTCAGATCCGCCTGGAACAGATAATACGGCTTCACCCGGATGCGCAGCAGGCCAAGGAAAAGATCTTTAAGAGTCTGGGCGTCGTCATTGATTCCTTTCAGCAGCACCGTCTGACAGCCCATCGGTATGCCGGCATCGGCGAGCATGGTGCAGGCTCTGGTAGATTCTGCGGTGATTTCGCTTGGATGATTGAAATGGGTGTTGATATAGAGCGGATGATGTGCTTTTAAGATGGCAACAAGCTTTGGGGTAATCCGCATGGGCAAAACCGATGGTACCCTGGTGCCGATGCGGATTACTTCTATGGATCGGATAGTTCGCAGTGAACTCAGTATTTCGGCGATTTCTGTGTCGGCCAGCAGCAGGGGATCGCCGCCGGAAATAAGGACTTCTCGTATTTCCGGATGGTGCCGCAAATAGGAATATCCGTCTTGCAGGGTCTTGCGGCTGATCCGCATTTTATCGGTGCCGACTTTACGTTTTCTGGTACAGAACCGGCAATACATGGCGCAGGTGTGCGATACCAGAAACAGCACCCGGTCGGGGTATTTATGGACGAGATTGGGTACCGGACTCAGGTTTTCTTCCGCCAGCGGATCATCTTCCCCGGTTGTATCCATTAATTCAGCAAGGTCGGGGACCGCCTGTTTGAAGAGTGGGTCGCCCGGATACCGGATCAATTTTAAAAAATAAGGATTTATGCGCATTGGAAAGTTTGCTATTACATCGTGTAATGCGTTACTATCACAAGCCACATGCTCCTGCAGGCCATCAAGGGTGGTTATGCTGTTTTGTAATATCTTTTGCCAGGTTTCCATGGCCGGTCATCATGGGGCAAACATGGGCAGTTGTCAATTGCATTTTTTATTTTGAGACAATGAAGGGGACTTGGAATGTCAACAAATTTGTACAGGTTTAAATACGATGAGTATGGAAATACCCGAGAGATCGTTGTTTATGCCAGCGGTTCAGCGGCTCGTTCCTGCAGTTATATAAATAAGGGTACGGCATTCAGTCAGCAGGAAAGAAAGGCACTGGGTCTGGAAGCGACGCTTCCACCCGGCGTGCGAAGTCTTCAAGAGCAGGTAGAGAGTTCACGCATAAAGGTCAGTGAAAAAGTCGACAATATTGAAAAATTTATTTTTATCCGGTCGATGTTTGATCGGAATGCCACTCTTGCCCATGCCCTTATCAAAAGTGACATTCAGAATTTCATTAAAATAATATATACCCCGACCATCGGCCTGGCCGTCCAGAAATATTCCTCTATGTTCCGTCAGGCCAACGGGCTGCACTTTTATCCGGGGAATATTGACGGGGCAGAGGATATTCTGCGCCGATTTGGCCATCGGGACATCCGGGTTGCCGTGGTTACCGATAATCAGGGTGTACTTGGCATTGGCGATCAGGGTGCCGGCGGCATTGCCGTCTGCCTCGGCAAATTGATGCTGTATACCCAGGGTGCAGGCATTGCACCCTGGCATTGTCTGCCAATTTCCCTTGATGTCGGGACCAATAATGAAAAGCTCCTTGCCGACAACAAATATCTCGGCTGGCGGCACCGGCGGCTGGAAGGGGAGGAATATTTATCATTTATCGGTCGGTTCGTCCGGGCATTCAGAAATGTGTTTCCCAATGCGCTGTGTCAGTGGGAAGATTTTTTGCAGCAGAACGCTTTCAGTATTCGTGATGCCTTTGTCGATGAATTGATCTCCTTTAATGATGACATCCAGGGGACCGGAGCAATTGCTCTGGCGGCGATTCTTTCGGCTATCCGGATTAAAGGCGAAAAGCTTGCCGATCAGCGAATCCTTATCCATGGCGGTGGTGCCGGCGGGGTCGGCATCGGCGAACAGCTGATGCATGCGATGATGGATGAAGGCCTTACCGAAAAAGATGCCCTTAATCGGATCTTTATGATCGATTCCAAAGGCTTGCTGGGGAGCAAAAGCACTCTTGAACGTTATAAGAAAAAATTTGCCAAGGATAAGCTCAGCCATCCCTGGCTTAACGAGATTGACCGCAAAGATATTCCGAACATTATCCGTAAAGCGGGTATAACCATGTTGATCGGCACCACTGGGCAGGACTTCTTTTTTAACGAAGAGGCGATCAAAGAGATCAAGAAAAATACCAGTAAGCCTTTGGTTCTGCCTCTGTTTCAGCATATCTCGACGCCGCAGCTCTTCTGTCGGAATATGGTTCGATGGCGTGAAGACGGTCTGCTGGTCGCCACCGGCAATCCCTGCACCACCATGGATGAGATGGATAAGGCCGGTCATATCGGACAGTGCAATAATGCCTTTGTTTTTCCGGGAGTGGGGCTGGGCGTGCTGGCTTCAGGTGCCAGAGAAGTACTGCCGGAATTTTTTACCGTCGCGGCCGGGGCAATCGCCGATATGATGACCCCGGAACAACTTGACAAGGGGCGTCTGATGCCGCTGATCAGCGACATTTCCAAAGTAGCGGCAAAAGTCGCCTTGGCCGTGGCCATGTGTGCCGTTGCAAAAGGTGTCAGCCGACACTGCGTCTACAGCGATTTTCAACATAACAACGATGAAGCAAGAATGCGGACGATCATTGAGCGGATGCGGTGGAACCCGGAATATCTTCCTCTTGTTTCGATGTAAGAAAAGGACACAAAAAAGCCCCCCTGAGCAGGGAACTGCGCAGGGGGGCTTTTTTCGTACTATAAATAAATAACTAAAGCTTCTGAACGTTATCAGCGGCAGGACCTTTCGGGCCGTCAACTATTTCAAAGGATACCCGGGAACCCTCTTCAAGGGACTTAAAGCCTTCGGTTTTAATAGCGGAATAATGGACAAACACATCCTGCCCACCATCTTGTTCGATAAAACCAAAACCTTTCGCATCGTTAAACCACTTCACTGTACCTTCTGCCATTGTCCTGCTCCTTTTGCACGCGGTTCACGTTCGAACCGTTAATATGTTCCCGACCATTCACTGGTCAGACATCCTTTGTTGTCTTGAAATAAAGAAACTGCCGACAGGTGTATTGTGGACTATCATTCCTTAAATCGTTTATACAAAACATTTGTATCACAACAATTGATCCGTTTAGCATGTTTATTATGGAAAGGCAACAAAATATTTCAAATTTGATAGGGATAATAGTAGGATAAGAATTTTTCTCAAAATATTTCTCGATTCCGGCCTGGTGTGCAATGTTGTGATGAAAGATAGACTGGGGCCAGCAAAGATGGTAAACCGTTATTGTGCAAGCTACTGAGAAAAAAGGGCTTAATAATTTGTCGATCTGAAAAATTGACGGTCTCGTAAAAACCTGAAATCTACTATGGTTGTAAAGACAGTGTATCCCGACTACCCATTTCCTTCGCATTATCTGCAGTTGGCCGGTGGCAGAATGCATTATATCGATGAAGGGAGTGGATCGGTTATCGTTATGGTCCATGGTAATCCCACCTGGTCGTTTTATTTCAGGCATCTGATCAAGGTGTTGCGGGAAAATCATCGGGTTATCGCTGTTGATCATATCGGTTGCGGATTATCCGATAAACCGCAGAATTATGGTTACTGCCTGGCCCAGCATATACAAAACCTGGAAAAGTTGCTTGCCCACCTGCGCATTGATCGTTTTTCCCTGGTGGTACATGATTGGGGAGGGGCGATCGGCATGGGCGTTGCGGTAAGCCATATCGACTTCATTGACAAGATAGTGGTGATGAACACGGCCGCCTTCCGATCATCCCGCATCCCACTGCGTATAAAGTTCTGCCGCCTGCCTATAGCCGGCGAGATACTGGTGAGGCTGTTGAACGGCTTTGCCTGGCCCGCCCGATTTATGGCGGTAAAAAAGAAAATGGCCGCCCCGGTGGCGAGAGCATACCTTGCGCCATACAATAACTGGCATAACCGGGTGGCGGTTTATAGCTTCGTCAAAGATATTCCGCTTGATCCGAGGCACCGCAGTTACGCCACCCTGGCCGATATCGAAAATAAGCTATCGCTTTTGCGTGATTCGGCAATTCCCATGCTTTTAGTCTGGGGTGGAGGTGATTTTTGCTTTAACGACCAGTTTTTTGCCGAATGGCGGGAGAGATTTCCCGAGGCCGAGCCACATTACTTTAAAGATGGCGGGCATTATATTCTCGAGGATAAGCGGGCGGAAGTTGTCCCTTTAATTAAATCCTTCTTTTTGCGCTAAAGGAGCAAAAAGTGGCAAGCAATATCGCTGAAACCTTTGTCGAAACAGCTAAAGAACAGGGCGACCGAATAGCGGTGATAGAGGCGCGAACCGGCAAAAAAACCTCTTTTCGCGAGTTGAACGGTAAAGCCAATGGGTATGCCGATTATTTATCATCGGCTGGAATTGGCCCTGGAAACCGGACGATTTTGATGGTACGGCCCTCAGTCGATTTTATTTGCTTGACCCTGGCCTTATTCAAGATCGGCAGTCCTGTTGTGCTTATCGATCCCGGAATGGGTTACAAGAACCTGTTCCGCTGCATTGCCAGGGTTGCACCCAAATTTCTTATCGGCATTCCCCAGGCTCTACTGTTTGCGAGACTTTTCAAAAAAACTTTTCAGGCGGTTGAAAAAACATTTTGCTGCGGCAGCTCTTGCGGTCTTTTAGGACCGGATGTTCGTAATATACCGGGGCGAGATATCGATTATCCGGTTTCTGCGCCGAGCAAAACGGATTTGGCGGCGATAATCTTTACCACCGGTTCGACCGGGCCGCCAAAAGGGGTGTGCTATGAACATTCGATTTTTGGCGCCCAGTTGCGCCTGATTAAAGAGTATTATGGGATCGGCAAAGGGGATGTGGATCAACCGGCTTTTCCGCTCTTTGCCCTCTTTTCCACTGCACTAGGCGCCTGTGCCGTTATTCCCGATATGAACCCGACCAGGCCTGCCAAGGTCGATCCGCATAAGTTCGTTGCTTCTATTGAAAAATATCGGGTTACCTATTCGTTTGGCTCCCCCGCTATCTGGAATGTGGTGAGCAGGTATTGTCTGGTGCAGGGGATAGTCCTGCATTCTCTTGACAAGGTGCTGATGGCCGGAGCGCCGGTGCCCGGTAAGCTGCTGCAGAGGATGCGTCAGATTCTGCCGTCTGGTGCAAAAGTGTTCACACCGTATGGCGCAACAGAAAGTCTGCCGATCGTCTCGATCGAAAGCCGCGAAGTGATTCAAGAGACCTGGCCACACAGTCGGCAGGGTATGGGAACTTGCGTTGGGCGCGCCCTGCCGGGAGTTGATCTGAGGATCATCAACATCACCGATGCCCCACTTGCCAAATTGACTCAAGAGATGCTGGTCGAAGAAGGCCGGATCGGCGAAATTATCGTTCGGGGCGATGTAGTAACCAGACAATATATGCATAACCCTGTGGAAACAGAACTTGCCAAGATTGCTGACGGCGACACATTCTGGCACCGAATGGGCGACGTTGGCTATATCGATTGCCATCAGCGACTCTGGTTCTGCGGCAGACGGGCCCATCGGGTGGTAACTGAGCGAGGCACGTTTTTTTCCGTGCCCTGTGAGGCAATAATCAATGAACATCCGGATGTCTTTCGTTCAGCCCTGGTCGGCATAAAAAAAGGCAATCAAGATAATGAGTGTATAGTTCCGGCAATTATTGTCGAGCCCAAAAATGACCGGAAAATTAATGAAAAAAATTTGCTGGAAGAGCTCAGACAAATTGCTGCGCAGTCCGAGCTTACCCGGGAAATAAAATATTTTTTCATTCATAAGAATTTCCCCGTTGATATTCGGCATAACGCCAAAATATTTCGCGAGAAACTGGCACTATGGGCACAAAAGAAGATTTCCCATCGGGGGTAAAAAAAGCTCTGGTAACCGGCGGTGGTGGTTTTGTCGGCAAGGGCATTGTTGCAAGACTTCTTGGCCTGGGAATTGCGACAACTGTTGTTGGCCGGCATCGATATGTCGAGATAGAGCAGGCAGGCGGCAGATGCATTGTCGGTGACATCACCGATGCAAAGCTGATGGAAAGTGCTACGGCAGGGGTTGATTTAGTCTTTCATGTAGCCGCACTGGCGGGTATCTGGGGAGCGTGGCGAAACTATTATACCACCAATGTCCTTGGCACCCAGTCGGTTGTGGAAAATTGCCGAAGAAACCGGGTACCGATCCTGGTCTATACCTCAACCCCGTCCGTGGTCTTCAACCGCGAAGATATAGAGGGTGGCGATGAACGGCTGCCCTATGCCGACCAGTATCTCTGTCACTACGCAAAAAGCAAGGTTATGGCGGAAAAGATTGTCCTTGATGCCAACAGTCCGGACCTTGCAGTTTGTGCTCTACGGCCGCACCTTATCTGGGGGCCGGACGATCCGCATCTTCTTCCCAGATTGCTTTTGAGCGGTCGAAAAAAAAAGCTGAAAAGAGTAGGGGACGGTTCCAATCTGGTGGATATTTCTTATATTGATAACGTTGTAGAGGCTCATATCCTGGCGGCTAAAAATCTCTGTGGGCCAAGGACTGCGGCAGGGAAAACCTATTTCATCAGTCAGGGAGAGCCGGTAAATTTATGGGACTGGATAAATGAGCTGTTTACGGCGATGGATGTGGAGCCGGTTGAGAAGTCAATCTCCTTTCCCGTCGCCTACCGAGTGGGAGGAGTACTGGAGGCAATGCACAGCCTGGCCCGATACCAGAAAGAACCGAGAATGACCCGGTTTCTGGCTGAGCAGCTCGCCAAATCGCATTATTTTTCCATTGAAAATGCCCGGCGGGATCTGGGGTATGAACCGCTTGTTTCTACTGCAGAGGGGCTGGGTCGGACAGTTCAATGGCTGAAGGAGTCAGCAGAAAAAGTATCATGAAATGGTTTGTCAGCTTGTTGATCGGGGTTTTCCTGCAGTTTAGTGTGGTGGCCCCGGCGCTCTCACTGACTATCGGTGATGAGCGAGAAATAGGGGAGAAACTCCTCTATTCGGTACGATCGGCATTCGAGCTGATCGATGATCCCGATATTTCTCAATATATAACCCGGCTTGGCCAGAGTGTCTTGCGGGTTGCCGGTATCCAGTATTTCGATTACCACTTTTTTGTTATAAACAATAAGGAATTCAACGCATTTGCGGCACCTTCCGGATTGATATTTTTTTATTCCGGATTGATTGAGACGATGAATTCTGAAGACGAGCTGGTCTCTGTTCTGGCCCATGAAGTAGGCCATATAGTTAAACGGCATCTTGCTTCGCGGGTGGAGAAAGGCAAATATACCACGATCGGCTCCTTAGCTCTGGCCTTGGCCGCACTGGCCTTTGGTGGTGCGGCCGCCCCGGTGCTCTTGACCGGGGCGCTGGCCACCGGACAGAGCATAAATCTGCATTTTAGTCGACAGGATGAAGAAGAGGCGGATCTGATGGCCTACGGCTGGATGAAAACTCTCGATCGAAACCCCGAAGGGCAGCTGAAAATGCTCGAATCGATGCGGCGGATCGCCCGGTACCGGAGTGAAAAGCCGCCGCAGTATCTGCTTACCCATCCCAACCCCGAGGAACGTCTGAACACGATAGAATCGCTGGTTGACAACGATCGGAAAGCTGCTCAGGTGCCTCCGCCGCAAAGTGACGATTTCAGCTTTATTCGTTTTAAATATCGTATTCTGGCTAAAGTAAAGAATTCCCGGGATTTCAAAATGTATCTGGCCGGTATCATTGCCGATAGCCGGGCGAGTGAATTTAAGAAGGCGATGGCCGACTACGGTTTGGCGCAGATCGCTGAAAACGAAAATGACCACGACAGAGCCCTGGCGCTGCTGGCCAAAGTGCAGGCCTTTTTTCCTGATCGCAATATCCTCAAGACCGATCAGGGTGTTGCTCTTTTTGCCGCCGGACAAATGGCGGCGGCCGAAAAAATGCTTAAAGAA
This sequence comes from uncultured delta proteobacterium, assembly GCA_963709745.1. GTDB lineage: Bacteria > Desulfobacterota > Desulfobulbia > Desulfobulbales > Desulfocapsaceae > Desulforhopalus_A. Next base: position 52,402 of record CAVPXN010000003.1, read on the forward strand.
GCCCTGGCCGCTGATAGCTCTGATATGTACGCCACCTTTACCCTGGCGAAAGTACTGTATCGCACCAATCGTTCTGCCGAGGCCGAAAATTATTTTCAGCAAGTCAGTTATGAGATGCCGGAATACGCCAAAGTCTATTTCGAATTGGGACAAATAGCCGCAGATAATGGGCAGTCAGGCGATGCCAGCTTTTATCTCGGCAAATACTATCTCTATGAGGGAAAGTTAAAGGAGGCGGAGCAAAATATAAAAAATGGCCTGCGCAGCAAAACCCTCTCGGCAAAAAAGACCGAGGAGAGCAGGGATCTCTTGAAGAAAATAGCTGTACTGCAGAAATAATGGGCTCGTAAAAACTCTTCGCTCATGTATCGAGTTTTTACGAGTCCATCAGGAAAAAGGAGCGCGTATTAGTGCTTTTCCGGATCAAGTTGGCGTTTTAACGCTGCCAGATCCGGTGCCGATAAGATTTTTTGCCGAAACGCCGAACTGCCGGGCAAACCTTTGAAATAACGGCAGAGATGGTTTTTAACATAGCCGAGGATTCTTTCTGCCGGCAGAAATTTTTCGATCAGGGCGAGATGCATGGCTGCGACAGCCATAATCCGGCCTAATTCATCCGGTCGACCGGATTCTTGAAAAACCCAGGGGTTGCCGAGTGCGCCTCGGCCGATCATGACCCCGTCGCAACCGGTTGCCGCCATCATCTTGTTGGCCTCTGCACAAGATAAAACGTCGCCATTGCCGATTACCGGAATCGAGACCGTCTGTTTTACCTGTCTGATAATATCTGCATCTATGCTGCCGGAAAAGGCCTGTGACCAGGTTCTGGCATGGACGGTGATTGCCGCCGCTCCGGTATCCTCCAGCATTTTGGCAAAGCTCGGCGCGTTGATGAAATGAGCGTCTTTGCCCGATCGTATTTTTACCGTCACCGGCAGGCGAACACGGGCAACGATTTGCTGCAGAATTTTTTTTGCCAGGTGCCAATCGGCCATCAATGCTGCTCCGGCCCCTTTCCTGGTGATCTTTCTTACCGGGCAACCCATGTTGATATCGAGCATATCCGGGCCGCAGGATGCGAGAATTTCCGCCGCCTCGGCCATCACGGCCGGGTCTGCGCCAAACAGCTGGAAGGCCACCGGTTTTTCCTCGGCAATTGAAGCGAGCATCTTCAGGGTGTTGGCCTGCCGGTAGACCAGGCCATGGCAGCTTATCATTTCCGAGACGCAATATCCGGCACCAAAGCTTCGGCATAAAAGCCGAAATGGCAGATCGGTGTAGCCGGCGAGTGGGGCCAGAATAAGAGGAGAATCAAAGGCGAGGTGAGCTATACGGAGCATGAGCTAGGCACAAGGGACAAAGAAAGGGCAGAGCCGGCCATTTACCGCCCTGCCGGGTTATTGCGGCAATCTGGGTATCTCGCTGACGGTGCGCTGGTATATCCGCCGAGACAGATCTTCGATTATGATGTCGAGCGCTTTTTTTTCATTATCGAGATTGGCGGAGTTATTTTTTGAAACCAGATATTGTTCCGTCCAGAACTCATTGGGGGCTTCGAGCACTATTTTATTTGTGGCGAGGTCTTTTAAGATATAACGAACCCTGAGGACCACTTTTACCTGGGTGGTGACACTGTTTTCACCATACGCTAAGCTCGGTAGGTCCAAAGAGATGATTTCGCCGGCAAGAATCAGATCGGCGCCCTCTTTTTGGCGCACCGTAGAGATGGCTTCGGTGTTTTGAAACCAGCTGGTTAAAGACCGGTAGATTTGCGAATCGAGCCCCAGTGCACTGGTCCTGTTTTTCCATTCGGTCATATATATGGATTTCGCCGGGCCTTTATAGACATTAGGGTTATGATAGCCGCAGGCAGAGAGCACCCCTGCTGCAGTCAGCAGAACCAAAAGTAACCATGGTTTTTGCACAGCGCTTCCCCCTGTTTTATCTAGACAACAATATTGACCAGCTTGTTTTTTACGACAATGGTTTTTCTGATCGTTTTTCCATCGATGAACTTCTTCGTGTTCTCATCAGCTAAAGCCTGGGCGATAAGCAATTCATCGGCCACATCGATCGGTACCTCGAGGCGTGAACGGACCTTGCCATTCACCTGGATGACGATTGTCAGCAGATCTTCCTGGGCGGCCTCGGCATCGAACTGCGGCCAAGGCTGTTGTTCTATGAGATCGTCATTGCCGATTTTCTGCCACATTTCCGCAGCAAAATGGGGCACCATTGGTGAGAGCAGCAGCAGCAGCATGGAAATCGCCTGACGGATCACGCCAGGCTCAACTGTTTCTCGGGCATTCTCGGCAACAGATGCCGACAGGACATTAAACAGTTCCATCATGGCGCTGATTGCCGTATTAAAATGGAAATTCTGTTCGATATTTTCGGTGACCCGTTTAATAGTTTGATGGGTTTTTCGATGCAGAATTCTGCTCTGACCACTCAGGTTTTCAGGAATTTCCGGTGCCTGGTCGAGGATCTCACCGCAGGCCAAAATCAGTCGGTACACGCGGTTTAAGAAGCGGGAAGAGCCTTCGACTCCCTGGGCGCTCCATTCCAGGTCTCTTTCCGGCGGCGCGGCAAACAGGCTGAACAACCTGACCGTGTCCGCACCGTACTCCTGGATAAGATCGTTCGGATCGACAACATTGCCTTTTGATTTGGACATTTTAGTGCCGTCTTTAATGACCATGCCCTGGGTCAGCAGATTGGTGAACGGCTCGTCAATTGCAATATAGCCGAGATCACGCAGTACCTTGGTAAAAAAACGGGAATACAGCAGGTGGAGGATAGCATGTTCCACACCACCGATATATTGATCGACCGGCAGCCAATAGTCAGCCTTGTCCTTGTCGAGAGGACCTTCGGTAAACCGTGGGCAGACATATCTGGCAAAATACCAGGAGGATTCCATGAAGGTATCCATGGTATCAGTCTCTCTTGCCGCTGTCTGGCCACATTTCGGACAGGTGGTAGCGATAAAAGACGGCCGTTGATGCAGCGGCAGACAGGCGCTGCCGACCTCCGGATCTTCCGGGAGGACCACCGGCAGCTGGTCAAGCGGTACGGGCTGCACCCCGCATGTATCGCAGTGGATCATCGGGATCGGTGCTCCCCAGTAGCGTTGCCTGGAGATACCCCAGTCGCGTAGGCGATAGGTGACGTGAGCTGCGCCGAAATGGTTTTGTCCGGCGTATTTTATTATTTCCGCCTGTGCCTTGAGCGAATCCATGCCGGTGAAAGGACCTGAATTCTCCAGTATACCGGGAATTGTCGACGCCTCCTGCATGGTTGTCGCAACAAGCTGTAAATCCTTGGGAATAACCACCGGTTTGATGGGCAAATCATATTTTCGGGCAAATTCAAAATCCCTTTCGTCATGAGCTGGTACCGCCATAACCGCGCCTGTGCCGTATTCCATCAGCACAAAATTGGCCACATAAATGGGCAGTTTGTCGCCGTTGAATGGATTAATGCAGTAACGGCCGGTAAAAATGCCTTCTTTTTCCGGCACGACTTCAACGGATTGGCGTTGCTTCTGGGTGACAATGTTGGCGGCGAACCGACGAACCTCGTTCTCTCGCTGGGTGCCGCCAATCAGGGTATCGAGCAGCGGATGTTCGGCGGCAATCGACATGAAGGTTACCCCGAAAATGGTATCCGGTCGGGTGGTGAAAATGGAAATCTTACAATCCAGACCATCGACGGCAAAATCACAGGTCAGTCCGGTGGACTTGCCAATCCAGTTGCGCTGCATCGTCAGTACTTTTTCCGGCCAGCCGGTGAGCTGGTCAAGATCGCGGAGCAGCTCTTCGGCATAATCGGTGATCTTGAAAAACCAGCCGTTCATTTTTCGGGGATAGACCGGATCATCGCAGCGCCAGCAGGTCCCTTCAATGACCTGTTCATTGGCTAGAACCGTCTGGCAGGATTCACACCAGTTGACGGTAGTGATCTTTTCGTAGACGATCCCCTTGTTGAACATCTCGATAAAGAGGAGTTGCTCCCACTCATAATATTTGGGGTTGCAGGTGGCTATCTCGCGGCTCCAGTCATAGGAGAGGCCGAGTTGATGCAGCTGCCGGCGCATATAATCAATATTGTCGTAGGTCCAGGTGGCGGGATGACTGTTATTTTTTTGCGCGGCGTTTTCCGCCGGCAGACCAAAAGCATCCCAGCCCATGGGATGCAGGACATTGTAGCCACGCATCCTTTTATAGCGTGCCACCACGTCGCCGATTGAATAGTTCCGTACATGACCCATGTGAATCCGCCCGGACGGATAAGGAAACATTTCCAGCAGGTAATATTTTTCTTTTGAATCGTCCTCGGTTACTTTATACACCGAACCTTCCTGCCATCGTGCCTGCCATTTAGCCTCAATAGTTCTAAAATCGTACTTATTTGCAATGGCGCTCTCTTCGGTCATTGTCTAGCCCTCAAAAAACTGTTGTTAAAATGGTTATTTCTCTTACCATTGATTAGATGAACCCTTCCTGCTCTTCACTGTTGCTCATGTTTTCAAACATGGTAAATTCTTTGACAAATGTCAATCGAGCAACTCCGGTTGGTCCATTTCTCTGTTTGCCGATAATGATCTCGGCGACGCCTTTCTCCGGGTTGTCTTCTGATTTATTGTAGACCTCATCGCGGTAGATAAAACAGATAACATCAGCATCCTGCTCGATAGCCCCGGATTCGCGTAGATCAGACATCATCGGCCGTTTGTCGGATCGTCCTTCCAGACCCCTGTTCAACTGCGACAGAGCCATTACCGGGATGGCATGTTCTTTGGCCAGAGCCTTGAGCGAGCGGGAGATATCGCTGATCTCCTGGGTGCGATTTTCGGTGTTGCGCCCGCGCATCAGCTGGAGATAATCGACCACGATCAGACCGATCTCATGCTGTGATGCCAGTCTTCTTATCTTTGCCCGCATTTCCAGAACGGAAATAGCCGGAGTATCGTCGATAAAAATAGGCGCCTCCGACAGCATGCCCACCGCCCTGGTCAGTTTTGGCCAGTCATCACTGTGCATATTGCCGGTTCTGATGCGCTGGGAATCTATATGGCCTACCGAACTGAGCAGGCGCATGACCAACTGTTCTTTGGACATCTCCAGACTGAATACGGCCACGCCGGTCTTTTCGATAAGGGCGGCGTGCTGGGCAATGTTCATGGCAAAGGAGGTTTTGCCCATCGACGGTCTGGCAGCAATGATAATGAGATCCGAAGGTTGGAGCCCGGCGGTCATTTTATCAATCTGGCTATATCCGGTCGGAACTCCGGTTATAAATTCTTTTCTTTTAAAGAGCTGTTCGACCTTTTTAAAGGCATTGGGAACGATGGATTTAATATGGGTAAAATATTGGCTGCCCTTGGCTCCGGCAATATCGAAAATTGCCTGTTCGGCCTCATCTACCAGAAGATCGATATCATTTTGTTCTTCATAGCATCTCGCGGCTATGTTGGTGTTGACCGAAATGAGTCGGCGCAGAACCGACTTGTCGCGGATTATTTTGGCATAGCTGGTGACATTGGCCGTCACCGGGACAATCGAGGTGAGCGATGCCAGATAGGTCGGCCCGCCCGCCTGCTCGAGTTTATTTATATTTTTGAGCAGATTTGAAACGGTAAGCAGATCCTGCGGCTCGTTTTGTTCAAAAAGATCAATCATCGCATCATAAATAAGACGATGACCGTTTCTATAGAAATCCTCCGGTTTAAGGATGTCAAGAACAGCGCCGAGCAGATCGGCCTTCAGGAGGATGGAGCCAAGAACGGCTTGTTCCGCTTCAACATTCTGGGGTGGTATTCCCGCCGCAATTGTCGATTGGGCAGGGGCGGGGGTATTGTCGAAGTTATTCATTATTGGCCGAGAAAAAGTAGTGCTTGACTGGAAAGAGAATCGGAACCATGGGGCGTATTGTATCCGCTCATCGGAAAATAAATCAAGACCGTATAACTCCAGGATAGTAAACGTTGACCTGTGCCGGAGATGCGCGGACGAGGCCCTTAAACGGTATGAGTGACACGCTTACAAGCCGAAGTTAAAAAAGATTCGGTGCTGGTGAACATTTACACCGCATTAAACAAAAACACACCATAAAGGACTAAGCCTCCAGGTGTGTTTTGGTCTCGTTGTTACCACCCTGTGTGTTGCCGGGCGCCCCAGAAAATAACAGCAGCTTTAACTGGCCTGGAGAGGCACGACACTGAGCGTAAACTCTGCGGTCACATTAAACCCAACCTTCACCTGGATCTTTGTTTCGCCAAGGGTCTTGACTGGTTCGTTCAGCAGGATCTGACGTTTATCGAGATCGATATCCATCTCGTCAAGTTTGGCGCAGATATCGGCAGTAGTGACTGAACCGAAAAGACGTTGATCGGTGCCGGCAAGCTGCTCGATGACTATGGTAAGCCCGGATATCTTTTTCGCTCTATCTTCAGCCTGTTTCTGGTTTTTGGCGCGTCGGGCCTCAATCGCCGCTTTATCTTTTTCAAGAAGGGAGAGATTCGCCGGGGTAGCCGCTACCGCTTTGCCCTGGGGCAGAAGATAGTTGCGACCGTAGCCGGGTTTGACGGTGACTACATCGCCTTCCAGGCCTAAAGAGCTGATTGCTTGTTTTAAAATAAGTTCCATATCATTACACTCCTATAAAATAAACCGCATCGCATGCGAGCTGAGCAGAAGATCACCCTGCATGGAATAGTTATTTCAGTTAATTTGATGGTCCCGCCATCGATAGTTTATGTTTTCAACTGTTTAACTGCTTTCTGAACCGTTATCAATTTTCTTTAATTTGCGAAAATCAAACCAGATATCACCAATGCCGAAGATCAGCAGAAGTATGGTCCCAAACGATTGAAAAATGACCATAACATAAAAAAAGGATCTGAGCAGCAGAGGTACTTTCCACTTATTCATAAAAAAAACTGCAATGGACAGGCCCTGAAAGCAGTAGATCATGCTCAACAAAACAAGAACATTGATGCCGATGGTTCGCACCAATTGGATCGGCAGAAGGGCGCATAACCCGGCACCGATTGACGGCCAGATGATTTTTTCCGGCAGTTGCCAGAGTTGATAATTTTCCCACGGCGCATTGCCCCCGGTTTTCGGTACCAGAATATTGCCGAGTACCATGGTAAACCAGGTCAGGGCTAATATAAAACTGCCTAGAATGGATGGCATTACCAAGGGGATATACACCTTCATCCAGTGCAGCGTCGTTTCCAGCATTACCAGGGTCTCTGCCGAAATATCGTTGTTTTGCCGATAATAGTTGAGCGCCTCGGTAACCCCTTCATCCAGTGAGTTTAAAAATTGGCCATAGGCCGATACCTCTGCCCCGATAGACAGCGCGGCGAAGATTACAACCCAGCTGCCGGCCAGCGCCAGGGAACCCTTCAGGCCGCTTACGGCAGGCGTGTCGTGGCGCTCCGCCGAAAAAAAAAGGACGGAACCGGCAAATAGTAAAACAACCGAAAAAACGAAAAATTCAAAGTTTTTCAGCAGCAGATAGGCGACAAGGGCAACAACGACGGTAATACCCAGCAGACGTTTACCGGTAAACCAGCCGTAGTGGGAAAGCGTATAAAAGGCCAGCAAAGGCAAAAACAGATACAACCAGCCAAACAGCGACCATTGCAGCCCTGGGAGAATAATCACCAGGGACGCAAACAGTATTGTCCGGATAATGCCACCAATCTTCGGCTGTTGATTCCCCTGGCTGATCACTTTAAGTTCCCTGGCGACCTCTGCTGTTTATCCCTGTGAAGATCCAGCATAGGGCAGAAAAGCAATCTGCCGTGCCTGCTTGATAGCTTCACACAGTTGCCGCTGATGGGTGGCACAGGTGCCAACTATGCGGCGGGGGATTATTTTACCTCGCTCGGACACAAAATTTCGCAGTGTCTTGACATCTTTGTAATCAACAACTAATTCTTTTTCACCACAGAAACGACAGGATTTTCTGCGGGTGAAAAGCTTTTTTTGTGGTCTTTGGGCCATGATATTTTCCTCAAAAATGACAGATCTTATGAGTATGCCGGGAAATAATTACTCAGCGTCTTCGTCGTTATTGGTTTCAGTATCTTCAGAATCGTCGGCATCTGATTCATTCTCACTCTCGAGCTGCGCGGTCGCTTTGGTGGATATGGCGATTTTCGCTTCTTCAATGCCCTCTTCAGTGATGGCGCCGGCAGTCTTGATGGTCAGATATTTCAAGACCAGATCGTCAATTCTGAATTTTCGTTCGATTTCTGAAACAGCTGCCGGAGTGCCGGCGTAGTCACAATAGACATAGTAGCCAAGGCTCTCTTTTTTAATAAGATAGGCCAGTTTTTTCATGCCCCATTTGGCCAGCTCGATGATTGTGCCCTGTTGGTCGAGAATGATTTTACTGGTGCTTTCAACAACTCGGTTGATATCTTCTTCTCCGGCATTCGGGCGAAGAATGAAGATCGTTTCGTACCTGCGCATGCGTTCCTCCTCGTGGACGTATGGTTTTTGCGGTCTGATCAAGCCCGCAATTTTCGGCCCCCACACCTTGACTTATACTCGGCAGGGAGCAAGAAGGTCATAATAACACCCTGTTATTATGGAATTACTGGAAGTGCACCTGGAAAATGTATTGTGCGATTTGCCTCTCAGTAAAAAACTGACTATATTACATAGGCGTAGGGGAAGTGTCAAACAGAATTTTTTTTCTTTTCCTCGGCTTTGATCGCTTCCCATTGTGCAGCGAGTTGTTCTTCATTCTCATAAGCTTGGCCGGCAAAAACATGAGGATGGCGGCGAATCAGTTTTTCGTTGATGGTACAAAGAACTTCACCGAGGTGGAAATGGCCCTGGTCATTGCCTATTTCGCAAAACATAACTATAAGATAGAGAAGATCACCAAGCTCCTCACAAATATTAACATGATCTTCATTTTTGATTGCATCGACGAGTTCTTGGGACTCCGATTGAAGGTACTTGACTAAAGAGTGTGAACTCTGACGCCGGTCCCAGGGGCAACCGTTATTTCCTCTGAGAGTTTTGATGGTGGTGATGAGATCGGATAATTGAAGATTGCAATGGCTATCTGATGATAAAGTCATTCGATTTAGGTCAGTATGAAGAAACGATAAAAATTCTAAAAAAATGAGTAAGTCAATAATTTGACAACTAATTTTAAAAAAAATTGTAAAAAAAAGTTGACATTTAGACAATGAAGAACTATGAAGCTCTGCTGGAAGGTTTTGTCAGGTTTTGTGCATTTGCCTGGTAGAATACCATCTTTTTGCAAAATGTACATGGCGATTATTGCAGTGCACTTGCAGGGAGGAAAAGCGATCCTCATTAAATAAAATGTATCCTTAAGAATAGAGGTATATTCATGGAAGATGACAAAAAACAACAACTGCTTCTTGAGAAGCATAAAGATATTGCCAGGATTGATCAGGAGTCTAAACGGACCCACGGCTGGTATGTGCGGGTCAGATTTCTCGGCAGAACCCATTCGAAGTTTTTTTCCGACCGAAAATGCGGTGGACGCTACTCCAGTCTGCTGTCGGCGATTTCATGGCGGGATAAGACCGAGAAGAAATTGGGCAAGGTCCGGACCAATAAGCATATGGTTACGGTGAGCAACTCGGGAACCGGCGTAGTCGGTGTTCGGCTCAACGACAAACTTAATCGATATGAAGTCAGTTGGGTCACCCATCAGGGGAAACAGGGAAAAACCTCGGTCTCCATTTCCAAGCATGGTAAAAAAGCAGCTTTCGCCAGAGCGTGTTCCATCCGTACGGCAAAAGAAAAAGCGCGTCTGGAATACTCCGGGTAAAAGTTGCTGCCCCTCTCCCTTTGGCCGGCTTCTAGTAATTCTCGAAAATCGGCAGCGAATTTTCGTCGATGGGAAAGCTCGAGTGACCTGCACTTGAGGTCCGCGTGGCCGTTACAACACGGTTGATCAAAAAAGTTCCGTGCATCAGAAAAAGAAGGTAAACTCTAAATTTTGTTGACATCAGGAGCACAATACAGTTTATTTCTCTGTTCTGATAAAATTACTTAGATATGTTAATAACAGAGTAGATGCACTCGAGAAGATTCTTAGAAAGAGGTTCATATATGTATGCTATAGTTCGTACAGGCGGAAAACAATATCAGGTTGCGTGCGGGGATCAGGTTCGGGTGGAAAAACTTGACGGCAACGTCGGCGACAATATTGACTTGGTTGATGTGCTGATGGTTGTTGGTGATGACGGTATTAAAGTCGGTCAACCGGTTCTTGAAAACGCCAGGGTAACCGCAAAAATCGCCGAACAGGGTAGAGCGAAAAAAGTCATTGTCTTCAAGAAAAAGCGCCGTAAAGGATATCGTTTAAAAAATGGCCATAGACAATCGTATACAGCGCTGAAGATCGAAGAAATTTCCGCTTAATGGTCGTTGCCGTGATACATTACGGATACACCAGTATAAAAATATGATGTGTGGTGCACAAAAGGGGTAGAAGATGGCTCATAAGAAAGCAGGTGGGAGTTCAAGAAACGGTCGGGACAGTGCCGGCCAGCGACGCGGAGTTAAACGATTTGGTGGCCAGGTCGTCAAGGCTGGTAATATTCTGGTTCGTCAGCTTGGTACGGTCATTCATCCGGGAACCAATGTTGGTTGCGGCCGCGATTATACGCTGTTTGCCAAGATTGAGGGAGTGGTGACATACGAGGAGTTTGGTAAAAATAAAAAACGAGTCAGCATTTATCCTGTAGCTTGATTTTATCAGATATCGTTTTCCGGATAAGGTGAAATGTGCACCTTAGTCGGCATTTTTAAACTCGACCTCAATTCTATTGAAGGTCGAGTTTTTTTTTGGGCAGCTTTCAGGTTTGGCAGGCCTTGCATGGAGATATATGGCATTTATTGATGAGGCAAAATTTTTTGTCAAAGCCGGCGACGGCGGCAATGGCTGTGTTAGTTTTCACCGGGAAAAGTTTGTTCCTCGCGGGGGACCAAACGGCGGTGATGGTGGCCGGGGCGGCAGTGTCATCATCCGAGCGACCAATTCGCTGAATTCCCTGATTGATTTTCGTTATCGCTCGCATTTTAAAGCGGAAAGGGGGGGGCATGGCAAGGGTAAAGATATGCATGGTCGATCGGGCAAGGATTGTTTCATTGAAGTACCGGTGGGCTCGGTGATAAAAAATAACGACAGCGATGAAGTGCTGGTCGATCTTGCCTTGGCCGGGGATTCCGTGGTTATCGCCAGGGGCGGTGCCGGAGGCTTGGGTAACCCTCATTTTGCCAGCGGCACCAATCGTACGCCAAGGATTGCGACTAATGGAGAGACCGGTGAAGAATTCTGGTTGAAAATTGAGCTGAAACTCATCGCTGACGTTGGCCTCGTCGGCTTGCCCAACGCAGGTAAGTCGACTCTTTTATCCAGGCTTTCGGCGGCCAATCCGAAGATTGCCTCCTATCCTTTTACCACTCTGGAGCCACAGCTTGGCGTGTTGCAGTACAAATATTATCAACCCTGTATTATTGCCGATATTCCCGGATTGATTCAAGGAGCGCATACTGGCGTCGGGCTCGGTCATAAATTTCTCCGTCATATCGAACGAACCAGCATGTTGTTACACGTTATCGATGCCGCCGATGAAAATATTGCCGAAAATTTTGCGACAATTGCCAGGGAACTTCATCTCTACAAAGAAGAACTCGCCGAGCGAATACAGATTCTGGTCTTAAATAAACGGGACCTTCTTGATACCGCGGAACTTGAGAAGATCGAGCTTTTGATGCGGCAGATGGGCCAAAAGGTTATCAGTGTCTCAGGCGAGACGGGAGAAGGAATCGACGCTTTAAAAGAACTGGTGGTCGAAACCCTCGAACATGGTGAACACAAAGCGGGTTTATAAAACTCATGAATTCGACGATTGACATTGAAGACGGACTGTATTATCGACAGACCCTTTTTGATAAGGCAAAAAGGGTGGTCATCAAGGTCGGTAGTGCGATCTTGACTGGAGCAGACGGGATCAATAAGCAGGTTGTCGACAATCTCGCCAAAGAGATTTCGTTTTTGCACAATACCGGCAGGGAGGTGATTTTAGTTACTTCCGGGGCGGTCGCCGCCGGCCGGCGAAAAATCCATCTGAGCGATGAGCAAGAGTTGACGATAAAACAAAAACAGGCCCTGGCTGCGATCGGTCAGTCCCGGCTTATGCATGACTATGACGAATCTTTTGCCGTATATGGTAAAAATATCGCCCAGATACTGCTGACCCACTCCGACCTCGCCCATCGCAAAAGATATCTCAACGTGCGCAACACCATCCTCACCCTGTTTAAATATGGGGCGATTCCGGTTATTAATGAAAATGATACGGTATCGACCGAGGAATTGAAATTCAGTGATAATGACAACCTGGGCGCTCTGGTTGCCAATCTGATCGAAGCGGATATGTTTATCTGCCTCACCGATGTCGATGCCTTGTATGACCGCAACCCGCTGACCGATAAAGACGCTAAAGCCATCTATACCGTGGCCGAGGTCACCGATGAGATCATGGCTATGGCCGGCAACAGTAAAAGTGTGCTGGGTACCGGCGGGATGTGCAGTAAAATTCAGGCCGCCAAGATGGTGTCCGCCTGTGGCGGCAGTTCCTTTATCGGGCCTGGTCGTCGAGGTGATATCCTCAAACATCTTTTCTCCGGAGAAATCATCGGTACCTTTTTTCTGCCCCACCAGGAGAAAATGCAGAGCCGCAAACGGTGGATCGCCTATGTTTTGAAACCCAAAGGTTCTCTGGTGCTCGACCAGGGGGCCTGTAAAGCTATCTGTCAAAATGGCAAAAGCCTTCTGCCCTCCGGCATTGTCGAAGTTGACGGCCAATTCGGCGTCGGCGATCCGGTCCGGTGCATGGACCCGCAGCGCCGACCGGTGGCTGTCGGTTTAACCAATTTCAGCTCCCTTGATCTGGGCAGGATAAAAGGCGTGCGCACCTCGCAGATTGTGCAGATATTAGGCAGTAAAGAAAGTGATGAGGTAATGCACCGAGATAACCTGGTTATTCTTTAAGTTGTCCATCAGGAAAAAATACTAAAGGATCATCGTATGGACCTGGCACAAACAATTGAGGTATTGGCGAAAAAATCAAAGACTGCCTCGACGGCTCTTATGGCACTTTCAACCAAGAGCAAAAACGACGTTTTGACGCGCGTTGCCGAGCTGCTGACCGTGAACAGGAAGCAGCTGCAGGATACCAATGCCAAAGATCTTGCCGCCGGCAGGGCAAAAGGATTGTCCGTTGCGATGCTCGATCGACTGTGTCTCTCCGATGCGGTTATCGATGCCATGATCGCAGGCCTGGAAGAACTCTGCGGCTTAGCGGATCCGATCGGAAAAATTGAAGATTTCGTTAAACGACCCAACGGTCTGCAGGTCGGGAGAATGCGGGTACCCCTGGGCGTGATTGCGATGATCTATGAATCCCGTCCCAATGTCACTGTCGATGCCGCCGCCCTGTGTATCAAGACCGGCAATGCGGTTATTTTGCGGGGCGGTTCAGAAGCCATTCACTCAAACCTTGCACTTGCGGCCATTCTCCAGCAGGCACTGAGCGAATACCGCCTGGACCCAAATGCGGTGCAGGTGATCCCGGTCACCGACCGGCAGGCCATTACTCATCTGCTGACGCTCGAGGCGGATATCGATCTCGTCATTCCCCGTGGCGGTGAAAGCCTCATTCGTTTTGTTGCCGAAAATTCACGGATCCCCGTGCTCAAACATTATAAAGGCGTCTGTCATCTGTACGTCGACAAAGATGCCGACCTCGCCAAGGCTGTTCCGCTGGTGGTCAATTCCAAAGCGCATCGACCGGGTGTCTGCAATGCCCTGGAAGGCCTGCTGGTGCATAGCGACATCGCTGTATCTTTTCTTCCTCAGGCGGTGCAGGCTCTTAGGGCATGCGGCGTGGAGCTGCGGGGCTGCCGGCAAAGTGTGGCGATTGCTCCCAGCATAAAACCCGCTCATGAGACAGACTGGGGCAGCGAATTTCTTGATTTGATCCTCTGTGTAAAAGTGGTGCAGAACTTTGCCGAGGCCAAGCGGTATATAGAAACCTATGGCTCCCACCACACCGAATCGATCGTTACCGAGAATTACAGCACCGCCCAGAGGTTTATTGCCGAAATCGATGCGTCGGCGGTGATGGTTAATGCCTCCACCCGTTTTAATGACGGCGGCCAGCTCGGCCTCGGGGCGGAAATAGGTATCAGTACTACCAAGCTGCATGCCTATGGACCGATGGGTCTTGAAGAGCTGACGACTCGAAAATTCGTGGTATTCGGCCAGGGACAGATACGAGAGTGAGTCCACGAAAAATAGGTTTGCTTGGCGGGACCTTTGATCCGGTGCATTATGGTCATCTGCAGCTGGCCGAATCGGCCATAGCCGAATGCGGGCTAAATCAGGTAATCTTTATTCCTGCTGCCGAACCGCCGCACAAGGACAATACTGCAGTAAGTTCGTTTGCCGATCGGCTGGCGATGCTTGAGCTGGCAACGAAGGGCAGGCAGGAGTTTGCCTGCAATGCGATTGAAGGCCTGTTGCCCAGGCCTTCTTACACCATCGATACGCTTAAGGTGCTGCAGGAGCAGTACGGTAAAGATGACTGCCTGTACTTTATGATCGGCGCCGACGCCTTTCTCGATATTCTCAGCTGGAAATTACATCAGGATGTTTTACGTTCGGTGTCTATCATTCTCTCGAAAAGAAAAGGATACACCGGCGAGCCGCTGGCCGATTTATTAAAAAAACTTGGGTATCTGGAACATCAACGGCTCTGGTGTGCAACTGATGGAAAAAAGGACATATATATATTACAAAAAATACCCGATGCCCAGAGTTCTTCGAGTATCAGAACAATGCTCGGCAAAGGCCTGCCGGTAGAGCAATTTTTGCCGCCATCGGTTATGTTGTACATTGAAAAAAATAAACTTTATCAACCCTGACCTTATAAGACTCCTCAATGGAAAAAATAATATGCAGTCGGAAATAGAGAGGAAGCCTTCTTCTAAAATATCTGTTCTCATTGTTGATGACTCTTTAGTCTTTCGAAAATTCCTGGAAGATATTTTCAATGATTGTGATGACCTGATGGTAATCGGCGAGGCCCAAAATGGTATTGAGGCTCTCGATATGGTCCTGAAGAAAGACCCGGATGTAATCCTGCTGGATATGGAAATGCCCCTGATGGATGGCATGACCGCTCTCCAGCATCTGATGATTCATAGGCCGATTCCGACTATCATGTTTTCCAGCCTTACCGAAAGCGGGACCGCCCGATGTTTCGATACCCTGAAAAATGGCGCCGTCGATTTCATCTGTAAGGATTTTATCTTTCAAAAGAGTAGCCTGCTGATTTATAAAAAACTCCTTATCGATAAGGTGAAAAGAGCAGCGGCCGTTCGACTTAAGGCCAAAGAACCGGCCTTTACTCCTCCGGGATCGGCGGGCGAGACGCAGAGCGAGCAAAGAGTGGTTTTTTGTGAAGAATGCGGCAACCGCGAAGTCATCTCAGTTATAAAATCCCAGTCAACGAAAGATATAATCTGTTCAGAATGCGGCGACACCATTGAGTTGAGTCCGGCAAACCCCTTGCCCGATCAGCTGAACAACTGTCTTACAGTTCTTGGTGGGGGAGAAGGAAGTTTTTTTAATTTGCTGCAGATCATACCACAACTTGACGACAATATGCGCGGCGCGATTATCGCCGTTATTCATCAGAATGTCGACCATGTCAACAGTTTTGCCGAGTATCTTGATGCTATATCGGCGATAAAGGTCATTCGCGCAAGAGATGGGGTTACTATTGAAAGCGGCAACTGTTACGTGGCCTCCGGCACGGATTTCATGAACCTTAAGCCGTTTAATGGTCAGTTGAGCTTACATAAAGTACCGAAAGCATCTCTCAAAGGTGGACCGGTGGATATCCTGCTGGCATCGGCAAGCACTGTCTTTAAAAAACGGGCTGCCGGCATAATACTTTCCGGTGCTGAAAACGATGGTGACAAGGGTATGGCCATACTACTCAATAATGGTGGGATGCCGGCTGTTCTCGATGAAGAAGAATGTTATTACCGGAATATGGGGCGGCAGGTTGTTGAAAAATGTAATCTGACCAAGACTGCCTCTCTGGATCACCTGGTGGAGATGATCAAGAGCATACATTATAAAAGGAAAGAGAGGAGCAGTGACGAGACCATGGTCGATTGACGCCCTGGACCTTGGCCTTTCTACTGAGCCAGCGTAAATCTCAGATTTTCACAAAGTGACTATGGAAGAGAGTCTACAACCTGCCCTGTGGGAAGAGAATGTGCCGCTTATGCGGCAGGGTCTGCACAAAAAACTCGTCAGGCTGGCCTATGAAAATTCAGGAAAGGACCAGGTTTTTCCGCTGCGGGAGAATGTTTTTACCGCCCTGCGGCTGACCAGCCTTGCTGCGACCAGGGTGGTCATTATCGGCCAGGATCCATATTTTAACGAACACCCGGGCAAAGGGCCGGAGGCCCATGGTATATGTTTTTCCGTCCAGGCGGGAATTCCCGTTCCACCCTCTCTGCGTAATATTCTTCAGGAAGTCAACGACAGCGTCTATCACGGCAGGCAGGTCAGTGTCGACAGTAACCTCACCAGGTGGGCCAGACAGGGGGTTTTACTGATTAATGCCAGTCTGACGGTAATAGCCAGGCGACCAAACTCCCATGCTCGGCTTGGCTGGCACGAGCTGACCGACGATATTATTGCCACACTTTCAGAACAAAAAAAACATGTTGTTTTTATGCTGTGGGGGACGTTTGCCCAGAAGAAAACAGCCCTTATCGATCAGCACAAACACCTGGTTCTGGCAACCAGCCATCCATCACCTCTTTCCGCCCATCGAGGCTTTCTTGGTTCGAACGTATTCGTCAAGTGCAACGCCTATCTGCAGGAGCATAACCTGCAGCCGATAGAGTGGTAATGAACGGTTACCGGATCTGGGTTATGCGGGCACTGGCTGCGTTCCACTGAACAATCACAATGGAGGCAGGCATCAGCCTGCAAGATGCTCTTTAATAATTAGAGGGACCACATCGGCTACCTCGGAGGCCAGAAAGCCCGCGCCGGATTGGGCAAAGAGACAGTCTGCCGCGGCGCCGTGCAGGTAAACGCCAGCAACCGCCGCATGCAGGGGAGAAAGTCCCTGACAAACAAGAGCACCTATAATTCCCGTCAGTACATCGCCCATGCCTCCCGTCGCCATTCCCGGATTACCGGTGGTGTTGATAGTCGTTAGGCCATTGCTCGCGGCAATTATCGTTCCGGCACCTTTTAGAATCATCACCGTATCGTGCCGGGAATTAAGAAAAAGGCTGCCGCCCGACAGGGCTGCATTAAGACGATTTTCCTGGATATCCGTCGTGGATTTATTGAGCAGCCGGGCGAGTTCACCGGGATGTGGGGTAAAAATTCTCGGGCCTTGCGGAGCTGCCAGTCGGTCTTGATGGCTAGCCAGGACTGTCAGGGCATCGGCATCGATAATCACCGGACATAGCGCCGTGTGATAGATGCGCAGCACCAGTTCCGCCGTCTTGGGCCCAAGGCCGATGCCCGGTCCGATGACAATCGCCTGCTTGGTTGGAAGCTGCTCGCTGATGGTCGGCCAGTCATCAACTGACAGGCACCCGCAACTGTTAGGAAGAGGATGGGTCATCGCTTCGGTCAGAACAGTCTCAAAAATTATATTAAGATCATGGGGGACGAGGAGATTAACCAGACCGGCGCCGCCTCTGAGCGCCCCCCTTGCCGCGAGGATGGCAGCCCCGGTTTTACCGGTCGATCCCGCCAGAATAAGCAGGTTGCCGTGGCTGCCCTTATGCGCGGATTTTTTGCGCGTAAGCGAGGCAATGAGCGGGGTACAGTTTTCTCTGGTGGCCAGTTCCGTGGTTATTTTGGCTTGTTGTATGGCTTCGGGGGGGATGCCGATATCAATTATCTCAAGCTTGCCGGCCCAGGAAGAACTACCATGAATAAAGTGAGCTGGTTTAGCGTAGCCATAGGTTGCGGTATAATCGGCCTGCACACAGGTACCGAATATCTTGCCGGTATCGGTATCCATGCCGGAAGGAATATCGACGGCCACGACCGGGCAAGCCCGGCAAAAGTTCGCCGAGTTGATCAGGTCTATGGTATCGGCAAAGTGGCCGGTTACTGGACGACAGAGGCCGATGCCGAAAATAGCGTCGATGACTGCATAACATGGCAGGCCGCGCGATTCGAATTGCTTTAACAGCACGGGGATGGTCTGCACCCTGGCCGGGGTGTCCACTACGTGAAAAGGCAGTTTGAGGTTGCGGATGATCGTTAGGTTAACCGCAGCATCGCCTTGCAGAGAATCGGGATTGACCAGGAAAAAGAACAGCGGCTGACATCCCCGCTGGTGGAGATGGCGACCGATCACCAGGCCGTCGCCGCCATTGTTGCCCGGGCCGACAAAGATTAAAGCGAAGGTATTCCGGCACGAACCCAGCTCCTTCTCGATCATGCGCACTGTGCCAAGACCAGCGTTTTCCATAAGGACAATACTGGGAATGCCGAAATTTTCCATGGCCGAGCGATCGAGATCTTTCATCTCTTGAGCTGTGGGTAGTTGCATGGCTTCTCCTTGCTTTCAGGTGAATGTTGCTGTTATTCAGGAGGTGTCCTGGTATAAAGAGTCTTCACTTTCCGCACGAATGGCCGGCACAGAGTGAGTACCGGGAAAATAAGCACCCGCACTATCTTAACCGACAAACGGCTGAGCACTTCCGGAATAAGCGGCTGTTCATTGGATACCCGTATAATCCAGATTATGGCGAGAATAAAGAACAGCAGGTTGGGGCTCCACATGGCCAGCCAGATCGGGAAAATGGTGCTTCCTGCGTATTCCTTGGCGAAGGTAAAGAGAATATAATAGAGGATAAAAATCGCCAGTCCCGCCTGAATGCCGACAGCTTTTTTGCCGGGTCGTGCCTGCAGTCCCAGAGGCAGTCCGAGAAGACTAATCATGAGGCAGCCAACCGGCAAGACCAACCGCTTATGGAATTCGACCAGCAGGTTTTGTTTGTCGACATCGCTCTCCGGAAACTGGGCTTCGACCAGCAGCTGGCGCATGGTCAGGGCGGTATTTTTAGGACGTGTGGTAGTCGTATCGGGAAGATGCAGGGGGATGTTTATGCGGTATTGATCGAACTGGACAATCTGGGCGTTATCTGTTCCCGGTTTATGTAAACTGCCGTTTTTAAGTTCTATTGACACCATCATCTCGTCAACGCTGCTGTTCATTTTACCCGAGGATGCCATGGTGACCACGGGATTTTCTGCCTGACGCCGATCCGAGACCCAGACGTTGGTCCACTCACCGGTGCTTTTATCTATGGCCTGAACGTAGACGACTACATCCCCGAGGGCTTCGGTAAATTCATGTTCTTTGATGCCGTTGTGGATTTTCTCCTTTAACAACTGATAGGAAAGCTGGCGCATGGAAACGGCGCTTAAAGGGATCAGTTTTATCGACACAAAACTGGTCAGAAGAGCAAAGAGTGTGGCAACAATAATCACCGGCGGCAAAATCTGGTACATGCTGATGCCGTTGGCTTTGAGGGCGAGGATCTCGGAATCGCTCGACAGTCTGGCAAATCCGATGGTTACCCCGAGCAAGGCAGCCATGGGAATTGAATATAAAAAGATATTGGGAAACAGATAGGAGAAGAGGCGAATAAAATCAGCGAAGCCGATGTTAAGCTCGAGAACGAAGTTGAGGAACGGAATCAGCTTGGCCAGAAAAAAAACGCCATTCATCACCAGAAAGCTGGCAAAGAACGGCCCCAGCATTTCCGTTGCCAGGTAACTATAGAGAAGCTTTGGTATTTTGTAGCTATATCTCATGATGCCACGGGGAACGTAAACCCAGTATAGGCAACACGCTGGTTTTGTTTTTTTCGCCCATATGCGGTATAAGAGGGTGGTGCTTTCTCCAAAAGGATCGCGATTGCTATGCTCTTATTAACAATTTCAGCACTGATAGAGATGCTGTCAGACACGCTACCGGCGTAAAGAAGGTATATCATGCATTTGTTTGCAACAGAAGATGGTGATAAATGGGTTTGTATAACCTGCGGAATAGAAGAAGATGCCATGATCAACGAGAAGAAATGGGAATGGTGCTTCGATAAACACGATCAGACGCTTCGATGCTCCCTGTGTGGTCATCCCGATTATGATATTGACGATTGATGGCGTCGTAAAAACTCTTTATCCGAAGTCTACGCTTACCTGTTCGTTGCCACAAAATTTCTATCATTACGACGTACCATAGTCCGACGAAATAATAGAAATTTTGCGAGGCTCGAAGATGAAGCTTTTTTGCTTAGCCATCGTGAAACTTGACTTTTTACGAGTCCATCAAAACTTTACATCGGTAATCGGATGCATGATGGTCACATCAACCCAATGCTGGTCCCACCATTCCTTGGGGGTGACGAAGACGCCATTGACCAGCATCGAAAAATGCAGATGATCGCCTCCCGCCATTCCCGTTGTGCCGGTTAAGCCAAGAACGGTTTTCTGGTCCACCATATCACCTGGTGCCACGTTTATCTGACTGAGATGGGAATAGAGACTGAATACCCCCTGACCATGATCGACCATAACCATGTTGCCGTAGATGCCCAGGTAATCTGCGAAAACAATTTTACCATTATTGGCCGCCCGCACGTCGACTCGACTGGTTGAGGCGATGTCCATGCCGAGATGGACTTGATGGTCAATGGCCTGGCCTTTATAAAAGTACGTCCGATGATCGGCATATCCGGCCCGTGCGCTGCCGGGCATCCGGGCAAAATGACCCTGCCACAATCTCTCCGACAGCGGGTTTTTACAGAGTTCACTTATTTTGCTGTTGTTTTCGTCGCGTACCGTTGAGTTGGCATACAGATACTTGTCGATAAACTGTCCCTGCATTTGTGGATAGTGCTGCTCGAATTCGGGGATCTTGGCATCCAGAAAACCATCACTTATGTTGATGGTATCTTGTTTTTGATCGGCCTTCTTGAAGACGGAGGTAAACGGTACCAGGGTATTGTTGCCGGCAAGATCCCGGGCCGCGACATTCAAGGTGTCAATTTTTGACGTATCATAAGGCAGGGCAAAAAAAGAAATATAGATATCGTCTTTGCCGTTGCCCATGGGAAAGCCTGGGTTGAACAAGCCATTCATGGTGACGCCGCTTTTACTGTCCTTGTCCGACAGCCGGTAAATAGCAATGCCGGTACCGCCGGGCGAGATATATTTCTCGCTGTGCAGGATCTGGACTTGGGGAGGCACCGTATCGACGGTGAGCTGTCTGGCAACAATCGTCTGGTTGCCACGCAGCCAGCCACGCAGAGAAAAATCGGTTGCCTCGATGCTGAGCGTCATGGGACCATCTGTGAAACCTTCCTTTTTTACGTCAAAAGTAACTGTTTCACTGTCTTCCCTGGGACCGATCATGCCGGTGTACCGAGTTCTGGGATAGGAGGTAAAATGGAGTAATTTTGTTACCTCCCCTTGAGTTCCATAGACGGATATAGTGTGGATGCCGCTTTTAGTATCGGTGACGGTATAGTTGACGACGGCATTTTTGCCAAGAAATGCACTGGATTGCTGCAGATTGACCAGAGGTTTTTCTCCTTCGAAAAAAACTATGAAAACGGCAGCTCCACCAATAACAAGAGCAGACAAAAAAGTGGTTAACAGCAGGCGGGATCCTCTGGTTTTTTGCTTGTTACGAAATACCATGAGACAACATTATCCTTAATTTAAAAATGAAGGGAGAGGGGGCAGGAGTGACTTATCTCTGCCAGATGATTTCATACTTTTCGATATGAAGCTCCTTTGCGGAGGCAACGATAATTCTTTTGCCTATTTCTTTTTCGACTTTAACCTTGGTAAGCTCTTCCTCGTGATTAAGCAAGTTGGCAATTCTCGGGTGCACCTGCAGGGTGACATTGGCCCCCTTATGCTTTTTGGCGTTTCGGGTGATCTTACGAAAGATGTCATAGCAGATGGTGCGGCGGGATTTAATCATTCCTTCGCCGCCGCAATAGTGGCATGGTTCGCACATCAACTGGTGCAGGTTCTCGCTGATCCGTTTTCTGGTCATCTGCACCAAGCCGAATTCCGACAGCTTTAAGATATTATTCCTGCTTTTGTCTTTTTTTACCGCCTCTTTGAAAGTCGTGTACAGTTGTTCCCGGTGGCTGTCATTTTCCATATCGATAAAATCGATGATAATAATACCGCCAATATTGCGCAGGCGCAGCTGATAGGCAATCTCCACCGCCGCTTCCATATTGGTTTTGAAAATTGTGTCGTGCAAATCGCTTTTGCCGACATATCTTCCGGTGTTGACATCAATGACCGACAGGGCCTCGGTACTTTCGATAATAATATAGCCCCCGGAGCGGAGCCAGACTTTTTTCTCGATGGCCCGGGATATCTCCACTTCGATATTATACGCTTCAAAAAGAGGTGTGCTTTCCTGGTAAAGTGAAATCTTGTCCAGCAGTTGCGGTGCAAAAGTCTTTACGTGGCCGACTATCTTACTGTGGGCGATTGGCTCGTCGATGATCAGGCTATCGACATCGGTAGTAAAAAAGTCTCTGATAGAACGCAGGGTTATATCGAGGTCTTGATGGATAAGCGTTCGCGATTCGGAGTTTTCCGCCCGGTCGACAATGTCGTCCCAGAGAAGCATAAGAAATTCCATGTCCGCTTCCAGCTCTTCCCTGGTGGCGTTTTCCGCAACGGTGCGAACAATAAAGCCGGTACCCTGCGGCCTGATTTGCTGGATGAGGTTTTTCAGTCGGTCCCGGATCTCTTCGTCTTCTATTTTACGGGAAATGCCGATATGATCAGTCTGGGGAATAAACACCAGGTTGCGGCATGGCAGCGTTATATGACAGGTCAAGCGGGCGCCTTTGGTGCCTATCGGATCCTTGCTGACCTGGACCAGGATGTCCTGTCCTTCTCGAAGAAGATTCTCTATCCGCAGGCTTTGGTCCCGAACATTTTTGATGGCGCAATCGGTGATACAGGGATTATATTCAGCATAATCGGCACTGGCGAGACAGACATCATCGACATAGAGAAAGCCGGTTCGATCAAGCCCGATATCGACAAAAGCGGCCTGCATGCCCGGCAGCACGCGCACGACCCGGCCTTTATATATGTTGCCCATAAGGCCCTTTTCGGTGGGCCGCTGCATATGGTATTCGCTCAGATTTCCATCTTCTACGAGGGCTAGGCGCACCTCGTAGCTTGTGGCATTAATGAGTATCTCAGTGGTCATTCAGAAACCGTCTTGATCGAAAATTGAACTTCCATGCTGGAAGGGGTATATTTTTTTTAATTTGATAGTATACAGTATAAACATGCAAAAATGCCATATGTAATAATTATTTTATAGCTCTTCTTATGCCACGAAAATGATGAATAGGTGTCCGGTATCAGTGATTATTCCTTCCTATAACAGGGCGATGTTTCTGGAACGTGCCATTGTCTCGGTCCTTAAGCAGACCCGGTTATGCTCTGAACTCATTATCGTCGATGACGGATCGACGGATGACACCAGGGCATTGGTATCTCATCTGATGTCCTCGACCCGGCAGTCGATCCGGCTGATCTACCAGAAAAACCGGGGGCCGGCCGCAGCCCGTAATGCCGGAGTGCGGGCCGCGCAGTTTCCGTATCTGGCCTTTCTTGACTCCGATGACCACTGGTACAAAGATAAGCTCGCCAGGCATTACCAGGTACTTGCAGGACATCCCGACTACCTGATAAGTCATACCCGGGAAAAATGGCTGCGCCGAGGAGCTCATTTAAATCAGAAGAAAAAGCATATTCCCCCCCATGGTGATATCTTCGAGCGTTGTCTCAAACTCTGCGTGGTGGGTATGTCGACGGTAATGATGAAAAAAGAACTCTTTGATAGTGTTGGGTTGTTTGATGAATCGCTGCCCTGCTGTGAGGATTACGATCTCTGGCTGCGGGTGAGCTGCCGCTATCCTTTTCTCTTGATAGATGAGCCGCTCACTGTTAAAGAGGGAGGCCGGGAGGATCAGGTTTCTTATCAGTATCGCCGCGGCATGGACCGGCTGCGGATAGACAGCCTCACCAGCTTGCTCGATGCCGATATCCTTGATGGCAGGCAGTCTCGGATGACCTTACAGGCTTTAAAAAATAAGGCCGTCATTTTCGGCAACGGCTGTCTCAAGCATGGCAGGACCGAGCTTGGTCATGCTTATCTGGCACTGATAGGCAGATATGCTCAGAAAATTACCGATAAAAGTTTAGGAACAACAGATGCGATTAGATAGTTGGCAGGATCCTTCGTATTATATCACGCAGATCTATGTTGAGGAATCCTGCCTTGAGCTCGAATATACCAAGGAAATTCTCGACCGGGCAAAACTGCCCTGGACGGTGGTGTCGGAACGACAAAAACCGGACGATCCGGCCGACAACTTCGCTGACAACCTCAGTGCCGGCAAACGACAATTGTATCTCTGCCGGAATCGGGGCGTTTTTTTTAAACCATGCCCCGGAACGCGGGAATATCAGTGCTGTGATTACCAGGTGCTCAATACCGGGTCAAACTGTCCGATTGACTGTGCCTATTGTATTTTACAGGCCTATCTCAACACCCCCTGGCTTACCTGTTATGTCAATATCGAACAACTTTTCAAGGAGCTTGACACAACCCTTTCCGCTCAGCCGCAGAAATTTTTTCGCATCGGCACGGGAGAATTCACTGATTCTCTGGCAATCGATCGACTGACCCAGTTAAGCGGAAAGCTGGTTCCGTTTATTGCCGGTTGCGATAATGCCATCCTTGAACTGAAGACCAAAAGCGGGGCTATCGATAACCTGGCAAAATTGACACATAACGGCAAAACCGTTATCGCCTGGTCGCTCAACAGCCCCTTTATGATGAGGAACCAGGAGCTTCGTTCGGCTACCCTTGAAGAGCGGCTGAGTGCAGCGAGACAATGTGCTGCGTGGGGCTATAAACTGGCGTTTCATTTCGACCCACTGGTTGAACATCCCGGCTGGGAGGAAGGCTACGCTGCCACAATCCAAAGACTTTATGCGGTAGTGCCCGCAGAGGCGATCGTCTGGATTTCTCTAGGTGCCCTGCGCTTTCTGCCAAGTCTCAAGGAGATAGGCATCAAGCGTTTTCCGGCAACCAGGATTTATTATAATGAATTTATCCAGGGGCTCGATGGAAAGGCGCGTTATTTTCGGCCGAACCGGGTCGCAATTTACCAGTATATTTACCGGCAGCTGCGGCAACAAGCCGCTGCTGCGACCTGCATATATTTTTGCATGGAAAGCGATGAAATCTGGCAGGAAGTGATGGGCTTCGTTCCTCAGGAACATGGCGGCCTGCCGGCCATGCTCGATCGGGCGATACGTTCATCCTGATATTCTTTCAGATTCGATGGCTGAATGGCGTGCTGCTTTAACTTGTTCTGTTTGTATGGTATCCTATACCCAATGTAAACTAATCAAGAGAAGATAACGGATCTTTTTTAATTTTACCCCAGACAGAGGATTGTATCATGATAAATAAAGTAATACTTGTCGGTAACTTAGGCGCTGATCCGGAATTGCGCTATACTCAAAGTGGCACTGCAGTCGCTACGCTCAGCGTGGCGACGAGTAGGAAATGGAAGGACAAGGAAAATAATCCGCAGGAAGAAACGGAATGGCATCGAGTTGTTGCCTGGGCTCAAACTGCTGAAAATTGCAGTAATTATCTTTCAAAAGGTTCAAAAGTCTACGTTGAAGGCCGATTGCAGACAAGAAAATGGCAGGATCAAAGTGGTAATGATAAATATACCACCGAAATTATAGCAAATACTGTCTTGAGCTTGTCTCCAAGAGGTAGTGACAATGTCGGCGGCGGTAGTTTCCAGGGCCCCCCTCTGCCGCCGGAATCTTCCTTTGGCGGCGGAATGGGCGGCAGCGGCACCGGCGAGGATGTGCCGTTTTAATAGGCATGAAGCCTCGATAAAAGTGGTAAAAAGGAGTATGGTCTTCAAAGAAGAACGTGCTCCTTTATTATTTTTCTACAGACTTTTTTCGCCTGGAATAGATGGTTGACTGTACCCCCAACCGTTCCTATTGTTGAAGCCATGATATCAAGTTGTATTTCCAAGTTTTATGTTCCTCTAGATAGATTGTAGCCATGGATTATTATGAGACACTTGGGGTGAAAAAGGAATCCAGCCCCACAGAAATTAAAAAAACTTATCGAAAACTGGCACTCAAGTACCATCCGGATAAAAATAAGGATGATAAAAAGGCTGAAGAGAAGTTTAAGGAAATCAGTGAGGCCTATGCCGTCCTGTCCGATCCTGAGAAAAAGAAGCAGTATGACCTCTATGGTTCCAATGGTTTTCGGCAGCGATATTCCCAGGAAGATATTTTTCGAGGCTTTGATATAAACGATATCCTCCGGCAGTTTGGCGTCGGCGGCGCCGGTTCCTCGGCTAACTTTCGTACCAGCAGGGGAGGAAACGGGCGATTCAATTCATTTTTTAGCCAGGGGAATGGCGCTGGCTGTGGAGGAGGGTGCTCAGCGGCACCGGAAAAAGGTCAGGATATGACCTACCAGATTACCGTTACTCTGGAAGAAGTCTTGAACGGGGCGGAAAGAACCATCACCTTGCGAAAAAATGGCGATTCGCAGAATGTTTCCGTCAAAATCCCCAAAGGCATTGAAGAAGGAAAGAAGCTGCGGCTACAGGGCAAGGGCGGAGCATCGAAGAACGGCGGTTCTCCCGGAGATCTGTATCTCAAAGTTTCGATTGCCGAAAATGATCTTTTTTCCCGCACCGGCGATGACCTGATCGTGCAAAAGCTGATTTCCTTTAGCGAAGCCTGTTTCGGTACTAAAATGGAAGTCGAGACCCTGGAAGGCAAGAAGTTTATGGTCACCATCGCACCCGGCACTGTCCATGATTCCAAGTTGCGGATCAGAGGCTATGGTTTGCCGGTAGGTCCGCTGGGTGAAAGGGGTGATCTGTACGTTAAAATCGGCGTAAAGGTCCCCCGAGAGCTGACCGACGACCAGAAAGTGGTTGTTGAGCAGCTCCAGGCCTCGGGCTTATAAACACATCTAATAGTGGATGTCGGCATAGGCTAACCAGCCCCCGGTTGCGACCAGTTGCTTATCGAAGGCATTGATCACAAAAGAACATAGGACTTGTTTTTGTTGCGGGTCATCTGATGTGGCACTCAGTTGCTCTTTTGCCAGATCAATGGCAATAGAAACCCTGCCCTTCATGGCGAATAGCTTTTCGACCTCACCAGGCGAAAGCTCTACCGCCAGAATGCCGCAGTTGAACATATTTTGCCGAAAGATCCTGGCAAAACTCTCGGCGACGACCACATTGATATCGTTGACCTCAAAGGCCCAGACGGCATGTTCCCGCGAAGAGCCGCAGCCAAAATTGGCCCGGGTAACCACTACCTGGGCGTTTTTCATTTCTGCGGCTTCTGAGGCGAACGGTTTGCCACCCAGGAGCAGGTCCTCCAGGAGATGCGGTTTGAGTGCCGTCTTGGAAATTTCCGTCAGATATTTTGCCGGGATGATCTCGTCGGTATTAATATTGCTTCTGTCCAGAAAAACTGCCGGACCGCCAAATTCCTTCATTTCCTATTCCCTCTCTTTCTCTCTAATTGTACTACTGGATGTCTCGTGGATCGGTCAGCACTCCAGTCACCGCGGCTGCAGCCGCAGAATACGGGCTCATCAGATGAACCATCCCGCCTTTACCCATGCGGCCGTTAAAATTACGGTTAGTGGTCGAGGCGCACACCTCGCCTTCGGCCAGAACCCCGGAACTCATGCCAAGACAGGCGCCGCAGGTTGGGTTGAGGACACAAAACCCGGCATCCATAAATATTTTTATAATGCCTTCTGCAAGGGCCATGGTGTAAATTAAGGGGGTGGCCGGGGTAACGATCCCCCGAACACCGGCGGCTAATTTTTTACCCTCTAAAATTTCGGCGGCAGCGCGCAGATCTTCTATCCTGCCGTTGGTGCATGAACCGATATAGACCTGATCGACTGGATTGCCGGCCATTTCAGTAAGATCTCGGACCATATCCGGTTTATAGTCGAAGGTGACCTGGGGCGTAAGTGAGCTGATATCAAGATTGATACTTTCGCTGTAGACGGCGTCGTCATCGGCATGCCATTGGTGATAATCGGCCACCGCCGCATCGAGCGTCGGATAGTCGTCTTGAATAAATGGCCAGAGGTATTCCGCCGTCACCCGGTCCGGCTTGCAGATACCACTGGTCGCACCGGCCTCGACCGCCATATTGCACAAGGTCATTCTCTCCGACATCGAAAATGTATCCACTACCGGTCCGGCAAATTCTATGACCCGATCGGTGGCCCCGTTGACGGTGATTTTTTTGATGATCGACAAAATAACGTCTTTGGCCGTGACTCTGGGCTGCAGGGTGCCGGTAAGCGTAATCTTCATGCTTTTCGGGGTGCGAAAAGAACAGACCCCCTTGTAGATTCCAACCTCCAGGTCGGTTGTGCCGACGCCCGCGGCAAATGCGCCGAAAGCGCCATGGGTGCAGGTATGTGAATCTCCCATTATAACGGTATATCCGGGCCGGACAAAACCTTTTTCGGGAAAGAGAGCATGACAGACCCCATTCGCGCCGATATCAAAAAAGTCCTTGATATTGTGCCGTCTGGCCCAGTCCCGCATGATTTTTCCCTGGGTTGCGGTTTTGGAATCCTTGGCGGGCGTCACATGGTCGATGACCGCCTTGATTTTGCTGGTATTGAAGACCTGGTCCATGCCCTTTTCCATCAAGTCCATAATGGCTATGGGGGTGGTTATTTCATGGCACATCACCACATCGAGATCAAGGATCATATTTTCGGGGGAGGGGGTGTCCCGAAGATGTGCGGCAAATATTTTTTCGGCGATAGTCTTGCCCATATTGTACTCCGAAGGAGAAAAGAGGAAGCGGGTGATTAAGGAGTTGCAGTTCCTGCAGCAAAGTTAGACACATTACACAAATGATGGTAATATTGCCAGATTATTATAAGCGTTGCCACTTTGTTGTCGGCGCATAAATATTATTGTCATGGTCGTCAAGGAGATCTGTAGTCTATGGCTTTTAAAATAACTTTCCCCCAGATTTTTTTTATAGCGCTTCTAGCTGGTTTTCTTTCTTTCTCTGCGAACAGGGCATGGTGTGCGCATGGAGTATCTCTGGACGGTACCCTCAAATATCCGATAGATTTTACTCGCTTTGCCTATACGGCAGAGGATGCAAAGCAAGGCGGAACGCTCGTTTTGCATGATATCGGCAGTTTTGACAAGATGAATCCATTCACCCTGAAAGGTTCCGCACCTTATGGCCTGGAGGCGTTGATTTTTGAGCCACTGGCGGTGGCCGGCCTCGATGAACCCTTCTCGCAATATGGTCTCCTGGCCCAGGACATCTCAGTTGCGCCGGATAAGAAATCAGTCACTTTCACCCTCAATGCCAAGGCCAGATTTTCCGACGGCAGTCCGGTACGTGTTGAAGATGTCGCCTATTCGCTTGATTTGATGAAAAGCGAGCAGGTCCATCCTCATTTTAACTATTATTATGGCGATATCGATGGTTACGAATTGTTAGGGAATCGGCAAATCCGCTTTCATTTCAAGCGGCCTAATCGGGAGCTGCATATGATTGCCACGCAGATCAATATCCTGCCGAAAAAATATCATAGCCAAAATGGTTTCGGCGAGATCAAAGAACAAAGAGAACTCAGCCTGCCGATTGGTTCCGGGCCGTATGTCGTGACCAAGGTGGATATTGGTAAATCGATTACCTATACGCGCAATAAAAATTATTGGGCCAAAGACCATCCAACCCGGAAAGGGATGTTCAATTATGATGAAATAATCGTTAAATATTATAAAGACCCGATCGTTGCCCTGGAAGCCTTTAAGGCCGGCGAGTTTGATTTTATCTCCATCAATATTGCCAAACAATGGGCAAGAGATATGGAGGGAAAAAAATTTACCGATGGGACCTTGATCAAAAAGACCTTTCCGCATCTGAACAATGCCGGGATACAGGGCTTTTTGATGAATACCCGACGGGAGCTGTTTGCCGACCCCAGGGTGCGGCAGGCGCTGGGGCTGGCTCTTGATTTTACCTGGATCAATAAATCCCTCTTTCATGATCAATATACCCGGAATAACTCATTTTTCAGCAACTCCTACCTGGCCGCGAAAGGGATCCCCCAGGGCCTGGAACTGGAGTATCTGGAGAGGTACCGGCAGCTATTGCCCAAAGAAGTATTTACCACGCCGCTGTCCACCCCGGACACCAGCGACCCGCAGGCCATGCGTAAAAACCTGCTGCACGCCAAGCAGCTTCTCGCTGAAGCCGGTTGGCGGGTAAAGGATGGGATCCTTACCAACGAGCAGGGCAGGCAGTTCATTTTCGATATCATGCTGGTGTCGCCTGCATTTGAGCGGGTGATGGCCGGCTATGTAAAAAATCTCAAGAAACTCGGTATTAAGGCAAGCTACCGAACTCTGGACCAGACGCTCTATGTTGAACGGCTGAAAACCTTTGATTTCGATATGATTGTTACAAGCTATGGCCAGTCCCAATCGCCTGGCAACGAGCAACGCAATTACTGGCATTCGTCGTCTGCTGAGAAAATGGGTTCGCAGAACTATGCCGGTATACGTTCCCCGGCAGTCGACGGCCTGGTTGATCGAATCATCTATGCCAAGACCAAAGACGAGTTAGTCGCGGCGAGCAGTGCTCTCGATCGAGTTTTGTGGTATGGCTATTACTTAATCCCCAACTGGTATCTGCCGGTGTATCGTTTGAGTTATCGGGACAAATTTCTTATGCCGGCGGTTCTCCCGCTTTATTACGATCCATTTCAACTCCTTATGACCTGGTGGTTGAAACCATAGCTCAAATTGATTGTTCATCCAGTTTATCGTGGCTATGAGAGAATATATTTTTGAAGCTTTTCCAGGACAGACGTGGCATACATTGCCGGTTTCGTGCGCACAGCGGAGGAATAAGTGGACACAATAACAATCCATCTGCATAGCCTGGGCGAAACCGAAAAACTCGGCACACTTCTTGGCAGGCAGGCCGCGCCGGGGGACGTTATCTGCCTTGAAGGCGATCTAGGTGCCGGGAAAACGGCACTCGCCCAGGCGATCGCCCGGGGCCTTGAGGTTCCGGATGACTGTTATGTTACCAGTCCGTCTTTTGCCTTGGTGCATGAATATCAAGGACGACTGCCGATGTATCATATGGACTTGTATCGTCTGCAAGATGGCAATGAGGCGGAAGATCTTGGTTTTAATGAATATTTTATTCTTGGCGGCCTGTCGGTGATCGAATGGTCCAGCCGGGCGCAGGAGATACTGCCCGAGGAACGATTGATTTTGACTCTTGTGCAAAACGAAGATCTATCCCGCACGGTCACACTGCAGGCAAGCGCAAAATATGTTGATCTGCTGCCGATCATCAGCAGCGAAATGCACGACACCATCACCAGAAAGATTCAATGAAAAGAAAAATTATTCAATTTAAAGATTGCTGCAAGACGTTCACGGTTGACCAGGATAAAGCTATCAGTCCGCAGGAGACCTTGAAAAACTTTTACGCCAGAGTCGAGTCTCTTGATCTGAAAATTCTCAATGAAGTGCGGAGGATCGACAATGGACGGCTCGACATTCCGGTCTTCTTCAGTGTTTGCGGTGACGATGCCGTGGCTTTGACCGGTACCAAAAAACAGATGGGCAAAGGCGCTTCACCGCTGCAGGCGGAGGCCTCAGCCTGTATGGAACTGGCTGAACGTTTTTCGTTTTTTTCTTTTAAAAACAATCCCGGTAATTTTCTGTCGGGAGACTATAAAGCCATGATCCGCGCCGGGTATCCGGTACTCGATCTAAAGTATCTGCTCACCTCGGTGCACGATACCCACTCCACCGTTTCGCTTCTGGAAGAACTGCTCGATAACATTCCCATGCAGTGGGCCTGGGGGACCAACGTGAGCACCGGAGCCGAGGTGCTTATCCCGTTTTCCTGGTTTTTTGCCATTAATGAATTCAATGGTCCCTCTGCCGGCAATACTTACGAGGAAGCCGCCCTGCAGGGGATCTGCGAGGTCGTCGAAAGACATGTCTGTTCCATCGTCAATAACCGAAAAACTGCCACGCCGAAGATCGATCCCGCTTCCCTGCGCGATCCCGTGGCCATTGACTTGATTGAAAAATTTTGCAGTAACGATATCGACCTGTACCTTAATGACTTTACCCTTGATACCGGGATCTGCACCGTTGCCGCGCTGGCCGTTGATAGATCGAGCTTTCCCGTCAACAGCGAGATCGTCTATACTGCCGGCACCACCCCCGATCCGCAAAAAGCGCTGATCAGGGCGGTAACCGAGGTGGCCCAGCTGGCCGGGGATTTTAATACCGACGCCAAGTATATCGCCTCCGGCCTGCCAAAGCCACTCGCCATGGCAGAAGTGGCCTATCTCACCGATTCTCCTGCTTGCATCACCATTGACGAGATGGCCGATCTGTCGGACAACAATATCAAAATTGAGGTGGAGAATTGTCTTGCCGCCTTACAAAATATTGGTCTTGACGTGTTGATGATCGATGTGACCCATGAAGACTTAGACATTCCCGCTTTATACACCATAGTGCCCGGTGCCCATTTTCGAGAGAGATCGATGATCAATGATGTCGGGCTTTTTTCCGCCAAGCTGCTCGTTGAGTTGGTCCATGACCGCGAACTGCTCGAGCAAAAACTGGAGCAGATGGAGAGTCTTCTGCCGAGCGCTTACTATCTCGAATTCTATCGCGGTCGTAATTATGTGGATATGGGGTTACCCGAAGCGGCCCTCGGGCACTTTACGCGAGCGCTTGCCATGCAGCCTGAAACGGAAGACCTGCCGTACATCTATTCCTATATGGGCAGTTGTCTGAAGGATCTTGGCCGATATGACGAAGCAATCGAAATCCTCTTAAAAGGTCTGCAGCAAGATGAGGAGCGAGCAGATCTGCACAACACCCTTGGCGTTTGTTTTTTCAAGCTTGCAGGCTATGAGAGCGCCATTAGCCACTTTGAAAGGGCTGTTGCCATTAATCCGGCGTCAGCTATCGATTATGCCAATCTTGGCGTCAACTACAATAAAATCGGTAAGATTGAGTCGGCGGTCGAGTTTCTCAACCTCGCTCTGACACTGGATCCAGATCTTGATTTTGCCCGGGAACTGCTTATCGAACTGGATAAGAAAATATCATAGTTACATAGTTGATGGACTCGTAAAAAGCCGATTTCCCTTCATCTACAAGCACCTCGGCTGTTCCCGTCGGTAAGGAGACCGCCGGCAGCATTGGGGTGACCGGTGCCATTGTCTGGCGATTGTCTGGAAACCGTATGAGATCGCCGTCCTGTTGCGCCTGATAACCTTTTTGACGCTTTATTTAAGAAGATTTATTTGCAGATAAAGCATATGGCCAGACATCAGTGGTTCCCTTGCCAAGTTTTTTTAAGAGGATCGCAGCGGATTTAATCGGCAGGTCAAGGCGGGTGATACGATCTGCGGTTACAACGCATACGGAGCCCGACCAAGGATCAGGCGAACCAGGCAAAAAGAGAACAACCTGCCCGTCTTTCAATCGTTCGACTTCATAGGCGATCTGCGCAAAATCGTCAAACTGTACCAGGACTGTTACAATATTATCGGCATCTTCCGGCTTAAGAAAACTATTGGTTTTTGTTTTGAGAAGGGCGTATGCGGGTATCTTTTCCAGCACATTGAGCTCCAGCGACTCGCTGAATCTTTTAGCGCCGGCTGTTTTAGCGGCCAGGCCGGCGAGGAAGCAGAAAATCACCAGAATAAAAATCCCCAGCAGTTCGACCACAACCGTAGCGCTCAGGGAGATAGTACTCAGATGTGCAGCGAGCGGAGCAGCCAGTTTATGGGTTATCTGTAAAGCCTTTTCGACGAAGACGATGAAAATAACGATGGGAACGAGAAACAGGATGCCTCCCATCACCGTGGTTTTTAAAAATTTCAGCATAGCCTGATCCTTCCTGTTAGAGTTTTCATTTTTTGCGAGATGTGCTATTGATTAGGCAATCTTACTCATTGATGAAAAAATAATCTTGAGGAAAAATCGTCAACACCCATCAAAGATAATCTCGTAAAAACCTGAAATCTATACGATGGTTAAGTAAAAAGCTTCATCTTCGAGGCGTGTTCATTATGCTATTATTTCGGCGGATTAGAGTACGTCGTAAGGATAGTTAAATGAGTATCCCAAGGGCACTTCCTACGGGCGTGCAACGAAGAAGATGAAGAGTTTTTACGACGCCATCATCAAAGGCGAATTCATGAAACCCAGACGTTCGAATTTATCCGTTCCAGGACACGTGGAAAAGATGCACGGCAAGGCTTGTGTCAGCAAGGCCGATGTGATCATGCTGGACCTGGAGGACAGTGTCCCGGTCGATGCCAAAAAAAAGGCCCGGGTGCAGGTTATAAAGAGTCTGCTGGAGCACGACTGGATCGGAAAAACCGTCACCGTACGCATCAATTCTCTTGATACCCCTTTTGCCTATCGCGATCTTCTAGAGGTTGCGGAAAATGCCGGCCATCTGCTCGATGCCATTGTCATTCCAAAGGTCAATTCTCCGGGCGATATCGCCTTTGTCGACCGTATGCTGAACGGCATCGAGATGAACAGGAGTTTATCTTCTCTGCTTGGCATCGAAGCCTCCATCGAAACCGCCGAAGGCTTGCTCCAGGCAGCTGGTATCGCGTGCGAAAGCCAACGCCTGAAGACCCTTGTCTTCGGTATCGCCGACTATTCCGCCTCAGTGGGTGCCCGACTGGTATCGATTTCCGGACATGGAGAAAAAGAGGAAGACCTCTATCCCGGCCATCGCTGGCATTTTGCCTTAAGCAGAATGATAATGGTTGCCAAGGCCAACGGCTGTCTTGCCATCGATGCCCCCTACGGTAATTTCAAGGATCCTGAAGGGCTGCGCCGTTCCGCGCAGATGTCCTGTGCTCTGGGCTGTGATGGGAAATGGGCCATTCATCCGGACCAGATCGATATTATCAACGAGGTGTTCACCCCTTCGCAGGAAGATATCGATCGGGCGGCCAAGGTGCTTGATGCCCATGCACAAGCGGCGGCGGGCGGTAAAGGTGCCGTGGCAGTGGATGGACGTATGGTTGATCAGGCTACGGTGCGCATGGCGCAACAACTATGGGAGCAGGCCGGATATCTACAATTGATACAACCGCGACAGAAGAGCTGATTTTTCGCAGCTTGGCAGATGCTGATGCCGTGCTGTTTCTCTGTAACCGTCCCGTGGGAATGGGCAAAAATCCAGGATGATTTTGATTTTTGTAGTGAACGGTTGCCAAAAATAAATTGATGGTGAAATATATGAGTACACCGACTAAGCCAGCGAAAACCCTGGATCCCTTCTGGAAATGTCTGCAATGCGGTCATACCATGCAGGCTCCGGTCCCACCGGAAAAATGTCCCGCTTGCAAACAACAGTGCGCCTTTAAAGATGTCAGCTGCTATACACCGGATTGCGGCGGGCCAGGACATATTGACCCACAACTGTAAGGCAGAAAAAAAATAGCAGGTGCCTGCATAGACCGACTCAGTAGCAGTTCAACCAATGCTCCCGTCTTGCTCAAGCAGGCATTTGAACTCCGATTGTAATTATATCCAATACTTGCCTATTTATTAGGTATAGAGTTGGAGCCTTTTTTGTCCTTCCTCTCTGTTACCTTGGCACCGTCGGTCACTGCCGCTGAAGGGCAGAGAATAACTTGGTTACCCAGCGTTAAACCGCTTGCCGCTTCGTCTTCAAACATTTTTTTCCTCTTTCATAAAAAGTAACTGTTGTTTCTGATAAAAGAAGTATTGCCAGGTTGGGCTAAAAATCCGAGCCGAGATTTTTCCGGATAACCATCAAAGTTTTTTTCATTTCCTGCAGTTGTTTTTCACTTAATCCGGCAATAGCCCGCTGCTCCATTGCTTCGCCACGCTTGATGATGGTGGCCCATCTATCGGCCACTCTTTCCGTTGGCCGAATAATTTTCTTACGCCGATCGTTCGGGGCATTACCTCGTTCGATCCAGTCGTCTCGTTCCATGCGATCAAGGATCCGCACCATTGTCGAGGGCTCTATGCGAAGTAGGTTTGCCAACTCGGTCTGGGAGAGCTCGCCGTGCAGCGCCAGACTAGCCAGCACCTGAACCTGTCGAAGGGTAATACCGGTGCCGGCCAATTCATTGTTCAGAGCAGTTTCAAAGAGATGGGAAGTTAAACCAACCCAGAAACTGACACTTTTTTCAAAATTATATTCAATCATCGTTGCCTCTCAATGAGAGTTAATTGCTGAGCTAATATATTGCTTGACTAACGATTAGCGTAGCACTACACTTTGGTTTGTCAAGGATATTTTCGATAACATGGCATAAGGACAAGAAGAATAAGCCGTACCTTTCCCCAGTAGAGATTAAACATATGACCAGGAAGCAACCTTATCGACGCATAACCTTTTTTTTAATTATCTTTCTTTTACTGATTCCATCTTTTGTGCGGGCGGAAGAATATGTGGAAGGCCTGGATCATTGGCCGGTTTTAACCCTGCAGCGTGCTCTTGAGATTGGGCTGAGCAAAAATCTTAATCTCAAGGTTGAGGCGTTGAAGGTGCCTATCGGTGAGAAAGGCACAATCGCTGAAGATGCGGTATTTGACCCGGCAGTGGATGCAGCAGCCTCGGCGGGAACCCAGCGCATACCAACGGGATCCTCTTTTTCCGGAGAAGATTTCAGCCTGCAGCGCAGCTATAATGAGGCGATTCTTGAGCAGAGCTACAATGGTGAGGCGGGACTGAGTAAGAAGTTTCGTTTCGGTCTCGACGGCCGTCTCAGTCTGCGGACCGCAAAAGACACCAATGATGCCGTCGTCGAAGGGCTGGATCCTGAGTATCGCAGTTTCATGATCCTCAACCTGACCCAGCCTTTGCTGCGGGATTTTGGGACGGCAACCAATACCGCAGATCTACGGATTGCCAAAACACGGGTGCAGCAGGCGGTCTTTGGTGTTCTCGGCCGTGCCCAGCAGCTGGCTGCGGATATTGAATCCACCTATTATGAAATGGCTAAGTATATTCGGGTCTACGCTTATCGAATCGATTCGCGCAGGTTGGCCGAACAGCTTCTGGCCGGCAATCGAGAAAAGTTTGCCACCGGAGTCATTCCGATTACCGAAGTACAGGAAGCGGAAACAGCCGTAGCCTCACGGGATGAACAGGTGCTTGCTGCACGGCAGCAGATGGAAATAGTAGCTAATCGCATGAAAGATTTATTGGAGATTAATCGCCACGATCCCATGAGCCGCGAGTTTTTCCGAACCCAGGACCTTCCGCAAACAGATCAGCCGTTCCCTGCTCTTGAGCAGGCCCTGCCGGTGGCCCTGAGCAACAGACCGGAACTGGAACAGCAACGTCTGGAGATAATTAGCCGGGACATCCGCCTGGAGTTTTCCAAGAATCAAACCTTGCCAAGACTTGATCTGGATGCCACCGTCGGTGTTAATGGTCTTTCCGGAGATGCGCAAAGCCTTGGTCCATCCAACGTTGACAAAAGAGACAATCCGCAGTCAGGAAATTACTGGGACTCGGTGGATAGAATGAGTGAGGGAGACGGCTATGAATGGTTTGCCGGGGTACGTTTTTCTTATCCTCTTGGCAATCGCGGGTCGAAAGCTCGCCTCCAGGCGAGGGACCTGGAAAAAAAGCAGGCTGTTTATGGGTTCAAACGACTGGAAACGTCCGTTGAGACCGAGGTCATCAATGGTCTGATTACCGCTAATCGAAGTCTTGAGCGGGTTAAGGTGGCCGGTCGATTCGAAAAACTGGCCGATACGACCCTCAGACAGGAAATGGAGCGAATGAAGGAGGGTTTTTCCGATACCTTTCGAATTCTCGATTTTCAGGACAAGGTCATCGATGCCCGAATTCGAAAATTAACCGCTCTTGCCGACTTCAACCAAGGTCTGGTCGAGTTGTATCTCGCCATGGGTACCAATCTTGAAAGACTCAATATCGATTACACAGTGGACAACCTGGAGACAGCCGATGCAACGAACTAATATCCATTTTGTTTTATTTTTTATTCTCCCCTTGCTGACAATGCCGGTCTTAACCGGCTGCAGTGATGGCAGCCGGGCCGAGACCGAACCGGTATCGCCAGCCTTAACCCAGGAAAAAATCACCAATGTGGAGCTGCGAGAATTGATGCCGCAGGACCTGCAGGAGACCTTCTCGCTGCCCGGCACCCTGGAGGCCTGGGAAGATCTGACCCTGGCGGCCGAAATGGCCGGGCCGATCCGTTGGATCGGTCCAAAAGAAGGCGACCGAGTGAAAAAAGATGAGGCTATACTGCGTATTGACCCGGAACAACGGGAAGCCGAGCTGGCCCGCGATCAGGTCGAGTATGAGCTGCAGAAAAAGCGGATGGAACGGCTGCGCAGCCTGGTTTCCCGTAATCTGGTCAGCCAGCAGGAATATGAAGATGCCCGGAAGTCATTTGAACAGGCCCAGGCCGAGCTGCGACTCTCTAAGGTGGCAATAGATAAAAGCACCCTGCGCAGTCCGGTGGACGGCTTTCTCGACCAGATCCTGGTTGACCGGGGGGAGTACGTTGCCGAAGGAACTGCCGCCGCGGTCGTGATGCAGGTGGATAAGCTCTTTGCTAGAGTCGACGTCCCGGAGAAAGATATATTTGATCTGAAGGTCGGTGAAAAGGCGAGCGTTTCCGCGGCCCCGGTCGAGACAAGCGGCGATGATGGTCTTGCCGGCGAAATAATCCATCTGTCATATCAAGCGGATCCGGCCACCCGTACCTATCGGGCCAAGGTGGCCATTGACAACAGCACGGGAACACTGCGTCCCGGCATGATCGTCAAGGTTGGTTTCACCCGCCGGGAACTTCATCAGGTGATAACCATTCCGCTCTATGCCCTTGTCGATCGTGACGGGACTAAGGCTGTCTATGTGGAGCGTGCCGGCAAAGCGGAAATACGCAGGGTCGAAATCGGCCCTATCATCGGCAGCCAGGCGGTTATTACCAAAGGGCTCGCCGCCGGGGATCGGTTGATCATCAAAGGCCAGCAACTGGTGAGCGACGGAGCCGCGGTTATCCCGGAAAGGATCTGAGATGCTGCTATCCAATGCGGCCATCAGTCATAGCCGGGCCATTTTCGTGATGAGTATCATGCTCGTCCTCGTCGGTGCCTATAGCTATATAACTCTGCCCCGTGAATCTTCGCCGGATATCACCATCCCCAACGTTCTGGTGATTTCTTCTTATGAGGGAGTGGCGCCGGCGGATATTGAAACCCTTATCACCCTGCCTATTGAGCGAAAGCTCAAGGGACTGAAAGATGTGGAAGAGATTCGCTCGGTCAGTGCCGAGGGTTCGTCAATGATCACCATCGAGTTTTCACCCAAGGTGGATATCGACAACGCCCTGCAGTGGGTTCGCGACAAGGTTGACCAGGCGAAAGGCGATCTGCCGGATGATCTGGAGAATGATCCGTCCATCCTGGAAATCAATCTTGCCGACTTTCCGATCCTGATGCTGGCTGTTTCCGGCAATGTCGAGGAAACGGTACTCAAAGGAGTCGCCGAGGAACTCGAAGACCGGATCGAGACTATCCCCGGCGTCCTCCAGGTGGATCTTACCGGCGGCCGTGAGCGGGAGATCCGGGTGGAATTCAACCCTGACCGGATGGCCGCCTACCGGCTTTCCTTTGCCGAAATACTCCAGTCGGTGCAGCGGGAAAATGTCAATATCCCCGGTGGCAGTCTCGATATCGGCCAGGGGAAATACCTGTTGCGCATCCCGGGAGAGTTTACCGATCCGGCCGAAGTCGACACCCTGATCGTCGCCGTCCGGGACGGTCGACCCATCTATCTTAAAGATGTGGCTTCGGTTCGCGACACTTTTGAAGACAGCACCAGTTATGCCCGTCTCAATGACAAAAACAGTGTCAGTCTCGCCATCAAGAAGCGTACCGGGGAGAATATCATCGCCGTGGCCGACCATGTCTTTGCCCTGATTGAAATGGCCCGCGACCGAATTCCCGACGGAGTCGACGTCTCCGTGACCATGAACCAGTCGAAAGACATCCGCAGCATGGTGGCTGATCTGGAAAACAACATCCTCACCGGCCTTATCCTGGTGGTGACCGTGCTCTTTTTTTTCCTTGGCTTCAATAACGCCATGTTCGTCGCCTCGGCGATTCCCTTTTCCATGCTGCTCTCTTTTGCCGTGCTCCAGGCTCTCGGAATCACCCTCAATATGGTTGTTCTTTTCAGCCTGATCCTGGCCCTTGGCATGCTGGTTGATAACGCCATTGTCATCGTGGAAAATATTTACCGGCATATGCAGGAGGGAAAAGACCGGGTGAGTGCTTCCCGTGAGGCGGCACGTGAAGTCGGTTGGCCGGTCATTACCTCAACGGTGACCACTCTCTGTGCCTTTGGACCGATGATGTTCTGGCCGGGGCTGATGGGCGAGTTTATGAAATACCTGCCGTTGACCTTAATCATCGTCCTGCTGTCCTCGCTGCTGGTTGCTCTGATCATCAACCCGGTACTCTGTGCCTCTTTTATGCGCCTGGATAAAAAGCACCTGAGCGATAGTGATGAACCCACCAGGGTGATGCGCGGCTATCGCTGGGTTCTGGAAAAAGCCCTGGATCACCGGGGCCTGGTAGTCATCGGCTCACTTCTGCTGCTGGTGGCGATTGTTGTCGGCTACGGTCTGCTCGGACACGGGGTGGAGCTTTTTCCCGATACCGAACCAAATCGAGCCTTTGTTGAGATTAAAGCACCCGAGGGTGCAAGTCTTGATACCTCCAACGAGCTGGCCTTGGCGGTTGAAAAAGTTGCCCGGCAGGAAGCAGATCTGCAGTTTGTTATCGGCGAGGTGGGTGTTGCCGCAAGTGGTGAGGCAGGCAGCGGCGGGCAGTCCCATCAGAGCAAGGTTTCGCTTGAACTGGTCGATCGTAAGGATCGGCAGGAGAATTCCAATGCTGTCCTTGACCGGATCAGGAAGGCTCTGGCTTTTATGGCGGGGGCGGAAATCAAACTGGAAAAGGAAAAAAACGGCCCGCCTACCGGTCCGCCGATCAATATCGAGCTGAGTGGAGAAGAAATCGACACCTTGGGGGCGCTCGTTGTACGGACCAAGATTCTGATAAAAGACGTTCCCGGTCTGGTTGATCTGAAGGATGATTTCTCCAAGGCCAAACCGGAGATTCGGGTGCAGGTCGATCGCAACAAGGCAGCTCTCCTCAAACTTTCCACCGCCGAAATTTCCAATACCGTCAAAGCCGCTATCAGCGGCAGTAAACTTGGCGTCTATCGGGTGGGCAAGGATGAGTATGACATTATCGCCAGGCTGCCGGAACAACGCCGGCAGAATATGGCCGATATCGGCGATCTGCTTATCCCGACGTCCACGGGGACACCGATCCCGCTGTCCACGGTCGCAAAAATTGAGCTGGGGGCTGGATTCGGGGCTATCCGGCACATTGATCAGAAACGGGTGGTAACGGTCTCGGCCAACACCTTTGGCCGTAACAGCAATGAAGTGTTGCAGGACGTCCGGATAAAACTTGCGGGACTCGAGGTGCCCGGCGGATATAAGATCAGTTTTTCCGGGGAGCAGGAGGAACAGCAGAAGGCGACCGCTTTTCTCGGCAAAGCATTTTTCGCCGCTGTTTTCCTTATTGCCCTGGTGCTTTTAACCCAGTTTAATTCGGTCCGGCAGACCATGATCGTCATGTCCT
This sequence comes from uncultured delta proteobacterium, assembly GCA_963709745.1. Classification (GTDB taxonomy): domain Bacteria; phylum Desulfobacterota; class Desulfobulbia; order Desulfobulbales; family Desulfocapsaceae; genus Desulforhopalus_A. The sequence goes on from CAVPXN010000003.1 coordinate 94,437, forward strand.
CGGTCATTCTCTCGCTTACCGGCGTTTTTTTGGGTCTGATGATCACCGCCACACCATTTGGTATCATTATGACCGGTATCGGGGTTATTTCTCTCGCCGGGGTCGTAGTCAACAATGCCATCGTACTTATCGATTATATCAATCAACTGCGTCGTTCCGGGATGGAACTGCGGGCAGCCCTGCTTCGTGCCGGGGTGGTTCGCTTTCGCCCGGTAATGCTTACTGCCGTCACGACCATTCTCGGCCTGCTGCCGATGGCCATCGGCGTGAGTTTTGATTTTCGCCATTTCGCCTGGGAAATCGGCGGGGAATCGGCCCAGTGGTGGGGACCGATGGCGGTAGCGGTTATCTTCGGTCTTGCCGTGGCCACGCTTCTAACCCTGCTGGTGGTTCCCGTTCTCTACTCCTTGTCGCAGACGTTTTCTATAGGGGAGCTGATACGCAGGAAGGAGAGATTCATCGCATGATGTTTAGACCAGTTCCAGATGAAAATACAACTCTTTAATACTCCGCCCCCCGTGAGAAGCGTCGTGCTCAGCTAAATGTGAGATAGGCAAGAGCAGAAAGGCAGAGTAAAAAGGCGGGCAACAGGAAGATTCGTGATTTGTAGGAGTGATCTGCCAGCAATCGCTTAACGATTCGTTGCGTTGCATAGAGCGAGGCGATGAGGCTGCCGACGATGGTGATGAACTGGAGAAGAAAGGTGGCATCGGGGCTTATCAGTCGGCTGGAGTTGTATTCCCCACCAAGGCCGAAGATGTCCTTAAGATTGGCTGTCAGCAGCCATATGCCGCCGACAAATATCTCCAGGTGGGCGGCCATGAAGGCCCCCAGCACCAGCGGAATCATGCTGTAACCGAGGATAGATGCCGTCGTTTTCCAGCTGCTCCCGGTGAGTCTTGCCATGATTTTTGAGAGTATTGCATAGCCGCTCAAGTAGATCATGATGCAGCCGAAAAAGAAAATACTCAAAGCCAGAACCTGATTTTCCGGCATACCCAGACTGTGGATTATGTTGGTCATGCTTTCTTTAAAATCGGGGTATTTCTGGTTGAGAGCAAAGGGATAGAAAATAGCCGCCAGGCTGACAACCAGTATGCTGTCTTCCAGGCGCGGCGACTGCAGGTTCCACAGTTCCTGGGGCGCCAGGCGGAGATTGAGATGGATCGAGTTTAGTTGACAGTTCTTGATGCATTGCCCGCAGAGAATGCAGTCCCGGTTGTTGTCGACCAGAAAAGGATGGCGGAACATCGGGCAGCCGATTGCCTGCTCATCGCCGTTGTAACATAACTGGTCGACACAGCGATTCATGCATACGTGTCTGTTGGCTCGCAATTCCAGGATGGAGGGCATGGAAAACAGTGCGTTGATTGCGCCTAAGGGGCAGATATACCGGCACCAGACCCGGCGTTTGAAAAACATCGAAAAGAATAGAGCACTGAGGGTGATGGCGAAGATGATCCAGGCGGTAAGCCGAGGCGAGGCATAGGCATCCCAGGCGGTTTCGATCCAAAACAGCAGGATGCAGAGACCGGTCATAATCCAGCCGGAATATTGGCGGATGAGCTGAGGCGTGGGGCGTTCGGGCCGCATTATCTTTTGCGCTATCCAGCCAGGTACGGAGAGACCGCAGACACTGCACCAGGTACGGGCAAGGAAAAAAAAAGCAAAAATCAACAGCGGCCAGCCGACTACCCAGCTGAGGGTCAGGCCGATATTCTTTTCACCGCTGGTCGGCCCAAAAAAAAGAATTGCCAAAACGGCAATAAAAAAAATGCCGACAATAACCCTCGGCAGTACCGGGAAAAGTGGACTGGTGAAAAGGGTGCGGACGGGGGCGAGCCTAAGCAGGTTGAATTCCCATTTGCCCTCGGATTTTGGGACGCCAAGAAGATTCTGATCGCTGAGAATCTGGTTGCTTTTACTAAGTATGACGGCCCGTTGCAGAACACTGGCCATCTCCGTCAGATTCCCCGGCCAGTCGTAGTTCATAAACATCCCCATTGTTCGCTCATCCACCTGATTGATGCTTTTGGCGTACTGCAGGCTATAGCGTTTGAGATAGTATTGCACCAGCCGCGGAATATCGCGACGATGCTCCCTGAGAGGTGCTACCCGAAAATGTTGTGCGGCAACAAGGGCATAAAGCGCGGGCAGCAGGCGGTTATGACCGTCCGTCTGGCGCGGTTTGTCCCCACAGATCAGGATGATTCGCGAGCGTAAGACGACGCTGCCGACTCCGCCAACCTTGCAGAAGGCTTGTTTGCCGATGATCCGGGCTAATTGCCTTTGAAAATCAGGCTCCATACATTCGGCATTAATCAATACGACGGTGCCGCCCTGCAGCTGTTCAAAAACTCCCAGCTGGTCGATCTGGGAAAATGCCGATGCATCCCGCTCGTAGCCAAACAAATGAACTTCCAGTTGAGCCGGCTCAATCTCTCTGATATCGACTTCCAGGTATGGACCGTCTTTACTGGTACTCGCCCGGTGTATCTCGTAGGCAAGCATTCGTCTTCCGGTACCGGTTTCGCCGGTGAGCAATACGGGGGCCAGATTATTGCTGAATTGCCTGACCGCCGTTCTGATTTGCCTGGCTATGGTTGATTCGAAATACCGTGTGCTCCTTTGGTTGACGGCAAGTGATCCGGCTGCACCAACCAAAGTTGTTGGTTCGGAAAAAAAAGTCGAATCCAAATGATCTTCAATGGCCCGACGGGCATTTTTTGACTGGTTGAGGGCCTGGGCATGATCATGGAACGAGACCCGCAAACGATTGGCCAGGGCAATGCTCAACTGACGCTGGACAGCATTATTGCCGAGGATCACTGCATTGAAGGTTGCGGCAGTAAAACAGAGCAGGGTGAGATCGCCTATGGCCCGGACATTAAGTCGATTACTGCTTTTAGTCAGCAGAGACGTTTCGCCGAAATGGCCACCCTCACCGATATGGCCGACTATGAGCTGACTGCCGTTTTCGCCATTTAAGGTCAGCTCCACCTCGCCATCGGCAATGACGTAGAAAATGTGGTCGTTGTCGGCCTGGCGATAGACATACTCTCCCTGGCGGATTTTGCGCCAATAGCCGGTATCAATGATCCGATCGATATCATCAGGGGCGACATCTTTGAAAAGAACCGATTGCGCCAGGTTCCTTTTCAGATCTGTGGAATTTTCCCCCATTAGTGCCGTTTCCATACTGTTCAGCTACTTATGTTCTGCATTACTGCCGCAGATTCAGGCTGAGCAATGACACCGGGCAGTGGCGGAAAATTTTTTCCGAGGTGGTGCCGAACATATAATCCTTAAAGTTGGTTCGTCCTTTTGAGCTTATAACCACCAGATCACCATCTTCATCGCTGACTGCCTGCAGTAACTCCTCAAAGGGGACACCGTTTCTGATGACTGCTCGGGTGGCAACGCTTTTCGGCACCCATTGGCGAACCAGATCCTCGATATTGACGGTACGGCGTCTGGACTCGTCGTTGATAAATTTCTCCAGGGTAATGGTGCCGGGGTCCTGATGTTTACAGACTTCTTTTATATAATCGATCTGCCTTTTGTTGATCACACTTACCGCAATAAGTTCGGCCTGGTTCCGTTCCGCGAGACCCCCGGCGTATTCCATAATCCTGGCCGAATATATTGAAAAATCGATACCGACAATAATCTTGCGTATATTTCCCATATTCTTTTCTCCAGATTAGCGTTTTCTGCTGAAAGATTCTCGGCTTCTGACACTGAGCACCGGTACCGGCGAATGTCGGAAAACCTTTTCCGCGTTGGATCCATGCAGAGTGCCGATAAGATTGCTCCTTCCTTTACTGGCCAAAACCACCAGATCGATTTTCTCCTCGTCTATTGCTTTTAAAATAGCTTCATAGGGGACGCCCACGCGAATAACAATGCGCATGCGCTGTTTTTCATCCGGGAAAAATTGATCGATCATTTCGAGGATTTTTCCGCGTCGTTCATTACTGGTCTTTTCGATAAAGCTTTCGATCGTAAAAGTTCCAGGAAAATAAGGGCTTACCACCTTGATAGCATCGAGATCCCGATTATTGATAATATTCAATAGGATAATTTCCGCAGGCAATCCTTTGACGACCTCTACTGCCTTTTCCATTGTCATCATCGAATAGTCGGAGAAATCCACACAAGCCAGCACTTTTTTTATCTCTGTCATTAGAACCCCCTTCATTTATATAAATTGTCTAACCGGTGCATCCTCGGTATTCCAAACAGCAATTAGTGTGCCACGAAACTAGGTAATGGTCGAAGCCTGGCCGAAGGCGATATTTTACTTCTCGCCAACCTCGTTTTGACTATTTTTTGAGCGGAGGGCAGGGGAGGCTACTGCCAGCTTCTTTTCCAAACTGTAAAGAGAACTGACACCCGCTTCGTGCCACTGAATGACAAGACACATAAGACGGTCAGCTGCTGATTGTTCTTGCTCACCTAAGGGAGGCAAGCTGTTTAGCGAACACACAGAGTGTAGCATATTGATACGTAATGATACTTCATAGCCCTATGTTACAAAAAGATACATTGTTACTAAATGGTTGTATCGGACTGTAACGATTTGTAATCACGATGTTTTGTCCGAACAGTTTTTTGGCATGAAATATGCTTTGATAAAAACTACAAAATATCGAAACCTTGTATCATCAGGAATTCATGCAGTCCACAAAAAACAACCATTTTATGGGGAGGATCTACATGTCATCAATAGCGTTGTTTCCGTGCTTGTCGACGCTCGATTCGGGCATTATTGGCGAATTATCGAGTACTCTCGCCTTCAAAGTCTACACCGATATAAATCTGCTTGGCGACACCGTCGCAAAAATTGGCGGCGATTTTGAACGTTTGAAAAAGATGATGTATAACCGAACATCGGTCTTCAACCAATTCACCTTGGAGAAAGAGAAAGCCGTTAACGCCTTCCGTATGGTTCTTGCGGAAAAACTCGCCGCACCTGAACAATACCTCTTCCATGGTTTTCTCACCTCACTGATTCCGGCGGAAGTTACCGAAGTTTTGCGGGTATTGGTGGTTGACAAGAAAGAGGGGCGGATAGAGCGCGGGATGAAGACGGGGCTCAGCAAGGGGGAAGCAAAAAAGAAAATTCGTACCCATGATATCAGTGCCTTCAGTTGGACCGATTTTCTTTTCGGCAAAGAAGCCTACGACAGTACGCTGTACGATCTGGTTGTGCCGGTGGAAGCCAAAGATCATCGGGAAATAACCAAGGAAATACTCAGTTGTTTTCATCGCACCTCGGTCTTGCGCACTCCCGAATCCCAAAGTGCAGTCAAGGACATGAAAATGATGGCTGAAATTGAAAACCTGCTTTTGGTCAATGGTCATAAAATGGGGATCAAAGTTTGCGAAGGCAATGTGACCCTGATAATTCAGAACAGTGTCCTTAATTTTAACGGTTTGAAAGAGGATTTGACCAATCTGGTAAAGCAGGTTGCAGGAATTAAGGAAATTGCCATTGAAAAACATAAAAGTTATGTCGAATCGGTCTATCGCCAGCAAAAATTTGAATTGCCGTCCAAGGTTCTGTTTGTCGATGACGAGCGAGAGTTTGTGCAGACGGTTTCTCAGCGTTTAATCAGTCGGGATGTTGGTACCTATGGCGTTTATGATGGTCAGGAGGCACTTGATCTGATCGCCGAAGACCGTCCTGAAGTGATGGTTCTCGATCTCAAGATGCCGGGCCTGCACGGTATTGAAGTGCTCCGTCAGTCCAAAGAAATTGCTCCGGAAATTGAGGTCATCATTTTGACCGGTCATGGCACGACCAGGGATATGGAAGAATGCATGAAACTGGGGGCGTTTGCTTATATGAATAAACCGGTCAATATAGAAGAACTCTCGGCAACCATCAAGGCGGCCAACGATAAGGTTCATGCCAGGTCCAAAAATGTTATGACTGCCCAGGCAGGGTAGGGATAAAAAACGATACGTGTACTTGAATATTATACAAATTTTTTAAAAGGAATGGTGACTATGGAAAAAAAAATGGAAGCCAAGGTATTGCTGGTCGATGATGAGGAAGAATTTATCAAGACACTGTCCCAGCGTTTGGAGATGCGCGGTTTGAAGGTTACCGGGGCAACCCGCGGTGAAGAGGCGGTTAACCTGGTCGACAAACAGAATTACGATGCCATCGTCATCGATCTGGCTATGCCGGGAATGGACGGTTTGGAGACCCTGAAAAGAATTAAGGAAAACCATCCGGACGCAGAAATTATCATGCTCAGCGGGCAGGGAACGGTTAAATCCGGTATCGAGGCAATGAAACTGGGTGCTGAGGATTTTCTGGAAAAGCCGGTTGATATGAAGGAGCTTCTCACTAAAATCGATGAAATGAAAAGTAAACGAATCCTGGTGTTGGAAAAACGATCGATGGAGGAAATCGACCACATTCTCAAAACAAAATCCTGGTAACGCATTAAGCGTAACTGATTGTATCCGAGAACCTTCCGTCCGCATCAGGAGCAGTATGAGTTGCCTGATGCTTCAGGAAGAGGTTCAGACATTTTTTGTGGATAGGGGGTTTTTTGCGTCTTTTTCAGGTGATTAGGAAATTTCCGGTAAGATTATCATAGAGGTGGTGAACATTATGTCGATTTCAAAAGATATCGTTGGTGATTCCGGCCTGGCCGGGGTCAATAAGCTCAGTCAGCGCAACCCTGTGCGGATAGACTGGAAACGTACATTTTTCATTTTATTGGGTATTGGACTTTTTTTCGGGATTTATTATTCTCCGCCCTGGGCAGCTGCCATTGATCCGCTTGGCGTCAGCTTCGAGCTGAGTCGAGAGGCCAAAGGGGCCCTGGCGGTTTTTGGTCTTGCCGCTGTCTGGTGGGTTTTTGAAGTTGTTCCCATCGGTGTTACCAGTCTTTTAATAGGTACTCTCCAGGCTCTGTACCTTATCCGCGATCCAAAGGTTGCCTTTAAGGATTTTATGGATCCTTCAGTGTTGTTTATTTTTGGATCGCTGGTAATCGGTATGGTTTTTACCAAGACCGGCCTTACCAAACGTCTGGCCTACAAGATGCTGTCCATTATCGGCGAACGAACGAGCATGATCTATCTCGGCTGTTTTGTGATGACCGCTCTGTTGACGCATCTTATGGCGCATACCGCCGTAGCGGCAACCATGTTTCCTTTATTGATGGCAATCAATGCCCTGTATTCCGAGGATGAAGGGCCGACTCGCTTTGGTCGAGGTCTGTTTATCGGCATGGCCTATGTCGCCGGGGCCGGCAGTATCATTACCCTGCTAGGTGCGGCGCGTGGGGCGGTGGCCCTTGGTTTTTACAAGGATATTATGCATGTCGATATTTCCTTTTTCCAACTCACCATGTATATGTTTCCGATCGGCTGGTTGATGGTTTTTCTGCTGTGGGCTTTTTTCATGATCTTCAGTAAACCGGAAAAAGATCGGATCGTCGGCCTGAAAGAGCGGGCGAAAGCCATGTACAAGGATTTAGGAAAATGGTCCAGGGATGAAATCATGGTAATCGTCATAGTTTTTTCGGTTATTTTAATCATCGCCCTGAAAAATTTTGTTCCTGCTCTCGCTAAACTCGACAAGACCGGCATCCTGCTGCTGTCGACTATCGGTTTCTTCGTCTTGAAGATTCTCAGTCTTAAAGATCTGGAAGATATCCCCTGGAATATCGTCCTGCTGTTTTCCGGTGCCATGTCTATCGGGTTTTGCCTCTGGGATACCGGGGCGGCGAAATGGCTGGCAATCAACTGGCTGCAGCTTTTTAAAGATTCTTCCGGTGTCGTCTTCATCTTGGGCATGGCATTTTTTGTAATGATCATGACCAACTTTATCATGAACGTTGCGGCGATTGCCATCTCGCTGCCGGTTGCCCTGGTCATCGCCCCGTATCTTGGCGTTGCCGGCGAGGTTATCCTCTTTGCCTCATTGCTCACCGCTGGAATGCCTTTTATTCTGCTCGTCGGAGCTGCCCCAAACGCCATCGCCTACAGCTCGAAACAGTTTACCCCCGGTCAGTTTTTCCTCTACGGCGTACCGGCCAGTATTTTGTTGATGGTGGTGGTCTGGCTGGCGATCACCGTAATCTGGCCGCTGATGGGCATGACGGTTAAAATACCGATAGGCGGTTGACCTGGCTCTTCCAAAAACAACTGGAAATGGAGAACAAGTGCAGGGGAGAAGGCCGGAGAGAAACTGCCAACGTCAACAACGGTGTGCAATGCAATGAGTTTCCCATTTGATGTCAATATCCCCATGCTGCTTGAAGGAATCCCGCATCCGGCGATGATCCTCGATGAAAACTTCCGGATCATTGCGGTTAACCGGTTAATGGAGGCGATTACCGGCTATAGCGTTGACCGGGTTGCCGGTATTCATGGCGAATTGATCGTTCGCTCCAATACCGGCAACAGCCGGGGGCAACTCTACAGCAGCGTGATCCAGACCGGAGCGGCAGTATCCGTGACCGGCGATATCATCAATTCCTATCGCCGGAAAATAGCCGTTCAATACTCCATTTCGGTTGTCGATGACACCGCCGGCAGACACAGAGGCCTGCTGGTTGTTGTCGAGGATCTTTCCGGGCGGCAGATGCAGCAGGTTTCAGGAATAAGCAATTATTCGTCAATGGAGATGATCGGTCATAGTCCGAAGATGCAGAAAGTTTTCGATATGATTCTGCTGCTGGCCCAGACGGATACCTCGGTAATGATCACCGGTGAAACCGGTACCGGCAAGGATAAAGTCGCGGAGATCATCCATCAGAAATCGGCCCGGGCGCGATTTCCCTTTATCAAGGTCAACTGCGGCGCTCTGCCGCCTGGCTTGCTCGAGTCGGAACTGTTTGGCCACGTCAAAGGAGCTTTTACTGGCGCCACCCGGAATAAACCAGGAATGTTCAGTCTGGCCGATAAAGGGACGCTTTTCCTCACCGAAATAGGAGATATGCCGCTGCCTTTGCAGGTAAAATTGCTCTCGGTTCTTGATGATCGGGAATTTGTTCCCGTCGGTGGCGAGAATAAAATCAGTGTGGATGTCCGTATTATCGCGGCTACCCATCGACCGCTACGTGATCAGGTCCGCAGGCATACATTCCGCGAAGATCTTTTTTATCGGCTCAATGTGCTGCAGGTCCATCTGCCGCCACTTAGTGAACGGGATGGAGATGTTCGCTACCTGCTCGATTATTTTCTGCAGAAATTCACCAAGGCCCTCGATAAGTCGATCGTTGGTTTTGCCCCGAAAGCAATGCAGGCCCTGCTTGATTTCACGTATCCCGGCAACGTCCGCGAGTTAAGCAATATCGTTGAATATGCGGTGAATATCTGCACCCGGAAAAAAATCAATACCGAGCATCTCCCACCATATATCTTTGAGCTGCAGACGGACAGAATCATCTCTGATGAAAGGTCGCCGGAAAAAACCGCTGCCGAGACCAAAATAAACCATGATGGGCAGAATTATGGTGCTGCCGGCGAAATGTCGGAGAGCTGGCCGGCAATTGAGCGCCAGCTGATTGTCGACATTTTGAAGGCGTATCGCGGCAACAGGACCAGGGCGGCGGAAGAACTTGGCTGGGGGCGGATGAAACTGTGGCGCAAGATGAAGAAATACCGCCTGCAGCAATAGGAGAAAGGCAATGCGAAAAATGATGGTCCTCATCCAGGGTGATTTTATTGCTCCCCGTTTTGATCTGGCTACGGAGATCCTCATCGTTCGCTTCGAGAAAAGCAAAATTATCGGCGAACCGAAAATGATCATTATGGAGCGGTCTTCAGATGAGGCCTTGTGTCAAATGTCTGTGGAAGAAAATATAACCAATATCATCTGCGGGGGAATTGAGGAAGTACACTACAATTTTCTGGTCTGGAAAAAAGTGACCGTACTGGACGCTGTTATAGGCAACTGGCGAATTGCTGTTGACAAAGGTGTTGCCGGAACCTTGCAGCAGGGAGAAATTTTACCTTCTAATAAGGACGAATCGCTGACATTATGAGCGTAATATCTGATTTGCTGTATAAAATCATGCCGAATCCTTTTAAGGATTCCATCAATTTTGGCCTGCATCAGAGAGATTACCAGCAGTTTCGCCTGCTGTTATTTCTAGTCATGATTGCCATCGCTATGGGGCCGGTCATTATGACGGCCGGTCTTGGTTATTTCAATTACCAGGACCTCCTGCAAAAAGAGGAACGGGGTCAGTTGGAGGCGCGTTTGACCGGATCGAGCCGAGCGATAGAAGCATTGATCGACAGCCTCAAATCGGTTGTGGTATTTGTCGCCCGCAAAAATCGCTATCTCGAACTGACCACCGGCAGTAACCTGGAAGATTTGTTTGCCAGGATTAAAAGGCAGTATGAATATTTTGCCGATTTAGGAGTCATCAATCAGTCAGGAATCCAGCAGGTGTATTGCGGGCCCTATGATCTGGGTGGAACTGATTATTCCAAAGAAGAGTGGTTCAGGGAGGTGATTGACAAAGGCGTCTATATCAGCCATGTATATACCGGCTATCGTCATGTGCCGCATTTTGCCATTGCTGTTGCCAATCACGATCCAACCACTAAGAAAACCTGGGTTCTGCGGGCAACCATCGATGCGGTAACCCTGCAGAATTTTGTCACCACCATCAAGACCAATGCTTCCGACGATCTCTTTCTGGTCGATGATGCAGGATATCTGCAGACCTCCTCGGAATTTTATGGCAAGATCCTTACCCAACTGGTCGCTGATATAAAACCGGGCTTGCAGCAGGGGGTGTCCAGCGAAGGAGAAGATATTTTTTATGCGAGGGGCAAAATCAAAAATACTCCCTGGTCGGTGATCCTGGTTGAAAAAAGATATATCCATCATCAGGACTGGATGACCTTTCGTTCCAGGTTGCTGATTATCGTCTTTGCCTGCCTGGTCTTGAATCTGCTGATTGTTTATGGACTGGTTACCATGTTGACCAATCTAATCAAGAAAGCCGATGCCATGCAGATGACCATGCTGCAGGAGGCCGAGCATACCGACAAGCTGGCCTCGATCGGCAGATTGGCGGCCGGGGTTGGTCATGAAATCAACAACCCCCTGGCGATCATTAATCAGAAGACCGGCCTCGCGGAGGATTTAATCCTTATTTCGCCTGATTTTGAGCATAAAAGTGCTATCGAAGGCTGTCTCAAGGTTATCGATCAGAGTGTCGACCGATGCAAGGCAATCACCCATCGTCTGCTTGGCTTTGCCCGGCGTGCCGATGTGCAGAATGAGGTGCTGCAGGTCAATGATGTGATCAAGGAAGTTATGCAGTTTCTGGAAAATTCGCTGATGCACAGTCGCATCCATCTTGATCTGCAATTGCAGGAGGATCTGCCGGTCATCAAAAGCGATCATCTTCAGTTGCAGCAGATATTTTTAAATATTATTAATAATGCCATCGATGCTATAGGCAAAGACGGACAAGTAACCATCATGTCCCATCTGGTCGCCGGAGAGGTGCGGGTGGTTATTCAGGATAATGGTCCTGGCATCGAAAACGATACTCTGCCACATATCTTTGAACCGTTTTTCACCACCAAGGAAACGGGAAAGGGCACAGGGTTGGGCTTATCGATTACCTATGGTTTAGTGAAAAAACTGGGCGGTGATATCACCGTACGCTCGCATGTCGGTCAGGGTACCGCATTTACCATTACTCTCCCTCTACACAGTGAGGAACATGACGCCAATGAATAAAGATCATCTCAAAGTACTTATTGCCGATGATGAAGTTGAATTTGCTTCGACCATCGTGGCCCGGCTGAATCTACGAAAATTTGTTGCGACCATGGCAAATTCCGGCAAGGCGGCACTGGCGGCGATCGATCAGGAGCCACCGGACGTTTTGCTGCTCGATCTGAAGATGCCCGATCTCGATGGCCTGGAGGTTCTGGCCAGCCTGAAAGAAAAGTACCCCGACCTGGCAGTCATTATTTTAACCGGCCATGGTTCTTTTGAAGCCGGAAGGCAGGGGATGGAGTTGGGGGCCTATGATTATATCATGAAGCCGGTTGACCTCAATCTGCTGATCGGTAAAATTGAAGAGGCGTTTCAGTCAAAGACCGCGTCGGATAAAAAATAAAATATTGCTGGAGGCACTAACAAATATGCAGCATCAAGCAACTACCGACCGTGCCTGTGTGCAGGTTTTCGCCAAAATCTCCGCGTCCATCTCCCATGAGATAAAAAATACCCTGTCGATAATCAATGAGAATGCCGGCCTGCTCGACGACTTTGCCCTGATGGCTGAAGAGGGCACAGGAGTTGCGGTCGAGCGGGTGCGTGCCGTCACCACAACTATCGCCAAACAGGTTGACCGATCGAATATCATCATGAAGAATCTTAGCCGTTTTGCCCATAGTTCCGATAGCTATCTTGCCCATGGCAACCTGCAGGAAACGCTGGCTTTGATGGTCGCTCTGACCGATCGCCAGGCAGCAATGAAAAATATCAGCAGCACCCTGCAATGCCCAGTCGATATAACCTTTTCCAGCTATCTGATTGTTCTCGAATCGCTTATCTATCTGACCTTGTTGTCGTTGTTCAAGGTGAGTGAGGAGAACAGCATCCTGGCAATCGACGTACGAGACACCACACCCGACATCACCATTTGTTTCACCATTAACCAGGCCATCGATCAGCCTCTCGCCGCCTATCCCGACAGGGAGCAAAAGCTTCTTCTTGACCAGGTGGCCGCCTCCTGCAATTGTGCCGATAATCAGCTGATAATACGCTTTCCTGCTTATATCTGATAGAGGTGTACATTGGCTGCATTAAGTCTGAGATCGAAAATCGGCGCTATTTTCAGCGCTATGGCCATCATCGTGGTATTGGGCGGCGGGAGTATGCTGTGGTATACCCACCAGATCGACACCATGCTGGTGTCCATGGTCAATAAGGATTTCGTCCTCTATAAGACCGCCCAGGATATGGAACTGGCACTGGCCAATCAAAAGGGGCTCCTCACCTACTACCTGGTCGACGGCGATGCCAAGTGGCTCAAGTCGCTGGGTGAATATCGCCAGATTTTTTATCAGATCATCGACGAAGCCCAGCGCCTGGAACTCACCGACCAGCAGCGCGAGGCATTGCAGGTGATTACCGATAAGTATCGACTTTACGCCAAGGCAAAAGATGTCGCTATTGACAATTACCAGAGCGAAAGTTTTCGGGGCAGCATTTCCAATCTGCATGAACGTCAGCGGGAGGCTTTTTTTGGCGTATTAGGATTGTGTCGGGCCTTCAGTGAAGATCAGTTGCGGGTTATCAATCGAACGAAGGAAAGGAGCAATGTCCTGTCGCAAAACCTGCGCGCGGTCGCCTTTATTGCCATAGCCATTTTCACCCTGTTGGGCAGTGGCTTTCTTTTTATCCTCTATCGGCATATTCTCGGACCTATCCGTGGACTGGCTCTTGAGACCGGAAGTTCCGCCCAGGAAAGTTCAAAGGATGAGGTTCATTCTTTGACTCATTCCTTAAAAGGCATAATGCGCGATTTCGGCGAGACCAGCAACGAATTGGCCAGAAGCCGGAAAAACCTGCTCCAGGCTGAACGGATGGTCATGGTTGGCGAACTGGCGGCCGGCGTTGCCCATACCATCAGAAACCCCTTTACATCCATAAAAATGCGGATGTTCTCTTTGGGACGATCTCTCCAGTTAAGCGTAACACAGCAGGAGGATCTGCAAGTCATTTCTGATGAAATCGCCCGGATAGACCGGATAGTTGAGAACTTTCTCGAATTTGCCAGGCCGCCCAAACTGCGACTGAAAGAATGCTCTTTGAACGAGGTGGTCAACTCGGTATCAACCCTTCTTGAATACCGTCTTAAAGCCTATAATGTTGCCTTGCATTACCACCATCAACCTGAGTTGCCGAAAGTCAGGGTCGATGTCGACAGGATCAAGGAGGCACTGGTCAACCTGGTTATCAATGCCTGCGAGGCGATGGAAGATGGCGGCCATATAAACATCACCGAGCATCTGGAAAATCATCCAAAGTTAGGTGAGGTCATGGCCATTAGGGTCAGTGATAACGGACCCGGCATTGCTGAGGCAATTATCGATAAAGTGACAACCCCTTTTTTTACCACCAAGGAAGACGGCTCGGGGCTTGGCCTCAGTATCGTGGTTCGAATCGTGCGTGAGCATAACGGTAAATTCATTGTTTTTTCCAAGATGGGTGAAGGGACGCAATGTGTTATTTTGCTGCCGATAAAAGGAGACGATCATGCAGCGGATTCTGATAATTGACGACGACCAGCAACTGGGCATAAGTTTTGCAAAAATCCTCAGCCAGGAAGGATATCAGACGACCAACGCTTTTACCGGCAGGGATGGGATTGATTTAGTCAAAAAAAAACCTCCGGACCTCGTCATTCTCGATATTCGGCTGCCGGATATGGGAGGGCTGGAGGTATTTGAGGTGATTCACGAGCAGTTCCCCAAACTCCCGGTCATAATCATTACCGCTTACAGCAGCACGGAAACGGCTATCGGCGCTATTCAAAAAGGGGCATTTGATTATATCTACAAACCCTTCGACGTTCCGGAAATGCTGCTGATCATCGAGAAAGCTGTGGCCGCCGGGATCTGTATGTCGACGCCGGTCGATGTTAACCCGGATGGCGAGACGTACTCGGGCAGGGAGGCTTTGGTCGGCAGCGGCAGCAGTATGCTGGAGGTGTACAAGGCGATCGGCAGAGTGTCGGCAACGGATGCGACGGTGCTGATCCGTGGCGAATCGGGTACCGGCAAAGAACTGGCCTCGCGGGCCATTTATAATCATTCCAACCGGGCGGATAAACCTTATGTGGTGGTCAACTGCGTGGCTATTCCGGAAACGCTGCTGGAGAGCGAACTGTTCGGCTATGAAAAAGGAACGTTTACCGGTGCGGTACATAAACGGGTTGGTAAAATTGAGCAGGCCAGGGGTGGGACGGTCTTTCTCGATGAAATAGGCGATATGCCGCTTAGTATCCAGTCCAAATTTCTCCGTCTGCTCCAGGAAAACAGCATTGAAAGGCTGGGCGGCAAAGAGCCGATAGATGTCGATGTCCGGATCATTGCCGCGACGAATCGAGACCTGGAGGCAGCAGTCAGTAAAGGAGTTTTTCGCGAGGATTTGTACTATCGCCTGCGGGTGGTGACTTTGACCATGCCCCCGCTTCGCGATCGTAAAGAGGACATCGATGCCCTGGTCGATTATCTTCTGATGCGGCTGTCGACGGAAATGTCCCGCACCAATCCCGGAATTACCGCAGAGGCGCTTGCCAAGGTGCAACAATATGACTGGCCCGGCAATATCCGCGAGCTGTCAAACTGTTTGAAAAAAGCCTTGATCTTCAACAGGGGAGCGCCGCTTCTACCTGAAGATATCACCTTGAGTCAGCAGCAGGCAGGACAGGGGAACCCGGGACCTCAGGCGAGTGACGGGGATATCAAGTCGTGGATTCGCTCTCTACTGCGGGCCGAGCAACAAGAACGGTTGTTTGATTCCTGTCTTGACAATGTTGCCGCCCTGTTGATCCAGGAAGCCCTGGTCATTACCCAAGGCAACCGGTCGCATGCCGCCAAAATACTGGGGGTCTCCAGGCCAACCCTGCATGCTAAAATGGAAAAATTTAATATACGGTGACCCAGCCAACCATCTAATCAGTCTTGTGCAGCAGGACTTTTTTCTCCTTTTATGGGAATGCAGCACTGTTTTTTCTGCCGTCATGACTCTTATTCCCCTGTTTTTCAGCTCCGAGGCAAAATTTTTAAGTATCTTTTCTTTTTTTCAATAAGGTTTTATCTATAGATATTATTTAGTTATTTTAAGTTGTTAGACCTCTGGGTAAGGGTCTTTTTAAACTTCCTGGCAAAAGCTGAAAAATCGAATCCCCGCATGCTCAAATCAAATGTGGCATGTTTATTGTAATTACTTGCATTAGAGGAGTACCAAAATAACAAAACAGGAGGGATATATATGCAAGCTATAACGCGTTATGAAATTGAACCTATGCTGCAGATCGAGGAATGGCCGGCAGTATCGATTTATATGCCGATCAGTAGAATAGGCGATCCACAGGATTCTATTCGTTATAAAAATTTGCTTTCCCTGACGGATGAAAAGCTAACCCGTCAAGGCCTGCCGACAAGAGAGGTGCGCAACCTTTTGGCCGCAGAATATGATCGAGTCAAAGATGCCGAGTACTGGAAGCACCTTGGTCAGGATGGATTGGCAGTATTTCTGGCCGGACAAACGGTTTTTCATTATTCACTGCCGGTTTCCTTTGCCGAATTGGTCATCGTCGGCACCCGCTTTCAACTCCGACCACTTCTGCCCTTGCTCACCGGTGGATCTTATCTCGTTTTGGCTTTAAGTAAAAAGAAACTGCAACTTTTCCAAGGCGATCGTTATCAACTCGTCGAAATTGATCTGCCCGAGGATACGCCAAAGAGTATTGACGAGGCCCTTAAATACGATGATCCCGAACGGCAACTGCAGTATCACACGAAGACTGCCTCTCCGGGTAGTGGTGAACGGGGGGCAATGTTTCATGGTCACGGCGTCGGGATAGACGACCAGGATTCGAACCTGGAGCGTTATTTTCAGGCGATAGACCGCACCCTTTTTCCTTATCTGGAACATAAGGAACTGCCGGTTATTCTGGCGGGCACGGAAGAACTCCATGCGGTATACCGAGGAATCAGCAAAAGCCATACTCTTTTATCTGCCGGCATAAAGGGCAACGTAAGTGAGTTGGCAGCCGAAACTTTGCAAGCCAGGGCCTGGGAAATTGCCGGTGATTATTTTGCCGAAGAAGAAAAGGCGACTCTACAAAAATTCCAGGATAATATCGGCAGCAACAGAGTCACCGATGATCTCCAGTCACTTATGCTCGCCGCCTCGGATGGACGGGTAGAAAGCTTGTTTATAGCAGAAAATGAACAGCTCTGGGGAACAGTTGATATCGATACTCGAAAAGTGAAGATAAAGAACGAGGAGGAAAGAAAGACAGTTAACCTCATCGACGAGGCGGTCTCTCTGACTCTTAATAAAAAAGGCCGAGTATATATCAAAAAACGGCAGGAAATGCCTCTTGATGTTGTAATGTGTGCTCAGTTACGCTATTAAACCGTCCGGCACAGTTGATACCGGCAAAGCTATCCTTGGTTATACCTGCAGTACGTCGATCGCGAGGTTTGGCGATAGCTAGGTGAGTGTCAGTTCTATTTACAAGGTGTTAAGGATCTGGACGTTATTTCTTCGCGTTCAGATCTAAATTTTAACCTACCTCCGCTGTTTATTCCTTCCAACATCGTCTAAATCACTAAATTTACATGTAATAAATTATTTATAAAGGCAAGGCCAGCGTGGCACGGCGGTTGCGTATCTTCGTTTAAAATGGGCAGCATGGACACCATGGATTTCAACGGGGAAAAAAGCAATGGTCAAAGGTTGGTATCACAGCAGCAAAAATGGACAACGTCTCCTGTCATTCGACGAGATTGCCGAAGCTTGCTGCGTTTCCAGCCTGGAGGTGAAACAGTGGTTCGCCGAGAGCCTAAAGACATCGAATCCGTCAGGTTCTGCATGTATTGATGCCGCAGAAGTGGTCTGGTTTCTGGTGAAAAATAGTATGCCTGTCGCCACTTCATTGCTACCGCCCAAGACCAAAAAAATTCTATTTATTGCCGGCGATGAATATGAATTTCAGGATAAATGCGAGAAATTCGACCGAATCTGCCGCTTTTTATCCACCGATTGCAATATTCTGGTTGAAACATCTGCAGCCGGAAGGGCGGCTGATTTGTGTCTGCTCACCTTTTCTCCCAATCTGGTCGTCATTTTTGTTGATTCCTGCAGCCGGGAGATCATCAACACCTTCCATCTGCTGCAGAATTTTCCTGAGCAGAAAATGATCCTGATCATCGATGATTCCGTTAAAAGTGATTTCGAGCGGAATCTTGGAGAATTCCCGGCACCGCATCTCATCCTCGGTAATGCCCAGCCGGTTGATGATTTGTTGCCCCAGCTGCGCCATGTTTTCAATAACTAGCTGAGAAAAGTCATGGAACGAAAGAAAAATTATTACGATACGATCACCAGAAGGCTGCTGATCGCTTTTTTCTTTCTGAGCATCGTCCCCATAGTCTGTTTCGCCTGGATAATGAAGGATAGTGTTGAAGAAACCAATGTCATAAAACTTAATGAACTCGCGGTCAGCACCATTGAGCACCGTGCAGAGGTCATATCCCAGTTTCTCAGTGACAAGCTTAATATGCTGCAGAGGGTGGTTTTCCTCTATTCAGAGGAGTTCTTTTTCGATCCAAAAAATGTTGAGAAATTATTTCTGGCGATGAACAACGGCGGGGATATCGTTGATCTCCAGGTCATTGATGTGACTGGCACGCAGCATGCATATGTCGGCCCCTATCGGAGCCAGATTGAGGGTAAAAACTACCACGACGCCCCGTGGTTTCGGGAAACTCTGATCAGCGGTTTACACGTCAGCGATGTCTTCACCGGATTTCGCAATACGCCGCATTTTGTGGTGGCTGTCACCGATCCCCTGAAAAATTATGTGCTCAGAGCGACTATTAATTCCAGCATCTTTAATTCCCTCCTCCATTCCGCCCAGCTTGGCCCCCATGGCGATGCTTTTATCGTCAACCATGCCGGAGAATTTCAGACCCCAAGCCTGCTCGGTAAAACGAAACTTACCGAGACGGAGAAAAAACTCATCTCCCATGATATCAAGCCGATATCACTTATTACCGATAGTGATATTTATACCACGCGCCCAATAGACAAGGGGCACTGGTTGTTGATTCTCAAAGCCAATATTGCCGATTCACTTGGCTACTATCTTCGCCTGCGCGACAGAATTATTCTCATCGTCATTGTTATTGCCCTCTTTTCCATGGCTGCGGCAACCTTTGTCAGCATCGTTTTATCGAGGAATTTTGAGAAATCAGATAAGGAATACGCGGCCTTGAGCCTGCAATTTGTCCAGGTCGAAAAAATGGCTACTGTCGGTCGTCTGGCCGCTGGAATCGCCCATGAAATTAATAATCCCCTGCAGATGATTACCAACCAGGCCGGCTGGATTGGCGAGCTCTTGCCGGATGAGGATCCGAATCTGGTAAAAAATTTGTCGGAATACCAAAAGGCTGTCGAGCAGATTAAACACCACGTCCGCAGAGCAGGAATTATCACTCACCGCCTGCTGGGCTTTTCCAGGAAAATGTCCAGCCAGCAGGAAAAAGTACAGATCAACGACCTGATTGAAGAGACGGTTTCATTTGTTGAGCGTGAAGCGGGCTATAACAATATCAGTATTGAAAAAAGTCTGGCCGAAAACCTGCCGGTTACCATGATCGATGGGCCACAGCTCCAGCAGGTTTTTTTGAACTTGGTCAATAACGCCATGGATGCAGTCGGCCAGGGCGGCAGGATCGAAATCAATTCCAGGCTGAGAAGTGACGGCAAACTGGAAGTGAGTTTTGCCGACAGTGGCCCTGGAATTGCCGCAGAAAATTTGAAACAAATTTTCGACCCTTTCTTTACCACGAAAGATCCAGGCAAGGGGACCGGCCTTGGACTCTATATAAGCTATGACATCATTCAAAAACTTGGAGGATCGATAACTGTTGAAAATAGAAAAAGTGGGGGTGCCATGTTTACCATTATTTTGCCGGTCATCAAGTTCGGAACGGCGAAATGATTTTTGAACAATGCGCACTTCCTGTCCAATTATGTCGAGTAAGGAGGAGAAATTATGAACGAATTCAACGTATTGGTAGTAGATGACGAGGATGAATTTCGAGAGATGACTTCGAAAATTCTGACCAGGAGAGGATTGCATGTGCAGAGTGCTGAGAGCGGCGAGAAAGCTCTGGAAATACTTGAACACAGCCGTACCGACGTGGTGCTCCTCGATGTGAAGATGCCGGGTATGGATGGCATTGAAACCCTGAAGCATATCCGCAGCAGGAAACCGCTGGTCGAGGTAGTGCTGTTGACTGGACACGCCTCTGTGGAATCGGGAATAGAAGGTATGAAACTGGGCGCCTTCGATTATCTGATGAAACCAATTGAAACGGATCCGCTTATTGCAAAACTTGGCGAAGCCTACGAAAAAAAGCGTCTGCATCAGGAAAAGATCGATCAGGCACTGTTAAAAAAACATATGTCTATGCCGGTTTGATGGAGCACAGGGTGCAACAATCGGTATGACCATATTTTAGGGGGTTTCTTTAGATTAATTTTAAGAAAAGGACTTGCACATGAACTACACTCGAGAGTTTTATCAAATGATGGTCAAAGGGGCCGAGGCCTACGCGCGCTGGGATCTGGAAGCGTCAACCAATATTTTACGCAGCAGAAAAAGAATGGGAATACTTTTTCTGCTGCTCGTCCCGATTCTGCTCGGCGGAATAGCGATAGCAGCCGGTGACGGTGCCGGCCTGCCGCATGTGATAGGTGGTAAGACTGCCTATATGCCCTCGCATTACACCAACGTTATTTTCTTTGCCTCGATTTTTGTCGGCTTATGTGCCGGACTAATTACCGGCTGCATCGGCGCCGGTGGTGGTTTCATTATTGCCCCGGCCCTGATGAGCGCAGGCGTCAAGGGCATTCTTGCGGTAGGTACCGATCTGTTTCATATTTTTGCCAAAGCGATCATGGGCAGTGTTCTGCATCGTAAACTCGGCAATATCTCAGTTTCTCTGGCGGTCACCTTCCTGGTCGGTTCTATCGCCGGGGCCACCATGGGCGGTATGCTGAATCGCTACCTCTACGATCTTAACCCGGTCTTAAGCGATCTGTTTATAACCACGGTCTATGTGTTTATCCTAGGGTTTCTGTCTTTTTACGCCATGATGGACTATTGGACTGCCAAAAGAGGTGAGAAGAAGACTAAAGAAACGGATAAAAAAGCCTCACGCGACGAACAGATTCCAGCGATGGGCAGAAGGCTTCAGTCGGTTCATATTCCGCCAATGCTCACTTTTGACGAAGGTGTTACCCCGGGTGGTCGTAAAATATCAGCGATTTTTCTGGTAATAAGCGGCCTGATTGTCGGCCTCGCCGCCTCAATCATGGGCGTCGGTGGTGGTTTTCTGACCTTCCCGATCTTTGTTTATGGCCTCGGTGTCTCATCAATGACCACGGTTGGTACGGATATTTTCCAGATAGTTTTTACCGCCGGCTATAGTTCGCTCAGTCAGTATGCCTTTTACGGTTTCGTCTTCTATACCCTGGCCATGGGCATGTTGCTTGGCTCCTTGATCGGCGTCCAGGTTGGCTCTCTGGTCACTAAAGTCGTTCCGGGCATTATGATTCGCGGCTTTTTCGCCCTGGCGGTAACCGCTGGTTTTATCAACCGATTTTTTGCAATGCCGGAAAAATTGCAGAGCCTTGGTTATTTGCAGATCACCAAAAGTACCGGTGCAATCCTCAACACGGTGGGCAACAGCTTATTTTTCCTCGCCATCGGTACCTTTTGTATCTGGGTATTCTATGTATTTTTCAAAAACATCAAGGAATTACGATCTGAAGATTCGTACTCTCATCATGATGACTTGATAGATAAAGATGCCAAACTGAAAGAATTGAGAACGGAGGGCAACTGATATGAGTATGCAGACTAAGCTAAAGACCAGAGGAATCGTGATGCTGATAGGATTTTTTATCTTGTTGGCGGCCATCTTCGCTCCCATTTTTCCCGGCAAGGTAAACGGGCTTGATTATATGGACAACCTGTTCAATACGATTTCCAAGGGTTCATCGTATTTTATCCCGGATGCCATGAAGTCAAGTGACAAGTATGCCGGTCAGATAATTGATGTCAAGATTAAGATGGATAACGATAAACAGGCGATAAATACCGCCAAGCTTTTCCAGGTCAGCGGCGCAGAGGCAACGGCTGCCGGGAAGGAACTGGCGATCAAAGGTGATATGAGCCTGATGATGAAAAACAGTCTTGCCGATGCCGATGAAATGTTTCACAATAATGGTGCACCGGTAGCTGCTAAATATGCTTTTAGTGAACGAGAAGCAATGTACAACTGGTGGATGTCATTTAAGGCAATTGACAAGGCGCTCACCGCGCAGGAGAATTTTAAAGAAGCTAAAGCCTTTAATTCTATCCGGTCCAAAGTTCTTGAACCCGCCTATAACTACTATGGAGTGGCGGCCAGCAATTATAAGGACAATATTGGTTTGATTGTAGCCGCACTCCTTTTCTACGTGGTCTATACGGTCTGGTATGGATTTGGTCTGATGTTTCTGTTTGAAGGCCTCGGGCTGAAAATCGGTCATTAATCCTCTGACAATTCGGCAAACTCATGACGTGTGGTGGGGAAGATCCCGCCACACGTCATACCAAGCTGACAAGGAACATCATCACCTATGCTCAGGATTTTCAATGCCATAAAACAGAGCCTGTTCCCCGAGTCGCAGCCAAGTTCCAGTCCCGAAGAGCTGCGGGCCGCCTTTGCCAAACGATATGCCAATTTCAGAAGCCTGCTTACCGCCAATAACAATGCTCTGCAGGCCATGGCCGAACTGGAAAAAGTCTATTACAGCGGCGAGAGTTACCGCATGGCCGTGGTGCGATCGAAAATTTCGGCCATTTTGATTAATGTTTACAAAATGATCCGCAATATCCTGGAGATGTCGGGCGGAAAATATACCGAGCTGGAACGAATCTTTGATAAAATCAGTAACGACATAAATGAAATAGTCGAAAGAAAACGAACATTTCAGCAGGGACCCCTGGTGCTCGAATTAATTGAAGTGCGGCGCAAGGATAAGGATCAGGCCGGAGAAAAATTGGCCAATCTTGGTGAAACTTCCTCCCTGCCCGGGATAACCATCCCGCAGGGCTTTGTGCTGACCGCCTCGGCAACGCGACATTTTTTGACCTCCGAGCATATCGCCGAAATCAATCGCCTGCTGCAGATACTCGATCCGGAAAATCTTGACGATTTGTACAAGACCTGCCAAGAGATGCAGAAGATCGTTATGGACTGTCCCTTGCCACCGGATCTCGAGGAATCACTCCATCTGCATTACAACCGACTTGAAAGTACCAATTATCCTGGGTGTCGAGTCGCTTTGCGATCAAGTGCCCTTGGCGAAGATACTGCCGGCGTCTCCTTTGCCGGCCTGTACAGCACCTTTTTGAATGTAGACCGAAGCAGCCTCAGTGAGGCATATAAGAAAGTCATTGCCAGTAAATATGGCCCCAGAGCCATCGCCTATCGTCGAAAACGCGGCTTTCGGCATGAAGATATAGAAATGTGCGTCGGCTGTCTGGTCATGGTTGATGCCCTGGTCAGCGGCGTAATCTATTCAAAAGATCCAGGTGAAGAGGCAAGCACGGTCATGCGTATCAACGCTACATCGGGCATCGCCAGGGGAGTGGTTGATGGGACAACCCTTACCGATTTATACCTGGTTAGCCGTGAGCAACCATTTCCCGTCGTTTACAGCGAGATGCGGCAGGGAAAGAGTGGAGGTGCGGAACATGTTCCCGGAGCCGCCTCTCTCACCTGCAGCCAGATAAAAAAACTTGCTGAGACGGCCTTGCAGCTGGAAAAACATTTTGGACAGCCGCAGGATATCGAATGGTCTTATGATCATCAAGGAGAATTGTATGTCCTCCAAAGCAGACCCATACCCGCCGGCAAAAAAGACCAGCTGCAGCGAGATCAACAGGCGACGGTGGAGACTGAGGATGGGGAACCGCCGGTTCTTCTCGGCGGCATCTGTGCCGCTGCCGGGATCGCTTGCGGGGATGTTTTCAAGGTCGATTCCGACGAGCAAAAGCACCATTTCCCAAAAGGTGCGGTGCTGGTCATCAGGCATCCGCTGCCCGAGTGGGCGCCAATCTTAGGCAGGGCCTGCGCGGTGATTGCGGAAAATGGTTCGGAAGCAGGGCATTTAGCCACCGTTTCCCGAGAATTCGGTATCCCGGCCTTATTCAGCCTGGAGGGGGCGATGACGGCTCTGGTCAATGGCCGGACGATAACCGTCAACAGTTCCGCCCGCACAGTGTATCAAGGGCGGCGGGAAGATTTACTGCGTATGACCATGGTCAAAAAAGATATCATGGCGGGCAGTCCGGTACAGAGAATTGTCACCGAAGCCCTGCAGTATATCACGCCACTCAACCTCAACGATCCGTCCTCGTCGCAATTTAAATCCTCCTGGTGTGAAACTCTGCACGATATTACCCGGTTCTGTCATGAAAAATCCGTCGCAGAAATGTTTAACTACGGCAAGGAGCATCATTTTGCCGAGGGAACAGCCAAGCGGTTGGTTGGCGATGTTCCGCTCGAATGGTGGGTAATCGATCTGGCCGATGGTTTTCGTGCAGGTCTGGACAGTGCCGCTAAAACCGTGCGCATCGATGATATCGTTTCGGTACCGATGCAGGCCATCTGGCATGGAATCGAAGCGTATCCCTGGGAAGGCCCGCCGGCAATCAGTGCCAGGGGCTTTGGCTCGATAATTTTCCAGTCAGCCATGCGCCCCGATCTTGACCCGTCGGTACCCTCAGGGCTGACGACCAAAAACTATTTCCTGATTTCACAGAATTTTTGTAATCTCAGTGTCCGACTGGGCTATCATTATGCCATGGTCGAGGCCTATCTTAGCGATCTCTTGACGGAAAGTTATGTTACCTTCAGGTTTAAAGGCGGGGCCGCCGATATGCGGCGTAAAGCGGTGCGGGCAAAACTTCTGGCCGATATCCTCAAACGCTATGACTTTCGCATTGAGCTGCGCTCCGACGCGCTGCTGGCCCGGATCAAAAAACAACCGTTAGAGTATCTGCAACAGCGTTTGCAGATACTTGGTTACCTTATTACCCACGCCCGACAACTGGATATGGTCATGAATCAACCGGATGCGGTCGAACAGTACCGGAATAAGTTTCTCAAGGACATTGATCAAATGCTTTCTCAACAATCAACTTTAGCCATTATGGAACCACGTCATGGATGAGAAAAACAAGATTCTGCTAGTTGACGACGAGCTGAATTTTCGGGAAATAATGGGCAAATTCTTTCAACGCCGAAAAATCGACTTCGCTACCGCCGGTGGCTGTCTCGAGGCCCTTGATATCCTCGGGCAGGACAGTTTTGATGTGGTGGTTATGGATGTCAGTATGCCCGGACTCGATGGCATCGAGTGCATGGCGGAAATGAAGAAGGTACAGCCGGAGATGGAAGTCATTATTCTGACCGGTCATGCCTCCCTCAATGTCGGCATCAGCGGCATGAAAAAGGGCGCTTTCGACTACTGCCTCAAACCGGTTGATTTTGATGAGCTGTTGGAAAAAATCATTCTCGCCAAAGAGAAAGCTTCCGATAAAGCCGGAAGGTAGAATACCCTTCTTACTCCTACTTTTCCGAACGGTTAAGTGGGATTCAGATATGCCGTGCAGTTATCTGAGCCATGTGCCTGTCAGGTAAGAAACGCCGCTAACCAAAGTGCAATGCAGGAGTTCCCAGGTAAGCGTCGAGCAAACAACACCGGAATGGTCGAAAGATAGAGCTTCAGCCAGAAAATGGTGCTCGTATAAAAGATCTCCTTTAATCAAAGACTAGTTTGCCAGGTTCAAAACCCTGTCTTTCGACGTTTTTGATGATGCGGGCAAGAACATCCGGGGCCATTGTCGGATTTCGACTGAGTATCCAGAGATATTTCCTGTTGGGGGTGCCAACGACGGCATATTCATAGTCCTGACCAAGGTCGATAATCCAGTAATCTCCTCTGAAAGGCCAGAAAAAAGATACCTTGAGTCGGGCATTGCTGTCGGGATCAACTACCCAGGCCCGCGCTTTGGCCTCACGAGTGCTGCCATCTTTATCGCTTCGGCACCGGTTAACAACATCGATATCACCATCTTCACGGGCGGTATACATGGCGGTACTGTCCCGGCAATTTTTTTGAAAACTGTTCGGGTAGCGGGCGATCTCGTACCAGAGGCCGACATAGCGAGCCAGATCTACTTTGGCGACTGTCTGCAAAGGTGGCTGGTCATTGCCGCTTTGTTGGGCAACGCAGGAGGTGAGAAGAGTGATTATGGCTGCAATCGGCAGAAATTTCATGGCTGAATCCGGAAAAATTGGTTGATCGGGGTCCAACGCGGTGTATGCAAGTCATACGGCATGGCTGGCCCTGATTATATCTGGAGATGTCACCAATATTAAAATAAGGGCAAGTGTATAAAAATTCAAGAGTAGGTCGTAGCGCAAATCTAGCCATCAATTTTAATTATCTTTGTTCGTTAGTTGAGTATCCTGATCTCTTACCTGGCCGTACTCGTCAAGGCCGCCTTCCCAATGAGACGGTTAGCCCATTGAGCCGAAACTCTGCAGACATTGCGGGAATCATCCTGGTACACGCAATATAAATCCACCACCGGAATACTCGATATGTGCTATTTCCCCTGACAATGTATACCAGTTCCTTGCCCTGAGTGCGGACACTGTCGACGAAAAAAAAGCCGAAGATGAGCAGCAAAACAAAAATTGGTTCAATATGTGTGGGTATATAATTAATCATTTTATTCCTGATTTGATACCCTCGCCAAATTAGCTCATTAGTGTCAGAGTACCGGGGTAACTTTTATTTACTGTCTCTTAATAAGGGACGAAGAAGTTTTCTTTGCAGCTCTGTGAAAAAATATATCTCGAAGTAGAACAACAACCTTTAAAACGATAATGGAGAATGAGGATGGATCAAAAACAAATTACCAAACAGATGATTCAATTCAACAAAACTGCTTTTGACAGTAGTTTCAGTGCCATGACCATGGTGTATGAGCAGAACGAGAAAATGTACGAAAATTTTCTCAACCAGGCTCCTGGAATTCCGGAAGAGGCAAAGAAAGCTGTTAAAGATTGGATGTCGGCTTACCGCACGGGATGTAACGACTTTAAAAGACAAGTCGATGACAATTATGCCAAAGTAGAAGGTTATTTCAATAAAGAGTAAGCCACCCACGAAAAATTGATAGATTATCCTTTGGTGGGTGGATCGAACGGTCACCCATCAAAGGGTCTGCAAAGGAGAGGAACCGCATGCCGGCCGCAAAAGAAATACATAATGCATCCACGGAGATGATGGATGCCTTCAGCGATGGATTTTCCATTTTTGGCAATCTGTTTTCCGCTGCCCAGGCTTACTGGGCAGGTATGTCACGTTATACCACTGATTTTTTCGTTCCCTACATGCTGGCCAGCCAGATTTTTAATCGGGTCGAAGCGATGCGCCTATTGGAGGAATCGCCGGCGGATAGTTTCGCCGCCTATTTACAGCTGCTGCAAAACAATCTTGAAATGCTGAATCGCTGCGTTAAAGGCACTGCACATATGATGACGGCCTATGCGCAGTTGGAAATGCCCGGCTTAAACGATGCCCTTGAGCAAAGTTTCTTTAAACTTAAAAACGAAAAGCTGGCGCGGTACATCGAACGTCAGGCAAAACTGCTGGAAATGGTGACCACTGTCTATCCTCAGATGATAGATGACATCGAGCCCGAATTCGGCTTTCATTTCGAGCGCGGGGAGCATGTTCTGCTGGATGAAACCGATCGGTTTTTGCTGTACCGCGTGGCCCCTTCACTGCAACAAGTCAAAACCCGCACTGAGGCAAAACCTGTCTTGATTATTCCGCCTTTCGTGTTGGGGGCCAACATCTTGGGTTTTTTGCCGGGTGAACAGCGCAGTTATGCCCACTGTTTTGCCAACCAGGGATTTCCTACTTATATACGCGTTCTCAAAGATATCGATTCTTCACTGGCCCTGCAGGTCATGACCGGAGAAGATGATACCAGGGATACCGTGCGCTTTTGCGAGGCCATTGTAAAAGAGCACGGCAAACCAGTCACTTTGAACGGTTATTGTCAGGGAGGATACACCGCCCTGTGCAACCTGCTCAGCGGTCGGCTTGATGGCCTGGTGGATGCCTTCATTACCTGTGTGTCGCCCATGGATGGTACTCGCAGCAAAGGTCTGGCCTATTTTCTGTCGCAGCTGCCCTCGCAATTCAACCAGCTTTCCTACGGCACAAAAGTACTGCCGAACGGCAATCAGGTGGCTGACGGTGAGCTGATGGGATGGGTCTATAAGCTTAAAAGTATTGAACATGAGATCCCGGCAGCCGCATTTTCCCGCGATTTGGCAATGTTCGCCCGCCAGAAAGGAGAAGAGTACAAGATCAGTAAAACAGCTGCTGCCTTGAATTACTGGCTCCAGAATGAGCGCTACGATCTGCCTTTGGAAATTACCCGGATGAGCTTTGCCTCCTACAATGCGCCGATCGCCGAAGATGGTACGCTGCCGGTGGAGTTGTTCGGTAAAAAATTGAATTTAAAGAGATTGCAGGAGAAGAAAATCCCCTGGCTGATCTGTTACGGCACCGGCGATGATCTGGTGGAAAAGGAAACAGCCCTGGCTCCCCTTGATTTTATTGACGCCGAGGTAACACCCTTTCCCAAAGGGCATGTGGCTATTGCTACCTCCTGGTCTTCCCCGGAATCTGCCTGCGCTCTGCATACGCGATTCGGTGAGGGAAACTATCGTGGACCGGTACGTTTTCATATGGATCTCGATGCGGCCTTTAGCGCATCGGTAAGCGAAGCGTCTCCCGTGACCGACGAAAGTGATCCGCAGAAAGCAGACATGCCCAACGCGGTTTCAACCAAGACCTCCTCGGAGAAGAAAAAAAATAGAGCAGCAGCAAACGACGATAACCCAGCTTCGTGATCTGCTGCACCAGGAGGGGCGTGGACATGCAGAACTCTTTGAACTTTTTAAAGATGCTTTTGAAGAACAAATCAGCCAGTTCAATGCGCTGATAAAAATATCAGCGGAGTCAAGGACAAGACCATAACTTGATAGTGTTGGTTCCGAAGAATTGTGCTGCAGAGTGATTTTTTGTTAAGAGGGAAAAGCTTACTATGAGTGAGACCAAAGAAGATCCATTTGCCATGACATCGTTAGTCGATACTTGGATAAAATCCATGAGTGACGTCATTGGCAACATGGCTGACCAAAGCTCCAGCCCTAAGGCTAAGGCATCCACGGATGCTGCCCTGAAAAACTGGCAGACAATGACCTGTGCCATGGCGAGACCGGCGTCTATCTCTGCGCTTCTTAACGGGAGCGATGCAATGCCGGAGATGTTGCTTAGCCTGGCACAGAGCTATTTGGTTGGTTTTGGGGAAATGCAGAAGAAGACGATTGAACGCTTTGGTCGGGTGAGTACCTCGGTGAACGCCAGTGACTTAGAGAATATCGATGAAAATCTTTTTCGTATATGGACGGATATCTACCAAAAAGAGTTCAAACAATTCTTCCAGATTCCGCAACTGGGTCTGCTACGAACCTATCAGGAAAAAGCCAATCAGGTAATAGATAAATACAACTTTTATCAGTCCACCCTTGCTGAATTTTTGACTCTTTTGGCGCTCCCCTTTAACCGAACAATGCAGATGATGCAGGAGCAACTCGGCGAAATGGCGGAAAACGGCACCCTTCCGGAGGACACCAAGATCTATTACAATATGTGGGTTAAAGTTCTTGAAGGGCATTACATGACCCTTTATCAGACCCCGGCGTATGTTGAAACGATGGCCAGGACGATCAATGCTCTCGCGGATTATTCTGCAGCCAGAGACGTTGCTTTCGAAGACATGCTGAGCCTGCTGCCGGTGGCCAGAAAATCTGAGATGGACGACATGGCCCAGGAATTCTATGAACTGAAAAAGCGCCTTCGAAAACTGGAGAAGGAACATAACAAATCATCCGGAAACGGCAGCTGAAAATGGCGGATTCCGCATATCCGGGCACCTGAGGGGGAGCAAATGACGCAATCCAAAATTCCTGTCGATTTGATTCTGGCAAAACTGGCGGAAGAGGCGGATAAGGTACAAACTCGTGCCGGTAGAGCTTCCGAAGTGCTGCTGGACGATTTGGACACCGCCATTGCGACAACCCCGTACGAGGTTGTTTATCAGGAAGATCGGGTCAAACTAAAACATTACCTGCCCCGCACCCCCATACGGTATAAGACGCCTTTGCTGGTGACTTACGCCCTGATCAACCGTGAGACGATGCTCGATCTGCAGCCGGGCCGCAGTGTGGTGGAGCGCTTTCTGGACAGCGGCATTGATCTGTATATGATCGACTGGGGGTACCCCACCCGAAAAGATCGTTTTCTGGGCTTTGATGATCATATTAACGGGTATATGGATAATATCGTCGATTTTATTCGTGCGCAGCACCGACTCGAAAAAATCAACCTTATGGGCATCTGCATGGGCGGCACTTTCAGCGTCATCTACTCAGCCCTCCACCCGCAAAAAATCAAAAATCTGGTTACCACGGTCACTCCCACCAACTTTGCCACGAAAAAGGGCTTGCTGCATGTATGGATGGAGCATATCGATGTCGACCGGGTGGTGGATACTTTTGGTAATCTCCCCGCCGACATGATGAACCTTGGTTTCCTTCTGCTCAATCCTGCCCGATTGATGATTGATAAATACATCGGTTTCATGGAGCAAATGGACAATAAAACTTTCGTGGAAAATTTCGTGCGGATGGAGAAATGGATTTTCGACAGCCCCGATCTGCCGGGGGAAGTTTTTCGTCAATTCATCAAGGACTGTTATCAGGGCAATAAACTTATCAACAATACCTTAGAGGTTGGGGGGCGGCGGGTTGACTTAAAAAAACTGACCATGCCGCTGCTTAATATTTATGGCAAGTTTGATCATCTGGTGCCGCCTGAGGCCTGCGAACTGTTGGTCAAAAAAGTGGGCAGTAGGGACACTGAAGATATCTGCCTGGACACTGGGCATATAGGCATATATGTCAGTTCAAAATACCAGAATGAGTTTGCCCCCAAGATCGCTGCATGGTTATGGGATCGTGACCATATTGCCGGAAAAAGGGTGCCACGCAGGCAGTCCACTGCCGGAAAAAGCTCTCCCGCAGTATATAAATCATCGCCGGAGCAAAATATCAAGACTGAAAATGCAGGAAAAAAAGAAGGGGCGAGTACTCCCGGAGCCTAAGATACAGCCTGACATTATACCGCCAAACGGCGTGAATTTCAGGCCAAGGGAATCGATTTTTTATGCGCCTCTACAGTGACATCGAGCACCAATTCCCGGACGATTTCAGGTTGATAGTGAAAGCCCTGGCCCACCAGGGCGGCTTGGCCATTCAGAATAACTCGATGTTTCTGCAGCTTGAAAAGACAAGAAATTCCTGGAAGAAGATGTCTGGAGATTTCGCTCCTGGTTATAATGATTTCCTCAGGAAAAACTGGTTCAGCTATCTCACGTTGGCAAGCCGGCAAAGCAGCCCGTTCAGTGGCCGTAAATTCATGGGGTTATAAGACGCCTTAGCGCTTTCGCTGGAAAGTTTGTTCCCATGCGATCCATGCGCAATTTAAAAAATTATCATCACCAGAGGTGAAAAATGAACAGAAATCTTAAAGTTGGAGATAACGCTTCAGTCTGTAAAATCTTTACAGACGAGGACGTTCTTGATTTTTCAAATCTTTCCTTAGACAAAAACCCTATCCATTTAGACCAATCATTTGCAGAGAAATCGATTTTTAACAAAAAAATAGTTCACGGCATGCTGGTGGCCAGTCTATTTTCTGGTCTTTTAGGTGTAGAATTACCTGGGGAAGGAAGTATTTATTTGGGCCAGTCTCTCAGTTTTACAGCTCCGATTTATATTGGTGACGAGGTCACCGCAACAGTTGAGGTCATTAAGATCCGTCCTGACAAACCTATTGTTACCTTGAGAACGTTTTGTGTAAATAGTGACGGCCTGGTTGTTATCGAAGGAGAGGCCGTCGTCAAAGTAACGCCAGTGATTTAAGCATGATCACCGATTTTCGCGGAGCGTTTCAGATTAATGGCCAAGAGAGTAGGCCTTACGCAAAGCAAATCGCAAGATAATGTTATTAAACAACATATTCTATTTGTAGGCCACGCATATTATCTATAATGTTATATTTTGTGACGTACAGAAAGACCATTGATCAAACATACAGTTGACCCTGCCACTCGGCAGAAGATTGTGGATTGGCGGCAACGAGAGCTCTCGGCCGGGGATATCGCACAACTCCTCAACCAAGAGGCGATAGACATTTCCGTGCGTACCATCGAACGTATCCTGGCGGAAGAAGGATTTAACAAACTTCCGCGGCGGACCCAATTGAAGATCGGCCGAACAATAAGAGGAGCGGAAGTTCCCCCCAGTGTCAATGACTTCAGGCATCATACCGCGGATATTCTCGCCAATTTGCGGTTGAAGAAAAAGCCATCTGGATACGTGCGACACCAACGCGCCCATCATGGTCGTTGGTATATGTATATCGGCAACAACCAGCCGTCCGCCTGGTTTGAGTACTCGAAAAGCTTCCCGAAGAGCCTGTTCTTTGAGATTGAGTGGTCTGGCTGAAAAATGGGGGGGAGGAGGACAACATGTTGTCCTCCTTCCCCCTTTTAAGTTTGCAAAATAAGTTTTCTTAATTTGTCATTCCATCTCAGCAGCGGCGAAGTCACCGTCGCCATAGTTGATTACCGCCCAAACCGTCTTGGAACTTGTGTCCACGCCGTAAGTTCCAAGTTCGTATCCCTCATGATAAGGACCATGGATGAAATGCTTGGTGCCACCGAAGTTCTTGTTGACGGCATTGACCCATTTCCCCTCTTCGTTCTTAACAACAAGTCCGAACTGTCCCTTGCCAAGATGCTTAGGCATGGAAGAGGCCGGGTCATAGCTCATCGCCAGGGTATAAGCATCGGACTGGTCGCTACCCAACTCGCCTATTCCCCAGAGGGTGAGTATGTCGGTGGCGGTGTCACAGGTATTCTTTGGGTTACATTCTGTCCGGCTGGTCCAGCCAGTGTTAATGTCCTTGCTGAACGGTCTGTTAGCATAGTCTGCACTGGTACTACCGTTTTTCCCATCGATGATCTGGGCATGGGTTTTTTGGAAGCTATCCTCAACGATGGTATAGGACTCTCCCTGCGGGATCAGGAATTTTTTGCCGTTGAGGCTGTATCCGAAGCTCTCTTGCTTGGTGAAAGTGTAGGGAATGACATCCTCGTTTTGGTCGCAGTCACCATCACAGCCGTTTGGCGAACTATAGAAGTCGACGGTCACCCGTGGACCGTCCACAGTCACGATATAGTAGCCAATAGTGAAGAGTTGCTGGGCTATTTCTATTTCCCTCGGTCCGTTGACGATGCCGAAGATCGGGGTGTTATACTTTTCATCGTTGGAAGGGTCCTGAGGTATGTAAAATTTGTAGCTGTCGGAGGCGGTAACTATGTTCTGGACGATCGACTGGCCGTCCGGGCTGGTGATAAGTGCCCGATTGTGCATATGATCGTGACCTCCGATATGATATCGTACGCCATTTTGGTAGAGGTAGG
This sequence comes from uncultured delta proteobacterium, assembly GCA_963709745.1. Lineage (GTDB taxonomy): Bacteria > Desulfobacterota > Desulfobulbia > Desulfobulbales > Desulfocapsaceae > Desulforhopalus_A. The sequence goes on from CAVPXN010000003.1 coordinate 127,955, forward strand.
ACATGTAGAGGTCCTGCAGACCGTCTGGATTCACCGAGGGATTACTGCCGAATAGTGTATCGGCGTGATTCTCAGACATTAAGTGTTTATGGGCAAAGACGAAGGCGTGGGTGTTTTCCGCCCGACTGGACAACCGCTCGCCGACCCATTTTACATCGTTCTTGTCGAGGACATTATGGTCCGGGTTATCGGGGGTCTCGAACTGGTCGATCATAACGATCCGGGCATTTTCGTAATCGAACGAATAGGTGAGTCCGGCAAAATCATCGGAGATGGTAGTGAAGTTGGTGCCGACGGTAAATGGTACATTTGTGTTGGCCAGCGGCAGACCGTAATATGGTGTGGTTACCAGGGCGTCGAGGGGCGTCATGTTGTTGATGCCATTTTGGTTTTGAGGGAATACCCGAACGAATTCAATCGACTCGGTGTCCTTGTCCTCATGGTTGCCCCGAACGGGATAGAAGCCGATGCCTGCATTGTAGAGTGCCTGTCGGAAGGTAGCAGTGGTATCCATTCCTAAGGTGTCGCCATTCTGGGTCACGTCGCCGACTTGCACAACAAACTTGACACCATGTTCAATGAATTCCTGGTTGACATGGTTAATAACATTGATTGCGACGTAATTGGGATTCTTGCCGTCATCCGACCCCTTCCACTGGGTGTCAGAGATAATGCCGAAACTCCATGGGGCAGCAGAAGCCGATGTGGAAATGACCAAAATCGAAAATGCCGAAGCGAGCATGAAGTTCTTTTTTGATTTCAACAAGGTATTGGACATGCTTTTTCCTTTCGAATTAAATTTAGTGAGATATTTTCACTTATTACTTTCCAACGGATCTCTTCTCCCTGATTTTCCAAACTGAACCTCCTTTCCATTCAAAACCGGCTTCGTGGTTTTTTCAGAAGAACTTAAAATTGAACAAATTCCAACAGTCTGAGTGTGATAGATTCTCACAAGCTTTTCAGCGCCATATTGGTACAGAATTGTCTGAATGGTGTTAAAAAGAGGATAAATATCGATTTGATTTTGATATAGGCAAAGTCAGGAAAGTGGTCCAAGTTTTTAGACAACGATAATCATCGACTAAAAATTGGTTCGCTTGATTGGGTTGGCAGAACAAAAAACACAGGAAATGGTTTTGAGTGAATCTTACAGACCCCAGAGAAATAGAAGGTCCTTTAACCTGGGATAACCGTCTGTAGTAGGCTGTACGCTGGATAGAGATGGTGCTCGAGTGGGTAGTCCTGCCTACCTCCATGGAAATGGGCAAGAATGGAGCAACTGCAAAGAAGAGATAACCAACGATTAAGCTTCTCACTCACACTACTGTCTTCTTGCTAGGTTTGGCAAAAAACGAAAATTGGTGGATACAGTAGTAAGGTACTGATTTGGCTGACAAAAGAAATTAGAAATGGCTAACTTGGCAGCTATGATCAGTTCTTAAACTAACATGTCAGCCTTCCAGGACTTCGCGCAACTTCCCTCCCAGGTCTTTCTTTGAAAACGGTTTTTGGATGAAATGCACGCCCTCGTCCAACACGCCATGGTGGGCGATGACGTTCGCGGTGTAGCCGGACATAAACAGACGCTTGAGATCCGGATAGTGGGAGAGAAGGTTTCCGGCTAACTCCCGGCCATTCATCTCCGGCATCACCACATCGGTCATCAACAAATCGATCTGGCACTCATATTCATGGGCCAGGCGTATAGCTTCGCCGGGGGTGGCGGCAGCTACCACGGTATAATCGAGCTTTTCCAGCATTGTGGTGATCATTTTCAAAATAGCTGGTTCATCTTCCACCAGGAGGATAGTCTCTTTCCCGTGTTCTACGGCCAAGTCTGGCGCCTTTTCTTCTGCTCCGGCTGATTTTGCACCATATACTGGTAGATAGATCCTAAAGGTTGTTCCTTGGTCCGGCTCGCTATAGACGTTAATGAAACCGTTGTTCTGTTTGACTATGCCATAAATCGATGCCAGCCCCAGGCCGGTACCTTGTCCCTGTTCCTTGGTGGTAAAAAAAGGTTCAAAGATATGACTCAGTGTTTTTTTGTCCATGCCACAGCCATCGTCGCTAACCTCGAGCAGTACGTAGTCTCCAGGTAGAGAATCCAGATGGTGATGGCAATAGCCTTCATCAAAGGTTTTTGCATCTGTTTCTATGGTGATCTTGCCCACTCCATCAATGGCGTCCCGGGCATTGACACAGAGATTGGCGAGGAGCTGGTCGATCTGTGAGGGGTCGATCTTGACCTGCTGGAGGTGTCTGCCGGGTTCCCAGAGCAGGTCGATATCCTCACCGATCAGCCGACGCAGCATATTGAGCATTCCCTCCACGGTATCGTTTATATCTATGACCCTGGGTGCAATGGTCTGTTTGCGGGCAAAGGCGAGCAGCTGCCGGGTCAGGTCGGCCGAACGCTCACCGGCCTGGTGAACGCTACGCAGCTGGGCATGAAGTGGCGATGCATGATCTGTCTCCTCAAGAGCCATCTCGGTATAGCCGAGAATCACGCCCAACATGTTATTGAAATCATGAGCTACACCGCCCGCCAGTCTGCCCACTGACTCCATCTTCTGGGCCTGATTAAGCAGGCCTTGGAGTTTTTCTCGTTCCGCTTCGGCGTTTTTAATTTCAGAGATATCAGAAGTAATTGTGGCAAAAAAATTCTTTCGGGGCGAAACTACGGAAACAAGAAAATGTTTATCCATGGAGGCATAGTAAGTAACAAATTCATCCGGTTCCCCTGACTGAGCAACTCTGGCATATACATCCATGTACGGAGCTGAATCGGTGTTATATACCTGGGTTGCTGTTTGGCCGATAGCTTTTTCCTTATTGATTTTGGTTATCCGGCAAAAGGCCTGATTGCAATCCAGAATTCGGTAATTACAAGGTATACCTTTCTCATCAAATAAAAGCTCGTGTACAACCACCATCTCGGTCATGGCTGAAAACAGCGCCTGAAGTTTTTCTTCGCTCTCACGCAAGGCTTCTTCTGCCTGCTTTTTATCAGTGATATCCTGAAAAGAACCCTGCACTTTGATGATCTTGTCTTTTTCGTTTTTCACTGCCTTGCCGGTTGCTCTTACCCAGACATGTTTTCCTTTTTGTGTGATGATCTCCATTTCTTCATCGTAGGAAATGCCTTCTTTGGCACAGGCGCTGAAGCACTGTGTAATCTGTTCCCGCCATTTCGGAGCGTAGAAGTTTATGGCTTCCTGCACAGGTGGTGAATAACCATGGGGCACATCATGAATTTCTGCAACAGCATCGGACCAAGTGCAGATATTCTTTACCAAATCGACGCTCCAACCGCCGAATTTAGCGGTTTCGCTAGCAATCTGAAGCAGATCATAATTTGATTTCAGTTCATCTTCCGCCCCCTTGCGATCTGTTATATCGCAGGCATAACCGGTCGAACCAATAACAATCTCCTGGTTGTCAGTTACTGGCGTTTTGAATGTTTCAAACCATCTTCTTTGACCTTTGTCAAAAATGACTTCTTCTTTGATGAGTGTTTTATTTGATCTTAAAACTTCCGCATCATCTGTAATATATTTTTTCGCCAGATCTTTTGGCCAAATATCCAAATCAGTTTTGCCAATCAAGAGCTGGGAATCATTCAAACCACAGGATTTCGAAAATTTATAATTTACCGTCAAGAACCTTCCTTCAGTGTCTTTCAACCATATTAAACCAGGTAGATTTTCTATTATTGCAGAAAGATATGACTCGCGTAGGCGCAACAAGTCCGCAGATTGTTTTTGCTTGGTGATATCCCGTATACTAGCGATTACTCCGTTAATTGCAGGTTCATTAAGAAAACTCTGGGCGATTGCTTCCGAATATACCCACCCGTCGGTTTTATGAATATGTCGATACTGTACTGTGATTACGTTTTCGGGGTTTGCTATAACCTCATCCCACGCTGCCATAACATTGGCGATATCATCCGGGTGTATGATGGTGTCCAGCGTTCTCCCTTCAAGCTCACTGACCGGGAACCCTGTAATTTTTTCCGATGCTGGACTGACGTACCTTTGACTGCCATCTGCATTGACAATTACCAAACTGTCTGAAGAGTTTTTAACGAGAAATCGAAACCGTTCTTCACTTTCTCGTAATTTATTTGTTGATTGATTGATTTTATTCTGCAGTCGAACAATGAGGAAAAATAGGAGACAGGAGGTAAACACAATAAAAAATAATCCTTTAAAAATACTTATAATAGTTATGATTTTTTCATCATGAACCTGCCAACCTACTATCGTATCGGAAAAATAAATCCATGAGAATCCAAACAGAATATATATGGAGACAATTTTTGCAGCTTCCCGGTGCTTAAAGAATTCCTTTGAAAGTCTCATGTTTTTATATCCAACTCTATAGAAAATCAGATCTTTTCGACTTCAATCGCTCCATCAATATAACATGGAAGTCAGAGGTGGCTCCGATTTTTTTTTTGACAGTATTGAGGCATATTTTAGATACATACTGGCAATGTTATGATATCACCAAGATAGCTCGATTAGCATAATTCCTGAGAAAGTAGATCTGCTTATTTGTTTGGAATCGCTCAGAAATGGAGTAACGGCAATATGAATGTTTCCAAAGACAATATCTACCGTCGAGTTGTAAGAAAAAATTCAAACATCACATTGAAAAATATCAGATAGTATCGGAACTACTACATCTAAGCCATTCCCTTGTCTCGCAACTCCTGCAATGCCTGATCCGATTTTCCAAGATCTCCAAGACCCATTGCTTTGAGAACTTCTGTTGTTTTGGTGTACTGGATGTTTTTGTACTCGACTATCTGAATATGGTTGCCCCAGGGATCCATGAAATCAAGGAACGGACCGGAGAGAATTTCTACTCCCTTTTGCTCCAAGATTTCCCTGACTTGATCCTTGTTTTCGACCACCAAACCAAAGTGACGGTGATCATCTCTGGATGTCTCGCCGGTCTCCATTAGGGCGAGAAACTGATCACCCATATCAACAAATGCAGAACTGCTGGTTTTGCCTCGCAGCTCGATTGAAAAAATACTGGAGTAGAATTCGAGAGCCTGATCGATGTCACCCACTTCCAAAGCTACATGGTTGATTCCAATAAGTTTAGGTAATTTCATCTGTTTTCCTCTATTTTCTTATCCTATAACTACGCCAGGTAGGGAATATCTCAAATACTACGTTAAGGTTCCGTTCGCGGGATTGTCCAGCTTTTTTCGCACATCTGATTTCGAGGCATCTGTAAATTTGATTCTTTTCCTTTTTTTCAATTTCCACCAAGAACAGCAGAGGGGCAAAATATAAGGTTGTGAGCGTTGGCGAGCACCCGCGGGCATAACTTGTATCGACACTGCTGTGCTCCCTCAGGCTACCTCCATTTGTTTTTCCAACTCCTGCTGCCTCAGCAATTGCATATACAAATAACGCTTATTGCTCCATTTCGTATCGACTATATGGCGAAGCGGGAAGTTCACTCTTGCTTTACACAAGCGAGAAAAATCTACTCCCTCGTAGATGACTATAGAAATTATACCAACTCGGCCAGTATCCCGGCGTGGATGACCGGCGGTGCAGCGAGGACGGAACAGGGTGGAATGAGGCAATCATTTTCCCCCAAGACAGTAGTGATTTTGGCGCCGGCCTCAGCGGCAATAAGTATGCCGGCGGCCAAATCCCATGGCTTAAGGGAAAGTTCCCAGTAGCCGTCGAATCGCCCGGCGGCAACATAACAGAGATCGAGGGCCGCTGACCCCAAACGGCGTACGCCCTGGGTGATCTTCATCAGACGGACAAAATTATCCAGGTTGTTCTGCTCACTATCACGGATATCGCAAGGAAAACCGGTAACGAGCAGGCAGCGGACAAGTTCGGTTGCCTTGCTTACCTGCAGGGGGTGACCATTTAACCAGGCACCTCTGCCACGTTCCGCGGTAAACATCTCTCCCCGCAGCGGATCAAACACCGCTGCCAAAGCAGGTTCGCCATCCCTGGCATAAGCTATCGAAACGCAGAATAGCGGCACCCCATGGGCATAGTTCACGGTCCCGTCCAAAGGATCTATATACCATTGATGACGGCCACCAACTTTACCACCACTCTCTTCGGCTAGGATCTGATGTCTGGGAAACCTGCGCTGCAGTTCTCTTACGATGAAGTCCTCGGAGCGATAGTCAATTTCCGTGACCAGATCCATTTCTCCCTTAAAATCGATCTGGTGCCGTGTTTCATAGCCTGCAGCGAGAATCTTGCCTGCTTCTTTTGCCAGTTCTATTAAATCTGCTAAACGTGGTTCCGAAATCATTTGAATCCTCCAGTCTTGGCCGGCAACGACGGTCTGCCTTGGCAGCGAACCAAACAATTCGCTGCAGACAAATACTTGAGCATCTGCAGTTCTTCCGCCACGCCCCAATTAATCATCAAGCACCATTAGCTACACTATAAAGCATCCCCCATCTTTTGCTTTCCTCTCATAGCTGCAATGCTGGTGCAAACCAATTCGGCTCTGTTGATTGTTCTTCAGGACTCATCCGTGGGGTACGGGATTACGCAATTGTGCTGCTGTCTCTCCGTTTTACGTTATAAGAATTCAATAAACATGGGCAGCTGCTGTTTAAAATTTGCTAGGAAATCGATCTGTTAAGGATCATCGATACAGTAGTTATCTCAACAGTGGCATAAAATCGGTAGCCGATGACGATGCGGTGACGTATCCGAGGATAAAACTACCGGAAAGTGACAAGGAAGTTGGAGCCGAAGGGCGGAACATGTAATAGGTAAAGGAATTTCGCTATGAGCGGAAGTTTGAGTTCAGCCATTGGAGTCCTCTTTGAAGGGGAGACGTATGCATCCTGTGACAACAAAGTGAATGCGGAACGATGAAGAAACATCCCACAGAAATAAGCAAAGCGAGACAACGGAACCTGTTTGTTGACGAAAGAAGTCTCTTTGAAAAGCTCTGTGACTTGCATAATCTGCAAGCGGGGTTCAAGGCGGTGAAGAAGAACGGCGGTGCCCCAGGTGTAGATGGGGTAACTGTTGAAGAATATGAAGACCGCCTCGACGAAGAGTTGGCCCGGCTGAAGAAGGATCTCGAAGGCTGGAGCTACAAACCAAGTCCTGTTCGCCGGGTGGAGATACCAAAGCCCGGTAAAGGAGCAGGAGTACGGCTCTTGGGAGTGCCTTGTATAGGTGATCGTGTGGTTCACGCGACGCTCAAGAATCTGCTGGAGCCGATACTCGATCCGACCTTTTCTGACCACAGCTACGGTTTCCGCCCCGGCTATAACCAACAGCAGGCAGTGGAATCGGCGCAAAGGATAGTGAAGGGCGGCAAAGAGTATGTAGTTGATATTGACCTATCCAAGTTTTTCGACCGAATCATGACCGCCTCATCTACCTGCTCTCGGGGCATGTTGCCGTCAAACGGATACTCCGTTTGATCGGTAAATCCTGCGTAGCGGAGTGATGTTGAACGGTGTGGTGCAGCTCACTGAAGAAGGCACGGTTCAGGGCAGCCCGTTGAGTCCGTTGCTTAGCAACGTGGTGCTCGATGAGCTAGATAAGGAACTGGAGCGACGTGGCCTTGAGTTTTGCCGATACGCCGATGACTGCAATATCTTCGTCATGTCGCCGAAATCGGCGAACCGGGTGATGAGCAGTATTAGCAAATTCATCGAACAGAAACTCAAACTAAAGATCAACCGTGAGAAAAGCAAGGTTGGTCGAAGCCGGGAGGTGAAGTTTCTGGGCATGACCATCATCGACGGGACAAAAGCAATATCCCATCAATCGATACAGCGGGCCATGCATCCGTACGCATGGTTCTGTGGGCAGACGGGAGCTTTCAAGCTCCCTCTGACCCGATACTCCCCAGAAATTCACTGCTACCGATGATCAAAAGTTATGCAGCCTTGGGGAGAACATGTGCAATTGCCGAGGAAAAACCTGCGATCTCTCTGGCAATTGCTGTTTTCACAACATTTGTTTTTTTCCCTTTAGCCACCAAATAATGATAACGTGTACAGAGTCTGCACTGAGCTTTCCAGGAAATATCAAGAACTTCTTTGGGCAAACCCTCTTGCCGCTTCTGAAGCTCTCTACTTTTTTTCGCGGCAAATCGGTAGGCATGGGCTGCTTCTACTAAGGCCTTGCGTATGTGACCATTTCCCGCTTTGGTAATTGGACCTTTTTTTACCCGATCACCGCTTGAATGTTCAGAGGGAATGAGGCCAAGAAAAGCCATCAGCTTCCCAGGGGTTTCAAAACGTGTCAGATCGCCAAGCTCTGCTGCGATGGTAGCTGCAACAATGAGAGATATTCCTCGCATGGATTGAAGGGCTTTGATAAATTCATGTAGGCTGCTCTCCTGAGATTGTTGTCTGACCTGCTCAGTTAAGCGCTGAACACGATTGCTGCAATCAGTGACAGTGTCAATGTATTCTTGAAATACTATCTGCTGAGCAGGATGTGACATAGCGATATCAGCCAACCAGTTAAAGTGGGCCTTAGTCCATTTACTTCTCCCTGAATAAACTTTGTCATACCGAAGCAAAAATGCACCAAGTTGTTGCTTAGCTGTCCGAAGCGCGCGGGTTGCATCTTCACGAGCCCGTGTTAAATCCCGCAATGCCTCGTCCGCCTCAGTTGGTACGTAGACAGCTGTAAGTTCCCCGGCCCGATGTAACCTGGCCAATGAAAGACAGTCTCGCCTGTCATTTTTTAAACGATTGCCGCTTTGTTGCGGTATTTCTGATGGTGCAACAACTACACAATCAATGTCATTATTCGTCAAATAGCGATATATGCCATATCCACAGGGACCAGCTTCGTAAACAAAACGTAGCACAGCTCCTTGCGATATAAGCTTACGGATTACTTTATCAAGTTGATGCATGCTGTTGTCTATTTTACCGTAAAATCTGACTTCACCATCACGACCGTCATCGGCGATTCCAATTTAAATTGAGTTTTTGTGGACATCTAAGCCGATATTTTTAATGTTTTCTTCATGACCTGCTCCTTGATTTTGGCTCTGAGTTGTTGGTTGTTGCTTTCAACTTAACCCACGTTTGCAAGGTTGGCAGGTCTGTTTTGCTTAGGTGGTAACCATTACATCTATCGATCGGGAACTGAATTCATAATGGAAAATCGCCAGACTGGTTTACCGATACTAACTTATCGGGTGACCAATCGAGCGATTGCCCATTTCGACAGGAATCGTTACGGTCACCCGTGGAGGCATGGTCTAATCCCATAATTTTGTATTTTATTTAATTATGGAGCCAGCACTTAACCGCAAAATTGCTGCGCGTCTTTCAGCAGTTCCTCTGGACTCACGTCACGGATATGGGTGGCAACAGACCAGCGATGTCCGAATGGGTCCTCGATCACCCCGTAGCGATCACCCCAGAACATGTCGTCGAGCGGCATGATGATCTTCGCGCCTACCTCGACGGCCCGTTTGACAAAAACGTCGGCATCCTCCACATAAAGATGAATGGTGACAGATGAGCCTTTGAGTGCCTTTGGTCCGAAGGAATTCCATTCGGGAAATTCGTCGATCAACATCACCGAAGAATCGCCGATGCGGATAAGAGCATGAATAAGCTTGCCCTGCTGGCCGGAAATTCGAGTTATCTCCACTGCATTAAAGGCCTTTTTGTAAAATTCGATAGCCTCAGTCGCCCCGGCGCAGACCAGATGCGGGGTGACCGTATGCATCCCTTCCGGGATGGGCCTAACTTGTTGCACGTTCATAGTAAACCTCCTTTTGTTTTTGGGACTGTTGCCGGTTCAATACCTTGACAAGACCGACAACCCACAACTATTTCACTTTGCCCGTTTCTATTTCGCGAAAGCGGTCAACCCCTTCGCCTGGACCAAAGTCTTCCAGCTCGAACAGCTGACGTATCTCGATCTCTGCCTCTCCGCCATCCATGGCGGGATTGGGATAACCCTTGCTCCATTCGATAGCCTCTTCTTTTGAACCTACCTGGATGATGGTATAACCTGCCACCAGTTCCTTGGTCTCGATAAAAGGTCCATCGATAATGGTACGTTCCTTGTCGGAATATTTAATCCGCCAGCCTTTGGCGCTTGCTTGAAGTCCGTAGGCATCGATCAGGACCGCGGCCTTGGCCATTTTTTCGTGATATGCAGCCATTTCGGCAATTAATTCCTGACTGGGCAAAAGCCCCGCCTCCGAGTCTTTGGTTGCCTTGATGATAATCATGAATCGCATAGTGTAGACCTCCTTGTACTTTGGATCTTGAACCGGCCTTATCTCCCGATTCGAGCAGGAGCATGTCCGTTCTATTAAACAGTCGAATGTCGATTGGCATTTTCGACAAGTTGCACTTTTTTAAAGGCGGAGGCTTCCTTCGTTGGATAGCTGCCGAATGAAAAGTCAAGGCGCAGATTTCTCATCGCCTCCATGATGGTTATTATTTCAAATGAAATTTAACCATCGATTAAATGATAATCATGGTCTGATTGAAATCGGGAGTATCATCGATGAGCGAGAATGTTGCCGATCAACTACATGAGAGGGTGGATGCGGTCTACCGTGCCGAGTCGCGCCGGGTTTTCGCAACCCTGATTCGCAAACTTGGCAATTTCGACCTGGCAGAAGAAGCGCTGCATGATGCCTTCAGAGCCGCCCTTGAGCAGTGGCCGCGAGACGGGGTGCCTGTCAATCCCAGGGCCTGGCTGACATCTGTCGGCCGCTTTAAGGCCATCGACCGGATTCGTCGACGAACACGTTTTGACCCGCTGGACGAAGCCTCCACTCTGGATATTGCCAAAGACCAAGATGATTCTGCCGGGGAAGATGAAAGCGTCCGGGACGACCTGCTGCGCCTGATTTTTACCTGCTGCCATCCAGCCCTGTCACCAGACGCCCAGGTCGCACTCACCCTGCGTGAGGTGTGTGGGCTGACCACCGAGGCGATTGCCCACGCCTTTCTTGTCCCTCTGTCGACCCTTGCCCAGCGTATTGTCCGTGCCAAAAACAAAATCCGCGAGGCACGCATTCCCTACCAGGTCCCCATCCCAGATGAGTTGCCGGATCGGCTCGAAGCAGTGCTGCGGGTTCTCTACCTGGTTTTCAACGAGGGTTATGACGCCTCGTCGGGTGACATGTTGACCCGGCCGGATCTATCCAGGGAGGCTATTCGTCTGGGTCGCCTGTTGGTCGAACTGCTTCCTGAGCCTGAGACTATTGGCCTGCTGGCGCTGATGCTGCTGCAGGAGTCGAGGCGGCCTGCACGTACTACGCAGGGCGGGGATATTATATTGCTGGAGGACCAGGATCGCTCGCTCTGGAATGAAAAACAGATTGAGGAAGGTCTGGCCCTGGTGACACAGGCGCTCTCTTCGCGCCGGATCGGTGCCTATACACTCCAGGCGGCGATCGCGGCGAGGCATGCCGAGGCATCGGCCTTTGCCGCGACGGATTGGGCTGGAATTGTCGGCTTTTACGACCTGCTGATCCGCGTGGAACCGTCGCCCATAGTTGCACTGAATCGTGCTGTGGCAGTGGCTATGCGCGATGGTCTCGAAGCGGGTCTGGCATTAATCGACACCATCCTCGCCGATGGCAGTCTGGCCGACTATCACCTGGCGCATGCGGCCCGGGCGGACCTCTATCGGCGACTGGGCAGGACGGACCAGGCCCGGAATGCCTACCGACTCGCCCTCAGCTTGACTCAGCAGGCACCGGAGCGTAGGTTTCTTGAAAAGCGGCTAAAAGAATTGCCGCATTGAAAGGCAATTTTATTAATTTATATTGTCGATTTCATCCGTCGCTCTACGACTATAAAGTGTCTCCCTTGAATGTTGGAAGACGAAGGATGGCGAAATGACTCGATCCAAATCAAGCATAAGGAGAAAACAATGAAATATATATGCCTGGGTTATATAGATGAAAAACAGTGGAGTACGGTGACTGAAAGCCAACAGCAGGAGTGCATGGACGAGTGTTTTAGCTACGATGATATACTCCGAAAAAACGGTAATTTTGCTGGGGGAGAAGCGTTGGAGAGCGCCAGTATCGCCACGACAATACGATGGCAAAATGGCAAAATTTCCATAACTGACGGCCCGTACGCCGAGACCAAGGAACAGTTGGGAGGTATTCTCATCCTCGAAGCGAGAGACCTCAATCACGCCATCAGGTTAATGTCCGAACATCCTGGAGTGAAGGTAGGGCCCTTTGAGATTCGGCCTGCCGCCGATCTATCGGCAATGATAGCCGAAAGCGAACGTCGTCGTGGCTTGAAATGATTATTTGGAGGTACCAATATGCAAAAAATTACCCCATGTCTATGGTTTGACAGTAAAGCCGAGGAGGCTGCAAAATTTTACACCTCCGTTTTTAAAAACTCTGCAATTCGTGGCATCACGCATTATGGCAAGGCAGGATCGGAGGCTTCCGGGCAAGCACAGGGAACGGTTATGACCGTATCCTTTAAGCTCGACGGGCAAGATTTCCAGGCCTTAAACGGCGGGCCTCATTTCACTTTCTCCCCTGCCATCTCCTTTATCGCCAACTGCGAGAGTCAGGATGAGGTGGACAGGCTATGGGATAAGCTTACCGAGGGCGGTGGTGAAAAGGGACAATGCGGTTGGCTTACCGACAAGTTCGGTGTCTCCTGGCAGATTGTTCCTAAAATGCTTGGCGAAGTGATGCTGGATGGTGGCGATGAAAAATCAGAAAGGATGATGAAGGCTCTCATGCAGATGACCAAACTTGACATCGAAATTCTGAAACGGGCAGCGAATAACCTTTAACAACGTGAAGGAGGGAGTATGTCAACTACAGAAACCAGCCTGCAGGTGAGCCAGTTCATCAGCGACGAACGGGAAAAGTATTTAAAGCCTGGACCGATGCCGAATTCGTGAAAAAATGGCTCTGTCCGGAAGAATGTCGCGTGCTCTCCAATGAGGCAGAGGTCGATGTGGGGGGCACGTACCGTGAGTCCATGCAGTGCGGTGATGACATTCATACCGTCTTCGGTACCTACCGGGAGATATTTCCCAACCGAAAACTGGTCTTCACCCATCAATGGGACGAACCGGAGGCTGTTGAAACCGTAGTGGTCGTCGACTTTACCGACAAAAAAGGCGGCAGCGTGGTGACACTCTCCCAGCAAGGGTTCGAAAGCATCGCGGCGGCCAAGGGTCACGAACAGGGCTGGGCAAGCGCCTTGCGAAAATTGGCCCGACAGTTTCCGGAGCCTCGCGGTAAAACGTAACCGTTCAGGATTGCAAGGAAAGGAGAAAACACCATGCAATATCTATTAACACGACTCGCAAGGTGATGCACCATATTTCCCAACTGGTCCTCGTCTTTAAAATCCTGAAGGGCTTTAAAGATGAACTAAATTAGACGAAAGGGTGGCTCTGGCCCCTCTGCCTCGCCATCATCTTCCCAGCTTTCAAGGCTCATTCGTCCAACCCTGAAACGATTGTCTTCCGACGAGGAGGATTCCTGCGTCACCTCATCCTTCGTACCCCATTGTTTTTTTCTATGAAAAAGAACAGTTGAACCTCTTTTTTACAATATCAATTCTTCCTATGAAGAACGATATATGGCGGTTCTTTCGAAGGGTCGGTGCGGACCTTCGCCACCGCTATCTCGACATAGGGCAGTGCCATGGCAAAGGCCTCTATTTTTCGAGATAGATCCGGGTCGCCCGCACAGCCTTCGATGTACACGACACGCCCCTGCACTGTGACCCAGAGCGTCGATAGATCAAAGGGATTGCTGGCACGAATGGCGTTCTTAAAAGCGCTGGCAATATCCTGATCATAGGCGTAGGAGGTCGGTCTATCACATTTTCCCACAAGCCAGCAGGTTGTCCCCCGCTCCCCGCGATGATGGGCATTGGCAGTCCTCTCTTTTTCGGTAACAAAAGGCCCGGCTGGCATAGGGCAGTTCGGAACAGCATCTGAGATTTGAAAGAACGGGTCGTGAAACCAGTTCTGCAGATCTTCCTTTGCCTGAGCCTGACATGGCAAGACATATAAAGCCAGCAGGAAAAGAGCTGTCAGGTCTTCATGCATATGCTAACCCCCTCCAAGTTCTCTTTGAAAATAAAGCACTACTGCCCATCCCTCGCTCTCCACTACAATCAATTTCAGGTGAGGTGATGAGTAGTCGCTTTCTTCGGGCTTCCTAAAAAGAGGCCCTTTCCATCGAAGAGCTATCCGATCCAATGCATCAAAACTACCTTTTCCCGGCAGCTTTGCCAATTATTTTAAGGTTGAATTCAAAAACTGACATTAGTCACCTAAATTTGGCAACAGTGTCCCGCTGGAGACGATTATCATGCCTGCACATCAATGACAATTTCCTCATATTCAGATCAGCCATCATCGAAAGGTTCAGTACCTATTTCTGAACATTTCTTTGGATGTGCTGGTGGTCCGTGTTTCAGTAGATATAGATTTGCATGGCAAGCATCGACTTGTGAACATACCTCACGGTAGAGATACTTCCTGACAATATAAACCCGCCTAATCCCATGAAATTGTTCATAAATGGAGTAACTGCAAACTAAAGCTTACCAAAGAGCACCTTGAGTTCGTGGAGTAAATTTGAGCCACGAAATTAGCTTAACTGTGACTCCTTTTTATCGTTGCCAAGATCAGGGCGGGGCTGATCTATTGAAAGTGGATGACCTAAAGTTTAAGGGCATATTTACGTACCAATTGGGTCAATAGGATCAGACGTTCATTGTTTGCTGGGTGAAAAAATAAAAATTCGCTTTTGTTTGAAATGATCCAGGGCATAGAAAAGAAAATTATGCATTTTTATAGCTCGAGTCGCTTTCCCGGCAAGAGCCGTATTAAGGTCAGGCTCTGTAAAAAAGGCAAAATCATCGATGGTATTGCATCCGGCATGGCCATTGAAGGCCTCCGATGGTTTCCCTTTGCAACTGAGGTTTGTGGCAGCTCCGCTCAGCAAACGAAGGGGGCGTTGATGGATTGTTCGTAGCAGCTGGCATGTTTTGCCGAAATAATGTCCAGCGCTACGATTACCGTTCGAGTTCGAGTGCCAGATCATATGCCTGGCAACAAAGGAATGTTCATACCGGAAATCCGGAGTGACCTTCAATTCAGTCCTGAGCGCCCGTTAATAGGGAACGTTGTGATCCCCGCGCCTAATACAATTCGGCGTCTCTGTGCAGTCCATCAATCTGTTCCGGATATTGTGCCATGAGCTTTTGGCAGACATCTTATGCCTCGGCGTATTTCTTCTGATCAATCAGATCCGGCACCTGGTTTGATAAATCGTCCATATCCGTAAACCAATGAACCTCCCATTGGGGCTTTGTGCGTTAGCAAACAGCGTTTCTTATATTTTTTTTGCCGGATAATCGGCATCCAGTGGTGGTCAATTTCGGAGCTGGATGCCGAATAATCCGCCTGCCAGGTAACGCGATTGAGTCGCTGTACCCGTTCTTAACACGGCGGCATCAGTTTCCGGTCGGCAAGGTCAGACTGAAGCCCTCTTTGCCGAGCTGATCCCGAATCCACTGAAATTTCTGATAATTTGAGATGGTTATCGGGCCGGTGTACACTTCGCTCTGGAGTTTGCGAGGTGGGTTCTCAATGTAGGTCTTCATCAAATCTTTAACCGATTCATTGATGGTGACCAGCGTCCAAGTCCGCTCGGTGTAGTTGTTCATGAAAATATCGTAGCGTTCCTGCGGATCCTGCCAGAGATCAAATATCTGCGGCACGGTGGCAACGTATTTTTCCGGACCTTTCCAACCGAGATTGGAGTCTACCGCCAGACCACCGGTGGCCATGCCATTGTCGCCGCGAAGGTTGAACACCGCCTTATAGTTGCCGACCCGCGCGGCTCCGGGGGTCAGTTCATTCTCGGTAAAATAGAACCAGGCTTTCCTGTCTGATTTACCAGTCCCAAAGAGTACCGGCGACATGTCGTAGCTGTCGAAAACCATCGGCTGACCATCGCGATCCTGTTTAGGCAACTCGACGCCCGCTACACTGGCAAAAGTGGCCATCAGGTCGAGACCGCCAACGATGTCATGATTCCTGGTGCCTGCTTTAATCTTACCCGGCATAACGGCGATTGCCGGCACCCGGTTGCCGCCTTCCCGTACCGTTCCTTTGGTGCCGCGAAACGGAGTGTAGCCCGCATCGGGATAGACATCCTGCCAGGCGCCGTTGTCGGTGGTGTAGAATACCAGGGTATTCTTGTCCAGCCCCAATTCAGCGAGTTTATCCATGATATGGCCGATCCGTGCATCGAGTTCCACTACCGAATCGGCGTATTTGCTCTTAGAAAGCGATTTATGCTCATACTCCGGTGCCGGCATATTCGGCTGATGGACTTTCATGAAATTGACATTGATGAAAAACGGTTTGCTTGGATCAGCTGCCGCTTTGTCAAGAAATTCAATAGCTGCTTTCTCCACGTAGCTGTCAAAAAATGGAATGCCGACCACACCTTTTTCCGGGGTGTCGACATATTGTCCATTGATCTTAAAATCTTCCTTTGCCTGTTCGCCGGCTTTGCCTGACAGAGATCCCCTGGTCACCTTCTGAAACATGGTGCGAAGCTCGGGGTCCATGTCCGGAAACCAGGTGGGATCGGCGTAGGTGTAGGCATTCAGATGATACAGGCCGACGTATTTCATCTCATCGTATCCCTGGGCGTTCGGCAGGGCGTAGTCCGCCTCACCCAAATGCCATTTGCCGGTAAAATAGGTCTGGTAGTTCGCTTTTTTGAGTACCGATGCCAGCGTCCATTCCGCCGCCGGCAACCCGCCGCCCTGTCCCTGGAACGCTACCGTGGTCATGCCGCTGCGGTTGGGAATTCGTCCAGTCTGCATTGCCGCCCGGCCAGGCGTACAACTCGGCTGGGCATAAAAAGAAAAAAACGTCATGCCCTTATCGGCCATGCGGTCGATGTTCGGCGTGGGCATACCTCGGCCCTCCCCGCCGCCATAGGGACCAAGGTCGCCGTAGCCGGTATCGTCTGATACGATGAAGAGAATGTTGGGTTTGATGTCGCTATTCGTTTCGGATGTGTTGCCGGCATCACTTGCCGCCATAGTCGAGACCGCTGTGGACAAGAAAATAAAGCCCAAAACGGCAATTTTCAATTGCGTGAGTTTCATAATTTCCCCCCATTGGTTGTAAACGCGGTTTACCGGTTGATCAAGCCGCTGTTTCCTGGTCAACGGTGTGAGTAATGATCTTTCACAGCCGCCACATCAGGCTGCCCACAGCTCGAAACTGCATCTAATACATTAATGAATAACATGAATTACGCAACGCATACTCTGTTAGGGCGTCACAAGAATCCGAAAAAATCCCGTAATCAGGATAACGCTTTCTTCCCGGTCTCATGCTTACAATTGTTCAGCCCAGGTAATCATCTCGTGGTGCTGGATCATGGACACCGAAAACGGCAATAAAATACATCCGGGAAGTACTCTGGAGCTGCTGCGTCCTGATAAGGCTTAACAAAAATCTCATTGACCTACATATTCATAGGCCTTAGGGTGAACTGTCGTTGTTGAAACTACCAGCAGACCACCGTAATATTTCACGCAATAAGTAAGTTAACAGAAAATCAGGAGCAGATTAATGAAGAGAACAAGTATTTATAGTGCTGCAGCAGTATTGGCGGCAGTGCTGAGTTTTTGTGGCGCAGCATACGCCGCCGGGCCGGGAACAGGCCAGGAAATCTTGAATCTTACCAGTCATTGGGGCGGCTATATCTCCCTGATCGTCTTTGTCCTCGCCTATGCTTTTGTCATGGCCGAAGAGACGACCCATATGCGAAAATCCAAGCCGGTCATGCTGGCGGCAGGGATCATCTGGGGTATTATCGGTCTGATCTATGCGATGAATGGGATTGATCATGTCGCCGAGACGGCTGTTCGTCATAACATTCTCGAATATGCCGAACTGTTTCTCTTTCTGCTGGTGGCCATGACTTTTATCAATTCCATGGAAGAGAGGCGGGTGTTTGAGGTCCTCCGGGTGAAGCTGGTCAATGCCGGCTACTCCTATCGAAAGCTGTTCTGGATTAGCGGTCTTCTGTCCTTTTGTATTTCGCCGATTGCCGATAACCTGACCACTGCTCTGCTCATGTGTGCGGTGGTCATGGCCATTGGCAAAGAAGATAAAAAATTCATCGGTCTGGCGTGTATCAACATCGTTGTCGCGGCCAATGCCGGGGGAGCTTTCAGTCCGTTTGGCGATATCACCACCTTGATGGTATGGCAAAAAGGCGTGTTGCAGTTTCAGGAATTCCTGCCGTTGTTCGTGCCTTCCGCCGTCAACTGGCTGGTGCCTGCCGTTATTATGAGTTTCGCGGTCGCCAAGCAGCAGCCGGAAGCAGACGTGGAAGACTTGCAGTTGAAGCGAGGTGCACTGATTATAATCGGCCTGTTCCTCTGGACGATTGCCACCGCGGTGTGTTTTCATAACTTTTTAAAACTCCCCCCGGTGGTCGGCATGATGGCTGGGCTGTCGCTATTGAAAATTTTTGGCTTTTATCTCAACAAGACCCATAAAAAAAGCCAGCTGACATATGATCCGATAAAAGCGGAGCAACGTATCGGCCAGATAGTACCCTTTGATGTATTCGCCAAGGTTGCCCGGGCGGAATGGGATACTTTGCTCTTTTTTTACGGGGTTATTCTCTGTGTCGGCGGCCTTGGCTTTATCGGTTATCTAGGACTTGTCTCGCAGGTTATGTACCTTGACTGGGGGCCGACAACCGCCAATGTCATGGTCGGCATCCTCTCGGCTATCGTTGACAATATTCCGGTGATGTTTGCGGTATTGACCATGATGCCCGAAATGTCTCAGGGACAGTGGCTTCTCGTAACCCTGACGGCGGGAGTAGGGGGCAGCTTGCTTTCCATCGGCTCAGCCGCAGGCGTGGCCCTGATGGGTTCGGCACGGGGCAAATACACTTTTTTCGGCCACCTCAAATGGACACCGGTAATCGGTCTAGGCTATGCCGCGAGTATTTATGCCCATTTTCTCTTTAATGGCTCGTTAATGTGACCGGGCGTGGGCAGACGGCCCTGATGGCGTTATCAGGGCCGTCGGGTCCATAATAGAATTAATCGCACGGTAATTTCTTTTCCAGTTCAATCAGTATAGAGGCTGACAATCCGGCAGCCACAATCCGGATGCAGGAATCAATACCGAGAGCCGTGCTCTGAAACAGGCGGTGCATAAAAGGGAGGTAGGTGTAGCCAAGCTATTGAGAATTTTTTATTTGATTTACTGAACAGATTTTTCATCTGAGGTATATTTTCGAGGTCATATTGTAACAAACAGAAGTTGTATTATTACATAAGATAATTCTTGCCAACCCATCCTGCCCCAAAGGCCTCCCTCTTTATTTTTCGCTCATTTTACAAGGAGTTCCATGAACACTTCACTCAGGCTTAAGCTCAGTGCTGTCTTCTTTGTTGTGCTTTTTGCTGTTTTGACAATCTTTCCCTCTTTTTATGCCGGGACGCCGACCTGGTGGAAGAAATATCTGGCCCCCGGCGGTCTGCATCTCGGCCTTGATCTGCAGGGTGGTATGCATTTGGTGTTAAAGGTGGATCTCGAACGGGCCGCGCACAACTCGCTCAGTCTGGTTGCGGGTGATTTGAAGGATCGTCTTGCCGAACAGTCGATCAGCATCGTGCAAAATAAGGCAGAGCAGAAGGACACGATAAATTTCACCTTGCCTAATATCAACGCGGTTGAAAAGGTAATCGCCGCGGCCAAGGAAGATCCGGATGTGGTGGTACGCGCCGAGACCAAAGAGGGAACTTTCCCGCGGATCATGGTCAGCTTGTCCCAGGAAAAACTCGATTATATCAAGGCCAATGCGGTCAATCAGTCCCTGGAAATTCTACGCAACAGGATTGATCAGTTCGGGGTCGCTGAACCGGTGATTATCCGGCAGGGCGATGATGAAATCGTTATCCAGCTGCCCGGCGTAAAAGATCCGAAGAGGGCCTTGAAATTGCTGGGCGACACCGCCCAGCTTGAATTTAAAATGGTCGCCGATCCAGAAGGGGTCAACGTCGCGGAACTGGTTGCCCAGACCAAAGGCACAGGCGGTTGGCATGAAGGCGAGAGCATAAAAAAACTCAACCAGCTGCTGGAAAACAGGCTGCCGAAAGACACCGCCGTCTATTTTGAAAAAGAAGTTGATCCGGTCACGAAGATAGAGACCAGCCGTCCACTGCTCCTGGAGGATAAAATCCTGATGACCGGTGAGATGATAAAAGATGCCCGGGTACGGGTCGGCGGCAATTTCAACGAACCCTATGTCAGCCTGGATCTGACCGGCACTGGAGCGAGGATATTCGGTACCATTACCGAAAAAAACGTCGGCCGAAGAATGGCCATTGTTCTCGATGATATCGTCCGCTCTGCGCCGGTCATTCGGGAAAAAATACTCGGTGGTTCCGCCCAGATTTCCGGCAGTTTCAGCCATGAGGAGGCAACGGACCTGGCCATCGTTCTGCGGGTTGGCGCACTGCCCGCGCCGGTCGATATTATCCAGAATATGACCGTAGGTGCCAGCCTGGGCCAGGATTCTATTCAGAAGGGAATTTTTTCCGGAATGCTCGGCGCGCTGCTGGTTGTCGGTTTTATGCTCATATATTACCGGCTGTCGGGGATCATAGCCAATACCGCCATGGTCCTCAATATTCTGTTTTTATTTGCCGGTCTGGCCGTGCTCAGCGCGACGCTGACCATGCCCGGTATTGCCGGTATCGTGCTTTCTGTCGGTATGGCAGTTGATTCTAACGTACTCATTTTTGAGCGGATGCGTGAGGAATCGGCGCTGGGAAAATCGATCAGATCAAGCATTGACGGTGGTTTCAGCAAAGCCTTTCTGACTATAATTGATGCCCATGTAACCACCCTGATTACCGCTCTGGCCCTATTTTTATTCGGCACCGGTCCGGTCAAAGGCTTTGCGGTCACGCTTTCCCTGGGTATCATTTTTAATCTTTTTACTTCGATTTATTATTCGCATTGGGTTTTCAACGGTCTGACTGCCCATAAGCTGATCAAGCGTCTGAACTTTATGCAATTTATCAAGAAACCAAACCTTGATTATATGAAGCTGCGCAAGGTCGCCTTCGGTTTTTCCGGGGCATTGGTTATTTTGGGAATTATTGCTTTTGTTGAAATATTGTTCGGTAATGCCAATATGGGGGTCGATTTTGCCGGCGGATCTTTGTTGCAGTATAAAACCGAGAAAAATTTTACCATGGCCGAGGTGCGCACCGCGTTTGACAAGAGTGGGCTGCAAGGTATCGATTTGCAAAAGGTAGAGAACGAAGGTCGGTTGATGGTGAAGATAAAAAAATCAACCAAGGTTATCGCTGCAGAGCTTAATGAGCAGATAACCGGAATACTCAACAGCGAGCTCGCCGACAAAAAATTTACTTTGGAGAGTCAAACTGAAATCGGCTCGTCGGTCAGTGCCGTGCTGCGTAACAAGGCAATGCTGGCCATTGTACTGTCGATGGGCGGGGTCATCATCTATCTTGCTTTTCGCTTTAATTTCAGCTTCGGCATCGGTGCGGCGGTCGCCACCTTTCATGATGTCCTTGCCGTACTGGGCATATGCTGGCTGATGAATATCGAGATGACCCTGCTTATGGTCACGGCTTTGCTGACGCTGGCCGGCTATTCCTTAAACGATACGGTGGTTATTTTCGACCGCATCCGGGAGAACATGAAAAAGTCCGAAACCCCGTCATTGCTAAAAGTAATCAATAACAGCGTCAACGAGGTGCTGTCTCGGTCGATTGTCACCTCGTTTACGGTGTTTCTAAGCCTGCTGGCGCTTTTTTTGTTTGGCGGTTCGGTTATTCATGACTTCTCGCTGGCATTGCTCATTGGAGTTATTGTCGGTACCTATTCGTCGATTTTTGTCGCCAGTCCTATCCTTACCCTCTGGCATAAAAACTGACTTAAAACTTGATCAGCTCGTAGTCCTGGCTACCGAAACCCAATTCGTTGGCGTAATCTAGCTGGAACCGATAAGGAATATCATGCGCCAGCCGGGCAAATGTTTTTCCAGCATTTTCTTCGATCAGCTCCAGTGAGGCTGCATCCAGGGCGACTGGGTCGTGGGACACAAGGATACCGATATCAGGTGTAATTTTTTCAAAAGTATGACCCATGCAGTCGCAATCTTTGGAAATTCTCGTCAAGACATTGACGAATAGGCTTTTTTCAGGAAAAAGGGCACAGACTCCCATAGCATGTTCGACCACTTTTTTTTGGAGATCTTCATACGTCGCCTCCCAGTTGTATTTTACGGCGTTAAAGCGGCACATGGCCAGACATTCCCCGCACCCGATACATTTTTTGCTATCGATCACTGCCAGATCATCGTTTAAGCTAAGGGCCTTTTGCGGACACCATTCGACGCAGGTACCGCAGCCGGTGCATTCCTCCACATTAATTTCCGGTTTAGCTGTGGAATGCTGCCGAAGCTTGCCTTTCCGGCTGGCACAACCCATGCCGAGGTTCTTCAATGTTGCGCCAAAGCCGGCGGCCAAATGGCCGGTAAAATGAGACACCATTACCAGGGCATTGCACTTGGCGAAAAGCGCAGCGATATGTACGTCGCTATAGATCTTGCCCTTTATCGGTACAACATGGTCCTGATCGCCGAAGAGGCCATCGGCCATGATGACCGGCATCCCGGTCGAGGCATAATCGAATCCTTGACTGTGGGCGTGAATAATATGATGGATGGCATCACTTCGATTTCCTTTATAAAGTGTTGACGTTTCGGTGAGAAAAGGAATCGCGCCGCGCTCTTTAATGCTTTCTCCGAGCATTTTTAGATAAAGCGGACGGACAAATCCAAGTTTTTGAGATTCTCCAAAGTGGGTTTTTACGGCAGTGATATCCTGCTCAGCAATACAGTCGAGCAACTTTTCGCTTACCAGTAAATTCTTGAACTTGGCGCAGAGGAGTTCATCTGGTTCGTTATCATATGCTGGTATCCAATAGACTTTTTCGCGCATGGAATTACCTCCGGATAGATAGATAATGGATGATGGAATCTTAAGTAAAATCAAAGTTGCCTGGAGATTCCCAGGTCTTTATTGGAAATTCTCCCTCACGACCCAACTGCAGTAGCCTCAGTTGCTTTCTATAAATTCCTCGGCTCTTCATGAGCCGATTCCTGCTTCGCGTACCCGAAGAAACGGACTTTGACCTCGGTCTGGAGGCGGTCAAGATAATAGTAGATGACCGGCGTAATATACAGGGTCATCAGCTGTGATACCAGGAGGCCACCAACAACGGCGAGGCCCAGAGCACGCCGGGATTCGGCACCAGCCCCGATACCGATAGCAATCGGCAAGGTGCCCATGAGAGCCGACATGGTTGTCATCATGATTGGTCGGAACCGAACGATACACCCTTGGAATATTGCATCCAGGGGTGCTTTACCCTCGCAGCGCTGGGCTTCCAGGGCGAAATCGATCATCATGATCGCATTTTTCTTGACGATGCCGACCAGCATGATGATACCGACAAAAGCGTAGAGGTTGAGATCTTTGTCAAAGGCCATCAGGGTAATCAGGGCTCCAAACCCGGCGGATGGGAGGCCGGAAAGAATAGTCAGCGGGTGAATGTAGCTTTCATAGAGAATACCGAGGACGATATAGATGATCAAAATCGACAGGATCAGCAGCAGAACCAGTCCCTTGGTCGAAGCCTGATAGACCTGGGCGGCACCCTGGAAGCCTGTGGTAATAGTCGCCGGCAGGGATTGTGCCTGCTTTTCGATGGCGGCGACCGCATTGCCGAGCGATACTCCGGGGCGGAGGTTGAAGGAGATGGTCACCGCCGTAATCTGACCCAAATGGTTGACCGAGAGTGGGCCTAAGCCGCGGCTCACCGTGACCAGGGATTTCAATGGCACCAGTTCACCGCCGGCGGCACGCACAGAGAGAAGCTCGAGTGCCGCCGGTTCGATCTGGAATTGTGACTCCAGTTCCATGATCACCTGGTATTGGTTGGTCGGTGTGAAAATGGTCGAGACCTGACGACCGCCATAGGCTGAGTATAAGGTGCTTTCGATCTGTTCCGCGGTGACGCCGAGGGCAGCCGCGCGGTCGCGGTCGATTGTCAGGTTGAGCTGGGGGTTCTTGATCTGCAGGTCGGAGGTTACATCCTGCAACTGGGGCAGATTAGTCAACTGCTCCTCAAAGACCTCGGCACTGGCATAGAGCTCGCCGCTGTCGGGACTCTGCAGGACGAACTGATACTGCGCCTTGGAGCTTATGGTTTCCAGACGAATCGGTGGCGGATTCTGCAAAAAAATCCTGATACCGGGGACGCCGTTGAGCTTGGGGCGAAGCCGCTGGATAATCTCGTCGGCCTTGGCGGTACGTTCACTGTGCGGCTTGAGTTTGATAAAAAAGAATCCGCTGTTTGAGCCAACCCGTGAACCGGCGGCACCCACCGAGGACATGAATGCTTCAATATCCGGATCCTCAATGATAATTGCCGCCAGCTGCGCCTGGTTGCGTTT
Source organism: uncultured delta proteobacterium (assembly GCA_963709745.1). GTDB lineage: Bacteria > Desulfobacterota > Desulfobulbia > Desulfobulbales > Desulfocapsaceae > Desulforhopalus_A. Next base: position 152,546 of record CAVPXN010000003.1, read on the forward strand.
CATCTCTTCAAATGAAACGCCCTGAACCCCCTCGGTCGATCCACGCAGTGCGCCGATATCGTCCGGTGGAAACAAACCGGTCGGCATCCGGGTAAAAAGCCATAGCGTCGCCAGGGTGAGGATCGCGGTCAGCGCCAGGATCGTTCGCCGGAAATGCAGGACCCGGGTGAGCGACACCTTGTAAAGCTGCAGCCAGGCAGCGAAAAAGCGTTCCATAAAGTTGTAGAGATAGCCATGCTGCTTTTCGGCGGGTGGACGCAGGAAACGGCTGCCAAGCATCGGGGTCAGGGTCAGGGAGACAAAGCCCGAGATCAGAATCGCCACCGCAATAGTCACGGCAAACTCATGCAGCACCCGCCCAAGCATGCCGGCCATAAAGAGTACCGGGATAAACACCGCCACCAGCGAAATGGTCATTGAGACGATGGTGAAGCCGATCTCTTTTGAGCCCCTGAAGGCAGCTTCGCGGGCACTTTCACCATTTTCCATGTGGCGGACGATATTTTCGAGCATGACAATGGCATCATCTACCACAAAGCCAACTGACAGGGTCAGGGCCATCAGGGTAATATTGTTGACCGAAAAGCCGAGCAGGTACATGGCGGCGAAGGTGCCGACGATCGACAGGGGCAGTGCCAGACTTGGAATGATGGTGGCCGAGAGATTGCGCAGGAACAGGAAAATAACCAGGATGACCAGTCCGATAGTCAATACCAGGGTGAATTTGACTTCAGCGACCGACTCGCGGATCGAGTTGGAGCGGTCATACATGACATTCAGTTCGACAGCGCCAGGGAGCTGCTGGCGGAAACTGGGGAGCTGCCGGGTGATATTGTTGACAACTTCGATTGTGTTGGTCCCGGGCTGACGCTGGATAGCCAGGATGACCGCCCGAGTTGTCTGCTGCTTGGTGCTGAACCAGGCGGCGACTTTGTCGTTCTCAACGCTGTCACTTACGGTGGCAATATCGGACAGCCGCACCGGAGCACCGCCGCGATAGGCAACGACCAGCTGGCGGAAGGCTTCCGCGTTGTACAGCTGCCCACTGACCAGGATGGTAAATGACTGGCTCTCACCTTCCAGCCCGCCGGTCGGCAGGTTGACATTCCATGCGCCAAGAACCTGTTCGACCTCATCGAGCCCTATCTTCAAACTCGCCAGTTTACGAGGGTTCAGGCCAACCCGCACGGCATATTTCTGTGAGCCGTAGACGTTGACCTGGGCTACCCCGCTGACCATAGAAATGCGCGGGGCAATGACTGTATCGGCGTACTCATTGACATCGGACAACGGCAGGGTCGCAGAGGTCATCGTTAAGTAAAAAATCGAAGAATCGGCCGGGTTGACCTTGCGAATCGAGGGGGGACTCGGCATTTCGCGCGGCAGGCGGCGAGCCGCTTGCGAGATGGCGGTTTGCACATCCTGAGCCGCGGCATCTATGTCTCGATCGAGTACAAACTGAATGGTGATGATGGTCGAACCTTCACCGTTGGTGGAACTGAGGGAGTCAATGCCGGCGATGGTTGAGAGCTGACGTTCAAGCGGTGTCGCCACTGCGCTGGCCATGGTTTCAGGGCTGGCGCCGGGAAGGCTGGCACGCACCTGGATAGTCGGGAAATCAATACTCGGCAGGTCATTGACCGCCAGCAATTGGTAGGCGAAAGTGCCGAATATCATGATCGCCAGCATTATCAGGCTGGTCATGACCGGTCGGCGAATAAATAGAGCCGATATGTTCACTGTGCGGCCTTGGGTGCAGCTTGGGAGTTCTGCTCAGCAATTGGCTTGACCGTGGCTCCGACCCGCAGGCGCAGTTGTCCGTCGGTGACCACCGTGTCACCAATGTCCAGACCTGAATCAACCACCGCCTCAGCGTCATTGCTGAATGCCACGGTGACCGGACGCTGTTCAACAGTCCGGCTGCTATTTACCACGTACACATAATCCCCGTTTTGGCCGGCTTGAACGGCCCTGGTCGGAATGACCGTCGCATCTTTGCGAGTAGTCAGGCGGAGTCTGACATTGACGAACTGGCCGGGCCATAACTGCTTGGAGCGATTGGTGAAGGTGGCTTTGAGTCGAATGGTGCCGCTCTGCTGGTTCACCTGATTATCGAGAAAATCAAGCTTACCTGTCAATGTTTCCTCGGCGGAGTTGACGATTACCTCCATGTCTCCATCAGCGAGATATTTTTTCAGTTCGGGCAGGACCTGCTCCGGCAGGGTAAAACTCACCTTGATCGGCGCAGTCTGGTTGATGGTCACCAGAGGCTGATCGGCATCGGCCTTGATCAGATTGCCGGCATCCTCGAACAACTCGCCGGTATATCCGGAAATGGGTGCGCGGATCGTGCAGTTATCAACATCGATGCGCGCACTTGACTCTGCGGCTTCATCCACCTGAACCTGTGCTTTCAGGGTCGCAACATTGGTCTGAGCCTGGTCCGACTGTTCCGCTGACACATAGCCTTTTTGGGCGGCAGGGAGATAGCGCTGGGCCTGTTTCCGGGCATTTTCAAGCGCGGCCAGATCCTTGGCCAGGGTGGCGCGAGCCTGTTTAAGCTGGCTGAGATAGGGGCGCGAATCGATGCGAAACAACAGATCGCCCGTCTTCACCTGCTCACCCTCCTTAAAACCAACTTCTTGCAAAACGCCGCTGATCTGCGATTTGATCGCCACCGTGGCAGAGGCTTCGGCAAGGCCGACGGCGCGCAGCTCAACAGGGATGTCCTTACGCTCCACAGTTGCCGTTTTGACCGGCAGAGGTTGTGCGGAATTCTTCTCTTTGGCCGTTGTTTGTCCAGACGGGTTCTCGGAACAGCCGGTTAAAATCATCAATATGCAGAGGATAGCGAGTGAGCTGGGCACTGCCCGCGGCAGGGACGCAATAAAACTCTGGAACAATTCTACCATCAGAGAGGATCGATTCATTTTTCCCTTATTTTGTCCTGGTTGTTCCTGCTAACGAGCCGGTGTTTAATGGTCGGGCCATTGTCTCCTGCCCATCTGCAGGGATTTTCCAACCCCCTCCGAGTGCCTTGTACAGGGCCACCAGGTTCAAATTCAACTGCTGAGAGCTCACTATCAACTGATCCTGTGCCTGATAAAGGGCGCGTTCACTCAAGAGCAGATCAAGCATTCCGCTCAATCCCGCACGATAGCGTCCTGATGCCAGCGTCAGAGCCTGTTGCGCAGCGGTTGTTGCCGCCGCCAGGGACAGATTGATCTCGCCCTCTCGTTTCCAGCTGAGCAGGGAGCTTTCGACTTCAGAAAGGGCTCCGAGAACGGTCTTCTCATAAGTGAATTGCGCTTCTTCACGGCGCGCCTGATTCAGATTGATATCCGCCCGAACACGGCCACCGGTGAACAGCGACCAGTCGATGGAGGGGCCGACGTTCCAGAAGATACTGCCATTACTAAGCAGGTTGCCTAGATTGCCGTTCTGCAGTCCGACCAGGCCGGTCAGTGAAAATTGCGGGAAGAGCAGGGCAACTGCAACGCCGATATCTGCTGTTGCTGCAGCGAGCTGCCGTTCGGCCTGCCGGATGTCCGGTCGACTCCGCAGCAACTCCGAGGGCAGGGTCGCCGGCAGAAGTGCGGGAGGAGAAGGCAAGTCCGCACTGCAAGTGAGTTCATTGGCCAAGGCTCCCGGCAGCAGCCCGAGCAGCAGCTCGAGACGGTAAATAGCCAGCCCGGCACTCTCCTTAAGAGCTGGCAGCTGGGCCCGGTTGAATTCCAGAAGGGTTTCGGCCTGGGCGACATCGAGCCGGGTGCCTAAACCGATTGCCTGGCGTTCGCGGGCCAGGTCAAAGGATTTCTGCTGTGCCGCCAGATTTTTTTCCGCAGCAGCTAAACGTTGCTGACTTCCGCGAAGTTCCAGATAATTGCGGGCTACTTCAGCCTGCAGAGAAATCAATACGTCGTTCCGATTTTCTTGCACGGCGGTGAAACTAGCCTGCGCAGATTCAGCCGCTCGGCGGGCACCGCCGAAGATATCGATTTCCCAGCCGGCATCAAATCCGACCAGAAAAAGATCCTGGTGTTTATTTTCCTCACTCCCGAAATTGGCGTAATTAGCCGTGAGGTCGACCGTTGGAAGGGTTATACTTTTGATCATTAGGTATTGCGCTCGAGCCTGAGCAATACGGGAGGTTGCTGCCTGGAGATCCAGGTTCGCCAAGGTTGCACGCCTGATCAAGGAATCAAGCTGAGAATCATTGAAGAGCGTCCACCAATGCTCCAGTTCTTCACTCCCCATCACTCCACTCTCTTTTACGTCGCTTTCACGCCAATTGACGGGCAACTCCTGGTGAGGGGGCTGATAGTCGGGACCAACCGGTGCACAGGCGGCAAACACGATCGCCAGCAATCCGCCCAGCAGAATAGAAATACCGGCAATACCGCCATGCAAAGGGTTTCGATCATAGAATTGACAACGTTTCTGAATTGACATTGCGACACCGATTTTAAATAAACAATTGGTGAAGATTAAGGGAAGGTCTTGTTTTTGACAATAGAAAATTCAGTTAGTTCAATTATGTTCAATGATCTATTGACTGATGCAGCATGTGAAGTCAACCATATGTAGCAGATAAGCGGCGAATCAGACACCCTCAGCTGTCATGGTTTTTTCCCGGGTACAGGGTAGGTGAGGTAGAGATGGTCAAGTGGGCATGCATGTCGGCAGAATACGATGTCAGTCGACGATAAAAAAAGTGCCCGGAGCTTTTTCCCCTCTTTTCGATATTGATTGTTTTAATCTCTCCAAGTTGCTGATAATGATCGGTGAAGTTGACAGCATCCAATTGCTTCCGATCCTCGGCGATGACGAGAATATCCCGACCGCCCGCCTGTTTAGGTGAACACCAGTAATTGTACATAAGGGCGTTCTCACCAAACAGCTGGCGTCCGGTCGTATCATTGACGGCTGCCGGAGATTCTTCATGACCATTTATTTTATTGCGATAAAAGGCGAGTCCACTTGCTATCTTGTATTTATCCATGCCGACGACCAGAAGAGGTGTGGTTGCATTGCGGACAAGAGTGTTCACCTGCCGAGCGAGATCGTCCCAGCCGTTGAGAAAAGGCGACTTGGCAAAGGTGGTCCCAGGCAGGCCGAAGGTGCAATAGTGAAGCAGGGCCCCATAGGCAATCATGACCGCTATAAGTGTGCCCGGCCAGAGGCGGGCTATGCGCTGTTGTAATCCGCCGGTACTGCGCGCCATGCCGAAGGCGATAAACGGCAGGGTTGCCAGCCAGATTGGGCCGGTCCAGTTCAGTTTTATCTCCTTGGTCAGACTAAACAGGATAAAGATGCTTAATGGGACAAGGGTCATGAGCAGGCAGAAAAAAAATCCCCTGGAGTCTTCGCCATCGCTTCCTGGGCGAGGATTGGTTTTGCCGGCAAATCGTCTGCGGCGCGAAAGCATCCCCGTTGCCGCACCGAGAAAACCGGTAGGTGTCAGCAGGATAAGGGCGCCGATCAGGAGCAGATGAGTGGAAAATTTAGAGACATCCTCAACCCTCCCCCGGCTCTGAAAAAGGAACGATACCCAGTGTTGTTGATAGTTCCACCAGATCACCGGAGAAAAGACTGCCAAAGCCAGCAGGGCGGCGATATACGGCTGCGGCTTGAAAAACCATCTTCTGGCGGATGCATCGGCGAGCATAAAGAGAATTACCGCCGGGCCAAGAAGGATGATGGTGTATTTGGCAGCAAGGCCAATCCCCAGACTGATGCCGGCCCCATACCAGGCGGCAGACTCTTGCCGGACAAGCGCCCGGTAGAAAAAGTAAAGAGCACCGGACCAGCAGGCAATAAGCGGTGCATCAGGGGTATTCACCAAAGCGACGCCGAAAAATATCGGCAGGGAGGCAACAAGAACGACCGCTCTGAAAGCAGTATCGCTGTTAAATATTTTTCTGGCCAGCCGGTAGCTGAAAAAGGCGGTGACAAACCAGCATAAAAAAGCCCCGAGTCTAACGCCGAATTCATTATTGCCGAATATTTCCGTGCCAAGCCCTATGAGCAGGGCGATAACCGGAGGATGATCGAGGTAGCCTGCGGCCATATGACGAGAATAATTCCAGTAGTAGGCCTCCTCCTGGATAAGTTCGATGTTGCCCAGGTAGACCAGCCGGAGCAAGATGGTATAGCTGATGAGCAGAGTACCGAATGCCTTCCAGTTCATCGCTTGAAAGTCAAGGGCTTGAAGGCGAACGCAGAGAAGTGCGGCCGACCAGATTACAATAGACGTAACGACTATAGTGCCGGCGAGTAGAAAAGGTGATGTTCCGTTGGTGAGGATAGGAGAGGCAAGTATCCCATCTCGGATGAAGAGCCCTAGCAGGACAATGGTCAGGAAGCGAAAATAGTCTCCGATTTGAGAACTGCCCGGTTTTCTCCAGTGCAGCAGGAGAGAGAGAGGGTAACAGACGTGCAGGGCCCCTAAAAGGCTGAGCATGTGGCTTGTTTCTATGGGCCAACCCCGCTGCATGAGCGCGCTGAACAGAGCATAATCCAGCAAACCGACCGTCAGCCCCAGCAAGAACAGCACGGGCATTACCTTGATAATATGACGGGTCGCCAATAACCTCGCAAGTTGATAGAGATACTCTTGCAAAACGGAGAAGTTCATTTTTGAACTGCCGTGAGAGCGGTCCCGGAAGGAAATCGGGACTTCGAGTACTCGTAAGGAACCTTTTCCCTCGGCCAGGATTTCCAGCGCAATCTTGAATCCGGGCATATTTTCCTGTTTATTGATGAGCCGTTCACGGCCTATGGCAAAAAATCCGGAGAGTGGATCCCTGACTGAGCTGAGCAGGCGGGCCGGTATTGAGGCAAGTTGCGAGCCAATGCGCCGGGCAGCCGGCCAATCCGGGGTGCCACCGCCGGCAACATACCGACTGCCGATGACCATGTCATGCATGCCCGCCAGAAGAGGCTCGATCAAAGCGGGGATCATCGCCGGCGGATGGCTCAGGTCGGCATCCATGACCACTACTTTTTGGTGGGTGGCCTGCTGTGCACCCGTGACAACGGCTCCCGCCAGCCCGCGGGCATTGTCTCGACAGATCAGTTGAACGTTCAGGTTGCCATGGTAATCGGTTACCAGCTGCCGTGTGCCGTCAATCGAACCGTCATCGACCACGAGCACTTCAGGTTGCAGGGATGAGGACGCAAACACCTTGGCAATATGATGCAATAACAGCAAGATATTGTCAGCTTCGTTCAATGTTGGAATAATGATGGAAAATTGGTTCATATTCTGCTCACCAGCCGCATTTTCAGGAGTCATTTCTGAAATTGTAAAACAGCTAAAATTCGAGTGTACCAGAATGATATGAAGTTTTAATGAGGTCGGCCTTTAAGCAATAAGATAATGATGAACGACAAAAAAAAAGGTTGGTGCGGCGCTTTTTTATGAAGTTACAGCTACAATCGAAAGAAAAAGCCAATTGATATGGAGGAAGTCAGCATCAGTTCCACCCCAAAGTGTTTCATAAACAGCGTCTGTGCATATAGTTCAACGACGGGAATGACCGGCGAAAAGCTGGAAAAGGGCGCTTCACCCTCCTTATAGCCGTAGGCAAGCCCCAGGCGGTACCCTGCCGCCAGGTCCCAATGATTGCTCAGCGGTCGGGTATAGAGATTTCTTGCCATTCCTGCCGTATACGTTCTGTTGTAAAAGGAATTTTCAAAGGTAGCGAGGAAGAAGTCATGATACTGCAAACCGATAAGGTTCTGCTGCCAGTTACGGGTTTGACGGCTTTTGGGATCAAAGTGATAGGTGTACATACCCAGAAAGAAAAGATCTTCCGTTGGTTTGCCTTTGAGGTATTCAAGCAGATGAAATTCTTCCGGTTTGTCTTTTTCAATTGTTTCTCCGTAGACAACCGTAATCGGAGCGAAAATCATCCAGATAAGGATAAAGAAGGTACATGAAGATATATCGCACAAACCAGCTTTAATCATATGGAACCTCGCATAGGTGTGGCCGAATATGCCGGACGCCACGCGGCACTGTACAGGACAATTATGAAGAATCCATGAAGATTTCATAAAACTTACCTGGTTGTAATGCCAACCGACGATGAATTCTTCAATTCTCTGTCAGAATGATCCAATATCCCTCTCCTCTAAAAAACAACATTTCAACAACAATTTACGCACTGACAAACCAAGAATTGCACTCCCTGACATGGGGTGCAGCAACATCTGTAAATCCACAGCAAAAACTACCGACATGTCAGTATGTGATCGTTTTAGCATTATTTACTGGGAAGAACGGAACCAGCCTTCTAACACATAAAATGACTTTCAAAAACAGATGGTATGCCACTTGCTATTGCTACAAAGTGGGAGCTGACGCAAAAGCACAATTTAATGTCAGCTTGAGCCAAATTTGGCGATGTTCATCTCAATTGGAGGAAATCGGTGCGTATACACAGACGGCAATTTTTAAAATATTGCATTGGATCGGCAGCAGCAATGGGGCTGCCATTAACAGTCCTTGGGAAGCTGGAACATGCCCTGGCTGCCGGAGACATTGTCTTGCCAAAGGTAATCTGGCTGAACGGGGCCAACTGTTCAGGATGTACCGTGTCTCTGGCCAATCTCTTCAGTCAGGATGGCCCGACAGATATAGTCGATCTATTATTTAATACAATCGATCTGGCATTTCATCCCACCCTCATGGCTGCATCCGGTGACCTTGCGGTGCAGCAGTTAAAGAACACAATACAGGGAAGTTACATACTGGCGGTAGATGGAGGAATTCCAACCGCATTTGGTGGCAATACCTGCATTTTATGGACTGATAATGGGAGAGAGGTAACCGCCCTGGAGGCAGTTGAGACGCTGGCACCGCATGCCGCAGCTGTTCTCGGCATCGGGACCTGTGCCAGTTCGGGTGGTATACCGGCAGCAAGTCCCAATGCAACAGGGATTGTTCCTGTGAGTGACATCGCCGGCACCAGAACTATTAATATTCCCGGCTGCCCCACTCATCCCGACTGGATCGTGTGGACCGTTGCCCACCTGCTTTCCGGCGAAATTCCCCAACTGGATGAACAAAACCGGCCGTCTGCCCTGTATGAGTCGGTGATACACCAGAACTGCCCTCGTAGAGGTTATGAAGAAGTCACTACCTTTGGGGTGCCCGGGCAGTGTCTTAAGGCGCTTGGCTGCAAAGGACCGGAGACCAAATCAGATTGTCCGTCCCGCAAATGGAACAACGGAACCAACTGGTGCATCGGTGCTGGGGCAATTTGTGTTGGTTGCACCGAGCGTGATTTTCCGGATAAATTCTCCCCATTTTATAAAATTGAATACAGTTACAAGCAATTTGACAAGTCTGTTACGGATCCTGCAAATCCCGATGAGAATCCACCGGAACAGGCCGATGGTATGCTGGCATTTAACATGGCAGTATGGGATGCAGGTGAGAAGAGAATCAAGGCTAAAGGCAAGGGAATTATCGGACAGATAGTCATCATCTCCGATGCAGATCTCGGCTTGCAATTAGGTGCTGTGTCAGTCGATTCCTCTGGAAACTGGCGATATTCTCAAAAGAACCCATCTCCTGTACCCAAACGTTTGCAGGCCGTCTCCAATGGCCGGACGGTAACGTATGATGTCACCAAGCTAGCTGTTCGTGACGAAGATAAAAACAAAAAGAAAAAATCAAAGTGGCGCTCGGAAAAAAAGGGAAATGATCGTACATCGAGTCGCGAGCAAAAAGATGACAGGGACAGTTCGGACAAGAATTCAAAAAGAAGGCATTGATACACCTAAAGTGATTGCAATTAGAACTGCCCAAATCAGTTAATACAGGAGTTATACCTTGAAAACAATTACCGTCATGGATCCGATAACCCGGATCGAAGGTCATATGAAAGTTGAGATCACCGTTGATACCAACGGCGGGCAACAGCAGATTGTCGACGCACGCTGTACCGGAACACTCTTTCGTGGGTTTGAAACGTTACTGAACGGCCGCAGTCCCCTGGATGCACCTATTATTACCCAGCGTATCTGTGGTGTATGCCCCATATCCCACGGCCAGGCAGCTGTACAGGCGCTGGAAAATGTATCAAACTGGCTGCCACCCTCTAATGCCAGACTGCTGCGTAATCTCACTCTTGCCGCTAATTTTCTTCAGTCGCACATTTTGCATTTTTACCTGCTGGCAGCACTGGATTTTGTGGCCGGACCGGATGCTTCGCCTTGGAAAACCGCCTGGCAAGTGGATATGCGCACCGGCTTGGAGAGTGTGTCCGCCAACCTCCCTGCGGCAATAACCGCCCGTCGGCAGGCCCACGAAATGGGTGCAGTGTTCGGCGGAAAAATGCCCAGCAGCAACAGTTATATACCTGGGGGATTTACCGCTGTTCCAACAGCCGAGAACATCGACCTATATCGACAGCACCTCGCGACGCTGACCCAATTCATCAAATCAGTGTATCTTCCGGATGTTCAGAAGGTGGGCGAGGTATATAGCGATTACTTTCAGATCGGTGCCGGAACCAGCAATCTGCTGGCCTTTGGCGCCTTTGAAATGGACGATGCCAACAGCACACGTTTATTTACCGGGGGATACTCCGTGGACGGTGTGACGAACAAACAAAATTCTATCGCGACAAGTGATATCAGCGAATCAGTTAAATATTCCTGGTATGAAGAGGCGACCAACAACCTGCCCCCCTCTTCCGGTGAGACCAAACCACAGTTTCCCAAAAACGATGCCTATTCTTGGCTCAAAGCCCCGCGACTTAAGGGGCAGCCTTTTGAAGCAGGGCCGCTTGCCAGAATGTGGATCAATGGTGACTACCAGAGCGGTATTTCGGTCATGGATCGACACGTTGCACGGGCGCGTGAGTCGGTTAAAATTGCCGCTGCCATGGAGGAATGGCTTGCAGAATTGATTCCAGGCCAAAAGGCCTACGATGATACCTTCGACCAATGCTCCGGCTATGGCGTCGGATTAATGGAGGCACCTCGCGGAGCCCTTGGCCACTGGGTTGAGATCGTGGAAGGCAAGATATCCCATTATCAGGTCATTACTCCCACCTGCTGGAATGCATCACCGCGTGACGATAAGGATGTGCCCGGCCCGATGGAACAAGCCCTGGTCGGTACCCCCGTTGAAAATCCCGATCAACCGGTGGAAGCACTACGGGTCATTCATTCCTACGACCCGTGTCTTGCCTGCGCAGTGCATATCATGCGCCCGGATAAGAAACCGATGGTGATCCATAGCGGAGGTCGTTGAAAAAGATTATGCGGATATTAATCTTAGGCCTCGGCAATGAACTACTGGGAGACGAAGGTGTGGGGGTTCATGGTGTCCGGCTACTGCAAGAACTGAAATTACCTGCAGATACCAAGGTTCTGGAAATTGGCACAGGAATACTTGACGCTCTACCGGAGTTGGGGCAAGCCGAAAGGATCATTGTTCTGGATGCCATGAAAGCTGGTGGTCCTCCCGGAACAGTCTACAAGATTCCTCTGGATCACTGCAGTGGATCAACATGTATTGCTTCAATGCACGGTTTTGACATTTTCCGGGTAATGGCTCTTACAGAATACAGTGAAGTTCCTCCTGTGATGGTTTTCGGGGTTGAGCCAAAAGCGATAGAGTGGTCGATGACATTATCACCCCAGGTTGCCGAATGTCTGCCTTCTCTGATTGATGCCGTATTGACATATAGAGACGAACCGTTCGCCTCCTGAGACAGGTGAGCACGTAACCTTGCCAGGTGATCACTGAAGTTGTTGGATGAAAAATTTTCACAACGGGCCATAGAAGGTTTCGTGCCGGATAATTGCGCCCCCAGTGCTCCACATGGCTTTTCTAACAATTTTAAGAGGATATTAGAACATGCGTGAAAAATTTTTATGGGGTTTTGTTGGCAGTATCGGGACATTGCTGCTCACAGCTACAAATGGCTTTTCGTATGGCAGTTATGGCGATGATGTTAATTCAGCCTGTAGCCCTGTGGTTCCTTATAGCGCAAATGACTGTGCTTTATGCCATACTGCTAACAGGGGTGAGGCTACCGCCGCTACACAAGCATATAATGCAGGCCAGCTGGTTGACTTTTTCTGTCTGCCTATCACCCCCACATGCACCGACAATGATAATGATACTTTCGCCGTTGAAGGGGGTGACTGTGGGCCGGTTGATTGTGACGACACTGATGCGGCAATTAATCCCGGTGCCACGGAAAATTGCAGTGATACTATTGATAATAACTGTGATGGCTTGATTGACGCCCTGGATCCAGCAGCAATTGGTTGTCTGGTGTGCACTGACAGTGATGATGACAATTTTGCTCTTCAAGGCGGCGAGTGTGGACCTGTCGACTGCAACGACACCAATGCGGCAATTAATCCGGAGGCGGTTGATATACCAAATAACACCATAGATGAGAATTGTGATGGAGCAGATTCAGTCGAACCTTCCGCTATAGATACTGACGGCGACGGGTATAATCAGGCGGCTGATTGCGATGGCGACAATGCGGCAATCAACCCAGGGGCCATCGATATTCCCAACAACGGCATAGATGAGAATTGTGACGGCACCGACAGTGTCGACACTACCGATGTGGACAATGATGGTGATGGTTTCACACTGCTGACAGGTGACTGTGACGATACTGATGCAGAGGTTAATCCCAGAGCATTTGAAATTTGTGCAGACCGTATTGACAACAATTGTAATGGCCTGGTTGATATTCAGGACCCCAATGCAATTGATTGTCCGGTTACCTGTATTGATAACGATGGCGATACCTATGCCATCGAAGGTGGAGAATGTGGTCCGGTAGATTGTAACGATAATGATGCAGCCGTTCATCCCGGATCAGAAGAAACCTGTGGTGACGCCATAGACAACGATTGCGACAGCTATATTGATGAAGGATGCGATGCAACCTGCCCGGATCTTGATGGCGATGGATTTAAAGACGCTGCCTGTGGCGGCATGGATTGCAATGATACTGATGCCAATGTCAATCCTGGTGCCCGTGAAGTCTGCGGTAATGGATTCGATGAGAATTGCAACGGTACAAGTGATGATACCTGTCTCACCTGCCCGGATGGAACCCTGCTGGTCATCAAGAAGATGAAATACCATCGAGGTGACCAAAAATTGCATATAAAAGGGCGGGCCACCGTCGGTACCTCAGTAACCATTATGGACGCAGATACAGAGAAAAACCTGGCTGAAAACATCACGGTCAAAAAAGGAAAATGGGAGGCCGAAATCAAAGATGCCGGCCGTGTACTCAAAAATATAACCGTCTTCACGTCCAATGGGTGTGCCGTTACTCAGCAGATCAATAATAGTAAAGAGCGTGATAATCATAATGATCGTAGAAATCATTATGAGGACGACGATGAACAGGAAAATAGACATGAAAAAGATCACAGGAAAAACAGACATTAAAATGTTCCTGTGACTATTTCTCGGATGTTTTAGTTAATAGTTACTTCATACTAACGGAGGAAGCCTTTCAAGCTTCCTCCGTTTTTCTTTGCCAGAGCCTCGTCCGCATATGCCAAAAAAAGTTAATCCTCAGAATATCAAAGATATGCCTGCGGTAAAATTTTTCGAGTGCCCAACCTCCAGGGACATTAAGCTCATGGCCGCCTTCTGTTGCTGCATAATTGAGAAAAACCTGGCTGTCGGGAATATCCCTGGGAGGATTTTTCTCCGGTGCTATTGGTTGTTCCTGAGGTTTTTCGACGGCTTGCAGGGAACGATGATCCAGTCGCCGCCTTGACTGATGCCATATCGTCGCTTTGTTTCACTGATTTTCAATTGAAGGAGATAACTCAGCAAGTGGTGATAAAGATCAGTTTTCAAGCCCTCTCGTTTATTATATCCCGTTTTTAAAGGTTGGAGGTATTTTCTGGCTGTAACGAAATATCAATCCCGAGCCGTCCTGCCGATTGTGCAGGCTGACAATTCCCCCCAGATTGACGGCAGCTTCCATGGCGATCGCCAGGCCGAGTCCGCTGCCATATTCACCTGTTTCAGGCAGACGATAGAAGGGATCAAAAACCCGTTCCTGTTCGTAGACCGGAATACCGGGCCCATTATCGATAATCTCCAAGGTTACATTTTCCTCAATCTGGTAAATCTTGAGGGTAACTTCACCCCCTTGCGGACTGTATTTCAACGCATTTCCCAGCGCATTCTTGAGTATTAAATAAAGGTTTTCAGCAACGGCAGGCAGCACCAGCCTTGCGGTTTCATCCAGTCCCAGATCTATTCCCCTTGCTTCTGCAATGGGTAAGTATTCGGCGATTAATTCGCGCGCCATTTGCGAGACATCAACCGTGGAGGTTGCCGTTGTGCCGGTTTGAATTTTCGCGAGATTCAAGAGCTGCTCGGTGAGTTTGCCTGCTCGCTTGATACCTGCCTGCAGCGGCACGATCCGTTCGCTCATATTTTCCCGTAATCCGGTTTGGTTCAGGTTTTCCACCTGAATCGACAGCGCGGTGAGGGGGCTTCGCAGTTCATGGGCGGCATTAGCGACAAAACGCCGTTGCTGCTCCATGAGAACGGTGACTCGTTTGAGCAGTCGGTTGATTGCATGGATAAATGGGACGATTTCTTCGGGAACATCATGGTCTGGAAGCGGCAGAGGTGAGTTTACCGGTTGTGCATCGACATGAACAGCAAGATCTCTGACCGGTTTCAGTTCACGGCGAACGATGCGCATAATAAGCAACGCCATTGCAGGCAGCAGCAACAACAAAGGCGCAAAGACGCGTAGAGCACTGTTTATGGCAATTTCATTTCGGATGTCGGTTGGTTGGGTCACAAGTGTTGTTTTGCCGGAAGTGTCCTTAAGGAGAAAAACTCTCAAGTGTTCTTCATCTGCTTTCAAGGTGTGGAGACCAGGTGAAAGGGTTTTGGTCAGCCAGACCGGACGGGGTGTATCCGGAAGATGCATGATGTTTATGCGTGATTCCGGGTCATCAAAGGTGATTTTCGTATCGATTCCAGCAAGGCTTTTACCGGCCTGTGGGTTGCTGTCAGCACTGCTTCGCAGCAGCAGAGCTGTCTGCCGTAGCACATCATCCTGGAATTCTCTTGCTTCGTTATAGGCCAGGATAAATGACATCAGAGCTATGCCTGTTCCAGAGAGCAGGATTGCGCAACCCAGCATAAAGGTGAGGCGCCATTGCAGTGATCGTTTCATTGGCATTTTTCAACCATCCACCCGGCCCCTCGCACGTTTTTGATAGTCGCGGCGCCGAGTTTCTTGCGCACTCCATGGATGAGGAAATCCACTGCATTACTCTCGACCTCTTCGTTCCAGCCATATAAATGTTCTTCAAGTTGCGCCCGGGAAAGAATCCTGCCGGGATGCAGCAGCAGTGCATGGAGCAAGGTGAATTCACGCCCACTCAAAACCACTGTGGTCTCACCGCAAACGGCTTGATGCGTGGCCGGGTCAAGAGTCAATGTTCCATTGGTGAGCAAAGGGGAGGCCTGGCCACTCTGACGACGAACGACTGCCCGCAGGCGAGCAAGCAATTCATTCACGTTAAAAGGTTTGGTGAGATAATCATCTGCTCCCAGGTCAAGGCCGTCAATACGATGTTCCACCCCGTCACGGGCGGTAATAACGATGACCGGGATTTTGCTCCCTGACTGCCGCAGCAGTCGCAGCACCTCCATTCCATCACGTTTGGGCAAGCCCAGGTCTAGCACCATGGCTTGATATTCCCCGGATGTCAGAGTACGCCAGGCAGTGTCGCCATCTCGCACCCAATCCACGGCGTATGCGGCGTCCTTCACGGCAACGCAGACTGCCTGGCCAATCATATAATCGTCTTCGACTAAGAGAATTTTCATTGATATTTTGACAGTCTAGTGTTTGTGGCTTTTGGTAATTTGTTCAATTATGGATACATGCCGATACGCTCCCTGCGTATCGGCATCCCAGTGGTAGAGGTACGGTTAAACGTTTACTGCTTCTTCACCGTTCAACTGTCTTTGTCATCGTCTTTGTCACGATCTTCGTCATGATCCTGATCGGCTTTGTCTTCTTTGGCGGCAAGAACCTTGCCGTTCTCAGGGTCAACCTTGACATCCATTACCTTATTGCCGCTGACAACCTCGACATCAAAGACCAACTGGTCTTTATGTTTTTCCAGCTCGGCCCGGGAAGCTTTCCCTGCGACATGTTTTTCTGCAGCGTCGACTGCCTGTGTCAGGCTGATTTTTGTCGTCTGAACAGCAAGTGCATCGTTTTCTTTCACGCCGGCTGCATAACTGGTGCAAATTGCGGTTGTGGACAGCAGAGCGATTGCAACGAGCGAGAGTGAACGTTTCATAATTAAATCTCCTATTAAAATTAATTCCGCGGTTATTCGCGTGTCTATACTATAGCAATCAAGAATTAGCAGAGAATTAGCCGGGTAAAAATATTTTCCGCGATAACAGGAAAACAGGAGCACATTGATCGGATAAAGTCGCGGGAAGGTTAGTGACTGGTAAATATAATTTCTCTCAGTATACTGACCTTATCCCGAAAAAATAAAGAATTTACGCACGAAGTAGTTAAGCAGAACTGCGGTGAATATATTAACGCTAAAGGCATAGGTAGTGAGGAGGCCGAATCGTTTGATCAGAATGGTCATCAACATGGTACCGAGCAGGACAGTACTGCCGCTGATCGCATAAAAAAACAGAATTTCGGTAATATAATGATATTTTCCGCCCTGAAAGACCCAGAGAACATTGAGAACATAGGCCACCCCGTTGGAGATGATAAAGGCGATGCCGTTGCCGATCATCGAGTTGCGGGCCCGGGTTGCATCGTTGATGGATTTGATGGACATTTTGAAAAATCGTACGGCAGGGTCTTTTTCCTGCAGTGCCGGAAATATTTTCCAGGCAATAAGGTGAAAGATAATTATATGCGTACCGGTGGCAATTAACCCCGCGACAACGTACTTGAGGAATTGCACGAGTGCGGGGGTGTCAATATGCATTGATCATTCCTGCGGCTGCGCCAGCCACGGTTGAAAGTCGGCGGCAAAATCTCTTGCGGAACGGAAAATCAACCGGCCTGCGCTGTATTGCCAGCTATGCCGATGCCTTAAAGGTACGAAAAGGCCGTACTTTTGTCTACTTTCTTCCTGAGCGTGCCTGAGTTTTTCGCTGATCACAGTCGGTCATAGATTACCTGGATGGATGCAGCCAGGGCCAGCTGGAGCGCAATGACCAGTAATAGCATACCGGCTGATACAACTTTGATCGATTCGTGCATCGAGCGGGCATGCATCCGGTAAACCAGGAGACCGACGGAGAGTGTCATAACTGCAAGCCATTTGGGAATATATTTGAGCATTTCCCGGTCCCCAACGTGCAGCCTTATTTGCGGGACTATCAGGAGTGCCAAGTAGACGACGGAAACAATAACCAGCAACAGCCAGTAGTCAAATTGCGTTCGTCCGTGGGATCTTCCATGAACAACACTATAGTCCCGGCAACTCTTATCCTGCTGAGTTGCTGCAATATTGCATATGGAGAAGCGAATCAATCGCCTAATCCAATGATCTCGACAATTGCAACTCTGCAGGAGAGACAAATCAGAGAGAGCTATTCAGTGACAAACGGGCAAGCTGATAGTACTGTAAAGGAAGCACCTGATGGAAATATATCCGCAACCAGATCGTAAGATATCCAGGTGCCCTATACAGTTCCCAAGGCTTCGTATCAACTTTCCCAATAGCTAAAATACTGTCGCAAACCCGCCGGAAAAATTCACTGCAATTGGATAAAAAAGGTTTCAGATAATGAACATTCTGATCGTTGAAGACGAACCTGATCTCCTGGAAAACCTCAAAAGACTATTGGAAAGTGAACAATACACCATAGAAACAGCCGAAGATGGTGAAGAGGCGCTCACTAAGATCTGGAGCGAAATCCATGACCTCATCCTTCTTGACATCATGCTCCCTCTTTTGAGTGGTCTGGAAGTCCTGAAAGAAATCAGGCAAGCCGGCATCAGTACTCCGGTACTGATGCTTACCGCAAGGGCTGATGTAAAGGACAAGGTTTATGGTCTGGATTTAGGTGCCGATGATTATCTGGCCAAACCTTTTTCATCATCGGAACTGCTGGCACGAGTCAGGGCCCTGCTCCGGCGTGGTTCTGAGGCAAATCCAGTGATAGAATGCGGAGAAATTACCTTGCATACCGTTCGCCGTGAAGTGCTCAAAAGCGGCATACATGTGCCACTCACCAGTAAGGAATTTTCAATTCTGGAGTTCCTCCTGCACAACCGTGGTCGAGTCGTCTCCCGCTTTGCTCTTGCTGAGCATGTCTGGGGTGATAGTTTCGATTCCTTGAACATGTCCAACTTTGTTGATGTTCATATCAAAAATCTCCGGAAAAAACTCAAAATGAACGATGAGGAACCAATAGTCAAAACAGTTCGAGGTTTTGGCTATGTCATCGAGAAAAGCTAAAATGAAGGCCCGCACCAAAATCACTCTATGGACGGCATCTTTTACCCTCCTTGCAGGCATGCTTTTCTCCGGGTTCGTGTTTTTCGAAATGATGGAGCAACCAATCAGGTTGGTTGACAGAGAATTAGAGCAGGTCGGTGACGTTCTCACGCAAACACTGAACAGCGCGGATCAATTGCTCGAGATATCTTCCACTATCCCGGCCAGGCATCCTTTTGATCGATACTGGATCAGGATCGGCAACAAGCAGGCGACGCTTTTTGCATCGGCAATGGCCAAAGAAATGGACATTCCTTCCCGCAGTGATCAAAAATTCTATTTCGCGAAGAAATCGGTCCCGCTCAAAAAGATCTGGATCGCGCAGGAAGACAACGGTGAAATTGATGATATTACCGGTGATATTGTGCCGTTCAGGGTAATGGTCAACCAAATAAAAATAGATGGTATATGGTACCCGCTGTTGATTGCCAAGCCAATTCCAATCTTAATGGGCGAACTCACCGAAGTGGTATTCGATACGCTTTTAGGAATGCTCGCCTTTACCTTTATGGCAATTGCCGGCAGCTATTATCTTGGCGGAAAATTTCTCCAACCGCTTGCATCCATCAACACTTTGATAAAGGATATCAACGATAATTCCCTGGATAAACGGATTTCCTTGGGAAAAAATCACGATGAACTCTATGTCCTTGCCAGATCCTTAAACGGCATGTTCGATCGATTGCATTATTCGTTTCACAGACAGAGCGAATTTATCGCTAATGCAGCACATGAACTTAAGAGCCCGCTGACTATTTTATTGCTGGGACATGAGGAAATGCTTTCAGGTTCCTTATCCCCGGCGGTCAGAGCCAGGGTTGAAAAACATATCAACACGCTGCGACGCTTAGCCAAATTAGTGCAAAATCTTCTGAAGATATCACGCTTGGAACAACTCGAAACACTGCAACTTGAAACTGTCCTTCTTACCGATCTGATCAATCATGTGATCGAGGAATTTGCCGACATACTTCAGGTCAAAAATATCTCCCTGGATACCCACCTGGAATCAGTCAGTTTTGCCGGTGATAAAGAAAAAATTCTCCAGATGCTGATAAATCTCTTTGATAACGCTATTAAATACAATACCGCAGAAAATGGTCATATTTGGATAACAACTCAACAAACGCAAGAATGTATCCGCTTTACCATAGCGAATTCCGGCCTGCAGATTTCTGAAGAAGACCAACCGAAGATTTTTGACCAGTTCTTCCGAGTCGAAAAATCCCGATCTGCCATGTTTGGCGGATCCGGGCTTGGTCTTACCATAGTAAAGAAAATTGTCGCATTGCATCATGGCAGGATTTCAGTGACCAGTACCAGTGCTGGTGTTACCCGGTTTACTGTCGATTTTTCCTGACCTCAAAAGTGGACAAACGAGAGCCTTTTATCGAGAAAACACTGTGTTCCAAGCTCTCCCGATACCCACCTGTTCATCCTTCTTAACTCCTTCCATACCTCAAGCCTCGATCCATTCTTCTCAGTCATTACCTCCCTGGGAAACGGTTGGGTCTTACTCCCCATCCTCCTCACAACTCTCTGGTTTAAAATTCCCAACAAAAAACGTTATGGGGTGACGATTTTCATCGCCACAATACCCATGTCGTCATGCGCAATCATAAATCTATCAATTAAAAAGGCAGTCCATCGATCAAGACCTCCTGCTCATCTCAATTCGATGGAAAACTCTATCAGCCGCAAAGCCGATCTTTGGACCTTACCTCCTCACCGTGCCAGAACCTTTATTTTTGGTGGTCGCGGTTCAAGTGGAAATTGATCCAAGAGGAGGTCTTGTTCAACGCCCAATTTCTCGGGGGCACCTTATCGATGAGGAAAATGGGCAGTTTACCGGCATGATCCAGACGATTATATGCTCTGATCCATATGCAGTCTTTCTCCGGATTCACCTCGCAGGCACCATTGCGGCTGCCGCCGCATGGACCGTTGCGGGTATGCTTGGGGCACTTGGATTCCGGGCACAGAAAACCGGCATGCTGGATACCGCAATCGCCGCAACTTTGACAGGCTAAAAGAGGAATTTTAACAGGGTCTTCCAAGCCGTGTTTCAATATCCATGATTTATTATGGGAATCCAAAAAAGCAGCAATTTTTTGATAAATCGGTGCCATTCTGACTGTTTTGTCGAAAAAAAGATCGTGGGCAAAAGAAAGCATTTTATAAGGCCAGTGCTCCAGCACTCTTTTCTTCAGGCCGGGTTTTGGTGGAGCAACTGTATCATTATCAATGACCTTATCATAAACATAGTAGGCACTTTTTTCCTTGCTGGAAAACTCATTTAAATAATTGGGCCAGGTATCTTCAATTTCTTTCATGCGATCTAGGATACGGGCAATGGCCTTAAAACTCCGATGCACACCGCCAATGTGGATTCCCCGATACCCGAATGCCTTGAGAATAACCCCCAGGCGGGCCGCTCGTTCAATGGCAGCACTCAGACCTTCTTTGGGAGTTTGCCACTCTTTAACTACTGTTTCATAGAGGGCGTCGGATATATAGGCTCCGGGAACCCTGCCTCGGTTCATGGCCCTTGCTGCCTTGGGGCTGAGAAGATATACCGAAGCTATAACCGGTATTGATGCATGTTTTTCATTATGGTATCGGATCAGTTCATTAAACTTGTTGATATCATAGCCAAGCTGGGTAATGACAAAAGCAGAGCCCGCATCAATTTTCTTGTCCAGTTTTTTATATTGGGCCAGGCATTCCGACTGCAATGTTTTAAAGGGGGAAACCCCGCATCCGGTAAAAAACGGTTCCGGATCGCCGGAAGCCATCATGCGCTCGCTCAATCCCTTCATCATGCTGGTCAACAGTACAGAGTCCAGGTCAAATACCGGCGTGCCTCGCCCGCCAAAGCCTTTTCCGCTATAGTCCCCGGTCAGACATAAAATGTTCTTCATGCCCATCCGGGCCAGCTGCAGGGCACGGCTCTCCATACCAACCCGGTTCATGTCTCGGCAGGTAAAATGAACGATTACATCCAGCCCATGCTTGAAGATTTCATATCCCAGAACATCCGGGGATAACGAAGGGTTGCCGCCGGGGTTGTCGGTGATGGAAACGGCAGCAACCCGGCCGTCGGCAAAGGCATCCTTGGCGATACCCACCAGGGTATCGGTACTGGCGCCAAAGGATTCACGCCCCGGCACCAGTTCAATGGTGACGACAAAGTTTTCCGGGTTTCGTAACTGGTCACTGAATACACGAAGCATGCAGGTTCTCCTGATTCAAAGATAGATTGTTGCCGTGTAAGCTTTAACAAATCGTCTTCAATAAAACATTGATCTGGGTCAAGCGCCATCTTTCACCGACACAGTATACCACACAGTGAGATAAAATTCTGATCGAATTGAAATTGACAGCATTTATCTTGGACTGTCTTAATTGATAGATTACAATAATTCCACCATCACTCCCATAGACCATAGAGATCCTCTTCTCTTTTGCAGCGAGTCGAGAGACGGCGACATTTTTCTTCTTTTAATTCTTTACAGCTCACGAGGAGACCAGCATGCTCAATTTCAGCCTGACCCCAGATCAGCTTGAGTTACAGCAGAAAGCACGTACTTTTGCACTAAAAGAAGTCTTGCCGGTAGCATGGTACTATGACGAGCAGGATGAACTCCCTGTGCAGGTGTTGCGTAAGGCATTTGATGCCGGGATGATAGGCTGTGATATTCCCAGAGAGTATGGCGGGCAAGGCTTGAACTTGGTGGATTCTGCTTTGATTACTGAGGAAATAGCTGCGGCCTGTCCGGGACTGGCGACATCTATTTTTGACAGCTCACTGGGAATGGAACCGATTCTGCTTTCTGATAATACCGTCGCCAAGAAGAAATATCTCACCGCAATCGCTCAAGACTTCAAGCTGGCCGCTTTTGCGACTTCTGAACCAACAATGGGCTCGGATGTGGCAGGTATTCGCTGCTCGGCCGAAGCCGCTGGAGAAGACTTTATTCTTAACGGCACAAAATACTGGATTACCAACGGGGGCGTTGCCGACTATCTCTCCGTTTTTGCCACGATCGATCCTAGAAGTCGACACAAAGGGATCTGTGCATTTCTTGTGGAAACCAAATGGCCGGGAGTCTCTATCGGCCGTGCTATCCCCAAAATGGGCCAGCGCTGTTCTAACACTGTGGGAATTAATTTTAAAAATGTCCGAGTTCCCAAGGAAAATATTCTTGCTCCTCCGGGCAAAGGTTTTGTCCTGGCGATGAAAACCTTTGCGCGAACCCGGCCGATCATCGGCAGCTTTGGTGTTGGGGCGGCACGGGCGGCACTGGAATATGCCCTTGATTACGCGAAAAAACGGCGGGCGTTCGGCATGGAGCTGGGCTCCTTTCAAGCAATTCAGTTTAAACTTGCGGAGATGTATCAGAAGGTGGAAACTTCCCGCCTGCTTACCTGGAAAGCAGCCTGGGAATCGGACCAGCACCGGGATGGCAGGGTGAGTGCCTCAATCTGCAAAATCTATGCGACGGAAACAGCGCTCGAGGTGGTGAATGAAGCCCTGCAGATTTTCGGCGGATATGGTTACACCAAGATGTTTCCCATTGAAAAAATCCTCCGAGATGTCCGTCTGCTCCGCATCTATGAGGGGACCAGTGAGATCCAGCGCATTATACTCGCCGACTATCTTCTCAAGGAATATCAATCATCCCTGCCGCCCCTGGAGGATCTACCGCTCCATCGCCGCCATGATCCCAGCATCAGTGGGACAGCAGCTACCACCGGCAAAGTATGGCGGTGCAGGATCTGTGGGTATGTCCATTACGAGGACACAGCTCCGGTTGAATGCCCGTACTGCTTCTTTCCCCATACAGCCTTTAAAGAAATGCAATAAGCTGGATCATCGGTTGGAAAACGTGAAATGGCACCATTTGCGAAGCAGACTAAAAAACAACAGGTACCTTTTAACCATATGTGATTGATCCATTAGATCCGCTGGTCCTGGTGGCAACGTTACCAGGTACGGATATCGCCGGTATCTATATGGACAAAATCTGATTTTGCGTAGTACCCGACGCCGCCGGCTTGCAGTGAAATGGCTGCATCACGAATGTGTCTCGTAGATACGTCGGAAAAGCGAATATCGATGGCCTGGCCTCTCAGGTGCAGACTATTTTTGGCGACTCCACGACTTCTGGATCGTAACACAGCATTGGTCTGGGGCGACCGATAGCCGGAAATAACTTCACAGACCCCTTTGCTGCCGGTTTTTTTCTGGATCTGCAGCAGCACGTCCATGAGTCGCAAATCAATAGGGTGGGTATCCCCGGTGCGGAAATCGCGCAAAAAAGACGAGATCTTTTTTTTCGCCACCCGAGGACAGGATCGGCCTTTAAAGAATAAATCAAACTTCTCTTCGGTATGGGTATGAAAAAATGAGATTTTATTGTTAGGGAGAGTTCGAGCCAGCAGATCAAGCGGCTCGGTCAGACAGAGGCCGACTGCCAGCTGTGCCGCTCGAAGCAGGAATGTCCGTCGATTCATTGCGGGGGTGTTTTTTTGTTTGGTCATCCGTTACGGTGGAAGGTGTATGGTTGGTGAAAGAGTTATTTCAAGAGAGCGCTGTACAACTTGGCATCTCGATCATAAATATCCCTGTTAAAGTACATCGTGCCGTTTTTATCCACCCAGGTGGTCAGATAAGTTATGTGCACCGGCACAGGGATTGCCAAGGTTATAACCTTGCGCTTCTCACTGCTGTATATTTCTTCAAATTCTTCGATAGGCCAACGTTCGCGCTGATCCCTGAGCAGAAAAAGGGCCAGGCTCAATCCGTCGCTAACCCGAATACAGCCGTGGCTGAAATTTCGTCTGGTACGGCCGAACAGGTTGTGCGATGGCGTGTCATGCATATAAACGGAATATGCGTTGGGAAATATAAACTTAATTTTGCCCAGCGCATTCCAGGGTCCTGGATCCTGTCGCAGTCTGTAACCGGCGATCTGGCCTTCAGTAACAGTATGCCAGTTTATAAGACTGGAGTCAAGTTCAACGGCATCTGTCTGCCAGCCGGAAAAAAGCCGGACATGACGGTCGATCAGATGATTGCTGTTTTTTCGCAAGGCCGGTAATTCCTCGTTCTTGGCGATACTGGTCGGAATGTTCCAATATGGATTGATATCCATATACTTGATACTTCCACTGAAGACCGGTGTCTGGTGCTGTTCTTCACCAACAATGACCGGAATATCCAGGACGATTTCGTCACCCTCGAATGCTTTTAAATTATAGCTGGCGATATTCACCAGCACGTATTTTTCGCCCAGATCATGCGCCTGCCATCGCCAGCGAGCCATATTGATCCGGATCGAGGTGATTTTCTCAGTGATGGGAATATTAAGCGCAATCAGGGTATTTTTGCCAATCACTCCATCTACCGCAAGACCATGCTGTCGTTGAAAATCCTTAACCGCATTGTTGAGCATGGGGTCGAATTTGTTGGCGGCAGGGCCTTCGGCAGGCCCCAGTAAAGGGTCAGTCACCTGCAGTCTTTTGCGAACGGCCTTGATCCGCGGATCAATGTCTCCCGGGCTCAGTTTTGGACCATCCGGCACTGTTGTCCAGCCGCCGTTCTCGGCGATTTTGCGATAGTGGGCAAGGCCGGCCTTGAGACTGAGATATTGATGGTGCTGCGGTGGCAGGGCGGCGAGAAATCGGTTAAGATCACTGGAGAAAGAGGCATGCTTGACGGCAATAATTGGATCGAATTCCATATTACCCGCCTCGGCAAACAACGCGGGGTCAGAATCAAGGGGTTTGAGCTGGCCATAGCTGATGTCATGCATGTATTTGGCCAGATTGTAGGTGAGGGTAGTCTCGAGCTCCGCAAGTTTATCGACTTCTTCCGCTCTCCAGAGTTCGGTTATACGGTCAACCCCATAATCTTGAGGGTTAAGGCCGTCCTGGTAGCAATTCTTCAGGTAGTTAAGGATAATCTCGGCTTTCTCAGTTGGTCCCTGATTGCTCACCCAGAGAGGCTCGGGGGCGGTTTTGTCGTAAATTCCCGTAAGACAAAGATCCTGTGTGGTAAAAGTGGGCAGGTTCCTGTCGGGCTGCATGGTCTGCAGGGGTAAACAGAGCAAATGTTGCGATATGGCCTCGGATAGTTCGGCTTCGGTCGGATAACTGTAGCAATTAAAGGCACTTGTCAATAAGAGCAAGATGCAGCAGCTGAAAGCCTTTTGTATGGGAAATTTCAGGCAAAGTCGTAACGGCAGGCGAGATGCAGACATGTAATCTTTCAAAGAGATAAAGAGTGAGTAGTTGACACTGAATAATTATTCTCAACTTTTGTACCATTCCGCAAAGAAATTTGCAAATAACTGTTGCATTTATGTGCAATATAGGGCCGCAAATTGTTGTTTGGCCACGGGTGAGGGATTAACAATTACAGAACCCATCCACAACTGTATCGCTTTATCAAGGGGTGTTTTATCCTTTTTAAGAGTTTAAGGAAGGAAACGATCCCTTTTCCTTGCCACGGGTCGCCGATCAGAACGGCGATCTCACCGCTTTTGCGGTCAGGATCACCGGTAATCCGGACTACGCCGAGCATCCGTTCGATTTCTGAATCTGCATCGATCGCCACGAAGGCAATTTCGCGGTCCTTGTCAATCTGGGTAAAGCGGGACAGTATGGTCGGCTGCAGCAGTCGCAGTTTCCCGAAAGAAAACTGAGATTTCTTGTCATCATAGAGGAATGTCCCGAGAATTTTTTTCGTTGTCATTTTTTTCACTGGAAAATATTGCAGGAACTATGCCGAAAGTGTTTAAACTCAGGAAGTTCTTATATGGTATAGATCATGCGAATATGGCGGAGGAATGGTATTACGTTAGACTTATGTCCTTCAGGAGATCTAAAAGAAGTCTGATCAAAAAAGGAGATGCTCATGGAAATGAAAGAAGAATTTGCCAAGTTAGTCGAAAAACTGCGGACCGAGCGAGATGAGATAAAATTAAAACTCCATCTTGCGTCCATGGATGCTAAGAAAGAGTTCGAGGCGACGGAAAAACATTGGAGCCAGTTAAAAACCAAAGCGTCGGACATCACTGATGATGCAAAAGAAACCTCAGAAGAATTCATTACTAAGTCAAAAATCGTGGGTGAAGAACTGAAAGAAACCTACCGGCGTATCTTAAAACGTCTTGCCGAATAAGGAGAGCTGGATGGGAAGGCTGATTCGCTGGACGTTTGCCCTGGTGGTCATTGCGGCTGTGGCTTTTCTCTTCTGGCAGAAAACTCGGGCCAAAGCCATTGAGGTGGTGGTCAAACCAGTGGTTCGAGGAGTAATTGAAAAGACCGTTGCCAATACCCGCGCCGGTACGGTGAACGCCTGCCGCAGGGCCAAGCTTTCACCAAGTATGGGCGGACAGATAGCTCACCTACCCATTCACGAGGGGGATCAGGTGAAGGAGGGAACTCTGCTGCTGGAGATTTGGAATGATGATCTTAAAGCCCAGCTGCTCCTGACCGAGCGCGAGGCTGCAGTTGCCGAGGCGCAGGCGCAAGCGGCATGTCTCGCGGCAGCAGAGGCGGATCGGCTGGCAAAAAGGGCGGAACAACTCTATAGAAACAAGGTTAATTCAACAGAACAGACCGATCGTGCCGTCACCCAGGCTAAATCGCTTCAGGCCCAGTGCGAGGCTTCCCGCGTTACGGTTCTCATGGGCCAGGCCCGGATCAATGTGGCCCGGGCAAATCTTTCCCGGACCCGTCTGGTGGCACCTTTTGATGGCGTGGTTGCCAAAATAGAAGGAGAGTTGAACGAATATGTCACTCCTTCGCCCATCGGCGTTCCCACGCCTCCGGCAGTCGATCTCATTGAAAACAATTGTTATTATGTCTCCGCCCCCATTGATGAAGTGGACGCCGCTGCAGTTCGGGTCGGCATGGACAGCCGAATCAGTCTTGATGCCTTTAAGGATAAAAAATTTGCCGGGACAGTGCGGCGTATTTCATCGTATGTCCTTGATGTGGAAAAGCAGGCGAGGACTGTTGACGTTGAGACCTCTTTTATTAACAAAGATGATTTCAAGAATCTGCTGGCCGGATATAGCGCCGATGTTGAGATTATTATCTCTACTCGGGCTGATACCCTGAAAATCCCTACCGAAGCAATTGTTGACGGCAATAAGGTCTTTATCTACGGAGATGGTGAAAAAAAGGTTCATGAGGTGAAGATCACCACGGGCCTTGCTAACTGGGCTTTTACCGAGGTCCTCAGCGGGCTGACGGAAGATCAATTGGTGGTGGTCAATGTCGATAAACCCGGACTGCAAGACGGCGCATCGGCGAGCGTCGCCAAAGAATCGCCATGATCAGCCTAAGCCGAATCAGACGAGTGTTTACCGTCGGTGACGAACAGGTTAATGCCCTGCGGGAAGTGGACCTGGAGATTAAGACCGGGGAGTATGTTTCCATTATGGGGCCTTCGGGCTCCGGTAAGTCAACCTTACTGAACATGATAGGCTTGCTTGATCGACCGGACAGTGGCAGATATCTCCTGGAAGGCGAGGATATGACCGCACTGGACGACAGCCAGCAGGCAGCGCTGCGCCGCCACAAGATCGGCTTTATTTTCCAGTTTTTCCACCTGGTGCCGCGCATGTCGGCCGCGGAAAATATTGAACTGCCGATGATGCTGGCGGGTTGGCCGGTTGCGGAGAGAAAAAAACGTGTCGAGGAAGCGGTTAAGGCATTTGGCCTGACTGATCGCGCACGCCACCGACCGGATCAACTCTCCGGCGGCCAGCGGCAACGGGTGGCCATTGCCAGGGCAACCATCATGCAGCCGCACATCCTGCTGGCCGACGAACCCACCGGCAACCTGGATAGGGTCGCCGGGAACGAGGTTATAGATATTCTGGAAACGCTCAATCGGCAGCGCCTTACGCTGATCATGGTAACCCATGATCCGGCTCTGGGCAAGCGGGCCAGGCGACAGATCAATATGGTCGATGGACGGATCGAGTCGGATCGCGCAGCGGCCGCTGACCTGAATGGCCTGACTCAATCGGCATGAGAATAATAGTATGAAGATAACCGATATCATTCGCTTTGCCGTGCGAGCCACCATCGGTTATCCGACCAGAACGTTGCTGATGCTTCTGGCCATGTCTATCGGCGTAGGTTCGGTGGTGGTTCTTTCGGCCCTTGGCGATGGGGCTCGCAACTATGTGATCAACCAGTTTTCCTCTCTTGGGACCAACCTCCTTATTGTTCTGCCCGGCCGCTCGGAGACGGTCGGCGGAGCACCACCGCTCTTAGGAATCACGCCGCGGGATTTGACCCTGGATGATGCCATGGCTCTGCTCCGATCATCAAACATCCGCTACGTCGCGCCAATCACGGTTGGTGCTGCCCCAGTTTCCAGGGGAGTATTGGAGCGGGAGGTGCCGATCCTCGGATCGACGCCGCATCTTTATCAGATCCGGCAGTTGCAAATGGCCGGCGGACGTTTTTTGCCCGAGGGTGACATCACGCGGGCCGCCTCTCTCTGTGTACTGGGGTCCAAGATTAAGCAAGAGCTCTTCGGCAACAACTCAGCTCTTGGGGAAAACGTTCGTATAGGCGATCGGCGCTTCCAGGTCATCGGCATTTTGTCCGAAAAAGGTCAGTCTGTCGGGATGGATATGAGTGATATTGTCATAATCCCCGTGGCCTCGGCCCAGGCGCTCTTTAACAGTGCGTCTTTATTCCGGATCATGATTGAGGCCAATAACCGGGATGCCATTTCCCGGGTAAAAGATACGGTGCTGAAAATCATCCGTGAACGGCATGATGGTGAGGATGATGTCACGGTCATCAGCCAGGATGCCGTGCTGGCAACTTTCGACCGCATCTTTACAACCCTGACCCTGACGGTAACCGGCATTGGCGCCATCAGTATTGCCGTGGCCGGCATCCTGATCATGAACGTCATGTTGATCGCCGTCTCGCAGCGTCGGGCCGAAGTTGGATTGCTCAAGGCCATTGGTGCGCCAAACGGCCAAATCATCATCTTGTTTCTCACCGAATCGGCACTTCTGTCTGTAATTGGCGCCGCTCTGGGACTGCTATTTGCTGCTGCCGGAACCTGGGGTATTGAACAGGCTTTTCCAGATTTTCCACTTTCTGTGCCTTTATGGTCTCTCTGGGCCGCGGTGATGGTATCGGTTGTCACCGGTCTTGTTTTTGGTGTTTTGCCGGCGATGCGGGCGGCTCGACTCGATCCGGTACTGTCACTTTCCAGGCGTTGAGAACTCATGGTTATTGCTGACGTCATAAGACTTTCCATAAGCTCCCTGCTTGACCAGCGCATGCGCAGCTTTCTGACGGTTTTGGGCATTAGCGTCGGTATCGCCGCCGTGGTGCTGTTGACCTCGATCGGGGAGGGCATCCAGCAGTTTACCCTCGCCGAATTCACCCAGTTCGGTACCAACCTGATTGGTATAAATCCCGGTCGGTCGACCACTCTCGGGACTTCGGGGGCAATTATCAACAATGTCCGTCCGCTCAGCATAGCCGACGAAGAGTCGCTTAGGCGAATTCCCGGGGTGGTCGATACGGTAGCGGTAATTCAGGGCAATGGCCCCATCGAATTTGCCAAACGCAGCCGCCGCGCCACTATTCTCGGGGTTGGTCCATCGGCGGCAAAAGTCTGGCAGATCAAGGTGGTCAAAGGACGTTTTTTGCCGGCAGATGACAGCCGTGCGGCAAGATCTTTTGTGGTGCTTGGCAGCAAGATACAAGACGAACTTTTTAGAGATGTCAACCCTCTTGGCCAATTAGTCAGGGTGGCCGGCGAACGTTACCGGGTGATCGGGGTGATGGAGTCAAAGGGCCAGATGCTGGGTTTTGATTTGGATGATGCGGTGTACATTCCCACGGTCCGCGCGATGAGCCTTTTCAACCAGCAAAGCCTGATGGAGATCGATCTTCTTTATCAGAAAGACCTGCAATCGAAGACCATATCCGAACGGGCCAAAAAACTCCTGAAAACCCGGCACGGTGCCGAGGATTTCACCATCACCACGCAGGAAGAAATGCTGAAGGTGCTGGATTCGGTGCTGGGTATCCTCACCATGGCAGTTGGCGGACTGGGGGCGATTTCGCTGCTGGTTGGCGGCGTGGGAGTAGTCACCATCATGACCATTGCCGTGAATGAACGAACTCCTGAAATTGGGCTCTTACGCGCTATCGGTGCCGACCGTACACAGATTCTCTGGCTTTTTCTTGGGGAGGCGGCTGTCCTGGCCGGTGTTGGGGGTCTTGCCGGACTTCTCCTTGGTGTCGGAATTGCCTGGCTATTAGGAATCTTTGTTCCGGCCTTGCCAATTCATACTCCATGGATGTATGCAGTATATGCCGAGGCTCTGGCTATTGGCATTGGTTTTTTGGCCGGTGTCCTGCCAGCTCGTCATGCTGCCCGGCTTAATCCAGTGGAAGCCCTGCGGGCTGAGTGACTCCTCGCAAGCACCACACGCAGGTGCTTTTCTGACCTTCTCCACATATACCTAAGAATTTTCTCATATTTGAGGTGCAATTTCTTAATGATTAGAGAGCGGGCTCTCCCGATGTTGGGATCAGACTCCACTGCGACAGTCTCTATTTTGCCGGTACGTTGATTGGTCATTTTCAATCCTCCAGACTTGAGAGATCTCCTTCAGGCAGGCCAAGCTCACGGGCCTTCAGCAGTCGCCGCATGATCTTGCCCGCCTTGTTTTTCGGCAGGTCATGCTTGAAATCGATCTCTTTTGGTGCCACTGCCTAAACCAAGTTTTTTGCGGGTAAAGCCGATGAGCTCCAGGCGCAAAGCATCGCTGGGATTGTTCCCCGGTTTCAGGGCGACAAACGCTTTAACCATCTCCCGATGGCGGATCCGGCTTGGCGATTACCGTATTCCGGCACTCCCCTGTGTCCGTACTGAGTCTCAACCTGCTTTAACAACTCTCTGTTTTTCGGGGAGAAAAAGCTGATTGATCTGCGAACTATTGCTTGATTTTTAATAATATCCTTTGAATATCGCCGACTTTTAGAGTATTGAATCGGGAATTTATAAAGGATGCGGAAGATGTTTGTTCTTCCGCTGGGCAACAGGATAGAGAAGCATGCAAGTAAAAGAGCTGTATTTTCTGCGTCATGGCGCTACCGGCCTGCAGGGCCGTTACATTGGCGCAACCGACGCACCCTTATCTGCACAAGGCCGGGAGCAGGTGCATAAAACCGGGCTGCTCCTGGGTGAAAAAGAGGTGACAAAGATATTCTGCAGTCCTCTACTGCGCTGTCGACAAAGCCTGGCGGAGCTTAAGCTTACCGGTACCAGTCAATTCAGCGAGCTGTTACGTGAAATTGATTTTGGTCGCTGGGAAGGTAAAAATTTCACTGAAATTGTCCATAGCGATCCACAGCTGGTTGATTCCTGGGTGGCCGCTCCACTCAATTTTTGCTTCCCCGGCGGGGAATCCCTGCAATCTTTCACCCACCGCATCACTTTATTTATCACCGAACTAAAGAGTGTGGTCGAGGATACTCTCCTGGTGGTTGCCCATGGTGGGGTTATTCGCCATCTCCTCTGTCTCCTGCTCGACCTTCCTGTTGAGAAATATCTGCTTTTTGACGTCGAACCGGGGAGTTTTTGTTCGATACGGCTGTATCCCGAGGGTGGTGTTCTTACCGGTTTTAATATTAAAGGCTGAAAGTATGGCAGAAATTATTCTTGTGACCGGAGGAGCGAGAAGTGGTAAAAGCTCGTATGCGCTGCAACGAGCCGAGTCAGTGTCGACCAGGCGGCTTTTTGTCGCAACCTGTCCAAAAGTCGATCCTGAAATGACCGAAAGAGTCCGGCGGCATCAGCAGGAGCGACAAGGCCGGGGCTGGGAGACCGTTGAAAGTGAAATCGATCTCGCCGCCATTTTCGTGAACCAGGCGACAGGCTATGAAGTGGTACTGATCGACTGCCTCACCCTATGGATTAATAATCTCCTTTTCATCTCAGAAGGGCAGGGAACAGACGTCGATGATCATCGCATCATCGCACTGTGTCGAGATTGGCTTGAGGCCGCCCGTCACTTTACCGGTACGGTGATCTGTGTTACCAATGAGGTTGGTCTCGGCATTGTGCCGGACAATGCTCTGGCTCGCAAATACCGCGATCTGGTTGGCACTTGTAATCAAACGATAGGCAGACTAGCAGATGAGGTTATCCTGGTGACTTGTGGGATACCTCTAAAAATAAAGTAACAACGAAGAAGGAAAGCATAACCATGAGCCTTTTGGAACGAACACTGCAAAGAATTTTCCCCCAGGATTCAGTGACAAGAGAAGCAGCAAAAGATCGTCTGGACAAGCTGGCTCTTCCCTACTGGGCGCTTGGCGATTTAATGGATCTGGCCATTGATATTGCCGGAATGACCAGGACTACCCACCCCGAGGTGCATCGAAAGGCTATCGTTACCATGGCTGGGGATCATGGGGTGGTTGCCGAAAACGTGTCGAAATTTCCCAGCGAAGTGACCCCGCAGATGGTCTATACTATCGTTGCCGGTGGAGCGGGGATTAACGCACTGGCGGCGCAGGCCGGGGCCGAGGTTTTCGTGGTTGATATGGGGGTTGCCGTCGATCTTAAAGACCTGGTGGAAAGCAAGAAAATAATCAATAAAAAGGTCGGCCTGGGGACCGACAATATTGCCGTTGGTCCAGCCATGAGCAAAGCCATGGCCAAGCGTGCAGTGGAGTCCGGGATCGATATCGCCAGTGATTTATCAGCGCGGTTCGACATATTCGGCACCGGCGATATGGGCATCGGCAACACCACGCCATCAACAGCCATTGCCGCAGTCTGTACCGGCAAAGATGTCGCAAAACTCACCGGTCGGGGCACAGGACTCGATGACGAACAGGTCAAACATAAGATCTCGGTCATTAAAAGGGCCCTGGAAATCAATAAACCAGACCCCACGGATGGGCTCGATATACTGGCCAAGGTCGGTGGCTTTGAAATCGGCGGTCTGGCCGGCTTGATTATTGGCGCCGCAGCCAACGGTAAACCTGTTATTATCGACGGATTTATCTCCACCGCAGCGGCCCTTATCGCCTATAAGATTGAGCCTTTCACCAGGGATTACCTGATATTCTCTCACCGTTCGGTTGAGCCTGGGCATGAAGCGATGCAGCAGGCGCTCGGTTGCAAAAAACCACTGCTCGACTTGAATTTTCGTCTTGGTGAGGGCACTGGAGCAGCGGTGGCAATGAATCTGGTAGAAGGCGCTGTGGCAATATTGACCAAGGTTGCGACCTTCGAGGAAGCCGCTGTTGCCCAGGCCGATAAATAATCGAGGCGGAGGACTATGACCATCTCGGAAGACCAATGGCTTCTGCGCCTGGCCCGGTTGTGCACCGCCATCCGATTTCTTACAATAATACCGGTGTCCTGGCGTGCCGAAGATGATTCCTCCCGGTTTAAAGACTGTCTGATGTATTTTCCGGTGGTCGGTGCGCTTATTGGTGCAGGAGGATTTGTGGCAGCACATGTGTTGTTGAGGTTTTTTCCACAGCAGGTTGTTGCTGTTATTGCGCTTATCTATCTTGGATTAATCTCGGGCTTTCTCCACTTCGACGGCCTCTCCGACAGTGCTGATGGCTTATTAAGTGCTCGTCCCCGTGAAGATTGTCTGCGCATCATGAAAGACAGTCGAGTCGGGGCGATGGGTGTTGTCGCCCTGGTTTTTGTTCTTCTTGCCAAATACAGCGCGCTTTGCGCAATGACCACGCAGACCCTGTGCCTGGCTGCTTTTTTCATGCCTTTTGCCGGTCGTTGTGCCATCCTTTTTTCTATGGCGAGGCTGCCGTATGCCAGAGCGGAGGGCGGTCTGGGCCGCCTGTTTTATACTGACAGCAGTAAAACTGCGGCATTGGCGGCATTGCTGGCCCTGGTCGTCCTGCTTGCTGTTTTCGCCCCCTCCCGGCTAATCGTCACTCTTGTTGCGGTACTGGCGACAACAGTGATTTTTGCTCGATGGTGCAGAAACCGCCTTGGCGGTGCGACGGGTGATACCCTTGGAGCGGTCTGTGAGCTGACCGAGGCGAGTACGGCAGTAGCTCTTACGGCCTTCTTTTTTTGATGGCGTCGTAAAAACTCCATCTTTTTAACAGCGACATCAATATGAATACGTTTGAACATGGCGGCAACATCCATAAGATACGTCGTGAAACGCCGGCCAAAGATCAACAGATTCTCGACTTCAGCGCCAATATCAATCCAGTTGGTCCGCCGGAATGGTTCCGCCCGCTGATCAGCAGCCGGCTGGAAAGCCTTATTCATTATCCTGATCCGGACAATACGGAGTTTATTAATGCGATTGCCGAACATACCGGGGTGTCCAGTGATCAAATAGTCGTCGGCAATGGCACAACAGAACTGCTCTATGCGTTTCTACGGATTCTTCCCTGTAAACGGGTCATCCTTCCTGTGCCATCATATGTTGATTATGCCAGAGCGGCAAAAATAGCCGGATTACCGGTCGTTACCTTCACTCTTTCGGAAGAAGACGATTTTACGCTTAATCTGAATGCGCTGGGTACACTAATAAAAGCGAGTGACCTCGTAATCATCGCCACCCCCAACAATCCAACCGGAAGTGATGTCGACCGCGCCCAACTGATCTCTCTTATCAAGGATAATCCCGCGGGTTATTTTTTAATCGATGAAGCATTCGCCGATTTTATCGATTTAAACCCAACTCTTGGCGGCACCGCCCCGAATATTCTGACTTTGAATTCCATGACCAAGTTCTATGGGGTTCCCGGCTTACGAATTGGCTATGGCATCCTCGCACCGTCTCTTGCGCTGCAGGTAAAGGATATCCTCCCGCCATGGACGGTCAACAGCCTGGCCCAGGCGGTCGGTACGGCGGCCCTTAAAGATACACTCTATCAGGCGAAAACCAGACAGCTCTGCCAGGAGTTGCGTCTTGAACTGGTAACCGGACTGCATCGGATCCACCAGCTAACAGTATATGATTCCCAGGCAAATTATCTTTTTATCAAGGTGGTGAGCGGCACTACCGCCACTGCACTTGCCGACTTTTGCGTGCAGCATGGCATCATGATTAGGCGTTGTGACAACTACCAAGGACTTGACTCGCCGCAGCTGTTTTGCCGGATAGCTGTGCGCACAAAGCGGGAAAATCTGCGGCTGCTTGAAGTGCTGGACAATTTTTTCGCTGCTGCTGGTCCACGCAAAACTACGCCCCCAAAAGCTCGGTCCGTTATGTTTCAGGGAACCTGCTCCGATGCCGGCAAATCGATCATCACCGCCGCTCTGTGCCGAATCTTACATCAGGACGGGGTGCGGGTTGCCCCATTTAAGGCCCAGAACATGTCCCTGAATTCATTTGTCACTCTGCAGGGCGATGAAATGGGTAGGGCTCAGGTGGTGCAGGCCCAGGCCGCAAGGCTGGATCCGGATTGTCGGATGAATCCGATTCTACTCAAACCGAACTCCGATACCGGCAGCCAGATTATCGTCTGCGGGAAGCCGGTAGGCAATATGTCGGTCCTCGCCTATAACGACTATAAACCCAAGGTCTGGAATTCGGTCTGTAAGAGCTACGATAGCCTGGCCGGTGACTTCGATGTGGTTGTCCTGGAGGGCGCCGGTTCTCCCGGCGAAGTTAATCTCAAGGCCGACGATATCGTCAATATGCGGATGGCTGCATACGCCGAGGCCCCGGTTATCCTGGTAGGAGATATCGACCGGGGCGGGGTGTATGCCTCTTTTGTCGGGATTATGGAGGTTCTGGCCGAATGGGAACGGCAGCTGGTCGCCGGTTTTCTGGTCAATAAATTCCGTGGTCAGGCCTCGCTGCTTGCCTCTGCCCACAGCTATGTGCAGATGCATACCGGCCGGAGCGTTTTGGGTGTTGTGCCGTATCTGAAAAACCTCGGTCTCCCCGAAGAAGATTCGGTCTCTTTTAAAAAGGGCAGTTTCAATAAGCAGCATGCCGGTGACGGCATTGAAATTGTCGTCATCAATCTGCCGCATATATCCAATTTTACCGATGTCGAACCATTTCTGGAAGAACCCGACGTCACACTGCGCATTGTCGAAAATGCAGCGGATATTGGTTGTCCGCAGGCAATTATTTTGCCCGGCTCCAAAAATGTTATTTACGACCTTAACTTTTTGACAAGGAGTGGTTTTGCTGAAAAAATAGGTCGGTGTCTCGAAAAAGGCGGCGAAATTGTCGGCATTTGCGGTGGCTACCAGATGCTCGGCAAACTGATTCATGATCCCTACGAAATTGAATCCGTCGATGGCCGGTTGACCGGCCTCGGCTATCTTGAGATCGAAACCGTGATTGAGCGTGAGAAGAATCTTACCCGTAAAACGGGGATACATCAGCTCTCTGGCAAAAAGGTCTTCGGTTACGAGATCCACCATGGCATATCTTCCATAACCGGGCAGCCGGTACTCCAATTTGATGACGGGACGAACTGCGGCCAGATGGAACGTTCCGAAAAAATCTGGGGTTGTTATCTGCATGGCATCTTTGACAGCGATGATTTTAGGCGGTGGTTTATCGACAAGCTGCGCGTAAGAGCGGGATTTCAGCCAATAGGCGAAATACTGGCACCCTATAACCTGGAAATTGCCTTTGATCGTTTGGCAGCTACAGTTCGGGAAAATGTCGACATGGATGCCATCTATCGTCTACTCAAGATATAAATGTCTGATTACTGAGCCTTATCTGATATGCTCTATTATCTGCAAATTCTCACCGCCATTGTCTTAGATGCACTTTTGGGCGACCCACGCTGGTTTCCGCATCCGGTGCGAGGAATCGGCTGGCTGATTTTCCGGAGTGAGGCGCTTAGCCGAAAGATAATCGGTAGTGTGTATCTGGCTGGTGCAATGACCGTTGTCGCTGTGCTTGTGGCGACACTGATTGTTGTTTGGATGCTGCTTTTTGTTGCCGGCTCAATTTCTTCATTCTTTGTTGCAATTGTTGCCGTATTTCTGCTCTATACCACCATTGCCGCGAGAGACTTGCTGCGCCACAGTAACGAAGTATATATTCAACTAAAAGATGAACATTGTCTTGCAACTGCTCGTATTGCTGTTGGAAAAATAGTTGGTCGAGACACCAGCCAGTTGAATGCAGCCGGCATCTGCCGAGCGACTATAGAAACGGTTGCCGAAAATATGGTCGATGGTATTACCGCACCCATTTTTTATGCCTTACTTGCCGGTTGTCTTGCACCGGTCCTCGGGCTGTCACCGATCAACTGTTCGGTGGTCGGCGCATTTTTATACAAGGCGGTGAACACCATGGATTCCATGATCGCCTATAAAAATGAGCGGTATCTTGAGTTTGGCAGGGTTGCCGCAAAATTGGACGACGCGGTCAATTTTATTCCGGCACGACTGAGCGGCGTATGTTTGATAATAGCTGCATTTTTTCTTCAATTGGATTACAGAGGAGCGGCAAGAGTATTCGTCAAAGATCGGCTGCAGCACGCCAGTCCGAACGCCGGTCATACCGAAGCAGCCACGGCTGGAGCGCTTGGCGTCAGGCTTGGCGGCCCGTCGATATACTTTAATAAAACAGTTGAAAAACCGTATATTGGTGATACGGAATGTGAACCGGTGCCGGAAGATATACCAAAAACATACCGCCTGGTCATTGTCGGGTCGATCATTTTTGTCGTCATTTCGGCCGGCGTCCGTTTGGTGCTTTTCCACTAAAATTAATACAAGGAGATAAAAATATGGAAAGAACATTTGCCATTATCAAGCCCAACGCCTTTGCCGATGGCAACAGCGGCAAAATAATCAGCCGAATCTATGAGGAAGGATTCAAGATTGTCGGTATCAAAAAGCTTTATTTAAGCCGGGTGGAAGCAGAAGGCTTTTACTATGTCCATAAAGCACGACCATTCTTTGGCGAACTGACCGAGTTCATGGCCAGCGGCCCCTGCATAGTAATGGTTCTGGAGGCAGAAAATGCCATCAAAAAATGGCGTGATCTGATGGGGGCTACCAATCCGGCTGATGCCGCCGAAGGAACCCTCAGAAAGCTGTACGGTGCCTCTCTTGGTGAAAATGCCACCCATGGCTCCGATGCTCCGGAAACCGCCGCATTTGAGATTGGCTATTTTTTCTCCGGCATGGAATTACTGTAAACTGCAATGCCTCCTGGTAAAATGATGCTATATACTTCTGCCGTATACAGAGCTTTGCTGTATATAGGTTGCATATGGCGTTATTGACATAATCTTAGGGGACAGATGTTTGTCACGTAATATTATGAAAATTAGATAGCGTAGACTTGCTATTTGGGTCCAAAAAGTACAGAACGAATGCCGCAGCGCAATATATTGTGCATGTTTTTCCCAAAACCTATCACTGTTGTGGCGCTGCAGCTATTTCTGGTTGTTTTTATAAAAGTACGATTGGGTACAGCAGTCTTTCTGGCTGATTGAGGATTGTCGACAGTAAACTCATTCAAAATATAAATTGCCTCGGCGTTTGTGTTCCACACAACATCACCAGGTTGCAGCAAAACAGGAGCAGGCTGGGACCAATGATTCCCATCAAAGTATGGCATGGTCAAAACAACTGGTCGATAATTTTCATGAAACACCGAAGTTACACTCGCCTCTGCTTCAATAGTCCGTCGTGCTTGCGACAATTCGCCGACGAAATCCAGATGGAAATCGGTTTTTGTACCAAATTGATTAAGGGCCTTTGCCATCTCAAGAAATGTTCCAAGAAGCATTACATCGCCGACAAAATGCGTTCGCTCATTTGCAACAATAACGTCATCACCGTAACGCTGCAGCACCCGGAAAGCTGCGGGCGATCGACTGCCGGTTTGATAAAACTGTTTCGAATGTTTACTGGATTTGGGCTCATGTCCAGCAAGCAGTTCTTTTGTAACGGCTTCAAATTCAGGCAAAGAAGGAGCAGGAAAAGGTCGAGTTGAAAAACGCGTTAGGCGCTCACCTATCGAATGCATATTCATTTCATGTGGCGTCAATGTTTGAAAAAACAACTCGTCACCAAAGAGTATGTTGCTGACGTCAGTGGACGAAACCACCTTTTCTTTTGACTTTTTGGTGGTTGTATTGCTGATTACAAGATCCTCTTCACTGGCCACAAGTACTGTGAGCTGATCATTCTCATGCGGTATAAAAGCTTGAAGATAATGGGCCATAATTTCTCCTGCTCATTTAATTAGAGACATGCAGACATCTGATAAGTTTATTTCAGTTTTGATACGGGTTTTATTTGTCATATAAATGACATGTACTTTATTTAAAGCAATTCTTATACGCCGCTGCTCTTATTGACGATACAATCCAGCTGTCCCTCGCGTAGCATAATATTCAATTCGTCGCCCACCGCTGTATCGGCCGCTCTGGTAATAATCTGGTAGGAATCATCTGGATTGAATTTTCTGACAATGGAGTAGCCTCGGCCGAGAGTGGCCAGGGGACTGACGCTATTGAGCAGGGTCGCCTGTTTCGCCAGAGCCATGTGTTTGCGTTCGAGTATCCGTTCTATATGATTGTGTAGTTGTGCTACCAGAAATTGCAGCTGTTTTTCCTGTAATTCAATGCAGCGAGAGGGGGCCTGGGCCTGTAGTCTGCGGATACAGGCTGCGAGCCTCTCTTCTCGCAAGTGTAGATTTTTGCTGGCTGCCTGATACAGATAGGATTTGCTGAGCTGCAGTCGCAAGGCAGAGTCCTTAAAAATATTTTTCATATTGCCCAGCATCCGAACACTATGCCGGAGGCGTTGGTCCAGAAACGACATTTTTCGCTGTATCCTGTTTACCAGGTCGTTTTGCAGGGCCGCCAGATGTTGCCGCAAGGCATGCGTGTCCGGAATCAATTTTTCAGCGACGCCGGTCGGGGTAGGGCAGCGAAAATCAGCGCAGAAATCGGCAATGGTGAAATCCACTTCATGACCGATTCCGGTGACAATCGGCACTTGCGAATGGTAAATGGCCTCGGCAACCACCTCTTCGTTGAACGCCCAGAGATCCTCGAGTGAGCCACCACCTCGGCAGAGGACGATAATATCGACATCGTCAAGGCAATTTGCCGTCTGAATGGCACGGGCAATTTCGTCAGCGGCTTCTTTACCCTGGACCTTTACCGGAAGTATCTGTATCCCGATTGGTGATTTTCTGATTTTTACTATTTTCAAAAAATCATGGATGGCCGCTCCGGTTGGGGAAGAGATGACGATAATTTTTGAAGGGTAGGGCGGCAGTGTTTTTTTGGTTTCGGCATCAAAATAGCCTTTTTCGGCCAGATGAATTTTGAGCTGGTCAAATTCTTTTTGCAGCCGGCCGGTACCGAAGAGTTCTACCGAATCGACAATCAGCTGATATTCCCCGCGTGGTTCATACACGGCAATCCGGCCGAAACAGACCACATCCTGCCCGTCCTGCAAAGCCAGCTCGACAAAGCGTTTCTGTTGCTTGAACAGTACCGCGCGAATCTGGGCGGAACTATCCTTTAAGGTAAAATAAGAATGGCCCGAATAGACCAGCTTGAAATTGGAAATTTCACCGCTTATCCTGACAAAACGAAAGTCCTTTTCAAGAAGTGTCTTTATCGAGCGGGTCAGTTGGCTGACGGTAAGGACTGTTGGCGTTTGCGATGTGGTCATTGGCGAGGTCTTTGTAGTACCGGATCAGGGCGCAAGTAGTTTACGCATGGACAGACATAGAGCTATATATTATATTGCCCGCTTTACACGTGATGGCGTTGTGAAAATTCTGCAACTTGTTCGTGGTAATGAAGGATATCGAGCTTTTTACGACACCATCATACCATAGAAATTACCAGGAGGTAACCTGCATGGCCAATGAGAGTGCGTTTAATAAAAAACTGACTGCCGAAACAAATATGGATAAGGTGGAAGGGCTGTTAGAACATTTCAACCTTCCTCCCAAAGTGATTGATTTTATTCGACTCAATCAGCGAATCCTGCAGATTGCTATTGTCGTTATTGTTCTTGCAGTCGTTTTCTGGTCCCTGTATGGCTCCTATCGTGAGCGCATAAGAGAGGAGGCGTCGACCGCCTTATCAACGGCCCTCCAATCCGATAAAACCGGCCAGGCAGAGGCCCTTCGTGGAGTTATCGAGAAGTATGCCGGTACTTCCTCAGCGCTCTGGGCCAGAGTCGAACTTGCCCAATTAGATATAAAAAACGGTTCCTATGGTGATGCCGCAAAAAAATATACGGAAATTCTGACGGACGTCAAAGACTCGAACCCCCTGTATGCGTTGGTTATTTTTGGTCTGGCCCAGGCCCTGGAAGGTGAAAAACGTTTTGCGGAAGCAACCAGACAATACGATCAGTTAAAAAATATCAAAGGATATGAGCAAATTGCCTATGCTGGCATGGGTCGCATCGAAGAAAATGAGGGCAATATCGACAAAGCGATTGCCATCTATAATGATTTCCTGCTTTTTATGGGAGAGGACGCAGCGTATTCCCAGGATCAGGCAGAAATAAAGGCAAAGGTCGCCAGATTAAAAGCTCAGCAATAAATACCTGTACAATCAGCAGTAAAGGAGATAGCCATGCCGGGATTTGAATTATTCGGAGACGAAGAAAAGAAAGAGATCATGGATGTCCTCGATACCGGGGTGCTCTTCCGGTATGAGTTCAACGAACAGCGAAAGGGTGTATATAAGGTCCGCGAATTTGAAGAAAAATTCGCGCAATATTGCGGGACAAATCACGCCCAGGCGGTAACCTCGGGAACCGCTGCCCTGAAAGTTGCCCTTACCGCCTTGGGTGTCGGCCCCGGCGACGAAGTGATCACCCAGGGTTTTACCTTTGTCGCAACCTGGGAAGCCATTCTTGAAGTGGGGGCCGTGCCGGTTTTTACCGAGGTCGATGCGACCTTGAATATGGATCCGACCGATTTGCAGAAGAAAATCACCGCCAAAACGAAATGCATCATTCCGGTGCATATGCTTGGGGCCATGGCAAGGATTGAGACGATAGTCAATATTGCCGCACAACATGGTATCTCAGTACTTGAGGATACCGCGCAGGCAGCGGGGGGGCGGATAAACGGTAAACATCTGGGCTCTTTCGGTGCATGCGGCACCTTTTCTCTGGATGCGGTCAAGACCATTACCACCGGTGAAGGCGGGATGATTATCACCGATGATGCCGAGCTCTGGCGAGCCATGTCGGAATATCAGGACCATGGCCATGACCATAAGGTCAATACCGGTGGGAGAGGAGGCGAGGGGAGGCGTTTTATCGGCTTTAACTATCGGATGATGGAGCTCCAGGGGGCAATCGGCATAGCGCAACTTGCCAAGCTTGATGCTATTGTCGCGGTGCAGCAAAAAAACAAGGCAGTCCTCAAAGAAGCCGCTGCCTGTCTGCCGGGCGTTGTGTTTCGGGAGCTGATTGACGAGAAAGGCGATTCAGCAACTTTTTTGACCTTTACTCTCCAGGATAAAGAGCACTGTCAAAGGGTCAACACATCACTGCGCCAGGATGGGCAGGGAGCGATCAATTTTGCCGAGAACAGCTGGCACTTCTATCCAAGGTGGGAGCATTTGCTGGCCGGCAAGACCCTGACCAAATCCGGCTACCCGTATACTGAACCGGGCGGCAAGAGAAAAATCGTCTATGATCCGCAGTCGTTGCCGCAATCATCAGCGCTTCTTGAGCGAACCTTGGTGTATCCTGTTACAATAAAAATGTCTGAGGAAAAACTTGCTGCCCAAATTGCGGCATTAAAAAATGCGCGGAAGGTATGAGGGAAAACTCATAATTTTCGATAATGCAGGGATGTAAGGGCGGGTTCCAAACCCGCCCCTACGGCGACTGTAATGTAGAAATTTTACGAGGCCATCATTTATAGAATTTATGTGACCCGTACTGATCCAGATAGGTATAAGCGCTTGACCAGTAAGGGTTGACGCTGTCTAGGTGATAGTGGGTTGCGCCTTGGGTGAAATCTTTGCTCTGCAGGGCAATGTACACTGATTTCATACACTTGAGGAAAGCTTTGGGATCATCTGGTAGATATGATTCCTTC
Organism: uncultured delta proteobacterium; assembly: GCA_963709745.1. Classification (GTDB taxonomy): domain Bacteria; phylum Desulfobacterota; class Desulfobulbia; order Desulfobulbales; family Desulfocapsaceae; genus Desulforhopalus_A. Next base: position 196,186 of record CAVPXN010000003.1, read on the forward strand.
TGAAAGGTCCAACTGAACTGGTAGGGCTCCTGCACTATTTCTTTAATGGGCCGGTGTTTTTCGTTGGCTCTATTCAAGGTGACAAAGGCCACGGCCATCTGACCTATTTCCGGTTCCGATCGTGCTTCATGATAGACATTAAGGGTGAGCCATAATAAGCCTTCAAGTAAAGTCATTAGTCATTTCTCCTGATTTTTTCGGTATGTACTAGACCACAGCCGAATGCTTTTTTGGCTGTGGCTAAGTACAAAGGAAAACATATATTGTTTTCCCCAATACTGATCATTTCTATGAAAATCCCTAACTATATTTATAAGGAATTGAAGGCAATCCGTAAGAGTGAATATACAACATCTGAATGCATCGTCAACGTTTACTTGTCTTTGTGAGAATGTTTCTCAAAAGTAACTGGTTTAATATTTTTAATAATATTAAATAGATAGTTAATAGGTCAAGGTGTTTGATATTCGTCAATTTCATTTTGGTGCTGCTTTGTATAACCGTTTTTTGCTAATATTATCCGCCATGTAATTGCCTAAGGTATACGACAAAAAACTCCATTTTGACTCGTGTTGTAAATGCATCAAAGGACCATGCCGGTGATCTTTGCCTGCGGGGTGTCAACGACTTTGTCGATGACGGTGCAAATATGCCCCCATCGACTATATCAAGTTTTACTAATCACTTTGCAGTGCTTGTTTTTTTTAGTTCGTCTAAGATAAAAAGATTAAAAGCCTGCTCTACTTCGTGATTCACCTTGAGGGTAAAGAGCGGCAGCTTAAGCGTGAAATTGTGCAGTTTAATATGGTCTTTTTCTGTTGTTACGAGGTACTGCGCACCGCAGGAGGCTGCCTTTTGGCAAAGCTGGGCAACTATTGCCTGGCTGTAGCGAGCATGATCTTTGAATGCTTGAAAACCCGCGGGTTGGATACCAAAGTCGGTGAGAGACCTGGCAAATCGAGCGGGACCGGCAATACCGCAAAAAGCATAAAAAGACCCGGGAAGAGATTCTACCGTGACGACACCTTCCGGGCCGTGCAGTTGATATGCACCAAGAGCGGATCTAAATACCGGTTTACCGGGGAATCGCTGATGCAGAAGATCGGCGAATTTCTGAGTCCTCTGCCTGTTTTCTAAGTTTTCTCCAGTCAACAAAAACGCGTGGCAGCGGTTCAGAGCGGAGACAGGTTCGCGCAGAGTACCACCAGGAAAGACCCGGCTGTTCCCGGCGAGGGCGGTACTGTCGAAAAGGACAATATCAATATCCCGGTTGACGGCGAGATGCTGGAAACCATCGTCTAGGATAAGGACATCGGCCTGCAATTGATCGATTGCATGCCGACAGGGAATAATACGCCGAACTCCGGTAAGCACGGCAACCCCCGGCAGGGATTCAGCGAGCATACAGGGCTCATCCCCGGCAATTTTCGGTGACAGAAGAAGGTGTTCCCTGTCGGATACTACATTGACCGGCTTCTTGCTGTCACCGCCATACCCCCGACTGATAATTGCCGGATTATAGCCGTGCTCCTGCAGCAACCTGGCAATATGTTGAACTGTCGGCGTTTTTCCGGTGCCGCCCAGGACCAGATTGCCAACGGCAATGACGGGGACCGATAAGGAAAAGTGGCGAAAAATGCCTCTTTGATAGAAATTTTCCCGCAATCTCATCAGGGCGCTGTACAGTGGACTGAAGGGGCGGCCAAGGAAAAACAAAAGATCTCCAGCTTTAGACATGGCTTTAAAAGGTAAAATTGATTACAGAAAGGGACAGTGTTTAACTTTAGATTTTGCAAAACGCTCAGTAAAAGACTAATATCATGGCTTCGCAGGATATGCTTGCTCTTTTCGGTGATGTTTTCCGGGTCCCAGGTGCAAATAAACTAAAAATAATTTTAAGGGAGGAAGGAATGAAATGTAATCTGAATGGTAAATTGCTTACCACCACAGCCTGTGTTTTGTTAGCTCTGTCGGCACCGTCGTTTGGTGTTGCCGAAGATACAATCAAATTTGGAGTCGCCGGACCGCATAGTGGTGACCTCGCATCCTACGGTTTGCCAACGGTCAATGCCGCCAAGCTGGTTGTCGACAAATACAACGCCAAGGGTGGGATTAACGGTAAAAAGATAGTCATGCTGGTTGAAGACGATGTATGCAAGCCGGAAATTGCCACCAATACAGCCACCAAACTAGTCAGCGATGGGGCGCAAGTCGTTCTTGGCCATATCTGTTCCGGCGCCACCAAGGCTGCACTACCCATCTACAAAAATGCCGAGATTCTGGTCATGTCGCCATCTGCCACCAGCGATGAGTTGACCTTAAGCGGCGACTATCCCAATTTCTTTCGTACTATTGCACCCAACGCCGCGCAGTCACCTGCAATGATCGATTTTGCCGTAGATAAACTGGGACTGAAAAAGATCGCCATTATTCATGATAAAGGAGACTATGGCAAGCCTCTTGCTGAAGGAGCCAAGAAATACGTGGAAACAACCGGCAAAGGCGAGGTTGTTCTTTTTGAAGGCATTACTCCCGGCGCCATGGATTATTCGGCCATCGTCCAGAAAATCAAGCAATCCGGTGCTGACGTCGTGGTTTTTGGCGGCTACCATCCAGAGGCATCCAAGATAGTCACCATTATGAAGAAAAAACGTCTCAAGACCAAGTTTGTCTCTGACGATGGTGTAAAAGACGATACCTTTATCAAGGTTGCCGGAGACGCTTCTGAGGGCGTGTATGCGGCCGGTCCTCAGGACAATTCGAAAAATCCCCTGGCGGCGGAAGCCAGAGAAGCACATAAAGCCGCTTTCGGCAGCGATCCCGGTGCTTTTTTTGATGGTGCCTACGCTGCTGCCGTGGCTATGCTGAACGCCATCGAGAAGGCCGATTCGACCAAACTTGCCGATTTGAAAAAAGTGCTGGAATCGGAAAAAGTAGCCACCCCGGTCGGCGATATCAGCTTTGACAAGAATGGTGATGCAGTTGGCGTCGGATTCTCCATGTATGTTGTCGAGAACGGCAAATACGTCGTCGTCAAATAATTACTCTTTTGTTAACCTTTTAATATCTGAAGCAAACAGGGCAGATGCTCTGTTTGCTTCAGATATTTTTTTATGCAGGCATGGACTATTTTATTGAATTGTTTTTTAGCGGTTTGACCCGAGGTTCGATTTATGCCCTTATCGCTTTGGGCTATACCATGGTGTATGGCATTATCGGGCTGATCAACTTTGCCCATGGCGAAATCTATATGATTGGCGCGTTTACCGCTTTTATCGTTGCCACGGTACTGTCGGTTTATGGCTTTCCACTCCTTGCCATCGTGATTATCTCCGGGCTGGCGGCAGTGGTCTGGGCCAGTTCCTATGGGTATACCATTGAAAAAATAGCCTATAAACCGCTGCGGCATGCGCCCCGCTTGTCGCCGCTTATCAGCGCCATCGGAATGTCGATATTTTTGCAGAATTATGTCCTGCTGGCTCAGACCTCCGATTTTCTACCGTTTCCAACACTCATCCCCGATTTTGCCTTTATGGAGCCAATTGCCCATATAATCGGTACCACCGATATGGTTATTCTGGTAACCACCCTAGTGGTAATGGTCTTGCTTACTCTCATTATAAAATTTACCAAAATAGGCAAGGCCATGCGCGCCACCGCCCAGGATCGGACCATGGCGACGCTCGTGGGCATTAATGTCAATAATGTTATTTCGGCAACTTTTATCGTCGGCTCAGCGCTTGCAGCTATAGGCGGCATGCTGGTCGCAACGCATATCGGTCAGATTAATTTTTATATCGGTTTTCTCGCCGGCATCAAAGCATTTACTGCTGCAGTTCTTGGCGGCATAGGTTCCATTCCCGGAGCTGTTCTTGGCAGTTTTGTGCTGGGACTGACCGAAAGCTTTGCCACCGGGTATGTCTCGAGTGATTATGAAGATGTTTTTGCCTTCTCTCTACTGGTCCTGATCCTCATTTTTAAGCCCTCGGGATTGCTGGGGAAGGCATCTAACCAAAAAGTATAGTCAATACCTATTCATCAGTCAGTTATGGTTTTATTAAAAGAATTCAAGAAAGCTTTTCTTACCTCCCTCTGGTTTGTTTTTCTAACTTTTCCCATTGTCGTTATCAAAGTCGATCCAATTGAACGAACGGTTATCTGGCGTTGGCAAAATGCCTGGTATATGGCAATCGGTACTTTTCTTGTCTTTATGCTGGTTAAAGGGTATCAGTACCGAAAAGAAAACCAACCGAGTAAAAACCTCGGCAGCGACCAGAAAGAACTGCATAACTCGATCATCCATAGAATTCTCCTCAATCCTGTTCAACGCAATATTTTTATCGGCATTGTTGGGGCATTTGCGCTTGCTTTCCCGCATTTTTTTGACACTTATCAGACCACTGTTATGACCACTGCTCTAATGTATGTGGTCCTGGGGCTCGGATTAAATATTGTCGTTGGTCTGGCCGGCCTTCTGGATCTCGGTTTTGTCGCATTTTATGCTGTTGGTGCATACACCTACGCCCTGTTACATTTGCATTTCGGCCTCGGTTTCTGGGCGGCTTTGCCCTTGGGCGGGCTATTGGCCGCCACTTTTGGCATTCTCCTTGGTTTTCCTGTTCTTCGCCTGCGCGGTGACTACTTAGCAATAGTCACCCTGGGATTTGGTGAGATTATCCGTCTGATCCTGGAAAACTGGGGCTCGTTTTCCCAGGGACCAAGCGGAATTTCCAATATTTCCAGGCCTGGTTTTTTTGGCATAAACTTAAGTCTTGACCAGTCGGTGCTGTATATCTATTACTTGATGATACTTTTTGTTATCATTACGATTTTTATCGTCAACCGGCTGCAGGATTCAAGGCTCGGCCGGGCCTGGATCGCCCTGCGCGAAGATGAAATTGCCTGCCAGGCCATGGGCATCGACAAACGAAAGACCAAACTTGTCGCTTTTTCGCTTGGTGCTTTCTGGGCCGGTATTGTCGGCGTTGTTTTTGCGGCCAAGACTACTTTTATCAATCCGGCCAGTTTCACTTTTCTCGAATCGGCAATCATTTTATCGATTGTTGTATTAGGCGGGATGGGCTCCATCATCGGGGTGGTTTTCGGGGCACTTATTTTGATCCTGCTACCGGAATATCTGCGTGCCCTGTCGGAATACCGGATGCTGGCTTTTGGCGCCATCCTCGTCTGCATGATGATCTTCAGACCCCAGGGCCTGATTTCCAATATCCGCCGCACTTATAAATTTGATAAAAAAGCTCCTGCCCCCGCACCGGTACGGAACAATAAAGAGTAGCATTATTTCTTTGCAACCAACAGATTCATGATGAAACAACCCATTTTAAACGTCACCGGTCTGACCATGGATTTCGGCGGAATTCGTGCTCTGGATTCCATTGATCTTGATGTGAACAGTGGTGAAATTGTTGCACTCATCGGTCCCAACGGAGCCGGGAAAACAACATTTTTCAACTGTATAACCGGAATCTATCGGCCGACAGCCGGTAAGATCTCTCTTTCTCCGCCAAATAAAAAAAAGCCGGTTTCCCTCAAAGGCCTTAAACCCAATAAAGTCACGGAAAGAGGTTTGGCCCGCACCTTTCAGAATATCCGTCTTTTTCCCCGAATGACCGTGCTGGAAAATGTCATGATAGGTCGGCACTGTCGAACTAAGGCCTTTATATTTGGTGCAATTTTTCGGACGGCGGCAACCCGCAGGGAAGAGGAGGGGATTTTGGCCACCAGCTACTCCATGCTCCAAAAAGTAGGACTTGCCGAGTTCGCCGATGAGTTTGCCGATAATCTCCCCTATGGCGCCCAGCGACGCCTGGAGATTGCCCGAGCTCTCGCCACCGAACCGCTGTTGCTCCTGCTGGATGAACCGGCCGCCGGCATGAACCCGCAGGAAACTATGGAACTTGATCGCCTGATAAAACAAATATCAGAAGAAGGCCAGGCAATACTGCTGATCGAACATGACATGCAGCTGGTCATGAGTTTATCGGATCGTATTTTTGTCATGGATTACGGTAGAAAAATAGCCCAGGGGACGCCTGCCGAAATTCGGGCCAATCCGGCAGTTATTAAGGCTTATCTGGGTGAGGAAGTCGATGCTTAAATTAGACAAGGTGCAGGCCGGATACGGCAATAAGCTGGCGATAAAAGATGTTTCCCTGCATATTAATGAAGGAGAAATCATCACCCTGATCGGGGCCAACGGGGCAGGTAAAAGCACCACCCTTATGACCATCTGCCAGGTTGTTGACTGTCGCGCAGGATCAATAGTATTTCAGGATAAAGAAATTCACAAGATGAGCCCTGATGCCATCGTCAAACTGGGACTTTGTCAGGTTCCTGAAGGAAGACACATCTTTCCCCAGCTGAGCGTCAAAGAAAATCTGGACATGGGGGCTTTTCTGCGAAACGACAAAGAAGCGATCAAAAAAGACTTGGACTACATCTATTCGCTTTTTCCTATTCTCCATAAACGCAGGCATCAGGATGGCGGTAATCTGAGCGGGGGAGAACAGCAGATGCTGGCCATGTCACGCGCGCTTATGGCCAGACCCAGGCTGCTGTTGCTCGACGAACCATCGATGGGCCTCGCTCCGCTGGTAATCAGACAGATATTTGAAATAATTAAACAGATAAATAGTGAAAACAACACCACAATATTTCTTGTCGAACAAAACGCCAACCAGGCGTTGCATATTGCAGACCGGGGCTACGTTATGGAAAACGGACGCATCACCCTGTCTGGACCGGCGGATGAACTCCTCGCCAATACCGATATCCAAAAGGCATATCTGGGTATCTAACCTTATATTCTCTGGTCTGTGCAGACTAACTGCAAGATCTGGGCGGTTAATTGACTACAATGGAAAATATTAAAGTCGGCGTCATCGGTGTTGGCTATCTCGGTCGCTTTCATGCACAGAAATATGCTGCCTTAGACGGGGTTGATCTGGTTGGCGTAGCCGATATTGACGACGCACAGAATCAACGGGTTGCCGGAGAGTGTGGTTGTCCTGGTTTTACCGATTATAGAGAACTGTTGCCGGCTGTTGATGCGGTATCTATTGTGGTACCGACTCCTTTTCATCATAAGGTTGCCGGTGACTGTCTCGATGCAGGAATCGACGTGCTTCTCGAGAAACCGATGACGGTCACCCTCGCGGAAGCCGACGATCTCATCGATAAAGCAAAAAATAAAAAACTCATCCTGCAGATTGGTCACCTGGAGCGCTTTAACCCGGCAGTTCAGGCGATGGAGCCGTTTCTCACTACCCCGGTTTTTATTGAGAGCAACAGGATTGCCACCTTCAAGCATCGAGGCGCAGATGTTGATGTCGTTCTCGATCTGATGATTCATGATATCGACATCATTTTAAATATTATCAAATCACCGCTGCAGACCATCCATACCGTTGGCGCACCCGTCGCGACAGCCAAAACCGATATCGCCAATGCCCGGTTGATATTTGCCAATGGTGCTACGGCCAACGTCACCGTCAGCAGGATTTCCCGGATCAATGAGCGTAAAATGCGTATTTTCCAGCCGGGATCTTATATCAACGTCGATTTCGGCAATAAAAAAGTTATGACTATACAGCTCTCAGAAGAGCTGCGCGAAGAAAGCGGGATGCCCAAGCAGGCCGTTGAACTGCGCACTTTTGCCGACGGTGACGCTTTGCTGAGCGAAGTGACGTCGTTTGTCAAACACGTGCGGGAAAGAACTACGCCGGCAGTGTCCGGTTTGGAGGGAAGGCGGGCTCTTGCCGTTGCCTTGCAGGTTATGGACCAGATCAAAGAGCATCAAAAGCTTGATTTGTTCAAGAATTTTCTGCCGAAAAACAAGCCATGAACCGAAAAGTCATGATCGTCACCGGGGAGGCGTCTGGTGATCTTCATGGAGCAAATCTGGTCAAGGCATTACGGGCAAAAGATCCGGAACTGCAGTTTTGCGGTATGGGCGGCCCAGAGCTTGCCGCGCTCGGGGTTGAAATACTCTTTGATGCGGCCAGGGTTTCGGTAGTTGGGGTCTTTGAAGTATTTGCTCACCTGCCGGATATCTGGCGTGCACAACGTGTTTTACGGCGCCGGCTGATCGCAGATCGCCCCGATCTGCTTATCCTGATTGATCTTCCCGATTTTAATCTGCTGCTTGCCCGAAAAGCTAAAAAACTTGCCATTCCGGTGTTCTATTATATCAGCCCGCAGTTATGGGCGTGGCGCTCCGGGCGGGTCAAGACGATTAAAGCCCGTGTGGATAAGATGGGAGTAATTTTACCCTTTGAGCAAGAGTTCTATCGTCTGCGCGGAGTAGCCGCCGAGTATGTGGGGCACCCCCTGCTTGATACCGTCAGGACTAACACGACCAGAAAACAATTTCTGCAACTGCACGATATCTCTCCCGCCACTCGCTGCATCGGCCTTTTTCCCGGCAGCAGGCGACGCGAAGTCAGTTCTCTCCTACCGGTTTTCCTGAATGCCGCCGCTATCCTGCAGAAAAATTCAGGGGAGAAAATCGTTTTTTTTATTCCTCGGGCGGCAACTATTGGCTCAGAGGAATTTGCCGCAGCCGGGCTTGACAGCTGCAACCATGCCCTCGATATCCGCATTATCGAAAAAAATCGTTATGATATGATGGCTGCCTGTGATGCGGTGGTTACCGCTTCGGGGACGGTGACGTTAGAGCTGGCAATACTTGAAGTGCCGATGATTGTTGTCTATAAACTGGCACCGCTCACCTACCAATTGGCTCGGCGACTGATCAAGGTTGATTTCTTTTCTCTCGTCAACCTTATTGCCGGTTACGCGGCGGTTCCCGAACTTCTGCAGCATGAAGTGACCGCCACGGCAATTGCCGCGGAATTATCAGCGATAACCATCCTGCCGGCTCGAAGAATGAGAATGCGGCAGGCGCTGTCAGAGGTAAGAGAAAAACTTGGAGCAAGCGGTGCCTCGGCCAAGGCGGCTACGGTCGCTTTGCAGATGTTGGAGAAAAAGAAATGAATGACCACAACATTGCGGGAAATAATCCTGTAGTCATCGCCATAGACGGCACCCTTGATCTCCATCCTTTTTCACCCAAAGACTTACGAACGCTTATCCCGGATTATCTCGAGGAATGCCATAAAAAAGGAATCCTGGAGATAAAGATCATTCATGGCAAGGGGGTCGGCAATATCCGCCGGTCAGTGCACGCCATATTGGCTCGCAATCCGCTGGTTGCCGAATACCGGTTAGCCGACCAGCACTCCGGTAGCTGGGGAGCGACCATCGTGCTTTTATATGACAATTGATTAGGGCCATCTGCAAAGGCTGTTTAGCCCCTCTTTTTATTGCTTGAAAAGCTCTCTTTTGCTATATCCCGCAGGTATTGTATAGGTTCCTTCGGGTGCCGCCTGGGTGGTAAACTCGACCAGCTTATCGATCGATTTCACCTCGACGCCCATCGCCTGGGTGCGATTAACTGTTTTCACTACGACCCCACGTATCTTGGCCATCTCCTGCATCATCTCGGCATAGCCGCTTTGTCCGGCCCGCATACCATTAACCGCCTGCCAATAAGCGGTCATATCGGCTTGCAGATCTTCCGTTGCCCATATTTCACGGGTATTAGTGCCCATACCGGTTGTGGTGGTCATAATATATTTGCGGGCCTGCCAGTCGCCGATTTTTTGCTGCTCACCGGTGTCCTGCAAATTGACCTTGAATTGCATCATTGCACTCATCATTTTGCGCATTGCTGCTGTTTTATCGTCTTTTTGCTGGTTGTCTTGTTCTTCCGGTCCGACCTTGTCGATAATTTTCTCAATGTTGAGCGGCATCTCTACATAACTGCGCTCGGCATGTTTTATGATAAAAAGTTTTTCGTCGGCAAACACCACCAGAGTGGAAGTTGCATCTTCGTTGTCAGTGCGGGCAGCTTTGTCGCCAAGCCAGATCTCGATCGTTTCACTTTTACCCGGCTGGGACTGACCCATCATTGTGAAAGGATCGGTCTGTCGTATGTGTTTCATATAGGTATCCGCAAAAGCATCGGCGCTCAACAGTAGTAAAGTGGCGGCCAAACCTATTCGGGCAACAGTTTTGATCTTCATAAAAAAATCCTCCTGTGTTGGCTATCGGGGATGAGCGTCAGCTCCATACTCCGGCAATCGATCGATTGCACTCGGTACATCGGCCGTCGATAAGAATATTACGCTGAACGGTAAAGCCATAGCGGCTGATCAACTCGGCACCGCAACCTGGGCAAGAGGTATTTTCGCCTCCTCCTCCAGGGATATTACCTTCATAAACAAAGTGCAATCCCTCTGCAAGGCCGATCTCCCTTGCCTTGCGTAAAGTGGCTATGGGGGTGGGCTTTTGGCTCTGCATCTTGTAGGTGGGATAAAAGGCAGTCACATGCCAGGGTATATCCGGCGATATTGATTTGATGAACCGGGCAATAGCCCGAAGTTCTTCCGGTGAATCATTGAGTCCCGGAATAAGGAGGGTGGTTACCTCGACCCAGATCCCGAGTTCATGCATGAGCCGGACGTTGTCAAGCACCGGCTGCAGCCTGGCCTTGCAGACTTTTTTATAGAAATCATCGGTAAACGCTTTGATATCGATATTGACGCCGTCAACTATCGGCGCCAGATGCCTGGTGACCTCCGGGGTCATATAGCCATTGCTGACAAAGACGTTTTTAAGCCCCCGTCCGTGTGCCAGCACAGAACAGTCATAGGCAAATTCATAAAAGATGGTCGGTTCCACGTAGGTATAACAGACACTTGCACAGCCGGTATTTTCAGCTTCATCGACTACATTCGAGGCGGTGCGTTCCTTGCCGGCTATAGATTGACTGTTTGCCTGGGGATATTGCGAGATATCGTAATTCTGACAATGGAGGCATTGGAAATTACACCCGACAGTAGAGATCGAATAGGCTTTAGTGCCGGGCAGAAAATGCAGCAGGGGTTTTTTTTCAATATGGTCGATACTCTCGGCGATGAGTCGGCCATAGACCAGGCTGTATAAGATGCCGGCGCGATTTTCCCGTACCCCGCATATACCCCGTCCACCTTCTTTTATATGACAACGATGACTGCATAGTCCACAGACTACATCGTTTGTTTTGTCTGCTCGGTAGAACATGGCCTCTTGCATATCTACATCTCCTTGTTCTTTCCCTGCGCTCACGCTTTTGGGCAGAGCTCTGCTGTTGGAAAATATATTTTAAATAAGATTACCATAATCATCACACGGGGGCACGTATAGGAGCATTATGCCTCTCTCTATTCCGAGCCATAATTAAATACTGTTGTTGAGCAGGATGGAAATATTAATATGATGGCTCTATGGCGATATAAAAATATAAGAGAGGATGAGATGCGCTAGGTCGGGCGGTGCTTATCGATGGAGTACTCAAGTGCGTGGGATGGTTCCTGAGCAGAGTGAGGTTGCCGAGTGGACAGGTTAGGTTTACTGGGATAATTTCCACTCCCTTTACATTTACCGATAAATAATTATCGGTCTTTCTCAAGCTGTAAATGTTGGGCATTTTTCCAACCAACATGTTTCTTGGCAGGCGAGGTGATGTTATTCTGCTGTTTGCCTGCCTGGATACTATTTATCAAACAACAGGAGGTTATTATGAGCAAAATTCTAATCGTCTATTACAGTATGTATACTCATATCCATCAGATGGCTCAGGCTGTGGCTGAAGGTGCAGGGCAGGTATCCGGAACAGAAGTAATCCTGCGGAGAGTGCCGGAAACACTTCCGGAAGAAGTTCTTCTGGCGATGGGTGCTATCGATGCCCAGAATAGTATGGCGGACATTCCTATCGCTACCGTCAACGAGCTTGCTGATACCGACGCTATAATTTTCGGTACACCAACCCGTTTTGGCAATATGTGTGGGCAGATGCGGCAATTTCTCGATGGAACCGGTCAACTGTGGAGGAAAGGTGCGTTGGTTGGAAAAGTCGGAAGCGTTTTCACCAGCTCAGCCACCCAACACGGCGGTCAAGAATCGACTATTCTTAGTTTTCACACCACCTTGTTGCATCAGGGAATGGTCATAGTCGGCCTTCCTTATTCGTTTGCCGGACAAATGGATAATAGTGAAATTACTGGTGGCTCACCCTATGGCGCGTCCACTGTTGCCGGCACCCAGGGAGAACGACATCCCACCGAGAATGATCTGGCGGGTGCTCGTTTTCAAGGCAACCATGTCGCTCAAATTGCCGCCAAATTGTTCAAATAAGGCCGAGGGTTGTCAGAAAGGCAAATTCAAAATATAGGTCAAATTTATGCATAAACTGGGACCATACAATGCTCTGTATCCAATGCCCACTACTTTAGTTGGAGCTCTGGTGCAGGGCAAACCCAATTTTCTTGCCGTAGCCCATGTTGGAATTCTAACGCATCACCATCTATCCATTGGTCTCAACAAAATGCACCACTCCAATCAAGGTATTATTGAAAACGGCACCTTCAGTATTTGCCTGCCAACGGAAAAGCAGCTGGTCGAAACAGACTACTGTGGCATTGTGACGGGTAAAAATACCGACAAAGCCAGGTTATTTGATGTCTTTTACGGGGACCTGAAAACTGCCCCCATGATCCGGGAATGTCCAATCAACATGGAAATGAAGCTTCATAAGGTACTCGATTATCAAACCCATGATATATTTATTGGTGAGATCATCCAGACCTACACAGATGAGCTGGTAATGAGTGATGGAAAAATTGATATCGCTAAGCTGAAGCCACTGCTTTTCGATATGACCAGCAAAAAATACTGGTCGCTCGGGCCAGTTGCAGGCGATTGCTGGAGAGCGGGAAAAGTTCTCAAAGGGTGATCAATCAAAAGGCGGTGCAATATAGCATTGGCAACGAAAGGGTGATCACGGTTGAGTCTGTTGCAGAATTTTCGGGTATCAGGCGGATTCTTATGGATGCCCTGGTAAGCTGAACAATTCTGTGGTGTGATCGGCTAGCTCTGCTAAAAACAGTTTATTTCTGAGTTCAGATGGTCTGCCGAGCAATATTGTGGCTGCTTCAACACATTCAACTGCCGCCATATATACGGCGCAAAAGGGCTGGGTACCAAGTGAGACTTCCATGCCTCTTCTCGGTGCATTTCCTGGTGGACCATATATATCTTTTAACCCGGGATCCCCCGGATAGATGACTGTTGCCTGACCGCTGCTCCCGCCAATAGCCGCCGAAATAAGAGGAATCGAAGCTTTTTGGCACTGCTCTTCAAGTATGAAACGGTCGGCAATGGTGTCAAGGCAATCGATTGCCAGCTGGGTCCCATGGAGAATATCCTGGCCGTTTTTTTTGGTAAAAAATTCATTTACCGCGAGTACTTCAACGGCAGGATTGATCTCTTTTACCCTCAGTTCTGCCGCTTCAGTCTTCAGCTTGCCAACATTGGCTGGGCTGCTCAATAGTTGCCTGTTGAGGTTACTTTCATCAAAACAGTCACCATCGACAAGGGTAAGTCGGCCTATGCCGATTCGAGCGAGGATTTCCGTCACTGTCCCGCCCAAGCCACCGAGGCCGATAATTGCCACATGGGAGCGTAATAACCGGAGTTGATCACCATTGGAGAGAGATTTCTGGTTGCGGCTGTACCGCTCGGGAACGATCCCTGCATCCAGTGCGGCACATTCAATTGCACGCAGTGTCAGTCCGGTTTTTTGAGCGATCGCGAAGGCATCGCCAAAGAGAATTGCCCTGTAAGGGGAGTTGTCGGGTCGGCTCCGTTGCCGGGCGTACGATTGCAACAAATCAGTGAGTATTGGGTTGTCCATGATTATCCTCCGCCGATAACGGGAAAGACGGCCAGGACATCATTATCCATTAGCTGCCTGTCGAATGCAGCGTGGCGAGAATTTATCATCAGGACGCCCACCTCCTGACGGTCGATGCCGAGCGCATCGACAATATCACCTACTGTCGTCCCTTCGCCTATCTCCCGTTCCTCCATCTTGAATCGATTATCCCGAAAATAGGCGAAGAGTTTAACCGTTATCCGTAGCAAAAGGACAGCCTTAGAAAGCCCAGAAAGAATCGATTTCCTGGCCGGTAAAGTCAAAGACCACGTTGTGTGGCGGCAATTCTTCAGTGTAGAAGAATTCCGGCAATCGGTCGTCCACCTCGCTAAAACCGGCAGCCGTGTTGAAAGCTTTTTCGGTTTTAAGGATATATTTACCGAGGTTGACCACATCGTCGCCGGTAAGCGCGATGCCGAAACGAGCATTGATCAAATCGATTAAGGCAGGGAGACACTTTTCGTCATCAAGGGCGGCAAAGGCAATAAACAGGCACATGCCGGTTGAGTCGATGGCGGCAGTGGCGATTTGCAAGTTTCTGGACAATTCTACCTGGCCTTCCTTGGTCAGGGGATCAACCTTGCCGCCGACATTGAGGATATTGGTGGCGACGGTATAGCCCATGGTATGGTCTGCCCCTTGCGTCGAGGTAGCATAAGTAATGCCCATCCCTTTTATGGACCGAGGATCATAGGCGGGAATAGCCTGATTTTTGACCACCGGCACGCGGGTCACGCCATAAGCCCTGCCCACCGAGCCTGCGCCGTTGCCGATAATTCGCCCAAGGCCGGTTCCCTTGGCAACTTCTTCTTTCAGTATTCGGCAGATGCCTGCCCCGTCACCCCACGGCAGAACGCCTGCCTCCATGGCAACACCCATAGCGACCGACGTTTCAATACTATCGACCCCGATATCATCCATGATCCGGTCGGCCTCAGCGATCAGGTCAAGGTCGTCGACACAGCAATCGGCACCCATTGCCCAGATTGATTCATATTCGAAACCCGACGTCATTTTTTTGCCGCTGGCATCATTGTAGATCTGGGAACATTGGATAACACAGCCTGGATGGCAGGCATGCTTTACTTTGCCGCCGCGTTGTTCAATGGTATCATGCATGGTTTCGCCGGAGATGGCATCATGTCCGTCGAACTGACCCTGGGTAAAATTTTTGGTCGGCAGGCCACCAGATTCGTTGATGATATTGACCAGGACATTGGTGCCGTACTGGCCAAGCCCCTGGCTGACCGGATGGTCGACCAGGGCTTTGGCAAAGACCCTGTTCGCTGCTTTAAAATTTTCCGGTTCGGCAATTGTAACCTTGCCGTCTTTGGGATCAATGGTGATAAATTTTATTCGTTTTGCGCCCATGACTGCACCGAGGCCACCGCGGCCGCTGGAGCGTATCCCGCCGTCCGGGTCTTTGATGGAGATATTGGCACTGGTCAGCTTCATCTCTCCCGCCTGACCGATGGTCACTATGCCGGGCTTGCCTTCCAATCTTTGCGTAAGGGCCTCTACCACGGCAAAATTGCCTTTGCCGATAAGCTCGGTTTCTTCATTGATGACGACTCCTGCTGGTGTCAAGGCAAGGCTATACCATTTATCTTCCTTGGGCAGACCTTCAATGATCAGGGCTTTGCAACCGGCGCGGGCGAGAAGGGCTGCCGCCGTGCCGCCGGCGTTGGCTTCCTTGATGGTCCCGGTCAGCGGGCTTTTGGCGCCGATGGACAGACGTCCGGAGTTGGCCGCCGGTGTTCCGGACAGAAGGCCCGGGGCAAGGACCAGCTTGTTTTTTTCGCCCAACGGATGGCAGGTCGGTTCAACCTCACCGGCAACAATGGTCGAGGTAAGGCCCCGCCCGCCGTGTCCGGCCCAGGCAGCAGGTACCTCCTCCAGCGAGGTTGTGAGATTAGTCATGTTTACCCGAAAAATTTTATCAGCCATGTTGATCTCCTTGTTGATTAAACGATATTTCTTAGTTTGACGTCCTGTCTTCGGCGTCTCTTCTATTGGGGTTCACTGTTGCTGTTGATAACTTTTAGATTGATCATGATAAATTCCGGGAGAACGCGTTCAAGTTCGGCGGCGGTAATTTCTTTGTCCATATAGTGTACAGTCAATATCTTGCGCGTGAGCTGTGGTCTTTTTAAAAGAAAGCTCAGCAGGAGATCAGCGGCCATGGTAACTCCGGCCTGCAGCAGTTCGGGGCCCCGATCTCTGGCTATGCTGTTAAATAATTTCAGGGTGACAAAAAGAGATTCAGATCCCTCCACTGAAGACAGCAAGGGCTTATTTTCGGTTCGTAATGCAGAATGGAAACTGTTTTTACGAAAAATAGCCCCGGCCAGACCAGGCATTGCCGCCGACAATGCGATAACCGGATGACGACCGACGAGGGGGATCGACAGGTCGTCAACGGCGGTTCCATTCAGAAAAATAGTCTGGACGATGTTCGTCAGGTAATCAGCGGTAACGCCTGGTAATTTACTTAAAAATTTTGCCAAGGTTTCGCCCTGGCCGGTCTTTACCTCAATACCCGATTGTAAGATAGTGGTCAATAAAGGCCAAGCTTCCGGGATGATGGTTAACCTGATACTGGGAGTAGAGAGTTGCTCTTCCATGCAATGCGTGTACAGTCTGCTTGTTTTCCATGTTATTTGGCATAATATCTTGTTGCGGCAAGATAAAACCTAAGCCAAATCAAGAAAAATCTCAGTTTCTCAAGACTAGAAAAGTATTTGTTTAAATTTTATAATTACCTTAAAGGATTCAAAATGACAACAAAAGGATTTCTAATCAGGCCGGATATTGGCGGTTTTGCCGGGTTGTATTTTAAAAAAAGCGTCTTAAAGGTAGCGACAACTGGTTTCACTCCAGCAAACTCGAACCTGCGAAATAAATCAGATCAATTTGCCCAGCACATAACCGATAACGATACCGGTAATGAGCGCTACGGTCAGACCGCGATAGGTTAATACGTCTTTGGAATAACCACGCCGGATAGCGACAAAGGAAACCAGATAGCCAATCGCATTGAGCAGCCAGATAAAACCAACCGATAGAACTTTAACGATCAGAGGCCCAATAATCGGGACAACGGCTATAATTCCAAGCAACCAGGCAAAGGCATTGGAGAGAAGGCCAAAAATAAATACTCCCCCGGCAATGATCTTTCCGTCTATGCCATAAGAGATCCCGAGCCAGATAAAGGCCACAATGAATCCCCAGACAAGGAGCATAACCTTCCAGTTTTTCCACCAGGGCAATTTAGTTGACCCCATTTCTATATTCCAGGTTTATTTACCGAAATTACAGACAGGATAATGACAAACCTGGCAATTCCGGCATAAACCACCATGTCCCAGCTCGGCAAATTCTTTTCGACCAATTTCCTGAGAGGTTAATATTCTCGGCAGCACTAGATCAAAGACCGTTATTTTATGGTACATTCCACAAGCCGGGAGGCCAAGAATCGGAACTGTGCCGATCATGCCACTTAAAAACATGGCTCCAGGGAGAACGGGAGTGCCATAGGCGACATCTCTAGCGCCGGCCTGCAGGATACCCTCGCGGGTGACATCGTCTGGATCAACCGACATACCGCCGCTGGTGACAATCAGCTCGGCACCCTCGGCTATACAGTTTATTATCTCGCGGGCAATGATTGAAGGGTCATCCGGAGCTTTTTTCACCCCTAAAATTGACGACCCCAGGGCCCTGATTTTGGTTCGCAAAACCTCTTCAAAGCGGTCTTCGATCCGGCCGTAAAAAACCTCATTACCGGTTATCACCAAGCCGATCTTCAGCTTTTGCAGGGGGAGCACCTCAATAACTGCGGCAGAGGCCAAAGCAATTCTTTCCGCTTCGGCAAGCAGGGCCCGCGAACCGACTAGGGGGATAAGCCGGGTTGCTGCAACGATTTCGTCTTTTTTTACCGGGGTATTGTCATGCAGAGTTGCGCACATGACTTCGCCCAGCATATTAAACTGGTAAAGAGACTGCTTATTAACCTGCAGCAAGCCATCGACAGCCGCCTGCAGGCTGATCTTTCCCTCCTGAGGATTATCCGCATACTTTACACCCCGGCCGGAGAGGCACTTGGCGAGGATGGAAGCGGCCTCGTTTTCATGGACTTCGGCTGCGGTAAGAGAGAGAACATAAATATTGTCTTTACCAAGGCGTTTTAAATGGTCGACATCCTCTACACAAATTATATGTCCTTTTCTAAAGGCCACTCCTTTTTTGACATCCTTGACAATTTCGGTGATGTCGTGGGGGAGGACCATGCCCACCGCTTTTTCAACAGGTATTGATTGTAACATATTGGATGACCTCCTCTTTTCTTTGCAACTTAGAGACACCCGTCAACCTGATCTCTTGGAAACAGGCTTTTGACATCGTAAATAACGGCTTTTTCTTTGCAAAGACCTCGCAGTTGGTCAATATCCATTGCCGCAAACTGGTGGTGGGCAACGGCGACGACGATGGCGCTATAGCGGTTTTCCTGCAGCTCGTCGACCAGTTCGATTTGATATTCCCGATACGCTTCATCAGCATTGACCCAGGGGTCGTAGACATCGACATTGATCCCGTATTCAGCGAATTCGGAAATGATATCAATAACCTTGGTATTACGCAGATCGGGGCAGTTTTCTTTGAAGGTAAGACCCATAACCAAAATCTTGCCACCCGCCATATCAATCCCTTTTTTGACCATCTTTTTAATAACGGTTCCGGCAATATAATGGCCCATATTGTCGTTTAACCGTCTGCCGGCCAGGATCATATTGGGCTGATAGCCCGCCTCCTGGGCCTTGTGGGTGAGATAGTAGGGATCGACCCCAATACAGTGGCCACCGACAAGGCCCGGGGAAAAAGGCAGGAAGTTCCATTTGGTGCCGGCTGCGGCCAGTACCTCACGAGTATTGATATCCAGTTTTTCAAAGATTAAGGCGAGCTCGTTGATAAGAGCGATATTGACGTCTCGCTGGGTGTTTTCGATGACTTTGGCGGCTTCCGCTACTTTAATGGAACTGGCTTTAAAGGTTCCGGCGGTAATGATGGAGCTATACAGGCAGTCGACGAAGTCGGCAACTTCAGGAGTGGAACCCGAGGTTATTTTGACGATTGACGGCAGACGGTGGGTTTTATCGCCGGGGTTGATCCTCTCCGGACTATAGCCGCAGAAAAAATCCTCATTGTATTTCAGGCCCGAACCTTTCTCGAGCAGTGGTACGCAAACTTCTTCAGTGGCACCCGGATAAACCGTTGACTCAAAGATCACCACATCGCCTTTTTTCAAGACTTGGGAAACGGTGCGCGAGGCTCCTTCCAGCGGTTTGAAGTCCGGTCTTTTCGCCGCATCAATGGGGGTCGGAACTGCCACAATAAAAACGTCGCAGTCACTGATGGCAGCAACTTCGGTGGTAAAATGTAAGTGTTGTACCGAGTTCAATTCATCGGCCGGGACCTCGAGGGTTGCATCAGTGCCGCCGCGCAGTTCGTTGACCCTCCCGACATTGAGATCAAAGCCCATGGTCCGGTACTTTTTGCCGAATTCCACTGCCAGGGGCAGCCCGACATATCCCAAGCCGATAATCGCCAGTTTTACTCGTGCTAATTCTTTCATTATCGCGATGTACCTCTGCTGTCCTGATTACCGTAATACGTCAATCCCTGCGTGTCTGTTTCCAGAACGGTAACTGTCTGCAAAGAATGATTCTTATTGGTCAACAGAGCACTGACTTCGTCAAAGATAAATTTGGCAATATGCTCGGAGGAGGGGTTTTTGTCCTGAAAATAGGGCAGGGTATTCAGGTCGTTGTGATCCAGTTTATCGATTACTTCTTTGACAATTTTTTTCAAGACTTTAAAGTCAATCGCCATTCCACACTGGTCAAGCTCGGAGGCCCGGGCGGTCACTTTAATTTTCCAGTTATGCCCATGCGGTTTTTCGCAATCTCCGGGATAATCGCGCAAGTGATGCGCTCCGGCAAAATGGGTATCGATAAATATATCAAACATGCTTCTCTCCTTTTTGGATGGGGCAACCCTGAGTAATAATTGGCTGAAATTGCACTGCCAGTCGGCAAACTTAATACTTTGCAGCTATTTTATCACCTACTATTTGCAGCGGGTAAGCAGGTGCTGTCGCTGCTAAAATAGTACTGCTTATTATTCATAGACACTAACCTTTTTGCCTCTTTTGGCGAGGGTTCAGGGCTATTTGATTTGCTATATCCGCCCGTCGTCGGTACACTAAGTTGTTGGACGGATAACAATAAGTCGGATATACTTTTTTGCTGCTCCTTAAAAGTGGATGAACTGTTGAGTAAACAGCCGGGGGCCGCCCCATTTGACAATATAAGTCGAGATAGCCTTTTTGATGGAAAATTAATCTGCTATCAGTATCAAAAAGGCTATCGATTTTCTATTGATGCAGTTCTGCTTGCCCATTTTGTCACCGTCAAAAAAGATGATTCTCTTCTTGACCTGGGCAGTGGCTCGGGCATTATCCCGATGATCCTGTTGTTTCGCCATAAAAACCTGATTCGCCACGTTGCGGGGGTCGAGTTGCAGCAGGAACTGGCGGATCTTGCCGCGACCAATATGAATGCCAATAGTTTTGCCGGCCAGGGCAGGATCATCCACGGCGATGTTAAAGAAATCGCTTCGCTGATCACCGCCGAGTCTTACGATACTGTTGTCTGCAACCCCCCATTTTATGCCCCGACTTCCGGGCGGTTATCGCGAAATCAGCAGAATCTGCTTGCCCGGCACCAAATATCGGCGACACTTGCAGATTTTCTCCGTGCCGCCGCCTTTGCCGTCAAAAACGGGGGAGACGTATATTTTATTTATCCGGCTGAACGAATTGGTGAATGTCTTTCGCCGGCCACCAAATATCGATTGGAGATCAAAACTCTGCGGTTTGTCTACAGTTATCCGCATGCAACCGATCCGGCTCGCCTGGTACTCATCCGGTGGTGTAAAAACGGCGGACGGGGAACCGAGGTTCTGCCGCCACTGTATATTTATTGTCAAAAAAATGGTGATTATTCTCTGCAAATACAGAAATATTATCAGCCAAACAGCAAAGAGGTCTGATCATGTCGACTAAGCATGCCAAAAACACGCACTTTTTTCCATGCTTGCTAAAATAATAAGTTGTTCCGTCCTGGGTATCGAAGGCTGGTTGATCCATGTGGAAGTCGATGTTGCGGCAGGTCTGCCGATGTTTTCCACCGTCGGTCTGCCGGACAGCACGGTTAGAGAGAGTAAAGATCGGGTAAAAGCGGCCATCAAAAACTGCGGCTATCAGTTTCCCGCCAGAAAAATCACTGTTAATCTTGCTCCGGCTGATATTCGCAAAGAGGGTGCCGGTTTTGATCTGCCCATAGCCATTGGTATCCTTGAAGCAACAGAGATTTTTGCCCCGAAAAGAACGGGCCGCTACTGCGTTATCGGCGAACTCTCTTTAGATGGTGGGGTGCATCGGGTGAACGGGCTGCTGCCGATGATTCTGGCGGCCAGAGCAGAAGGGCTGCGCGGCATCATCATCCCTCGAGAAAACAGTGAAGAGGCGCAGATTGTTCCGGCAGGAATCGATATAATCCCCGTTTCTTCCCTGCAGCAGGCTGTGGAGTTTCTCGCCGGTATGGAGGTGGCTAGCCCAATGGCCGCAACCGTTTTGCCGCAAAGCAGCTGCTTTGCACCGGGCGGCATCGATTTTTCGGATATCAAAGGGCAGCAGCATGTTAAAAGAGCCCTTGAGATCGCCGCCTCAGGCGGTCATAATATTCTGTTAACCGGCCCACCGGGCTCGGGCAAAACCATGCTCGCCCGTCGTTTTCCAACTATTCTGCCGGAAATGACCCTTGATGAGGTGCTGGAAACGACCAAAATATACAGTGTCGCGGGCAAAGTTTCCGAGAAAAATATCCTGTCGACGACGCGGCCTTTTCGCGCTCCGCATCATACTATCTCCGATGCCGGGCTGATAGGTGGCGGTAGTGTACCACAGCCGGGGGAGGTTTCTCTCGCCCATAACGGGGTGCTCTTTTTAGACGAGTTGCCGGAATTTAAAAAACAGGTGCTCGAAGTCCTGCGCCAGCCCATCGAGGATGGCGAGGTCACTATCGCGAGAGCACATATGACCCTGACTTTTCCCGCCCGGTTTATGCTGATTACGGCTATGAATCCCTGTCCCTGCGGGTTTCTTGGCGACAGCCGAAATCAATGCCTCTGTAGCGAAAGGGATATCCGACGCTATACTAGCAAGATCTCCGGTCCTCTGCTGGACAGAATAGATCTGCATCTTGAAGTGGCAGCACTGAATTTTAAGGAAATGAGCGATACCAGCCGCGGCGAAAGTTCGCAACAGATCAAGAAACGGGTGGATCGAGCGCGGGCAGTCCAGGGAGTAAGATTTGCCGCTGAGCCGGGAGTATATTGCAACAGCCAGATGAACAGTACCGCCATTATCAAATATTGCCAACTTGACAGCAAATCTTCCCACCTCCTGGAAAAAAGTGTTGCCAGGCTGGGGCTTTCGGCGCGGGCATACCACCGCATCCTCAAGATGGCGCGGACCATCGCCGATATGGCTGATGCACAGGCTGTGCTGCAGGCGCATGTGGCCGAGGCAATTCAGTTCTGCAGGACCACGGCTTATGAAAAGTAATGCTGTTGCCGGTTTTTTGTTTATGATCCTGGTAGTAGTGTATCCATTGGTTAATGGCATCCAAACCGATAGCTTAACCGATATGGCCCGTTTTATTCCCGCGAGTGCACTGCTTTATTTTGAGCAGCGTGATGGGGCTAAAATAGTCAAAGGGTTCATCAGATCGCCTCTTGGTAAAAAAATTGCGTCTATCAACTTCATACAGACCGCTGAAAAAATCGGTCTGCCCGAACCGGCCTTCACGGCTTTAACCACACTCCAATCTTTTACTGCCAAGATTAAAGACAACAGATTGCTGCATGAGGTTCTGGGTAAAAAAATTGCCTTTGCCTTGCTGCCGGCTGTCGATCAGCAGCACCAGGATAATTTTACCGGTTTCATAAAAAATAACGTGGTTCTGATCGCGAGGCCAAGTCATAGCGCGGAAACCCTCCAGTTTTTTACTGAAAGTTACGTCCGGTATATCCAGACTTACTCCGTATCCACTGCCCAATATGGCAAACATCACATCAAAAGACTGCAGCTAGGCGCAGATATTCTGTCAATTGTCATTATCGATGGCATGTTTGTCATGAGCCTGAATGAAACACAATTGCGGCGGTGCATCGATACCTATGACGGAGAATTAGCCGCGTTAAGTAAAAAAGCTGATTATATCAAGATCAGACAGAAATTCACACGGCCCGACCGGTTCTTTTATCTGCCCGTGGACGAGATGCGTCGGTATGTGATCCGGGAAACCGCTGAACGTACCTTTGTCGGCAAGGAGCTGTTGCAGAAAGAACTGACCACCACTGTTGGCTTCGCCAATTTTGCCTATGGCAGCTGGAACAAAAAAAAGAAGACTATTGATAAAGTTCTGGTGCAATATCAGAAAGAGCAGGTAAACAGTGTGGTCAAAAATTATATTGATGTAATACCCATCCATAGTTCCATGCTCTCCCTGGCGACAGACAATCCGATGGCCTTCTATTGGTCAAATACCATCGAGTTTAAACATCTCTTTAAATATGTTGAGCAAAGCCGCAAGGAAGATATGCAGTTTGATAAATTCTGGTCTACCGTGCAGGAAATTACCGGGAAGAGCACCAGTGAAATTGTGGCATTGTTGGGGGACGAGGCAAGCCTGATCCTGGAGCCGGGACCCAGAGATACCTTTTTTTCTTTTCCGCTGGGGATGTTTTTTGTAGAGGTATATAACGTTGCCGAACTGCAGACTGTCCTGCAAAAAGTCATCGATGCCCTGCATATTCCCGTGACGGAGGCAAGCTACGGTCCTGTTCACTATGTCTACTGGACGGCATCGCCCCAAGATGGCCTGCAGCCCCTCTATGGTTTTTGGCATAACCTGCTGTTTTTCGGCAACAGCTCAAGTTTATTACAGATGATAGTGCAAAGAAAAACGGATAATATGACGCTTTTAGATAATGCGGCTGTACGGGCAATCGATCCCGGTCTGTCGGAGAAAAACAACTCCATGACGTATATGAACAATGTGGAAATCATCAATGTTCTCCAGAAAGGTTTGAATCTGGTGGCGATGACGCTGGCAATCGAAGACCGGGAAACCGCCTCAAAAGTTCGAACCGTGATCGATGAGATCATCAACCCTTTACTGGACGGGGCAAGAATGTATGGCAAAAGCTGTACGCGAAGTTATTTTACCCCAGAGATGGTTATCATTGATTCCATAACGACAAAAAATACCGGAGTTGGGAGGGCAAAGAGCAACTGATGCAAAAATTTGTCGAGGAACTCAAGCAGTTAATCCCCTTTAAAGAGAGCACCACTACCGGCGATATTATTCTTATCGCCGCCAAGCAACCGCAATTTCTTGCCTATGCCCATGTCGACAAAATAGAAAGAGATACCAGCCGAAGAGACGAATGGTGGCATGTCCATATGACCATGCTCTCGATACCTCTGCAGAAAATGACCTGGACCCTGCGCACGGAACAGCTGACCGGTAAAGAAACTTTTACTATGGGTGGGGAGGAACGCTTTGTGAAGGCGGTAGATTTTCGTCGATCCACGACTGCCGACCAGCCGCCGGCTGGGAAAACCAAGAGCAAGGTGACTGCCCTTAAACGAGTAAAATAAATACTTACTAATCGAAATGGTGCACTGGTAAACAGTAGGTGACCGCATGACCCGGATCAGCGATTGTTCAATCAGTGCTCCCATCGTTCAAGCGGGCCTCCGAGCTATAGTTGGCTAGGTGAGTGGGCCTGATCGGACGAAAGGGGTGCTGGTGAACAGTTGCTATAAATCTGCGGCAATAAAACTGATAGAAAGACTGGTGAGTTTTGGAATCAATTGCCGGTAGCTGATGTGCGGCGAGAGATCAAGCATTCGCTTGGAGGCTTTGACCTGGTCGGAATCTTTATACTTATCCGAGAGATATATGATTTCGCCAATACCCGCCTGAATAATCACTTTGGTGCATTCGTTGCAGGGAAAAAGCCCGACATAGATCCGACAGTCTCGTAAGTCGGTGGAAATGGAATTAAGAACTGCATTAAGTTCCGCGTGGCACACATAGGGATATTTGGTGTCAAGAAAATGTCCCTGCCGATCCCATGGCAAGATGTCATCGGAGCATCCCAGAGGAAAACCGTTATAGCCGACGCCGACTATTTTATTCTGGGCATTGGCAACGCAAGCTCCGACCTGGGTATTCGGGTCTTTACTTCGCTGGGCGGAAAGAAGAGCCACCGCCATAAAATATTCATCCCAGGAAAGGTAGTTGAGTCGTTTCATGGACGGTTGCCTTGTAATACTCCAATTTATTGAGACCGTCTGGATCTTCTTTTCTCCCGCCAGGTGTTCACCCCGCACACCGTATCGGCGAACTGCTTGATGGCTCGAACAAACATCAGCCCGCCGGTTGCGGCCACCGTGTGACGCTCCGCACCGGGAATGATAAAAAACTGTTTGTTTCGTGCTCCGCTTGCAGCCTGCAGTTTTTCCGCCTCGGCAACCGGTACCAGGCTGTCCCGTGCTCCATGGAAAATCAAGGTAGGGAGCTTAATCCGGCCCATTTTCACGGCATTATTAAATCCCTCTTCTTCAGCAATATCGGCCTGTTTTTCACTCACGCCAAGGGCTTTGAGAAAAGATGCCGTGCCACAGATACCGCTCTCGATGATCATTCCTTTGACGGAGTCACTGTTCTCGGCCACAATGTCTATAGCACAGAGACACCCAAGGTCTTGCCCCATGACGAAAAGCTCCCCGGAATAACCCTGGTCTTGCAACCAGTCGATTGCCAAAGGGAACATTTTCCGGCTCTCCTCATAAAGCAAGGCAAGAGAAGGGGAGCCGCTGTGTATGCCGCAGCCACGGTATGAGACCAGAAAAAAATTCATTCCTTCCTGGTTATACTGCTGTGCAATTGCCTCAAGCCGGGCAGCGGGACCTGTTGTTGCCGGATAATAAAGGAGGATGGGAGCCTGCTGATCGACACCATAGAACCGGCACGTTACACCATCTTCCGCACCAGCTGCAAGATGGATATCTACTGCGCTTGGCGGGCAAAGAGAAGGGACATCTTCGGCGGGCGGAAAGAGCAGGGCGAGGATCTCCGGTTGATCGATTTTGCTGTACGCAGCCATGGGTATGGAAGTGGGATGAAAGAAAAAAACGGGTGTCAGAATACACCTGACACCCGTTTTGTTATCTGTGGGGTGAGCGAGGGGACTTGAACCCCCAGCCTCCTGGGTCACAACCAGGTGCTCTAACCAATTGAGCTACGCCCACCACAAAGTGCTCAGTGCTGAAAAGCCTGTGTTTTATACTCATTCAGCGGAATATTTGCAAGCCTAAAATCATTCCAGGTTTTCTTTGCAGTGCATACATTTTTTGGCCTGGGCCTTGATTATTTCCAGGCAATGCGGGCATTCTTTTTTAAAGTTTGTTTTTAACAGCGCTGTTATTGCCATGTTTACTTTCTGTTCAAGAGCCGTATCTCTGAAGGTATGGTTACGCAAGGGATCGATACAGGCCAGGTCATTAAGTTCAAGGAGACATTCCGCCGCCGTATTCCGACTCTTTCTTTCCGCCCCTTCGTCAAGCAGCAGGGTCATGACCGGTTCAAGGTCTTTATCGGCAGCGCAGGACTTGAGTTTTTCCGTCGCCTCTTTTTCTTTGCGATATCGCACATTCTGGTTTTTTAGCTCGTCCTTATTGACGACGCAACCCTTGAAGGCATCGGCATTACCGACCATCATGCAATTTCCCTCTGGGCTTCCAGGGACTTCCATATATCTATATGATGCATGATGCCCGTATTGGTGTTCTATCTGATCCCAGCCTTTGAGAAACAGGGGGCAGGTATCATTTAAGCAGATAAACAGGACATCCGAGCCCCAGCCGAGTCCATCACCGACATGGATAGGCGGTGCCTCACATAAGGACATATTTTGCTTGCAGTGTGGACAGGTTTTTACCTCATCCAGATAATTCAAATCTCGAAACATGCAACGACTCCTTTTAAAGTGAAACTGAAAGGCCGCAGATCTTATTGATCTGCAAGCCGCCAGTTTAATAGATAAAAACTTCGTGATAAAAGCTAATATTTCATACTTGGTTGGCTCATCACTTGATCGACCGCTTTTGCCTGTTTCATTCGCGACTGGAGAAAAGTCTCCGGCATGATTCCTTTATTGGCCTGCATTATTGCCGAGAGCTCGTCGATATTGCCCTGTTCCGCAAGATCGATCAGGTGAATAATGTTGTCGGCAAAGCTGCGCACAATTTTTCGGCCATCGCCGGTAGTAGCCATGATTTCTGCATAGGTACGTGGATTTTGATTGTGGATGCGGGCCATCGCCAGAATGCCATACAGGGATGTTAAAGTGGAATGGCTGTTGATATCGTTGCAATCAATGGCGTGGTCGCGCAGGGTCATAGCCAGGGCCACCGATACCGTAGTTGGAAGTTTCTGGCTGACGCCCATCAGCAGATCGTGCTTGGTGGCGCTGTCGTGGTTGATATCGGCGCCGTGCTTGTATAGAAATGCCTCGAATTCACTGCAGAAACTGCCGCTTCGGTGGGTACGAACCACGGTGGCGTTCTTGTCTTTCATGGTCAAGGCCTGGGGGCCCCAGAGATTATGGACAAACATCACTTCGACCCCCTGGGTCGTCACCTCCAGGGCCGCGGCAAGGGTGTTTTCTGATTCCCCGGCGAGGATAATCAGGGCCTGAGCATCGCGCAACAGGGGGCCATATTTTTTGATCACCGAGACGGTAACCGAGATAGGCACACAAACCAGCACCACATCGACCTCTCTGATCATCGTCACCGGACTAAGCTTTGTCGTCCGACCGGAAACCAGAGCTTTATATCCTTCATTTTCCAGGCGGCCGGCAAACCATCTGCTCATATCCCCGCTGCCGATAAAGCCAAAGGTCTTGATCTTTTTCACTCGCATATCGACTCGGGGAAAAGAACCGAGCACCTTAAGCGCGTCTTCTTCTTGGATAACCGTCTTTTCAATAGTGGAAAGGGCCTGTTGCAGAAGAGGTGTCTCTATATGGCCTTCAACCTCAACATAGATGCGCAATTTTTGGGTCTGGACATCGTTTTCCGACTGCAGATCGAGAATATTGATGCCTCGTCTGGTAAATTCACCAAGGATATCGGCAAGCATGCCAACCCGGTCGCGCAGTGGACGGGTGATAATGGCGGTGGCATCGTAGCCGGATACCGAGGCCGGTTTGGCGCCGATAATCGAAAATCTGGTGCGATTATGCGAGACAACTTCCCGGGCGATAAGCTGCAGGCCATGTTTTTTCACCAGTTCTTCCGATTCAATAACGGCATATCCCTGTTTTTTCTTCTGACCAATAGCTGCCATGGCCGCCTCAATGTCATGCACCGCCATCAGAATTGCTTCCGGATAGTTTTCTTCAATAAATTCATCACACTGCCTGAATACGGAGCTTCTGCCGACAATGGTGGTAATTTTCTGTTCGACTCTATCTGCACCCGGGAGAACCGCCAGGGAAAGATGAATCGGCAGCACCACGTTATCCATCCAGTACCCTTGCTCCATCTTGGCTATCAATCGGAAATAATCTTTTACTTCGCCCTCTCGGGTGTTATAAACCGGTACCAGAGCGTATTGCACCTTGCCGGTGCGGTATGCATTGAAAATATCAGCAATCCGGTTGAAAAGAACAAATTCGGCATTTGGGGCATACTGCTGGGCAGCCCGGTAACTGTCCGATCCAACAGGCCCCAGGGTGGCAATAGAAGGCATGGTCTTGTGATGGTATTAATTGACGGTTGTTCGGGGGGAATTATGGTATATTTGTTACCAGAGGCCCACCAGCTGCCGCAAAAGATGATGCGCTGTGCAAATTATACCCTCTGGGCCGTTTACGCAACATATAACCTCACCATTTTCGGCTTGCCCGCCATACGCTGTTTATGATTGCCGACGTCACCGAATATTTATCGTCTTTAAAGAGTTCCGCTAAGTTTGGTCCACAGGTTGTCTGTCATCGAAGCTTTACTGCCGTAGCGCCGAAATACGCCGCTGCCTTCCCGCATCTCTCGCCAATGCTCAAGACCAGCTTAGAGCAGGCCGGTATCACCAGACTCTACAGCCATCAAAACCAGGCCATTCGCTCGGTCCTGGCCGGCCGTGATGTCATCGTCGCAACTCCCACCGCATCCGGCAAAAGCATGATCTATAATCTACCGGTGCTGAGCGATCTGCTGACTGATGATCCCGGCCACTCCTTGTATATTTTTCCACTGAAGGCGCTCGCCCGCGATCAGCAAAATGTGCTGGAATCCTTATTTCACCAGTTTCCGGCTGCGATACAGGCGAAACATCCCTTTGTTTCTGCGCTCTTTGACGGCGATACCAGCAGTTACTCGCGACGTAAGATCCGCGATAAACCACCGCGGGTTCTGCTGACGAACCCGGAAATGATTCACTTGTCCATGTTGCCCTATCACCGGAACTGGACCGAATTTTTCAGGAGACTGCGCTATATTGTCATCGACGAGGTGCACAGTTATCGCGGCGTACTCGGTAGCCATATGGCCTGGGTGCTGCGCCGCCTGCAACGGATTGCCGCTATTTACGGCGCCAATCCCACTTTCATTCTTTTATCGGCGACCATCGGCAATCCGCAGCAACTGGGAGAATTGCTTTTGCATAAACCGGTGGAGCTTATCAGCGAATCAGGGGCGCCGCAGGCCGAAAAGAATATGCTGTTTATCAACCCCTGGGACAGCGCTGCCTATACCGCAAGCCAGTTGCTGGAGGCAGCAGTGAAGCGGAGCCTGCGCACCATCGTTTACACCCAGTCAAGGAAGATGACCGAGCTGATCAACCTGTGGACGGCTCCCAGGCTTGGCACTCTGTCGGCCAAGCTCAGCGCCTATCGGGCCGGTTTTCTGCCGGAAGAGCGCCGGGAAATCGAACAGCAGCTTTTTTCCGGGGAACTGCTCGGAGTGATAAGCACATCGGCCCTGGAGCTGGGGATCGATATCGGCGATCTGGATCTTTGTATACTTGTCGGCTATCCCGGCTCGATTATGGCCACCTGGCAGCGAGGAGGTCGGGTCGGCAGAAGTTTACGCAAGTCGGCGATCATCCTTATTGGTCAGGAAGATGCCCTGGATCAATACTTCATGCGCCAGCCAGAGGACTTTTTTGCCAGGTCGGCGGAATCAGCGGTACTGAATCCGGAAAACCCCAGCATCATGGACCAGCATCTTCTGTGCTGTGCGGCAGAAGAACCATTGTTGAGTAACGAATTATTACTAAATAATAAATTGATACGATCAAGAATTCATGTGATGTCGAGGAATGGCGTTTTGTTGGAGACGGCTACCGGCGGGCGGTGGATTGCCGGAAGAAAATACCCCCAGCGACATATCAGCCTGCGAGGTGGCGGCAAACAGATGTCGATAATCGACGGAGAAAATGGCGAGATAGTAGGGGAGATCGATACCGCAAGGGGAATGAAAGAATGTCATCCGGGCGCGATATATCTTCATCGAGCCACTAGCTGGCTGGTCGACTCTTTCGATCTTCTTGCCCATGAGGTTATCGTCCACCAGGAAAGCCCCAAATTCTTCACCCGGCCGATGACCGAAAAACGTACCGAAATTTTGGAGGTTGTGGAACGAAAAAGCAGTTTTGGCGTCCAGGTTTCTTTTGGCCGCCTCCGGGTAACGGAAAAAGTAACCGGCTACCAGAAACGGCACAGCGTCACCCAGAAGCTGATTTCGACCAGTCCACTCGAGTTACCGGAACAGATCATTGAAACCGAAGGTCTGTGGGTCGACATTCACCAGGAAACGGTCAGTGTCCTGGAACAGGAAAAGTATCATTTTATGGGCGCAATTCATGCCATGGAACATGCCATGATTGCCCTGTTTCCTTTATTGGTGCTCTGCGATCGAAACGATATCGGCGGGATTTCCTGCCCCCTGCACGACCAGACGGAAATGGCTTCCGTTTTTGTGTACGACGGGTATCCCGGCGGCGTCGGATTGGCCAGGGAGGCCTTTGGTAAAATTGACAGTCTGCTGGCACAAACCGAACAGACTGTCAACTCCTGTACCTGTATTACCGGCTGTCCATCATGTGTGCACTCACCCAAGTGTGGTTCGGGTAATCGCCCGATCGACAAGAAGGCCTGCCTGTTCCTGCTCACTGAGATCCTTAGGAGAAAGGCGAAGAACAAGGATGAACCAAAACTGGGTGCCGCTGTCGGCCATAAGCCGATGCCTGTGCATTTTGCTCAGCTCCTGCAAAAAGAAGCACTACTGCGCAAGGGGCTGGACGCCCTGCCGCTAAAATTCGGCGTATTTGATCTGGAAACTATCCGCTCTGCGGAGGAAGTCGGTGGCTGGGGCAATACCCACAAGATGGGGGTTTCGGTGGCGGTGGTGTACGATTCGACAATACGCGACTGTGTCAGCTATCTCGAGCACGAGATGGATAAACTGATTGCCCATCTGCAGAGCTTCGAGCTGATTGTCGGTTTTAACAACAAGCGCTTCGACTATCGAGTGCTCTCAGCCTACACCACGGCCAATCTTGCTTGCCTGCCAACCCTCGACCTTCTTGAGGAAATTCACAACTATCTAGGCTATAGACTGAGTCTCAACCGGTTGGCCGAACAAACGCTCGGTACGCAAAAATCCGCGGACGGTCTCCAGGCTCTTGCCTGGTACAAAGAAGGGCGGATAGACCTGATCCAGCAGTATTGCAAAAAGGATGTGGAGATAACCAGGGATATTCTTTATTACGCATTAGAGCAAGGGTTTCTGCTCTTTGCCAACAAAGCAAA
This sequence comes from uncultured delta proteobacterium, assembly GCA_963709745.1. Classification (GTDB taxonomy): domain Bacteria; phylum Desulfobacterota; class Desulfobulbia; order Desulfobulbales; family Desulfocapsaceae; genus Desulforhopalus_A. The sequence continues at coordinate 228,032 of CAVPXN010000003.1, forward strand.
GCAGGTAGTGCGTCTTCCCCTTGCTCTTGATACGGCAATAGAAAAAATATTGCAGCAGAGCGATCAAAAGAGATCCGCAGGATCCCTTTTATAACCGGTTTATGGCCAGAGCAAAGGAGCGTAAATATAACCGACGGTCCCACCGCTATGGCGAACCTTGGTCCACTTGCCGTCTTCAGACAGCTTGGTCAGCACGACACCTCGTTCAACATCGGCGACCACCGGATCATTGGTCGATGGGCCGGAACGCATATTGATACTGTCTTTGGCGTTGACAATGACTGTGTCGCCTTTTTTTACAATACTGTCATGGACCCAGCCGGAATCGTTCTCATAATCGGTAACTCTATACCAGTCACCCTTTTTTTCTTCCACCTTGAGCGGATATCCCTGAAAAAGTTCCATCGAAGCAGGATAATTAGTCCCTGGCCCAGTCCTGACATTAGCGTTGTCGGTGGTAATTGACAGATACTCCGCAGCAAACGCCGACGTAGCGGTCAGCAGGCAGGTGCAGCCAAGAGCAAAGAACATTTTCAACAGTTTTTTCTTTTGCACAAACATATTATCTTTTTCTTCTTGTTATCTAAATGAATAAGTATATTACCAACATGATTGAATGACGAACCTTTTTTTTATAGCATTAATAGGCGCTCAAGTCAAACAACATATCTTGTCATTGCAATGGACAGGCTTTGCAGCTAGGCAAAGATCAATGAGATCGCTGCACTATCCATCACGGCTGTTGCGCCCAGAGGAAAGGCGAGATTGGCGGGACAATGACCTGCCGGAAAGTTGGCCCAGATCGGCACGGAAGAGCCGTCACACAGCTCGAGAACCCGGTCCCATATCGCGTTGCGATAGCGTGATAATTCCGTCGATTTAATATCCGCCGACATCGAAAAATTGCCCAGGATCAAACCGGCAATCTCCTCCAGTTTGCCGGCAAGCTGCAGCTGAGTAAGCATGCGATCGATCTTGTATGGCGGTTCGTTGATATCTTCCAAAAAGACAATTTTATCATCCCAGGAAAAATCATAAGGGGTGCCGAGAAAGCTTACCAGGCTCGCCAGGTTGCCGCCGATCAGTGGGGCGGCAACGGAGTGTCCAGAGCGAAGTACTTCAATCTGTTTACAGACAATGCTGATTGGCGAGAGAGTAAGTAAACGTTCGTAAAAATGCGCCAGGCAGTCCTCCGTTGTCCCACCAAGGGAAGTGACAACAGGGCCATGCAAGGATACAAGACCGGTTTGGGCGTGTAAAAAGTTTTGCAAAATGGTGATATCGGAAAAACCGGCGACGATTTTCGGTCGCCTGCCAACGGCCGCCAGATCAATTTTATCCAGCATCCGCAGGCAACCATAGCCACCGCGCAGACAGATAAGCCCATTAACGTCATCGTCTCTTATAGAGCGATTAAACTCTTCTGCGCGATTATGGTCGCTATCGGCGAGATAATGGTGCCCAGGCCATAGAGTTTCCGGGAATTTCACCTGAAAGCCCATCTGTTCTAGAATTGCGACCCCTTTGGTAAAGCGAGCCCGGTCCTGCAATTGCCCGGCAGGGGCAATGATGCCGAGGGTGTCGCCTTTTTGCAAAGATCGGGGATACAGCGGCACCTTCATCGCAGGACTATCCGCTGGTAGATGATCTGCAGACCCTGCAGGGTCAGCATCGGTTCAATGAGATCAATGGAAGTCGTATATGGGGCGATGAGCTGCGCCATGCCGCCGGTGGCGACAACCTTAAAATCCTCCTGCGGTACTACCGACATCTCCTTTTTAATTCCCTTGACCAGCCCATCAATCATCGCGCCATAGCCATAAAGAATGCCGCTTTTCATGGCGTGAACAGTTGATTTACCGATGATCGACGGCGGCGGCTCCGAAATATCAATATGCGGCAAGTTGGCAGTTTTATTGGCCAGAGCTTCGAGCGAAATGGCAATGCCGGGCAGAATCGCGCCGCCCAGATACTCACATTTTTGGGTAACGCAGTCAAAGGTGATCGCGGTGCCAAAATCTATTACCACCTGTTTGCATTTGTTGAGATTCCAGGCGGCAATCGCATTCACCAGCCGATCCGCACCAACCTCTGCCGGATTATTGAGCAGAACGGTAATAAGATCTTTAATTTCATCAACCTTGACGATGAAAAGTTCGTGTTCCAGGTGATCGGAAAAATGTTTTTTGCAGCAGTTTATCCAGGCGAACTGTAAAATCGGTACGACACTGGCAATAATTATTCCGGTGATTCGTTCTTTTTGGATGCCGGCCATGGCAAACAGGGTCTGATAGCGAATTGCCAGTTCATCCGCGGTACTTTTGGCGTTCGAATTCAATCGCCACTGGCCGACAAGTTTATTGTCTTCGTACATACCGGTCACGGTATGCGAGTTGCCAATATCAACCACCAGATACATAGTTCACCTTTTAAGAGAAGAAATTGCAGCGAATGATTTTCTTTGCTGGATAAGATATTATAATAGGTAATAAAAGAAAAGAGTTCTCCTGTGTTGACCTGCTTTCTCTTTTTATGAGATGTTGAAAAAACTAACAAAAACATATAATGTCAAGAAATTAGCTAACCATAACCCGCTATGGAAAAAATTATAATCATCTCAACTACTCTTGAGAGCAAAGCCGATGCAGAGCGGATTGCTGAGTTGCTTCTTGAGGGCAAGCTGATTGCCTGCGCCCAGATATCAGGGCCGATCACCAGTCTCTACCGGTGGAAAGAGGTGATAACCTCGGCAACGGAGTTTTCCTTAAGCTTGAAAACGACTCCAGCGTGCACCGAAAAAGTCAAGGCACTTGTGCAGCAGGAACATCCCTATGAACTGCCGGAACTCATTGCCCAGGAGATCGACCATGCTAGCCCCGAATATGCCCAGTGGGTCCACGGGGAAGTGCGGCAATGAGCCAGCGGCAAAGGCAAGGCGGGTACCGGAAAAAGAAACTGGGTGAATATATCTGTCACTGCTGCAACGAAAAGAAGGAGTTCTGTTGGAGTTGTCCGTGTGGCTTCATGATCTGTAAAGATTGTTTTGAAGATAACAAATGGGGCATCAGCAATGGCCCAACCTGGATCTGTCCAGACTGTGAACGTATCCGCATGATGTAGCCGCCGCCGGATAATTCTTGTCCGGCGAGCCTGTTTATCCCTGTTGCGCATTCCCCTCAAATACAATAATATACCTTGTTATCATCAATTTCTCAGAAGGTCATAGGTTCCCCAATAATGAACGTATCTACGCATACTTACGATGAAAGTAAGATAAAAACTCTCAGTTCTCTGGAGCATATCAGAAAGCGTCCTGGTATGTATATCGGTCGACTGGGGGATGGCTCAAACCCTAACGATGGCATCTATATTCTGCTCAAGGAAGTGGTCGATAATGCCGTTGACGAATTCATCATGGGGGCAGGCAAGAGAATCAATATTTTTATTTATGAAGACGGTTCGGTGCAGGTGCGTGATTTTGGCCGGGGAATTCCTTTGGGCAAGATAGTGGATTGTGTCTCGACCATCAACACGGGAGCCAAATATAACACCGATGTTTTTCAATTTTCGGTAGGACTGAACGGAGTCGGCACCAAAGCTGTTAATGCTCTTTCTGATGTATTCACTGTAACTTCTTATCGTGAGGGGAAATTTTCTTCGGCATTATTCCATAGCGGCAAGCTCATAGAGCAGCAAGAGGGCGTTACGGACGAGAAAAACGGCACTCGGATAGATTTCTCTCCATCCAAAGAAATGTTCCCGGAGTTTACCTTTGACCTCTCTTTTGTCGAGAATCGATTGTGGCGATATGCCTATCTCAATGCGGGCTTGAAGATATATCTCGATAAAAAACTGTTTTTTTCAGCGCGAGGGCTGCTCGACTTGCTGGACAAGGAACTCGACGGCTCTGCTTTATATCCGCCGATTTATCACCGCGACGCCACGCTTGAATTCGCCTTTTCCCATACGGACTCCTTCAGCGATTGTTACTACACCTTTGTCAACGGCACCTATACCAACGAGGGCGGCACGCATCTGTCCGCTTTTCGAGAAGGGATTTTGAAAGGCATTAATGAATTTTCCGGCAAGAAATTCGTTAATACCGATGTTCGGGATGGTATCGTCGGCACGCTGGCTGTCAAGATAAAAGACCCTGTTTTTGAATCCCAGACGAAAAACAAACTGGGTAACACCGAAGTCCGGTCGTGGATCGTCAATCGAGTCAAAGACGCCGTCTCCAGTGCTCTTTATAAAGATACTGAATCGGCCCAGATGTTGATTGACAAAATCCTTCGCAACGAAAAAGTACGCAAGGAGCTGCAAAGCGTTCGTACCGAAGCCCGGGCGAATGCCAAAAAAATAACTTTTAAAATTGACCAGTTAAAAGACTGCAAGCACCATCCGTCAAGAACCAGACCTTCCCCGGAAGGCCAGGAAAATATGGTGTTTATCACCGAAGGACAATCGGCGGCCGGTTCTATAATCTCCTCCCGGGACCCATTTACCCAGGCGGTCTTCTCCTTGAAGGGAAAACCTCTGAACGTCTTTGGTCAGAAAATGACCACACTCTATAAAAACGAGGAGATGTACGCCCTGATGCGCGCCCTCAACATCGAGGAATCAATCTCCGATGTCCGGTTCGACAAGGTTATCCTGGCAACTGATGCCGATGTCGATGGCCTGCATATCAGAAACCTACTGCTCACTTTTTTTCTGCACTACTTTGAACCCCTCGTCAAGCTCGGCTATATTTTTATTCTGGAAACGCCGATCTTTCGAGTCAGAAACAAACAGGAAACAATCTACTGTTACTCCGAAAAAGAGAAAATAGCCGCCACCAAAAAGCTCAGTGGGCCAGGCAATAAAAGCTCGGTCGTGGAAACCACCCGTTTTAAAGGTTTGGGTGAGATTTCACCCAAGGAATTCAAGCAGTTTATTGGCGAAGGTATCCGTTTAAAGAGCGTTACTTTAGACTCTGTCAGTGAAGTTGCCAAAGTCCTTTCTTTCTATATGGGCAAAAATACGCCGATGCGTCGTCAGTATATTATGGAACACCTGGTAGTAATTGAAAATTGATACTTTCGTAAGGCCCATGGATACAAATCTCGGAAAACTCCACCAGTTGTTCGACAAGAATTTTCTTGAATATACCTCATATGTTATTCGCGAAAGAGCCATCCCTTCCGTTGAAGACGGGCTGAAGCCGGTACAGCGGCGTATCCTGCAGACGCTTTTCAATATGGAGGATGGCCGATTTCATAAAGTAGCCAACCTGGTTGGCGAAACGATGAAGCTGCATCCCCATGGGGATCAGTCGATCTTTGCCGCTCTCGTCAATCTCGCCAACAAAGGCTATCTGATCGAACGACAGGGGAATTTCGGTAATATTTATACCGGCGACAGGGCTTCGGCGGCGCGATATATCGAGTGTCGACTGTCACCGCTGGCCAAAGAAATTCTGTTTAATAAAGATCTTACCGAATTTGTTGAATCCTACGACGGCAGGATGCTCGAACCGGTCACCTTGCCGGCAAAAATCCCCCTGTTGTTGCTTATGGGCGCAGAGGGCATCGCAGTCGGCATGGCGACCAAGATTTTGCCGCATAATTTCGGTGAACTCTTAGAGGCGCAGAAAAAGATCCTGCGCGGGGAAGAATTTGTTCTCTACCCTGATTTTCCGCAGAAGGGGCTGGTCGATGTCACTAACTATGAAGACGGCAATGGAAAAATTCGCTGTCGTGCACGCATTGAAGAGCTCAATGAGAAAACAATCGTCATCAAGGAGATTCCCTATACTACCACCACCCAATCCCTGACCGACTCGATCGAGAAAGCTGCCAAAGCCAATAAAATTAAGATTATCTCTATTAACGATTACACCGCGGAAGAGGTTGAAATAGAGATCAAGCTGGCGAGGGGAGTGTATGCCAAGGAAACGATCAAGGCCCTTTTTGCCTTTACCGACTGCGAAGTCCCGATTACCCCAAACCTGACGCTTATCAACGGGATAACTCCGGAGACAAGCACGGTAAGCGAGGTTCTCAGGTCGAATACCATAAAATTACAGGCGGATCTGCAGCGAGAGTTAGAAATTGATCTGGCGAGAAATGAAGATAAGCTGCACGCCAAGCTGCTCGAGCAGATCTTTATTGAGGAAAGGCTGTATAAAAACATTGAAGAGGAAACCAGCTACAAGGCGGTCCTGCAGAGTGTCGAGAATTCTCTGGTTGCCTATAAAGATCAGCTTATTCGACCGGTGACCAAAGAGGATATTGAACGGCTGCTGGAGATACGGATAAAGCGGATCTCGCGCTTTGATATCAACAAGCAGCAGAAGGAAATCAACGAAATACGCAAGGATATGAAAGATCTTCGTAACTCGCTGAAGGATATGGTCGTCTTTACCCTCAATTTTCTCGATAAATTGCTCAAAAAATACGCTCACCAGTACCCACGGCTGACTGAAATTACCAGCTTCTCAGAGGTAAGTTTTCGTAAAGTTGCGCTGTCCAATCTCACCGTTTTGTATCACCGTAAATCCGGTTTTATGGGCACTCAGATTAAAGAGGAGGAAGATCCCAAGGAAGATCTGAGCGTGACCTGCTCCGAATACGATCGATTGCTGCTTATTTTTAGCAATGGGCTCTATAAAGTTATCCCGGTCACCGAGAAACTGTATGTCGGGCAGGAGCTTGAGTGGTTCGGCATAGTAGAAAAAGACACGGTCTTCAATATCATCTATCGGGATGGCGCGGAAAACTTCGCCTATGTCAAACGCTTTGCGACACCGAGCTTTATCTTAGAAAAAGAGTACCGTCTTTTTCCGGAACACAAAAGATCGAGAATCCTCCTCCTCAGCTTCGGGGAGAATAATTTTGCTAAAATCAACCTGATGCCTTCGTCCAGGGCAAGGATCAACAGTCTGGAAATAGCCTTTGACGACTATCTTATTAAAAATCCATCCGCCAAAGGCAAAAGGGTGTCAAATCGAGTGGTCCGAAGGGTTTCTCGTTCCACCGGTGAAAAAATCGAACCGGCCAAACAGAATCTCCCTTTGCCCGGTTTTGATCTGTCCGGCTCCAATGCGACGCATGGGAACCAAGAAAATAGCGAGGAGGAAGAGGGGAGGAACGAGTAGCATTTGGTTCCCACGGGCCCCATGGGACCGAGGTGTGGTATGCAAATCCGGCTGAAATATCAGTTTTCTACCTTACCCTGGAGCGAATGTTGCCCGGCGAAGAATATCTTCGCCGGAATAATATCACCCGGCGCAAAGGGAAGGGCTGCGGTAAAATGAACTATATGGTTGGTTTCTGTTCGTCCTTTAGAAGTATCGGTGCCGACTTCCTCAATCATCACCTTACGCACTGTGCCGACATATTCCCTGTTTCGCGCCATACTGATCTCGTCTTGCCTTTTCTGAAAACGGGCTAAGCGCTCCGATTTAACCTGCTCATCAACTTTTTCTTTAAATTGGCTGGCCCTGGTGCCGGGCCGATCGGAATATTTAAAGGAAAACGAGCCGTGAAAACGAACCGTTTCCAACAGTTCCATTGTGCCGGAAAAATCGGCATCAGTCTCTCCGGGAAAGCCGACGATAATATCGGTAGTAAGAGCAATTTCCGGGCAATATTGATGTAGTTTGTTAACTTTATCCAGATATTGGGCGACGGTATATTTACGATTCATCCTCTCCAGGATACTATCCGATCCAGCCTGTACCGGCAGATGAAACTGCGGACAAAGAATCTTGATATCACGAAAACATTGCATAAGCTGATCAGTAAGATCTTTTGGGTTTGAAGTAGTAAATCGCAATCGAGTAAGGCCGTCAATCTCAGAAACTACTTGAAGCAGGTCGGCAAAATCATACCTTTCATTAACGGGATCTACCCGGTTGGTTTTACCATAGGAGTTAACATTTTGACCAAGCAGGGTGATTTCCTTTACTCCAGAATCAACCAAGACTTTAACTTCGTCAACTATATCTTTGACTTTACGTGATATTTCTCGGCCTCTGGTGTAGGGAACCACACAATAGGTACAATAATTATTGCATCCCTGCATGATGGTGACAAATTTTCTAAATGGCCGGACAGAAGCAGGTGAGGCAACCGGAGTGAGAGGATTCAACTGATTGATTTCAGGGAGAAAACGGGGGATATCGTAGTCATTTTTCAGCTCGGTGACTACCTGACTCCCTGCGCAATTACTTTTTGCCAACAGCGAACCCACCTCATAGATATTCTGGGTGCCGATAACCAGATTTACATGGGGCATTCTTTCTATTATACGAATACCTTCCTGCTGCGCGACACAACCGGCGACGCATATTTTCATCTCCGGTCGCTTTTGTTTTATTTTTCGTAAATACCCCAGCAGGGACATAACTTTTTGTTCGGCCTTGGCTCGAATAGAGCAGGTATTGAGGATCACCAGGTCGGCTGTCAATATGTCCATTCCTTCAATATAGCCAAAATCAGCCAGGGATTGGGCCATGATTTCTGAATCTCTCTCGTTCATCTGGCAGCCGAACGTCTTGATAAAAAATGATTTGTGTTCCATTTCTCGTTATTTTTGACCCTCAAGCAGAACTTTATTTTGGTTGGCCAGATAACCGGCAATACTTGCCAGAAGACCAAACAGATCTTCAGCCATCTCTGGCGGATACCTGAGGACAACAATGCCGCTGGTCTTCTCAAAACTTGACAGGATCGCCAGGTTATCATATCCCTCAAGAATAAATTTCAGATAATGAAATCTGTTCGGCGATATGCGCAGATAGATTTTACTGAGGGTCTTTTGCATATTTTTTGTTTTTTATACAGCGAGCGAAGCGTCGATCTGGCGCATTTGGTCACTGTTTTTCATAAGCAATGGCTGAACAACTTCCGCCAGGAATTCTTCTGTTTGTTCTTTGGCACGACCGGTAAATTCAGAATAATCACTGACCACCGCCTCGAGATCCGGCAAAGAGAAGGGGATTCGATCATCAGCAGCCAGGCGCACCAGGAGATCGTTGCCCTTGCCAAGTTCCTTGACCACTTTGCCGGCTGCCAGAGAGTGTTCCTTCACTATTTCATGCATCTCCTGACGGCTTTGACCTTTTTTTACCGCCTCCATCAGAATTTTTTCCGTCGCCATAAATGGCAGCTCGGCGACAAGATGTCTTTTGATTTGTTCTGGAAAAACGACCATATCAGAACTAATATTAATAAATAACTTCAAGATAGCATCAGCAAGTAAAAAGCATTGCGGGATATCCATTCTCCTGATGGCAGAATCATCGAGGGTCCGTTCAAACCACTGATTGCTGAAGGTCGCGGAAAAATCCAGAGGCAAAGTCATCAACTTGCGAGCCAAACCGGTAAGCCGTTCAGAACGCATGGGATTTCTTTTATAGGCCATGGCCGAAGAACCGGTCTGTTTTTTTTCAAAAGGTTCTTCCTGCATCTTCAGATTGGACAATAAGCGCAGATCAACCGCGAATTTATGTGCGGTTGCACCGATCCCAGCCAGCGTTTCCGCCAGCTTCATGTCGAGTTTTCGCGTGTACGTTTGCCCGGTAACCGCAAAAACTTCCTTAAAACCAAGTTTTTCGGCAACCAGCTTGTCGAGTTGGCGCACCTTTTGATGATCGCCTTTGAATAGTTCGAGAAAAGTGGCTTGCGTTCCCACAGTACCCTTGGCTCCACGCGCTTTTATTTGCCCAAGATACATATCAATATATTCCAGATCCATAATAAGATCTTGGAGATACAAGGTATTGCGTTTACCGACAGTTGTCGGTTGAGCCGGTTGGTAATGAGTAAAACCAAGGGTCGGCAAGGCTTTATACCGGTTGCAAAATTGCGTAAGATTATAAATGACCTGCAGGAGTGAAGAGCGAATAAGCTGCATGGCGGTCCGTTGCAGAATCAGATCGGTATTGCAGACCACGAACTGCGATGTCGCGCCCAGATGAATTATTCCGGCTGCTTTTGGACACTTGCAGCCGAATTCATACACATGAGCCATGACATCATGGCGTATTTCTTTTTCTTTTTGGGCAGCCAGCTCAAAATCAATATTGCTGATATTAGCACGCATCTCATGCAACATTTCTTCACTGATGATATCAGTCAAGCCCAGTTCAAATTCAGCCTCAGCAAGGGCCAGCCAGCATTTACGCCATGTGGTGAATTTGGTTTTCTCCGAAAAAAGCTGCTGGATTTCCAGACTGGTGTAACGACTGACTAAAGGCTCTTGATATATTTCACGGGACATAGAACTCTCCGTAAGACGTTGAAAATAACATAATGGAAAATAATTGTTTTAAAACGAATAGTTAGAGAAATCGTGCGGCAGACTTCAAAAATGAGCGCAAATCGAGCTTATCTATAGCATTTTTGTCTTAATAAACAAACCAAAGATGAACCAATTATTGATCAAAAAACGGCCAAAATCTCTAAGTTTCAAATGTCGCATAATGTATATTATGTATAGTTAAAATTATAAATCATAATAACAGTACGTTGTGATATTTTAAATCCAGTATATCAGGACACCTGCTGTCAATCGAAGGTTCTTTTAGGTCCTGTCGTCTGGAGTGAAACTTGCGAAATTACTTTAAGAATGAAAAGAACAAGGAACATCCCACTTCGGAGGACCATTCGTCCTTTGATGTGAGACGGAATTAGAAAATGGTTGACTGTTTATGAAATTCTTATTGCTTTCTGCCAATGGCGAAATTCATTACAAAGTCGATTTTGTGATCCATTTTTTAATTCTGATGGAACAAAGCCTGTCAAATATCAATAACTCTTATCTGCCAGCTGATGTTCCCCCGATATCTATTCATGGTCGGCGTATAGAGCATCGTTCTTGTGGGTTGTCTCTGGATGTCGTCTATGAGACTGCCGAGTCGAAAGCCTATGCCTTTCAGGCTTGTATATTTACCGCGAACAGTTACCTGAAGATGTTCAGAGTCTTTGCCAACCGTTCGGCTATCAAGAATCGTCGCTTCAGTGTCCTGAAAAACCGGACGAAGGTTACCGGGACCAAAGGGTTCGAGCAGTTGTAGGCAATCCAGATGCGCCTTACCCATAACTACTTCCGATGGACAACTGATGTCAAATCGTTTTTTCGGAATAAGCTGTCTTTCGCCCATTGCTTTTGCCGCAATGGCTGTAAAATGCGCGGTAAACTGATCAATCATATCGGCACGTACGGCCAGCCCCGCCGCCATTTCATGGCCACCAAACCGCTCGATCCATGGTGAACAGGCGGCTAATAACCCGACAATATCGATGCCGGTAATGGATCGCGCTGAACCAACGAAAACTACCCCGCCGGCTCCATCGCTTTTTTTGGCAAAGACAATGGCCGGTAAGCCAAACATATCAACCAGTCTGGATGCAACTATACCGGCAACTCCCTGATGCAATTCCCCTTTAACGATAATGCTTTTGTTCTGCTGAATCAGTGAAATATTCATAGATGATAATGCTTTTTCTAGGTTTTCGCTGCTTATTCTTTTCCTTTGTTCGTTGAGTTCCGTCAACACCTGCGCCAAAGACCTGGCCTTCTTGGGCTCAGATGTGGTAAGAAGTTCAACGGCGGTTTTACTTTTCCCCAGTCTCCCGGCGGCATTTATTTTCGGACCGACAAGATAGCCTATATCTTCAGATGTTATGTTTCCCCCGTCAATCTCACAGGACAACAGCAGTTCCGTAAGACCGATAAAAGGTACTCCGCGAAACGCTTCAAGACCTGCCCTGACCAGAATTCGATTAGTCGGTGTAAGAGTGACCACATCGGCAATGGTGCCAAGAGCAACAAAGGCAAGATATTTTTTCAAGTTCAGTCGGCTGGTGTCAATACCCGAGCCTTTGCTGACGGCAACTCTGCAGAGCTCGGCGCGAATACCCGCCGCAAGGTAAAACGCCACGCCGACGCCGGCGAGGTGCTGCTTGTGAAAGCCGCATGAGGGCTGCGATGGATTGAGTACCAGGCAGTCAGGAATTTTTTCATCCGCCAGACTATGATGATCGGTGACGATAACGGTGCCGCCGATTTGTTTTATTATTTCGATTTGCTGTGCGTTCGAAATGCCACAATCGACGGTAATCAGTAAAAAGTCCTCGGGCAGAGATATATTCTTCTTGTCGGTAAACCAGTCGCTATTCAGACCGTATCCCTCGTCGATTCGATCAGGTATATGCCAGCGGACCCGTGTTCCCAGTTCCTTGAAAAAATTGACCAGCAGCGCTGTCCCTGTGGTTCCGTCCACATCATAATCGCCCCAGATCATTATTTGTTTCCCGGCGACAATATATTCAACGGCCAGTCGCGCCGCCGCCGGAAGATTGAGCATGCCTTCCGGTTTTGGGAGATCGGCTAGGCTCGGATAGAGAAATCGATACGCCGCTTCGTCTCCTGCTATACCCCGTGATTTGAGGAATTCGACATAAATCGGCGGAATTGGGGGTATTTTAGTGTTGGCAGGATTCAGGTTTTTACTCTTCATTCTTCGTTGTAAGAAAATTTACCAAGCCAGGCATCGGTAGTAGAAATAATTTTTTGCTGGTCATTGACATCAAACCACTGCAAATCCGGAAGAGTGGAAAACCAGGTGTATTGCCTTTTGGCGTACCTCCTGGTGTCTCTTGCCAGGAGACGCCTTGTTTCTTCCCTGCTCCAGACCCCATCTATATAGTTGATCATATGGCGATAACCAATGGAGCCAAGGGACTTTAAACTTTTATCGTAACCCATGGCCAACAGGTGGCGCACCTCTTTTTCCAATCCTGAGTCAAGCATGATATCGCTTCTCTTGTTTATACGCTGGTAGAGAATTTCCCGTTCTGTGGTTAATCCTAATTGCAGGACATGGGTGAAAAGGGTTCCGGCCTGATTCTTATGACGCCTGATATGTTCCGACCAGGGGATTCCGGAAATATAAAAAATTTCCAGAGCCCGCAGCAGTCGTTGCGCATCGTTTGGATGAATTTTTAACGCCGAATAACGGTCACATAGTTTTAATTCTTCATGTAACTTAGATACACCTTCATCGAGCAAGCGTTGTCTGAGCTGCTGCCTGAGAGCTTCATCTACGGGGACGCCGGGGAAAATCCCCTCAAACAATGCACGCAGATAGAGCCCGGTTCCACCAGTGAGCAGGGGTATTTTACCTCTGGCATGAATCTGTCGAACTGCCTGCAGGCCATCTCGGGCAAAACAGGCGGCATCATAGGCGGTATCGGGATCAACGATATCGATCAAATGGTGAGGGATCTCCGCTTGTTCCTTAAGAGAAGCCTTGGCCGTACCGATGTCCATGTGACGGTAAACCTGCATGGAGTCGACACTGACAATTTCGCAACCGAAACGACGAGCCAGGGTCAGCGATAGTTCAGTTTTACCGATAGCCGTAGGTCCAACCAGCACCAGGCATGGCTGTTCAATTCGTTCAAGTATCACTGTGCCTCTGCAAACCTAAATGCCGCAGCAAATTTTTTCTCCCGCTTGGGACCTATTCCCGGCATATTAAGCAAATCTCTTCCACTGCCAAAAGGACCATGCCGCAGGCGATAGGCAAGGATATCATCCGCCAGTGTCGGACCAATGCCGTCAACGGTCATCAGCATTTCCTTGTCTGCTTCATTAATCGGCATTGCCGTAAATAAAAATGGACTGCAGCGGGCAGATACCTTCGCGTTCACTTTTCCCGTCGACGAACAGCCGTCGATTGTAAGATTATCCGGCGGGAGATAACGGAGTTGTCGGCATCCACCGGAGAATTGGCCTGGCGCAGCAAAAGACCTGTCGTAGCCTTTTGCAAAATCAGATAATAACAAACCGAACAGCAGGCACAAAATGACTGTCAAGCGTCCATCCCGTGCTCGGCTATCGTCGACATCACGCACTATGCTATCCCCTGCTTCAGTTGGTAGAGATTTCCGACAAAAAAATAAAAAATATCCGGTTGTCATAAAAATGCAACTTTTTATGGCTTTGCTGCTATCGCCCTGCTTGTTTTTCGTTGTTTTCAAGCAGCACAATGAGTATAAACTTTATTCCCTAATTCTTTCAGTTTTCTTTTCGATATGTCTATAAGCCGTCCATTTAATATAGTGCTGGTGGAGCCTGAAATTCCGCCGAATACCGGCTCCATCGCCAGGCTGTGCGGCGCAACCAATTCTGTGCTGCACTTGGTGCATCCCCTTGGATTCTCAACCGATGATAAACATCTTAAACGAGCCGGGCTTGATTATTGGCAGCATGTCGAGATAGAGCACTGGCAGAATTTCGATACGTTTCTTGCGGCCCAGAGTGAACTCGATCTCTTTTTCTTTACGACCAAAGTTCGATCCGTATACAGTTCCGCCCAGTTTATCCCGGGCTGTTTTATGATTTTCGGTAAGGAGACAAAAGGATTACCCGAAGATATCCTGCGATTGTATCGGGATAGATGCTATACCCTGCCGATGCAAAACCCCAATATCCGCAGTTTGAACCTTGCCATGACTGCCGGGATCGTCTTATATGAAGCAATCCGGCAATGTTCAACTCAATAATATCCTTTTGCCCGCACGGTATTTGGCAGATTTGCTCAATTACATAAGATTTGCGATGGGGATATCATTTTATTTTAAAACTAACCAGAGGAGACATACGCATGGCTGATCGTGTATTTAATTTTAGTCCCGGACCGGCAACCCTTCCTTATGAAGTGCTCGAAAAAACCGGCCGGGATGTCGTCAATTTTCAACAAACCGGTATTGGCCTTATCGAAATCAGTCATCGTTCCAAAGAATTTATGGCTGTTGCCGAAGAAGCTGAGAAGAATCTGCGCGAATTGTTGCACATTCCCGATAACTACAAGGTGTTGTTTCTGCAAGGCGGCGCTTCCAGCCAGTTTTTCATGGTCCCGATGAATTTATTGGCTAAGGGCAAAAAAGCGAGCTATCTCAATACCGGCACCTGGTCGAAAAAAGCCATTAAAGAAGCGCAGCTTTTCGGCGAGGTCGACGTCGCCTTCTCCAGTGAAAAAGACAATTTTAACCGGGTGCCAAAGAATAACGAATACACGGTCGCAGGCGATGCCGAATATCTTTACTATGTCTCCAATAACACCATTTACGGAACCGAATTTGCCGAACTGCCGCAAACAGACAAAATGCTTATCAGCGATATGAGTTCGGATATTCTGTCAAAACCGATCGATGTATCCAGATTCGGGCTTATTTTTGCCGGTGCCCAGAAAAATCTTGGCCCTGCAGGGGTGACCATAGTCATTATTCGCGACGATCTGCTTGACAGGACACCGGCCAATACCCCGACTATGCTCTGTTATAAAACGCACGCTGATAAAGGATCGATGTTTAACACCCCGCCCTGCTTTGCCGTATATGTCGTCGGCGAAGTATTGAAATGGTTGAGAAAAATGGGTGGTCTTGCGGCAATGGAAAAAATCAACCAGGAGAAAGCGGAGCTTCTTTATGGAGCAATAGATAGCGGCAATTATTACCGCGGCCATGCTGAAAAAGATTCTCGCTCTTTAATGAATGTTACCTTTAATCTTGCGACCCCGGAGCTTGAGGCAAAATTTATTGCCGAGGCCGCAGCGATCGGTCTCAATGGTCTCAAAGGTCACCGGTCAATCGGCGGCTGTCGCGCTTCCATTTACAATGCTTTTCCTCTTGAGGGAGTTGTCAAGCTGGTGCAGTTTATGAAGGATTTTGCGGCGAAAAATCCCGTAGCGTAATTGTTGCCAGCCAAAAGTACCCGTGAATTACATAGGAAATATCATCCGACCGCCCAGCGAGGCGAACTCGATCATCCTTCAGGTGACGGTTGGATGTTCTTATAATAAATGTACTTTCTGTGGCATTTATAAAGATACGCCCTTCCATCTCAAGACCCTCGAGACTATAGACTCCGACTTGCAGTTCGCGCAAAAATATGGTCGCAGGCAAAAGCGTGTCTTTCTGAGCGACGGTGACGCGCTTATCTTGTCTCAGAACAGGCTGGTCGAGCTTTTGGCCAGAATTCGCCGGCAGCTGCCATGGGTTCGGAAGGTTTCCCTCTATGGCAATGCCCGTGCTATACGCTCTAAGAGTACCGAGCAACTGGCAAGCTTAAAATCATTGGGCCTTGACCGGGTGTATATGGGCTTGGAAAGCGGCTGCGATAGGGTTTTACACGCGGTCAATAAAGGAGAAACTGCGGCATCGATGCTGGCCGCCGGCAGAAAAATAACCACGGCAGGCCTTTTCCTTTCGGTGACTGTTCTTCTCGGTCTCGGCGGTACCGCCTTATCAGCACAGCACGCCATCGATACCGCTGAAGTATTAAATACAATGGCGCCACATCAGATTGCCGCTCTGACCCTGATACCGCTTGCAAACACCAGACTTGGGCGAGAAGTGTCGGCAGGTGCCTTTGCCCTCCCCTCTCCTTCCGAAATTTTACAGGAACTCCATTTGCTTATTTTTCACTTACAAAATGTCAAATGTCAATTTCATGCCAACCATGCCTCGAGCTATCTGCCCCTTGCCGGCCGATTGCCGCGGGATAAAGAAATTTTTCTCACCTCCATCGCCATGGCTTTAAACGGTACCACCTCTTTAGTCCCGGATTATCGGAGGGCGCTATGATAAAAAGCCTCTCCGCCAAAACCGACCTCAAGAACCTGACCCAGGAAAGTCTTATTCTCTTTGCCGAAAGCCTGGGCCAATCAACTTTTCGAGGCAAGCAGATCATGGGATGGCTGTATCGGCCAGGCATTAACGAATTTTCGCAGATGACCGATCTGGCCAAAGTATTTCGACAGTTGCTGGAGGAAAACGCCCTTATTTCGAGATTTACCGATCCGATTATCGAAAAGGCGGAAGATGGCTGTGTCAAATTTGGTTTTCGCCTCGACGATGGTCATATAATCGAATCGGTCCTTATCCCTGAGCCGGATAGAAATACCTTGTGTATTTCCTCCCAGGTGGGTTGCGCCATGGGCTGCACTTTTTGTCTCACCGGCACCATGGGCTTCATTAGAAACCTGACCCCCGCGGAAATAGTCAACCAAGTCTGCGCTGTCCGCGATTACTTGCTTGCTGAATCCAAAGAAAGCCTGATCGGTCCGGACCGGGTAACCAATGTAGTCTATATGGGCATGGGTGAACCCCTGAATAACCTCGACCATGTGCTCGCCTCCCTGTCGATCATCATGGAACAAAAAGGCCTCGACATCTCGGCCAGAAAGATCACCGTATCTACCTGCGGAATAGTGTCAAAAATCAGGGAGTTCGGAGAAAAATCTCCAGTGAATCTAGCCATCTCGCTACACGCCGTAAATGATGGAGTGCGCAGTCAACTCATGCCGGTCAATAATCGATACCCGGTGGATATGCTGCTCGATGCCTGCCGTGATTTCCCTATGCCAAAGAGAAAAAGAATAATGTTCGAATATATTATTCTTCAAGGTATCAATGATGCAGATAAAGACGCCTACGAGTTAGCCCGTAAATTAAGAGGAATTCCCTGCAAGATCAACTTAATACCCTATAATGAATCGCCGGCGCTCCCCTTCAGAAGTCCGACCAGGGAGCGTTTGATCAGATTCCAGAATATTCTTATCAATGCCCACTATACCGTCTTTATCAGAAACAGCCGCGGCACCGATATCTCTGCTGCCTGCGGCCAGCTTGCCACGGGCGAAAGCTGATTAGACGACGACTTCAATTGAGAACGTCGATTTTTATGACGGTCGCATATTTATGCAATGCCCACGAAATCCGAAGCAATTAGCTGTTCGAATGTTATTCATATCATGGTTATAGCGCCCGCTTCGTTGTAGAGGTCGGTTTGGCTGCGCAGAACGTGTATTGTTCTGCTATGAAAAGAGCTATAGGGATGGGCAAGTTGAAATATAGTCACAAATGTATAGTCTCTAAGGAGAGTCGATAAGTAAAAACGATCACCCTCATCTAGAGACCATAAAACCGTGGGTAGTCGATTATGCTGTCGGAATAGCGCACAGTCTTATTATCCTCGATACAGATGGCCCTGAGGGCAGATTATGTATAAATGTGATGGCCCGATACTCATAGTTGAAGATGATGCCAACACCGCCTCTCTGATCAAAACGTATCTTGAGCGGGAAGGTTTTGCAACGCTCACCGCAGGCGATGGGGAAATCGCCTTACGCTTAGCCAGACAGCGGCGCCCCGGCTTCGTAATTCTTGACATCATGCTGCCGAAACTTGATGGCTGGGAAGTCTGTCGACAGCTTAGAACCTTTTCCAATGTACCGGTACTGATGCTGACTGCCAGAGAAGAGGAGATCGACCGGGTAACCGGCTTGTCCCTTGGGGCCGATGATTATGTGGTTAAACCCTTCAGCCCCCGAGAACTGGTGGCTCGCGTCAAGGCGATTCTGCGGCGTGCTTATCCAATTTCGGCTGCGACAAGCGACAAGATGATTTGCGGTGCACTGGAAATGGATCCGGAAAGGCACAGGGTCCGCTGCGATGGACAGACCGTGAGTCTCACCGCCTCCGAGTTCAAGCTCCTGCAGACCTTGATGCAGGCACCGGGCCGGGTCTTTTCGCGCAATGAACTTCTTAAAGTCTTTTATCAACACGGCGAGATTGTCGTCGACCGGGTCGTCGATGTCCACATTGGCAACCTGAGACAGAAGATTGAAAGTCAACCATCACAGCCCCGCTATATTTTGACCGTCCGTGGCTTCGGCTATACGTTCACTGACCAGGAAAGCCCGTGATTCCAATTAAAGACCGCCTTCTCTGGAAGCTGCTTCTGACCAATGTTGTTCCGGTAATTGTCGTCATCGTTCTGGCAGTCTGGCTGGCCATAGATCACCTGGCTGCCGGGTATTTCATGGCCCTGATGAAAAAGTATGAGATCTCGCCAACTGAGATTCACCAGATGTTCCTCTCCTCAATTCATACCTCTCTTGTCTGGACGGGCCTGGCTGCGCTTGTCGTTGCCTTTGTCCTTAGCTATCTTTTAACCCGTCGCGTCCTCAAGCCTCTCCTGCAAATGACCGATATTACATACGACATAGCTGCAGGAAATTACCAGGCAAGGGTATCTGTCGTCTCCGGCGACGAGGTGGGTCAACTCGGAGTGTCGTTCAACCAGATGGCCGACAGCCTTGAACGTATCGAACAGCTTCGGAAGAATATGGTAGCCGATGTTGCGCATGAGCTGCGGACACCATTGACCAATCTTCGGGGATATCTGGAGGCGGTAAGTGACCAGGTCATCCCCCCTTCTCCCGAGACCCTGAATCTTCTGGAGAAGGAGACCATGCGCCTTGTTAAGCTGGTCGATAACATGCAGCAGCTGGTCCGCGCCGAGGCGTCCAAACATCATCTGCAGCGTGAGACCTTGCATATATCGCAGCAGATAGAAGGCCTTCTCCCCTTATACCAACCGGTGTTTCAAGAAAAACAAATCAGAATATCCTGCAACTTCCCACCGGATGCAGACGTGGTTCAGGCCGACCGGGACAAATTCCTCCAGGCGGTGCGCAATCTACTCGATAACTGTGCCAAATACACGACGAAGGGCGGCGATATTTCAATTTTCTGCCGACGTAAAGGAAAGGAAATCGAAGTCCGTTTCTTAAACAGCGGTCCAGTCATTGCCGAAAAAGATCTGCCCTTCATCTTTGAACGTTTCTTCCGCACCGACCGTTCCCGTTCCCGTGATGTTGGCGGGGCTGGTATTGGCCTGGCCATTACTAAGGAGCTGATCGAATCCCATGGCGGCCGTGTTGGTGCGGAAAGCACCGATGGTCGTACCTGCGTCTGGTTTACCCTCCCCGACAAAACAAGGCTCCCTGGTTGATCTTTACCTGATCTTTACACCGGCTTTATTTTTTCTTTACCTTTACGCCTTAAAGTTTAGGCAACGAGGATGAATGTTCATCCCCACCAGATGCAGGGCATGAAAAAAGAAATGCCCGTGGAGGAAGATACCGGCATGGAAAATATGAACACCAAGGACATGAAAAAGGCGACCAGGATAGAAAGAAAAAAGGTGTGAAACACAGCACTCAAAACTCTTAGAAGAACAGGGAGGTTTGCATGAATACGACAAGATTTACCAAAATTCTGATGCTCGGTGCCACGATATTGTTGTTGAGCATGCCCGGCATAGTACCGGTTTTATCGCAGACATCCACGACCGGGATGGATGGCAAGGGGAACATAACCTCGGATAAGTACGGGCAGGCTCTTTTCGCGGGTGGATGTTTCTGGTGTATGACTAAGCCGTTTGAGGTACTGGACGGAGTGATTTCAGTCAAGTCCGGTTATGCCGGCGGCACCAGCGAAAATCCGACGTACCATACCTATGGACAAGGAGGTCATATTGAGGTGGTTCATATCCTCTACGATCCGCAAAAGATCTCTTACGGCAGGCTGCTGAATACCTTCTGGCACCAGATCGATCCGACCGATGCCGGCGGTCAGTTCGTCGACAGGGGACATTCATATATCTCGGCGATCTTTGTCTATAATGATGAACAACGGCGGCTGGCTGAGGAATCGAAGAAAAAATTGACCTCAAGTGGGGTCTTTAAACAGCCCATTGTAACCCAGGTCCTCGATGCACCGAAATTCTGGGAGGCGGAAGAATACCATCAGGATTATTATAAAAAAAATCCGATACGCTACCATTATTACCGGTCACGGTCCGGCCGAGATAATTTCCTGGAAAAGACCTGGAACGGTGTTAATCTTGACCTTTCGGCCAGCGTGCGACAAGCATTGGATCTGAAAACGAAGCTGACGGCGCTGCAATACCAGGTGACCCAGGAGGGAGGTACGGAACCGCCATTCAAGAACGCTTACTGGGACAACAAGAAACCCGGCCTGTATGTCGATATAGTCTCCGGGGAAGCGCTCTTTAGTTCGACCGATAAATATGATTCAGGCACCGGCTGGCCTAGTTTCGTAAGGCCTGTGGACCAAACCAATATTGTCGAACACGAAGACAGAAAGCTCTTCTCGGTCAGAACCGAGGTTCGCAGCAGGTTGGGAAACTCCCACCTCGGTCATGTCTTCAACGACGGACCTTCCCCGACGGGTTTGCGTTATTGCATCAATTCTGCTGCCTTACGGTTCATTTCCGTAGATCAGCTTGTTGCGTCGGGCTTGGGTAAGTACCAGAATCTGTTCAACAAAGAACACCCGCACCGGTAACGCTCGAAACCCATCCTGACCCCATAAGCGCGGGGAATTCCAAGAAAGGAAAAGGACGATCATGGCAATAAGCTGGAGGACATGTAAAACCAGGAAAGGCCAGGTAGCCTCTGAATGAGAAGTCGCTCGGTGAGCATCTACGAAAAAAGGGCACACACATGTGTGCCCCCTTAATCGATTGTAAGAAAGAATTTTTACTGTATATTGCCAAAATCGTGGCGCATCTGTTTTTTGTTGAGTTTTCCGACACTCGTTTTGGCAATCTGCTCTACCAGGGTTATGGTTTCCGGCATACCATATTTAGGCAGGATGCCTTTATCAATGGCGAGTTGGACTGTAGCCCTGATATCATCTGCAGTCAGAGGTTTCTCCGTCACCTGCTTGGGGACCACCAGAGCCATCGGCCGTTCGCCCCATTTGCGATCTTTTATACCGATTACCGCCACTTCGCTGACTCCCGGATGCTGACTGATTATATCTTCGAGTTCAAGCGATGAGATCCATTCCCCACCGGTCTTGATCACATCCTTTAATCGATCGGTAATCTGCAGATAGCCCTCTTTATCAATATAACCAATATCACCGGTGTGCAGCCAACCACCCTCCCAGAGCTCCCTGCTCTTTTCTTCGTCTTTTAAATAGCCCTGCGTCAGCCATGGCGAGCGAACCACTACCTCCCCTGTCGATCTGCCGTCATGGGGAACCGATTGTCCATCCGGATCAACCAGTTTGAGATCAACGTTACTGATAGGCAAACCTGTCCGACACCTGATAGTCATCTGTTCATCCTCCGGCCATTGCAGCATATGCGGTTTAAAGTTGGCTAGGGTGAGAATGGGACAGGTTTCCGACATGCCATAGCCGGTGAAGACATTGATGCCGTGGCCAAGGGCCTGTTTGCACAAACCTCGGGACAGGGCGGAGCCGCCGATAATAACCTTCCAATTGGTCAGATCACTGCCTGCCGCGGCTGGATGAGAGAGCAGCATATGGAGGATTGTCGGCACACAATGGGAAAAGGTCACCTTATACTGGCTCACAAATTTTAAGAGAGAAGCGGGATCATATTTTCCCGGATAGACTTGTTTGGCCCCAAGCAGGGTCATGAGATACGGCATTCCCCACGCGTGGACATGAAACATCGGCGTAATCGGCATATAAACATCGTCAGAACTCAGTCGAGACTTAGGTTCAAAGCCGGCGAGGGCGGAGAGCACCCCATAGGTGTGGAGCACCAGCTGCCGATGGCTGAAGAACACGCCCTTAGGCAGGCCGGTGGTGCCGGTGGTGTAAAAAGTTGTCGCAATGCTGTTTTCATCAAAACTTGGGAAATCGTAGGATTCGGGTTGCTGCTGCAGCATTGCCTCATACTCTCCGTTGAGCACCAGGCTGGTCGCCGGCTTTTCACCTGTTTCCGACAAAAGAACAATCTCTCGCACACTCAGCAGCTTATCTTTGATGGCTTCGAGCATCGGTACAAATTCAGTGTTGACCAGCAGGACATCGTCTTCGGCATGGTTGATGGTGTACAGCAGCTGTTCGCTTGACAGTCGGACGTTGACCGTATGCAGAATCGCCCCGATCATTGGTATGGCAAAATAGCATTCGAGGTAGCGATGTGAGTCCCAGTCCATTACCGCCACCGTATCGCCCCGTTTGACGCCGAGAGCAATCAGGGCGTGTGCAAGTTGCGCCACCCTTCTGCCGAACTGGCTATAGGTGAATTCCCGTTGATCCCGGTAGATGATCTTCTGATCTGGATAATAGCTTAACGGGGTGAGCAATAAATTCTTGATAAGGAGTGGATAAGAATAAGCCTCAGGGGTCGGATCAATCTGTTTCGTCTGCATGGTTACTCCTTTATGGTGAAGATATAGATGAACTCAACATAGACCATAGAATGTAAAGCAAACCTTATGTCATAATAGATATATCCTGAATAATCCTGTACTGTAGATTCTTTTCTCCTGTCTCAAAAAGCACAATCTGGATAAATGCGTGAACAATGCATCGCATCGCGAAGAAATAGTGATTAGTATACTGTTATTTCTATATAATTACAATGCCCAACACCGTGCGCATGTTTACAATTTTTAGCACGGCGTACAGTAGGAAAAAAATAACATACTATCCACCCAGCGGCGAAAATTGTTACTCCATCGCTCTCTCTGCCCACTCAATTCATTATTGCCACTTTTATACACACAATTGACTTCTCCCTCAAACGACACAACATTGTTTTTATATACGGCATGCAGCATGTCGAGCCTAACCGGGAGAAAAAAATGTTTTGGATAATCTTAATTGGCCTGATCGTATGTATGTTCCCTCTTATGGCATTTTCTTCTTTTCCTGAAAACAATAAAAACCTGATCGAAACCGAGGTACAGAAAAGACTTGCGGCAGGAGAAAAAGCAAATGGGCTGATTGATGAGCAAAGTCCGTATCTCCTGCAACATGCCTTTAACCCTGTTGCCTGGTATCCATGGGGGGATAAGGCTTTGGCCAAGGCACGGACCGAGGACAAACCGATATTTCTCTCCATCGGCTACTCAACCTGCCACTGGTGCCACGTGATGGCCCACGAATCCTTTGAAAATCCTGAAATTGCGATCCTCCTCAATAAATGGTTTGTCAGCATAAAAGTTGACCGAGAGGAGAGACCTGACATCGATCAGATGTATATGGCCGCTACCCAGGCAATGACGGGTTCTGGTGGTTGGCCTTTATCTGTGTTTCTCCTGCCTGACGGCAGCCCCTTTTATACAGGCACATACTTTCCACCTGCATCCATCTCGAACCGTCCTGGCTTTAAAGATGTGTTAACGTCGATCCACAAGGCATGGATTGAAAAAAGGGACGACCTGCAGGATTCTGCCAAGAGAATGATCACAGCACTCAAAACCGCAGATGGAACCGCACCTGCGGCCATTAAAGACGATATATTCCAGTTAGTTATTGATATTATTGGGAAAAGTTACGATCCGGTCGATGGTGGTTTCGGTCAGGCACCAAAATTCCCCAGGCCGGTTATTTTCTCCTTTCTCTTTGCACACTATACTGCCACGGGTGATTATACGGCAAAACATATGGCTTTACATACTCTTCGGAAAATGGCCGCCGGCGGGATGTATGACCATCTCGGCGGTGGATTCCATCGATATTCAGTCGATGACAAGTGGTTTGTTCCGCACTTTGAGAAAATGCTCTACGACCAGGCACAACTTGCCAACTCCTATCTGGATGCTTTTCAAATCAGCAAAGATGAAGTTTTTGCGGAGACAGCCAGAGAAATATTCGCTTATCTTTTGCGTGACATGCAGGATTCTGCCGGTGGTTTTTATTCGGCAGAAGATGCGGACAGCGACAATCCCTATAATACCGGTCAACAGAGTGAAGGTGCTTTTTACCTTTGGACAAAAGAGGAGATAGTTAAAAAACTTGGCGCAGAGGCTGCTGGTATCTTTACAGCGAAATATGGGATAAAAGATGGAGGCAACGTAGAACGTGATCCGATGCAGGAGTTTTCCGGCAGAAATATCTTATACCAGGCTGAAACCAATGGGAGGGTCGCTGAACGTTTTGGCATATCAACAGAACAGATCATAAAGAGCCTTGCCACCTCAAAAGAGGTGCTCTACAACGAGCGCGCACAGAGGCAACGGCCGCATCTTGATGATAAGATCATCACCGCCTGGAACGGCATGATGATCGGGGCCCTGGCCAGAGGAAGCAGGATTATGCAAGAACCGCAACTCGAGGCAGCAGCAGAGCTTGCGGCAAAATTTGTCCAAACCAATCTTTACAACAGCACGACCAATACCTTACAGCGCCGCTACCGCAATAAGAAGGCAGGTGCTGCAGGGCAACTTACTGACTACGCGTATCTTGTAGATGGACTGCTTCAATTGTATCAGACAAGTCACAACCCGCAGTGGCTCAAATGGTCAACGGAGCTGACAGAGCGGCAAATTGAATTATTCTGGAATGAAAGTGACGACTCTTTTTTCGACAGTGTGACCGACCCCAGTATCAAGGTAAGGATGAAAAACGATTACGACGGTGCCGAGCCTGCCGGAAACTCTGTGGCCGTTCACAATCTCTTACGCCTTGGAATGCTGCACAATAACACTCAATGGTTGCAGATGGCCCAAAAACTCGTGGTATCTTTTAGCGGATCGATCAACCGTTACCCCCCTGCCCTACCGCTTATGCTCAACGCCTGGCGAAATATCAACACCAATCCCATTCAGGTCGTGATTGCAGGCAGCAGGGGAAAAGATGATACCGAAACACTTCTGCGAGTTGTTGATAATACTTTTGACAGAGCCCGCTTCGTCCTTTTGGCTGATGGCGCCGAAAACCAGGCCTATCTTGCTAAAAACCTCCCATTTATGGAAACAGTTACACCTCTTGATGGAAAAGCAACGGCTTATGTCTGCTCCGACTTTGCCTGTAAAATGCCGATAACAGATCCAGAGGCTTTGCGACTTCAGCTTGAGAAAAAAAAGTAATTTCAAAATAAACATTCACTTTTGGCAGGCGAAACATCTAACCAGCCTTTCTTTTCGTCACTGTCGAACGACTCCATCACAAAAGCGGGCCCAGCATTGCGAGGGTGTTGTTCCAAAGCCGGGTGGTTAAAGACCACGACGCTATCATCTCTTGAGTCACTGGGGTCGATTTGGAAATGTACTCCTGTTGCCGAGCTCGAACATCGGCAGTCAGGTCTGGATCGTAAAACAGAATATTGTTTTCGTAATTCAAGTCAAAACTGCGTCGGTCCATATTCGCGGACCCTATCAACGTAATCTCGTTGTCCATCGTAAGTGACTTCGTATGCAACAATCCACCGACGTATTCGAAAATTTCAACACCCGCCTCCAACAAATCGCTGTAGTAACTACGGCTGGCACCACCGACAATCCACGAATCGTTATTTGCCGGAAAGACGATGGTCGTTTTGACACCTCGCCAAGCAGCTGCACAAAGCGCATTTTGCATGGACTCGTCCGGCACATAATACGGTGTGGATATCACAAGTTCTTCGCGGGCAGCATGGAACAGTGACTCAAATATCTCCGGCATGGCCGAGAAACGCACAGTGGGGCCGGTGCCGATGACTTGGGCTGGAAACCCGGTCTGAGACGCGCTGATCGGCAAGTGCAGTAGTGGATTGATATTCTCGCCGGCGTAACTCATCCAGTCGCCGGCAAACAGATACTGATTCTGTCGGACTATAGGTCCTTCAAAGCGAATCACGGCGTCCACCCACGGCGCGAATTTAGCCTTGACCAGGAACTCCGGGTCAGCGCAGTTCTGGCTGCCGCAATAACTGATCCGCCCATCGATCACCAAAATCTTACGATGATTTCGCAAATCAATTCGTCCAAACAAGGCCTGCAGCAGTGGATTTTTGATGGGTAATGCTCGGGCGACGCGAACGCCGGCCTCCTGCATTTCCTTCCAGTACTGCGAGTGAATCATCGTTCGTGAACCGAGATCGTCGGCCATAGCGCGGCATTTCACGCCCCGTGAGGCAGCACGCTTCAGGGCTTCTACCATCTTTGTGCCATTGCTGTCGGGAAGCCAGATATAAAAGAGTAGATGCACATGGTCCAGAGCTGCATCTATGTCTGCCACCATCGAGTCAATGGTAGCGTTGGAGTCGGCCATCAAACGTCCCGAATTGCCTCCGATCGCTTCAAACCCATTAATCGATTTGCCGCTGTGAAATAAATGCTGATACCGTTCGGGCACGTGGGCCTCGGCGTTTTCCTCGTCACCCGGTTCAACTGCCGTCACGGCGGGCATTCCCTGGATAATTTCCTTCATGCGGGCAATTCGGCGGTGGCCAATGTTGGTCTCACCCAGCAGGAGATAAACCAGCATTCCTATAATTGGCACGGCGGTGATCACCATTATCCACGCAATGCGCGACGCCGGATCGCGATGAGGACGCGTCAATATGCGAACGATCAGTGCCAGCTCGAGCACCACATGGACCAGCACGCCAATTAATGCTGCGTTCATAGATTTACCTTAAATGCCATATAGTAATACAAGATTCAGACAACCGATAAGAAAACCAAGCAGCGCCCCAAACAGATTGATATATTTGAACTGTTCCTCCATGATCGACAGCAGCAGTCCTTCCAGTTTTAAAATATCCAGGGAATTGACCCTTTCCGTGACAATCTGGCGTATGTTCAGGGATTGCACCAGTCCCGGCACCTCGTTTGCCAACATTGTCGAGGCCATGCCCTGCAAGGTTCTAGACCAGCCTTCCCGTACACCGGCCGGAACCAGTCTGGCCAATTTGCCTATTTTTTTCTGCAGTAACGATTCGATCAGAGAATCAACCAGGGAGTCAATAGTTTTCAGCGTCTTCTGGGCCTGAAGCAGTTCACGAATTTCCTTTTTTACCCAGTTCTTGCCGGCGCCCATAGATTGTTCCCCCAAGAGGTCAAGAAGCGCCTGTCGCAGACCCACCTTTCCGGAATCAAGATGATTTTCAAAGTTGGTTTTCAGCATGGAGACCAGCGTTGAATTCACCTCCTCGGAACGGATCAGCAACAACAGCTGCCTAGTGCACTGGGCACAAAACTCTTCGATGGCCTCTTCATTCTCTGCTTTTACCAGGTTGACAATTGGTTTTTGCGAAAATTGGCGGCTTTTTTCTCGGATAATACTCACCACCCGCAATTGCACTTCCTCAGATTGGAGCCAGGTGACGATCGCATCATTTTTTTCGATGAGATATTCGCGGATTTTTTCTTCCACCGTCTCCATCGGTAGAAAACCCCGCACCATATCGGCCATCGAGCCGAGGGAGTTGATAAAATTATCCACCCCACCATGCACGCCTTTAATTATTTTTTCTCGAACTTCAGGCTCGCTGACGATAAGAGCGGCTTTACTCAAGAATGATGGCACCTGTTTTTCCAGGGTGGTGATAAACAACGCCTGCAGAGAAGCCGGTAAAATGTCGGAAAGTGATTTTTCCTGGTGCAGGGTGCCGTAGACCTTCTGATGGACAAAATCATCCACCCATTGCTCCATCGCTTCACTGTCGAACATTCTGTTGATGCCCTCTTCAAGAAACCGGTAGGCCCTTTCTCGATTGGCACCGCTGATAATTGTCTCGACCGGCTGCTCAAGAAAAAGATCCAGTCGATTGTCGATGGCCTTATCAACGGTGGTGACAAATTCTTCCGAGGCAATAACTGCGTGGATATGTTCTTTAAGTTGATAGCGGATCGTTTTTGTGCCGAGATCAAAATAGATCTTAAATTTCTGCGGTATCGTTGAGGCGAGGGTACCCAAATCTCTCTGCAGAAATCTTTCCACTCTTTCCTCTATCAAAGTATACAAATGTTTCTGGAACACCTCCTGTTGTAGTCCCTTGCCGATTTCTCTACTGGTGAGCAGGTGATCGCCGACCACTTCACCCATGTTTATAGCCAGTTCTTCTCTTTTTGAGGGAATAACCCCGGGGGTCATCGGTATCCGCATTGAACCGATCTTCCATGCTTTTAAAGGTCGAAACAGCATCCTGATGGCTATTCGATTGGTGAGATAGCCAATAAAGGCACCTACAACAGGGGGAGCGAAGTATTTGATATAGGATGCCAGTTCAGGTGGAAAATAAGACATATTGTGCTAACTCCGAAGGATGATGGACTATTATATCTGCCTTGTTATCGGCTAGTTCTGTAACACTGCGAAACCCCCAGGACACTCCGGCGGCAGTCATGCCGGCGGCTTTTGCGGTCTTCATATCAACCCCTGAGTCGCCGACAAACATCGTGTCTTGCGGCCGAGTGCCCAGGCGCTTAACAATCTCCAGTGCCGAGCCTGGATCCGGTTTTTTGGCAAACCCGGTGCGTTGGCCATAAACGATGGTGAACAGTCCTTTAGGAAAAAATTCATCGACGCAAAGGGTCACGAACTCATGCGGTTTATTGGACAAGATTGCCAGCAGCATACCCTGTTCTTTAAGCGCTGCTAACATAGCATTAATGCCGTCATAGAGGCAACTCTTTCTCTTCCAGTTTCGACTGTATATTTCGGTAAATAACGCGGCGCATCCCTGTAAAACTATATTAGGGGTAGCGACAGGGGTCATTCTCCCTACAAGGGTGTATAATCCATCGCCGACAAAGCCTTTATACGCAGGCAATGGGTGGGTGGGAAAATGGTGCCGGGTGAGCACCTCGTTGCAGGTTTCGGCAAGGTCGGAAAGAGTATCAAGAAGAGTGCCGTCCAGGTCAAAAATTATTGATGAATATCGCATAAGTCAAAGTATTCTGGGAATTTTAATGAGTTAGTTTGGTAGTCCGGAGCAGCTGAGGCTACTGATGTGAAAAACCACCGGGTGGCATCGGAAAAATAAAATTTTTTCCTTTTCTTTTTAATTTTTTTCTATATTATCAGGGCTATCAAAAATTTACATCCACTCAAATTTTCACCGAAGGTGTGCTTATGTGGTTTGTCAAGTTCCTAACTTCCTCAATCGGCAAGAAATTCTTAATGGCAACATCCGGCTTGCTGTTGTTTCTATTCCTCTGCACCCATGTGGCAGGTAATGCCACTATCTTTATGAGCAGCGAGGTTTTTCAGGGTTATGCCGATGAGCTGCACAGCCACCCGCTTATTGTTCTGGTCTTTAGTTTTTCTCTGCTCTTTGTCTTTCTGGCCCATATTGTCGTCGGGCTCAACCTTTTTTATGAAAATCGTCAGGTGAGCAATTCCAGATATGCCAAGTATACCCGGGTGGTTAAAAACTCGTTTGCCTCGGCAACCATGCCATACACCGGCTTATTTATCCTGGCTTTTCTGGTGGTGCACATCTTCGGTTTCACCTTTGCACCCCATGATTCACTTATCTCGGTTACCGTCAAGGATCTGTTAAGTAATTTCTTTTATGCGCTTTTTTATATTCTGGCCTTCGTTGCTCTAACTATCCATCTGAGTCATGGCTTTTGGAGCATGCTGCAGACATTTGGCCTAAACCATCCGCGCTATAATATACTTATTGCCCGACTTTCTCTAATTATTCCCATTTTTTTCCTGTTTATTTTTGGCGGCATCGCCTTCTACTTCATGACTGGACTCGGCGCATCATTTTAACAGCTGGGCAAAGCCCTGCTATACGGAGTAATTGTCGCTTTACGATGTACAGGAAATGTATCCAAAGAAACTAGCCAAGGTTTTGAAAATATGGAACTGAATTCTCGCGTACCTGCCGGCCCTCTTGAAGAAAAATGGAATAATCACCGTTTTTCCAATAAGCTCGTCAATCCTGCCAACAGAAGAAAATACAGTGCGATAGTTGTCGGTACCGGGCTTGCCGGTGCATCCGCCTCGGCAACCCTTGCCGAGCAGGGCTACCAGGTAAAAACTTTCTGCATCCAGGATAGTCCCCGGCGGGCGCATTCAATTGCGGCCCAAGGCGGGATCAACGCTGCCAAGAATTACCAGAACGACGGCGACTCGGTACATCGGTTATTTTACGATACCATTAAAGGCGGCGACTTTCGGGCAAGAGAAGCCAATGTTCACCGGCTGGCCGAGGTCAGTACGGAGATTATCGACCAGTGCGTCGCCCAGGGCGTACCTTTCGCCCGGGAATACGGTGGTACCCTGGCCAACAGATCTTTTGGCGGTGCCCAGGTATCACGGACCTTTTATGCCCGTGGCCAGACCGGACAGCAATTACTCTTAGGTGCCTATGGCGCTTTATCACGGCAGATCCATACCGGACGAGTGCAGATGTTTACCCGGCGGGAAATGATGGATGTCGTCGTGGTCGATGGCCGGGCCAGAGGCATCACGACCCGCAACATCATGACCGGCGAGATAGAAAGCTACACAGCCGATGTAGTCATATTGGCCACCGGCGGTTACGGCAATGTGTATTTTCTATCAACCAACGCCATGGCTTCCAATGTTACGGCAGCCTGGAGGGCATATAAAAAAGGTGCGGGCTTTGCCAACCCCTCTTTTGTGCAGATCCACCCAACCTGTATTCCGGTGCATGGTGACTACCAGTCAAAGCTTACCTTGATGAGCGAGAGTCTACGCAATGACGGTCGGGTCTGGGTGCCGAAAAAGATTGGCGATACCCGTAAACCTGCCGATATTCCGGAAGCGGAACGGGATTATTACCTGGAAAATAAATACCCCAGTTTCGGCAACCTTGTTCCCCGAGACGTTGCCTCAAGAAACGCCAAAGAGCAGTGCGATCTATCAAAAGGCGTCGGCAGTACCGGACTTGCCGTCTATCTTGATTTTGCCGAGGCCATTAAGCGTGACGGCAAAGAGACCATCTTTAAAAAATACGGCAACCTGTTCCAGATGTACGAAAAGATCACCGACAGCAACCCGATGGTTGAACCGATGATGATC
This sequence comes from uncultured delta proteobacterium, assembly GCA_963709745.1. Taxonomy (GTDB): domain Bacteria; phylum Desulfobacterota; class Desulfobulbia; order Desulfobulbales; family Desulfocapsaceae; genus Desulforhopalus_A. The sequence continues at coordinate 259,654 of CAVPXN010000003.1, forward strand.
TACCCAGCCGTACATTATACCATGGGCGGGCTGTGGGTGGATTACGATCTGATGACCACCATTCCCGGCCTGTTTGCCATTGGCGAATGTAATTTTTCCGACCACGGCGCTAACCGACTTGGTGCCAGCGCGCTGATGCAGGGACTAGCCGATGGATATTTTGTCATTGCCACCTCGGTTGCCCACTATCTTGGCACCAACAAGCTCGCAAAAGTCAGTGAGTATGACAACACCTTTCTTGATTCCAAGCGTGAGGTGGAGAATCGAATTGCCAGGCTTCTCAAAAACAGCAGCGGTGGACCTGCCGGCAAGTATACCGTTGATGAAATTCATAAGGAATTAGGCAAACTGATGTGGGACAACTGCGGGATGGCCAGGAACAAGCAGGATCTGGAGAAAGCCATCGCGGAATTACCAGGTATCAAAAAGAAATTCTGGGACTCTGTCTATATTCCCGGCACCACCAGAGAAATTAATCAGTCACTGGAGCGGGCTGGTCGTGTTGCCGATTTCCTCGAATTTGCCGAAATAATGATCCGGGATGCGCTCGCCAGGGGAGAATCCTGTGGCTGCCATCTCAGAGAAGAAAGCCAGACAGAAGAAAATGAAGCAAAACGGGATGATGCTAACTACTCGCACGTTTCCGTCTGGGAGCATCTCGGCGACGATACTGAGCCGGCCATGCATAAAGAGCAACTTACATTTGAATATGTAACTCCCAGTCAGAGAAGTTATAAGTAAGGCTCCTTAGCACAAGCGGAGACTTTAAACTGAACTCTTAAGGTATAGACATCATGAGCAGCATTAACCTGACGCTAAAGATCTGGCGACAACCCAATAGTGACGCATTGGGAAATTTAGATACGTATACTCTCGATTCCATCAGTACCGAAATGTCTTTTCTCGAGATGCTTGACGTCCTCAACGAAAAACTCACCAAGGAAGGAAAAGATCCGGTTGCCTTTGATCATGACTGTCGAGAAGGGATCTGCGGCATGTGCGGAGCAATTGTCGATGGCGTTGCCCATGGGCCGGAAAAGGAAGTCACTCTTTGTCAATTGCATATGCGCCATTTTGCCAGTGGCGATACTATCGTCATCGAGCCGTTTCGATCGAGAGCTTTCCCCATTAAAAAAGATTTACTTATCGATCGCTCGGCGCTTGATCGTATCATTCAATCGGGTGGCTATGTGTCGGTAAATACCGGTGGAACTCCCGATGGTAACAGCATCCCCATTCCGTCTCCCATGGCCGAACTGGCTATGGATGCGGCGGCGTGCATCGGCTGTGGTGCCTGTGTCGCCAGTTGTCCCAATGGGGCGGCGATGCTCTTTACCAGCGCCAAAATTTCCCAGCTCTGCCTGTTGCCGCAGGGACAGGTTGAACAAAAAGAGCGCGCCCTGGCAATGGTTGGCCAGATGGATAAAGAGGGTTTTGGGAACTGCAGTAATTTTAAGGAATGTGAAGCGGTCTGTCCCAAGGGTATCTCAATTCGAAATATTGCCCGATTAAATAAAGAGTACTTTAAAGCCATGTTGTTGGAAGGATAGCGAAGTACCGTTCCTGGGGTTTATCTGCGACCTGCCGGTGCATGTATTGCACCAGGCAGGTTTTTTTTATGATGGCATCGTAAAAAGCTTCATCTTCTTCGTTGTCGCGAATTTCAATAGTATTACGACGTACCTTAGTACGCCGAAATACTATTGAAATTCAAACGCTTGGAATATAAGGCTTTTTACTTTAGCCATCATAGATTTGAGAATTTGACGAGATTGTAATAGTTTTTTATGGGCTACGATGTCATTATTGTCGGTGCTGGTCCCGGTGGACTGGCGTGTGCTGCAATCACTGCCGAAAAAGGGTTGAAGACCTTGGTTTTGGAGCGAAAAGCGATTGTCGGCAAAAAAGTCTGTGCCGGAGGAGTGACGTGGAACGGTCTGGTACAAAGAGTTCCGATCGAGCTTATGGAACGAGAGTGGCCGACCCAGCATGTTTTCACCAGATTGCAAAAATTCAGCGTCTCAGCACCCAAGCCGATAATTGCCACAGTCAATCGGCAAAAGCTGGGCCAGCAGATGGCCGACAAGGCGAGGCAGACAGGAGTGGAAATCCGGCTTGGCTGCCGGCTTTTGTCAATTACCGATCATAGTCTCACTTTTATTGATAAAAGTACCGGAAAAATTGATGAACAGCGCTTTGGTTGCCTGGTCGGTGCCGACGGCTCAACATCTCTGGTCAGAAGACATCTGGGTATCCCGGTAAGGGCCATGGGGATTGGCATTAACTATCAACTTCCAGGTTCGTATCCACGCATGGAGTGGCATCTTAACAGCAGTTTTTTTGCCGGCGGCTATGCCTGGGTTTTCCCGCACCGGCAGACAATTTCCATCGGTGCATATGTTGACGCCAGGGTGATGAAGGCAAAGCAGTTACAAAAGAATCTTCTTGTCTGGGGCGGGCAGGCCGGTCATGCACTTTCGAGCGGCAGGGCAGAGGCGGGATATATTAATTTTGACTATCGCGGCTATCGTTTTGATAACATTTTTCTGATCGGCGATGCCGCCGGACTTGCCTCAGGCCTTACCGGCGAAGGAATATACCCGGCGATTGTTTCCGGCGAGGAAGTGGCGCGATGTATCGCCAATGCTGATTATATTCCCAGAGATTTGCACCGGATGATTAACAATCATCGCCGGCACCGACAAATGGTTACTCGTCTAGGCAAAAGTCAATTTATCGCCACGCTCCTGGCTGAGGGCGTTGCTTTTGCTCTTCGCACCAGGCTGCTCAATTTCAGTGCTGCTGAAATGGCCCGTTAATCTTTCTCCTTAAACATTGTAACGGCCAATGAATCCAAGAAAAAAGAATCTTCGTTTACTTGTCGTCAACATACTATTCGTCCTTCTCTGTGCAGGCATCCTTATCTTTCTCGTCAATGCCCCCAAGGAAACGACCACTCCCCTGCCCCATGACGATATCCATAATCGTTTCCACACAATCAAAGATAAAAAAGAAGCAGAAAAATTCTGCCTTGATTGTCATGATCAGGATAAGGACGCACCACTGGCCACGGATCACCCACCCAAATTTCGCTGTTTGTTTTGTCATAAGCGGCTCTAAAGCAATCCTCGGCAACTATCTACTTTTGGAAACTATCTCGTAGACGTCGCTGGAAACATTCTCGATTGCCAAAATCCTGTCGAGCTCCTGTAGCATTAGTTCCTGTCGTTCGGCATCGTAGCGTCGCCAGTTAATCAACGGAGAGACCAGTCGCGCGGCAATCTGCGGATTGATGGTATTCAGCTGGTCAACCTTGTCGGCAAGAAAGCGATAGCCAGCCCCGCTCCTGTCATGAAACCGAACATGATTGCCGGAACAAAACGCGCCGATAAGGGACCTGACTTTATTGGGGTTATTTATAGAAAAAGACTTATTTACCGTTAGTAGTTTTACCTTATCTAATGTGTTTTCGAGTTTTGATACGGCTTGCAGGGTGAACCATTTATCGAGCACCAAGGGATCCCGGTGCCATTTTTTATAAAAATGATCAAGCACGTCCTCTCGCACGGGGTTGTCCAGGTTCACCAGATTGGCCAGCGCAGCAATAGTATCGGTCATATTACTTGCCTGCCGGTACTGCTCATAACAGAGATTCTGTATTTCTTCGGGAAGCGGATCAAGTGCCATGAGATAGCTGAGAATAATATTCTTTAAGCTCCTTTTGCCCATAGCCGCAGGCGTAATGGAATAGACGCCGGTCTGTCGATTATCATAAAAAAGAGTGGTCAATTGCTGGCTGTTTCTGTGGGCTAGTTCTCTTTTAACCAGCTCTCTAGCCATAAACAAGGCGTCGGGATCGATTATGTCCATCTCCTGCGCCAGGGTTGCTTCCGACGGCAATTGCAGGGCTAAGGCAAGAAGCGCCGGATCGTTAATTTTCCCTGAGAGCGACCGTGAAACAGAATCAAGGAACAGCTCTTCAATTGCCGGCTGAAGATTTTTCTGCAGATGGGCGGTTACCTCAAGTATTACCTCGCCGGCCAGTCGGGTGGCGGCATCCCAGCGATTGAACAGGTTGGAATCAGCCCGAATAATAAGTGCAAGTTCCTCGCGGGTTTGAAAACTCTCTACCCGGACCGGAGCGGAAAAATCCCGCAGAAACGAAACAACCGGCTTTTCCTGAATATTCTGCAGCGTAAAGAGTTGCTCCTGCTCCTGCAATTGCAGAACCGTCGAGCCATCTGGAGAATCGAGCAGATCATTTCCACCCGGACCGAGCAGACCGATCTTGATCGGCATATGGAACGGTTTTTTGCTTGTTTGCTCGGGCGTGTCGGGGCAAGTCTGGCGGATGAGCAGGCGATATTCCTCCTCATCTTCAAGCCACTGCCCTTTCACCTGTAATACCGGGGTGCCGGCCTGGCTGTACCAGTTTTTAAATTGATCGAAGTCGATGCCCGAGGCATCGCTCATCGCCGCGGCAAAATCATCGCAGGTCACTGCTTGTCCGTCGTGCCTTAAAAAATAGAGATCCATGCCCCGACGAAAAAGCTGTGGTCCGAGAAGCGTATGCATCATGCGAATCACCTCAGCCCCTTTATTATAGACAGTCGCGGTGTAAAAATTATTTATTTCCTGGTAAGAGTCGGGTCGGACAGAATGGGCCATCGGTCCCCCGTCCTCCTTGAATTGAAAATTTTTCAACACCCGCACGTCGTCGATTCGCTGCACTGCGCGGGAATTCATATCGGCGGAAAATTCCTGGTCACGAAAAACAGTCAGACCCTCTTTTAAGCTCAATTGAAACCAATCCCGACAAGTGACCCGGTTGCCGGTCCAGTTATGGAAATATTCATGACCAATTACCCCTTCTATCCCCAGGTAATCCTGGTCGGTTGCGGTTTCCGGCGTAGACAGCACGTATTTTGAATTAAAGATATTGAGACCCTTATTCTCCATGGCACCCATATTAAAATCATCGACGGCGACAATCATAAAGGTATCGAGATCATATTCGAGGCCAAAAACCTCTTCGTCCCAGCGCATCGCTTTAATCAAGGAGTGCATGGCATGTTTGCATTTGTCTTTGTTGCGTTCTTCGACAAAAATCTTCAACGCCACAATCCGACCGCTGCGGGTGACGAATTCCTCTTCGATACCGACCAGTTGACCCGCCACCAGGGCAAAAAGATAACTGGGTTTGGGAAAAGGATCTTGCCATACGGCAAAGTGACGATTGTCTGCCAGTTCGCCTTGGGCGACCAGGTTGCCATTGGACAGCATGACCGGACATGCTGACTTGTCAGCTTCGATACGGGTGGTAAAACGGGTCAGGACGTCGGGTCGGTCGGGATAGTAGGTGATTTTTCTAAATCCTTCGGCCTCGCATTGGGTGCAATAATTGCCGCTTGATCGGTATAATCCTTCCAGTGAGGTGTTTGCCGCCGGATATATAACCGTAATAATCTCAAGAGTAAAGGACTCCGGGAGCGTATCAAGCTGCAGACATTGAGCATCGAGTCGATATGCATCATTGCTCATTTCTTGGCCGTCAACCGCTACAGAACGCAGTTCCAGTTGTTCACCATACAGCAGCAGAGGTGGATTTTCTTTGGTCGAATCCGGATTTCGCCGGTATTTGCTCCTGGCTATTACTATTGTTTGCTCATCGAATAGTTGAAAATGCAGGTCCAGTTTGTCGATAATATAATCAAATACCGTATAATCTTTCCGGTAAATAGTAGTCGATGTTTTCATGTTCATATATGCATCCCTTACTAATTCATGTTGTTACTCCAAGACTTGTCGGTTGACAGCCCCGGCCATTCAATTATAGTTAACTTTACTTATCGCTAGATTGCATACCGTAACGCCTTTTATCCATAAAACAACTGAGAAACATTTAGATGATTACAATCAATGAGCATTACCTCAAACTTCAGGCCTCTTATCTTTTTTCTGACATAGCCAAACGGGTGGCTGCATTCCAAAAAAATAACCCCGAAGCCGATGTCATCAAGCTGGGTATCGGCGATGTCACTAAGGGATTGCCGGGTGCCTGCATCAAGGCCCTGCACGAGGCGGTTGCGGAAATGGCAAGCGATGCCACGTTTAAGGGCTACGGTCCGGAACAGGGCTACGATTTTCTGCGCCAGGCGATAGCCACGAACGATTTTCAGAGTCGAGGTGCCGAAATCGGCGCTGATGAAATTTTCGTCAGCGACGGCGCCAAGTGTGATACCGGTAATATTCAGGAACTCTTCAGCCAGGATATTAAAATCGCCATCCCTGATCCAGTGTATCCGGTATATCTCGATACCAACGTAATGGCCGGTCGCACAGGCAGCTTTGTGGATGGCCGTTATCAAGGATTAGTCTATCTTGACAGCACCAAAGAAAATAATTTTGTACCGACCTTGCCGGGCGAAGATGTTGATTTAATCTATCTTTGTTTTCCCAACAACCCCACCGGAACGACGATCTCCAGAGCAGAGCTCAAAACCTGGGTCGATTACGCCAGGGAACATAAGGCACTTATCTTGTTTGACGCCGCCTACGAGGCGTTTATAAGCGATGCATCGCTGCCTAAATCGATTTATGAAATAGAAGGCGCTAAGGAAGTGGCCATCGAATTTCGCAGCTTTTCCAAGAGTGCCGGTTTCACCGGGACACGCTGTGCCTATACGGTCGTCCCCAAAGAGTGTGCCGCTTATGACTTGGCCGGCAACAGACATTTTGTTCATGGCCTGTGGAACAGGCGGCACTGCACTAAATTCAACGGCGTCTCGTATCCTATTCAAAGAGCGGCGGCGGCAGTCTACAGCGAAGAAGGGAAAATACAGGCCAAAGCCCTTATCGATTATTATATGCAAAACAGTGCGGCAGTCTGTGCCACTATGGATGCCCTCGGATATGATTACGTCGGCGGCAAGAATTCACCGTATATCTGGATAGACGGCAGGATGGACTCCTGGCAGTTTTTTGACCTGCTGCTGAATAATGCCGGCGTCGTCTGCACCCCCGGCGCCGGATTCGGCAAATGCGGTAACGGCTATATTCGCATCTCCGCCTTTAACAGCCATGAAAGAGTCGAGGAAGCAATGCAGCGGCTAACCAAGATGCTGCGCACCTAAATTACTTAGGGTTTCTTACCTAGGGGTTGGCCTGAGACGGCTGGGGAATTTCTCTTTCAGATTGTCAAAATAGTTTTTTTCCTTGGCATATGATTTTTTCCGTTTTCTTTTCAATTAGAAACGGTTAATCCACCGGAGACAACAAAGTCCCGAAGAATCTGCATGTGGTATTTGAGTTCTTTTATCTTTTTTCGGTAATTCTGTGTTGACTGCAAGTGTAATTTTTCATGATCTTTTTCTGCCAGATTTTCGAGTATCTTGATACGTTCATCAAAAAATCTGATCGCCGCCCAAAGGGAGTCCTCTATAACTTCAGCTTGTCCTTTTAGAAAGGAATCGATTGTGAAAGAATGTCCGGTATGACAGACAAGTCGTCCTGCCGGTTCATTTTTGGCATCCCACAAGGTTCCGCCGCAGTCAGGGCAGGTGTAGGGAGTGATTGTTCCTAACTTATTCATACGTTCCAATCCCGGAACAGTGTGTTCGGAAACTTTGATATCTGCCATAATTTCCTCCGGAACCGCTACCGGGTCACCGAAAGGCTGGTGGACGATATCGATAAGTTGAGCAGCAATTTCTTTTAGGGGAAGAATATGATCTATTTCCATAGAGCGAATAGCATTTTTCGGCAAATCAGGTACTTCTGCATCATTCGGATCCTGAACGATTATCTTACCGCCACAGCGTTTGACTGCAGAGAGGCCGCTGACACCATCATCAAGATATCCGGTCAACAAAACAGCGATGACCCGCGAAGTATGATATGCCGCCGCCGATCGAAAAAGCACATCAATGGACGGTCTGGAACGATTTTCATGGGGCCCAAAGGGAAGGTTCACATGGTCGTATTTAACGACTAAGTGACGATTTGAAGGGGCTACATAAATGGTGCCGGTTTTTATTTTTTCACCATTCTGTGGCTGGATAACCGGCAATGCTCCCTTAGTCGATAAGACTTCATCAAGATGACTTTTATAGTCAGGTGAAGAGTGCAGAACAATAAAAATTGTCGCTGGTAAATTGCTGGGGAAAGACGAAACCAGCGTGGAAAGAGCCTGGATGCCACCTTGAGAAGCACCTATCACAATAATGTAAGGTTCGGTCATATTAATCCCCTATGTATTCAGATACATAATACAAGGAACACCCAATTGAAGAATAAGTATCATTGCGCTTCGAAACAAGTGATTAAGTCAACTCAGTATTTCCCCAAGCTTTTTCATCATTGGCTACCTTATTAAAAGGGTGGTTCTTTCTAGGGGGCCACGGTCTACTCCGCTTTTTGAGTTGTTTACTGATCTTGGAACAGCTCACACCTTGGTTCAGCAGCTGAATTAGGTAATCAGAAAACAAAAATAACAATTGACCATTGGTCGGTCATCGGTTAAATTACGTATCGACCGACTGTCGGTCAATGACAAAAATTGAGGTTTTCCCTGAGAATATCTACAGGATTTTCCATGACCTTACAAATCGGCAATGAGGCTTTTTGCGTCAGAAAATTCAAAAAATGTGCGATTCCTCTTTCAGACAAAAGGTTTTGAAATCACCGCTGTTCAAAGAGGCTACAGATGAGTGAGCAGATGGTTTTGCACATTTTCAATCAATAGAGGAAATTTAAGATATGGTCAGAATCGTAAAAGAGCCGGAAGAGAGAAAAAAAGACATAATTGCGGCGGCATATCAGCTATTTTTGTCCAAAGGATACAATCGGACAACCATGCAGAATGTCATGGAACAGCTGCAAATAGCCAAGGGTACTATTTATCATTATTTCAGCTCAAAAGAAGAACTCCTAGAAGCTGTTATCGTGAGTGTGGCTGCAAAAGAGGCCAAACGCTTGAAAATGATTCTCGAACAAACGGAAGGTACCGCTCTTGAACGACTCAAGCATTTAGCCCTGAATGCTTCCAGTAGCCATGATGATATTCATGATGAAACGATAAAACATCTGCATCAGGCGGCGAATGCGGAAATGCATGTTCGGCTTTTGGCTCAATTGGTGACATTGCAGGCTCCGCTTTACGCCGAACTATTCAAACAAGGATGTGATGAGGGGCTCTTTAAAACAGAATCCCCCCTGGAATGTGCTGAATTTCTTTTATCCGGAATTCAATTTCTGACGGACCTCGGTATTTACCCATGGAATCAGGCACAGCTGGAGAGGAGATGGTCGGCGTTTCCGGGAATTATTGAGTTGTTTCTTCAGGCACCTCGAGGTTCTTTTAACTTTTTATGGGAAATAATGCATTAAAATCAAAGGGAAATACAGGACGTCGAAAAGAAACTGGGGTGACAGATTCAATGCAATATATTGGATCATAACGCGTTAATACGTTTGAATAAAATGAGCAAAACTATTGGAGATATCTAAAATGAGAAGTTTGATGATAGAAAAAAACGCCGAAAATTCTTATCAAGAAACCATCAAGGTTCCAATGTTTATAATTGAAATTCTCACGAAGGTTTTGCCTGGAAGCGGGCTTTCTTCGCTTGCAGCGAAGGGTCTTGACTTAAAAGAAATAACAGCTGCTGGGAAAGATGGTGTGAAATTTACGAAAACCATTGATGTCGTTGAAAAGAATGTCGCGACTAAAATCAGGTTGTCAATATTCTGATTCAGTAGCACTCTTAAGCAGCATGGTGGGGTGGTCTTCAACCAAACTATTAGTGCCAGAGCTCAGTGTTCAGAGGCAGCTCAAGTTATAATGCAATTTTTATGGGTATCAATAATAAATATTTTTGTTAGGTGAAAAGGGTCAAAATATTTTGTGGAAAATAATTCTATACATAATCATTGGACTGACGGCAATAATTGCCGGTGCATTAGTATACGGCTCAAATCGCTGGCGCTCCGCCACGAAAGTGATGCATGTCAGGTTGGAGGAAGCACGTCTACCCATTAAGACTACGAAATTTTCTTTTGCAGAGTTAAATGGTCTACCAACGCCTGTACAACGTTACTTCAAATCCGTACTTAAGAACGGGCAACCAATGGTCCAAGCCGTAGATATCGAACAAACCGGTACTTTCAATATGAGCGAAACGAGGGAACAGTGGAAGTCTTTTACCTCGACGCAACGCGTTATTACCCGTAGACCGGGATTTGATTGGGATGCTCAAATTCAAATGGCGCCCTTTCTGGCAGCAGATGTGCATGATGCTTACATCGCAGGGGAAGGCATTCTTCATGCGTCGCTATTTGGTTTAATTTCCCTAGCGAATCTGCGTGGAACGCCGGAAGCGGCGCAGGGTGAACTGATGCGGTTTTTCGGCGAAGCCGTTTGGTATCCGACAGCGCTACTACCAAGCCAGGGTGTGCGGTGGGAAGCGGTCGATGAAAATTCTGCCAAAGCGACGTTAGAGGACGGCAAAACCACAGCGACGATGCTGTTTCGCTTTAATAAAGATCACCTGATCGAATCGGTGCGAGTAGAGGCGCGCCCACGTATGGTTGGAGAAAATTTGATTCCAACACGGTGGGAGGGTCGGTGGAGCAATTACGAGATGCGCGATGGAATGAACGTTCCACTCGAAGGCGAAGTGGCGTGGATACTTCCAGAGGGACCTAAGCCATACTGGCGTGGTCGCGTTAAAAAAATAAGGTATGCGTTTGCGCTGACACCTTGAAAAATTCCTTTTCACAAAACTCTCTTTTGCAATATCCACCTACTTTGCAGGTATCGACAACGCTAAATCGGCCATCTAAAATCACCTAAAGAGCACATCATGCAGTTAGAATTCGGGTGGGTCAAAGTTAGTAGGGGGTAATTTTGTAGACTACCCGTTCCATCATGAAGAGAGAACAGACGGCCGAAAGTGCACCCTTTCTGTAATGCCTTTTAATTCGACAATCTTCGTCGCACCATGTTCTTTCATCCAGCCAACAACTCCTGTTACCACCTGTTCAGGCGCAGAAGCTCCGGCGGTAATGCCTATTTTCTTTTTACCGATAAGCCAGGCGGGATCAAGATCTCGGTAATCATCAATAAGATGCGCCGTGACTCCACATTGTTGGGCAACTTCTTTTAATCTATTTGAGTTGGAGCTATTTTTTGAACCAACCACAAAAAGCAAATCGACTTTGTGAGCCAGTTTCTGCACCGCATTCTGCCTATTCTGAGTGGCAAAACAGATGTTTGACTTTGGACCTTTGATATTCGGGAATCTTCGGGTCAAAATATCCAAAATGCCTGCGACATCGTTTTTACCCAGCGTTGTCTGGGTTACATAGGCAACTTTTGCAATATCTCCGACACGTATATGTTTTGCTTCCTGTTCATTGGCGACGATATGTACCCTGCTGGTCACTCTGCCGGCGGTTCCCTCAACCTCGGGATGACCATGGTGGCCGATAATAATGACATCGTAGCCCAGGGAGTGATATTTTTCGACCATCCGGTGGACACTGCCGACCAGGGGACAGGTTGCGTCGATGGTTCGCAGACCGAGCATTCCCGCACGCTCCTCGATTGCCCGGGAAACGCCGTGGGCGCTGAAGATACACACTTCTCCGGAAGGAATATCCTGCAGATTTTCGACAAACACCGCCCCGGCTTCCTCGAGCTGGACAATAACATGCTTATTATGAACTATTTCATGCAATACATAGACCGGTTTTCCGTAACGGGCAAGACTGAGCTTTACCGTCTCGATCGCCCGCTCTACCCCGGCACAAAAGCCACGTGGGGAAGCAAGATACACTTCTACCGGCTTATCTCTATGGTTTTTGATCATTACCTCCTCCCTGAAAATTCGATCTTAAAATACTTTAAAAAACCAAGACCTGGCGTCGAAATGTAATCACTCTCACTGAAATAGGAATAAAAAAAGCCGTTTTTCAATTCTCTGCGAACTGAAAAACGGCCTATTTACGAAAAACTAACGATACCTAATATCCCTGTAATTTATCGAGAAGTTCCGGCAGAAAAAGGGAGATTTGTGGAACATAGGTAATGATCACAAGAAAAGTGATCAGGACCAACAGCCAGGGCACACAGGCTTTAATGGCCCATCCCATACTTCGTCCGGTTACGCCGGAGATGACGAAGAGATTCAATCCGACCGGTGGTGTCAGCATACCGATTTCCATATTGACGACCATAATAATGCCCAGATGGATTGGGTCTATACCGAGTTTCAAGGCAATCGGAAACAAAATCGGTGCCATAATAAGAATAATGGCCGTGGGCTCCATAAAGTTACCGGCAATAAGCAGGAGGATGTTGACCACGACAAGGAACATCCACGGTTCAAGACCCCACTGCACTATCGTCTCGGCGATATGATGTGGAATACGCTCCGTCGTTAATACGTGGGCAAAAAGCATGGCGTTGGCAACGATGAAAAGGAGCATGATGCTCACCTTCGATGCATCGAGCACAACCTTATTAATCTCTTTGTCGGTAATAATTCTGGGGAGGGTAACAATAACTTGTTTGATATTGCGCCCAACCATCACCCCGACATTTTCTCCTTCCTTTCGCCAGGGAACATGTTTGAGTGGTCCCATATCCCGATAGCCCCAAACCGCCACACCAAAGGCATACACCGCAGATACGGCGGCTGCTTCGGTAGGACTGGCAACACCACCATAAATAGCACCCAAAACGATAACTATCAGCATGAGCCCACCGGTGGCACTAAAGCCGGAGGTAAGGATTTCCTTCATCCCGACCCAAGGCTGGCGAGGAATTTTTTTGATACGGGCAACAAAATAGATAACCACCATAAGCATCCCACCCATCAGTAAACCTGGCATAATTCCGGCCATAAACATGCGGGCGGCGGAAACCTCGGTGGCTGCAGCATAAACGAGCATGACGATGGAAGGTGGAATAAGGATACCCAGGGTGCCGGCGTTACCTATAACACCGGCGGCAATACTTTCGGGATATCCGGCTTTGACCATGCCGACGATGACAATGGATCCGATAGCGGCTACAGTAGCCGGCGAGGAGCCGGACACGGCGGCAAAAATCATACAGGCGATAACCGACGCCATGGCTATACCACCGTGAATATGGCCGACCATACTGAGGGCAAATCTGATAATCCGCTTAGCCACTCCTCCGGTCGACAAAAAGCTTGATGAGAGAATAAAAAACGGGATGGCAAGCAGGGTGTAATGTTGTGAAAGTGCCGAAAATAATTTCAAGGAAATCGACGACAAAGAGTCATGCGAAAACATCAGGATGGTAGCGATACTTGAGAAACCAAGAGCCAGAGCAACGGGCATGCCAAGCAACATACATCCAAAGAGCAGTATAAACAGAGCTGCGGTCGTCATTACCTTCCCTCCCCTTTCGTGATACCTTCGGCCAGTGCCATGCTCTCTTTTGCTTCATCGGCATGTTTAAAACCAGTAGCCTTTCCAGAAATCAACGACCAGAGGATAATGAGCAAACGAACAGTCAGGAACAGATATCCGACCAACAACATTCCATGTGCCAGCCACGCAGGAATTGGAATATCTTGCAAGTTAATACCGATCATTTTCATCTTTGCAAGATAGATATAGCTCCCATAGATAATAAGCCCACAATATACCAGAGCCAATATGGCTGCAATACCGGAAAGAATTCTTTGACCAAGCGCAGGGAAGAGTTTAACAAAGGCATCCATACCAATGTGCGACCCGACTTTTAATCCATATGAAGCACCGAAGAGTACCATCCACGCAGACATATGCAGCGTAAGTTCCTGAGTCCACAAAAATCCCGCGTTAAAACCAAACCGCATGACAACATCTAGAAATACCAAAAGAGTTGTCGTTATCAGCAGGATGCAGATAACTGCCTCTTCGGCACGATTAATCAAGCGCATAAACATGTTTTTCCCCTTACAGACAAGAAAAGCATGGCGGTCGCCTGACAGCAAAGCGACCGCCGGTCTATTTACATATTGGATTGATACGCTGCGTCAATCATATCCTTGCCGATTTCCTTCTCAAACTGTTGCCACACCGGCTTCATAGCTTCTACCCATTGGCTTCTTTGGGCATCATTCAGCATGATTATTTCCGTGCGCTTGGAATCGATTATCAACTGTCGATCTTCCTGGTCCTTGTCAGCGGAAACCTTATTGCCATAGGCAATCGCTTCGTCGATAATAGTTTTGAGTTGCGGACGAATATCGTCAGGAAGCCCCATCCAGAATTCTTTGGAGGTTACCACCATATAGTCGAGAAGTCCGTGGTTGGTCTCGGTGATATACGGCTGAATCTCATAGTACTTTTGTGAGTAAATATTGGAATAGGTGTTTTCCTGCCCATCAATTGCCTTGGTCTGGAGCAAGGTGAAAACCTCAGAAAACGGCTTTTTCAAAGGAACAGCGTTCAACGCTTGGAATTGAGCGGCAAGAACATCTGAGCTCATGATACGGAACTTGAGACCTGCTGCATCGGCAGGAACTACCATCTTGGTGCTGCTGGAAAGCTGCTTCAAGCCGTTGTGAAGGTATCCCAGGCCGATCAAGCCTTTTTTGTTGATAGTCTCAAGCAGGGCTTGACCTTTCTCGCTTTTCTGAAATTTTTCTACCGCAGCCATGTCTTTAAAAAGAAAGGGCAGATCGAAAATCTGCAGCTGTGAAGTGTATCGATCGAACTTAGAGAGAGCGGGGGCCGCCAGCTGTACATCGCCAAGAAGCATTGCCTCAAGCACGTTTTCATCGCCAAACAGCTGAGAATTTGGAAAAACTTCAACCACGACTTTCCCCCCAAGACGTTCTGCCACCATGTCTTTTAATTTGATTGCCATCTTCCCTTTGGGAGTGTTTTCGGCAACAACATGGGCAAACTTGATAACAATCGGGTCACTCGCCAACGCAGAACTGCCGATGAGCGATACCGATAGAGCCGCTGTTGCAACAAGGGTGGTGATCTTCCTAAACATAACTTTTCCCTCCAAATTAAATGTTTATATACCGGTAGTACCGGTAACATTGACCGACAGTTTCGAATACTGTCGCTATCTGCAGAACGAAGAATTCGGCAGATGTTTCTTTTTATCAAGCAAAAATTATACCAGAAAAAAACATGCATCTATCTTTTTGATTAATCGACATTTATTGGATTTCAGCATAAAAATACAGAAAAAAACCGGCGGAAATCCACCCATTTCAACCATACCGGTAATAAATTTCGATTTACCGTAACATTACAGTATGATACGAAGACAAATCAGACCAATAACGGTCAAAAATGGGCGGAAATCCACCCATTTTACTTTTTATTGCTGAACCATATAAAGGTCTAGGCAGGGGACCTTTTCCGAGAAGTTTTTAGAACCAACAGATACCGTCAAAAGGCAGAGTCAGTTTGAAGCTATTTCTTATAATGGATGAGTATTATTTATAATCACTTTTTTTCAAACTGTATTTCTGCATCTTATCGTATAATGTTTTTCTAGGCATCGCCAGGCTTGCCATTACGTCCTTAATGCTGCCGTTTGATGAAATCAGAGCATGCTCAAGAAGTTCTCTCTCAAAACATTCAACCTGCTTGGTAAAAGACTGGCTCTGGATTTTCTCCTCACCAGAGAGCATCTTTTCCAGTGACCAGTCAAACTGCCGACCAAGCAGGACATAGCGCTCGGCGAAATTTCTCAGCTCCCGGACATTGCCCGGCCATGCGTAGGCTAATAATGCATTCATCTGGTTATGGCCGGGAGTCGGTACTTCCTGCTGATATCTATGGCCGGCAACTAACAGGAAATGATGAAATAACAGCGGAATGTCTTCGCGCCTTTCTCGAAGAGGTGGAATCTCGAGACAGACCACATTGAGCCGATAATACAGATCTTCGCGAAACGAGCCCCTCTCCGAGGCTTCCCGCAGATCAACCTTGGAGGCGGCCACTACCCTGAGATCAACCGGCAAAAGCCGGTTGGAACCAAGTCTTTCAATGCACCGCTCCTGCAGTACCCGAAGAAGATTAATCTGCACCCGAAGCGGCATGGATTCAATCTCATCAAGGAGCAGCGTCCCGCCATTGGCATGTTCAAATTTACCTATCCGGGTCGATTTGGCGTCGGTGAACGCCCCGGCCTCATGGCCAAAAAGCTCACTCTCCATGATCGATTCCGAGACCGCACCGCAGTTTATAGCGACAAAATTTTTGACCCTTCTGCTGCTGTTTTCATGCAGCGCTCTGGCCACCAGTTCTTTACCGGTGCCGGTCTCACCGAGTACCAGCACATCGGCCCCGGTGTCGGCAACCTGGGCAATGGTGCTGCGCAACTGTTCCATTGCCGGGGTACGACCGATGATCCTTGGGCCGGGCGCGCTGTGCAGTTCCAGTTCGCGCCGCAGGTTTCTGTTTTCCAGGGTTAAAGCTCGTTTTTCCAGTCCGCGTAGAACAGTTTTCACCAGTCTTTCTGCAGAATAAGGCTTCTCAATAAAATCATAGGCGCCATCACGCATGGCGTTGACCGCAGTCGAAACATCGCCATGGCCGGTAATGAGGATGACCGGCAGGTCAGGGTCGATTTTCTGGACTTCGTGAAGAAACTGCAAACCATCCATCTGCGGCAGACGGATATCGCAGACGACTATACCGGGCCATTCCCGGGTGAGCATCGCCAGACCGTTTTCTGCACAATCTTCGATAATGACATCGAGATCAGCCAGTTCAAGGGTTTGCTTATTGGCCTGTCGAATGTGTTTTTCGTCGTCAATGAAAAGCACTTTTGCCTGTATGGTCATATCTCTTCTACTACTCTGTCGAGGGTAAATTCAAAGCGAGCGCCCTGTGCCGATGGAACCAGGGTGATTTGCCCGCCGAAATCTCTGATAATCCTGTCGCTTATCGTCAAGCCCAGGCCTAGGCCCTGCCCTGATTTCTTGGTGGTAAAAAAAGGCTCAAAAATTTCATGGAGCAGCTCTTGCGCGATCCCCGGACCATTGTCTTCAACGGCGATGACCACTTTCGCGCCGATGGCGAAGGCTTCGAGCCGGATCTTTTTTACCGGCTGCCCTTCCATAGCCTGCATTGCATTGGAGATAAGATTGACCAGGACCTGCTGCAGGAGCACGTTGTTGGCCCGTACCTCCAGGTTGTCAGGCTGGATATCAATGGTCAGTTCAATAGACTCTTTTTTTAAGCTCGGTTTCAGGATCTCAAGAGCCCCATCAACAACTCCGTGGACGGGGACAATCGCGATCATGCCGCTCGATTTTCTCGAAAACAATTTAAGCTGGTTGCCGATTTGTGCCATCCGCTCGGTTAATTCGCCGATCTGCGCGAGGTTCCACATCGCATTGTCCAGCTGTCCTTTCTCCAAGAAGAGCTTGCCGTTGTCGGTATAGCTCCTGATCGCCGCCAGCGGTTGATTAAGCTCATGATTTATACCGGCGGACATCTGTCCGAGGACTGCCAGTTTAGCAGCGTGGATCAATTCCTTGCGGGTACGTTTTAATTTAATCTCAGTTTCCTGCCGATCAATAATTTCTTTGCGCAGCAGCTCATTTGCTTCGGTAAGTTTCTGGGTTCGATCCGACACTCGGGTCTCAAGCTGTTCATTGGCTTCCTGCAGAGCTTTCTTTGATTCTTCTTCAATCCGGTGGAGCTGGGCCAGGCGAGAGTTGCGCTGGAGCAGCAAAAGGGCCAGTATATATGCCAGGCTGAGCCCGGTTGCGACAATAATATTTACCAGCAGGACTTTCTTGCGCAACACCCTGGTATCGGTGAGGATATGCACATTCCATCCCGCCTGAGGCATAAACTGCGATTGCTTCAATACCTTCCTCCTGTCGCTTTTCGGTCCGTCGTCTACGGTGAGTATCTCTACTTTGTCATAAAGCCTGGTGACATTGTCGCTGAGAGGAGCAATGGCCGCATCCTGGTAGCGTCTGCTGAGCATAATGCGTTCGAGAACCTGCTTATCCAGAGGTTTGAGACTCTTATATCGCCATTCCGGTTTGGTGGTAATAAAGATAATTCCATCAGGATCGGAAACGAGAAAATTTTCATCGCGGTCCGCCCAGCTCTGTTCTATCAGATCAATATTAATTTTGACGGCAACCGCGCCAAGTATCGCATCATCTTTACGCACCGGAAAGGCAAAATAGTAGCCACGTTTCGAAGAGGCGGACCCAAGAGCAAAATATCGTCCGAGTTTACCGCTCATTGCCTGCTTGAAATAAGGCCGGTAACTGAAATTTCTGCCAATAAAAGGTCGTTCTTCGTTCCAGTTGGAAGCGGCGATGGTCAGGCCATCCTTGTTCATCAGGTAGGTGTCCAGGGTATCGCTGACCCTGTTGATGGTCTCCAGGTAACGGTTGAGGATTTCGATACGCTTTTTTTCGTGCGGATTTAAGAGGGCTCGAACAAGACTGTTGTCGATGGCCAGCATCTCAGGAAGACTCTCGTATTTGCCCAGGATGCCCTGCAGATAATTTATGTACAGTTCCAGACGCACATTGCCTTGCCTGGTCAGATCAACCAGTCCCCGTCGATAGGTCAAGACCGAAACGACATTGAGCACCTGGATAAGAACAATAAGGAACAGGACTGCACTGATAAGCCCTTTCTTTTTCCACGATAAGCTGGCCGTCATTCCCTTATTTCAATCCCAGCTTGCCGCACTGCCTTTTTCACCTGCGCAATCGTCACCTCTTTGCGGTGAAAAATTCCGGCAGCAAGCGCTGCATCGGTTGCCGTCTGCTGAAAAACATCGACGAAATGTTCGGCTTTTCCTGCCCCACTGGAAGCAATGACCGGAATAGAAACACTCTTTTTTACCATGGCGATGAGTTCCAGATCAAAGCCGCTGTTCGTCCCATCCTTGTCGATACAGTTGAGCAAGATTTCACCGGCGCCAAGTTCCTGACAAATCCGGACCAGCTGTACGACATCAAGATCGCAGCCTTCCCGGCCACCTTTCACTGTACACTGATACCAGCAGTATTGCTCACCATGAGGACCGGGGCTTGCGGTTTTTAGCGTGGCATGATTGGTATCCAGCGGGGCCCGCACATAGACCCGCCTGGGGTCGACCGATATAACGACCGCCTGGGCTCCATAGACTTGAGAAATTTGCTCAATGGAACTTTTGCCGGTTTTTTTACCGGTTTTTAGGTAGTCAAGGACGGCATAGACTGCTTCACTGCCGATCGATACCTTGTCAGCTCCGGACCGAAAATAGGCCGAGGCTACATCCAGGGAAGTATAGGACGTACCGTCTGATGCGATGAAATCCCGGATGCCGCCGCCTATAGTCAAGGGGACAAAGACATTTTCCGATGTTTTTTCAAGGACCTCGATCATCGGCTGGTCGTGCATGGGAAAGTCGCGAAACCCCGTGATATTGAGAAAAGTTATCTCGTCGGCGCCCTCTTCATAATATCGTTTGGCCAATTCGACCGGTTTGCCGAGATTGCGGACCAAGCCGTTATTCCGCACATCATACTGGTCACCCTTGGTGACCACCAGGTCTCCGGCATCGTTGCTGCGTACGTCAAGGCAGGCGATGATCCTTTTGGCCATCCGGGTCTTTTCACCTTCTTTCCAGGTGCTGAGAGAGGCAACAGGATTAACTTGTTCGTTGGCGGTCAGAAAATTATGCAAGATTCGCAGGCCGGCTTTACCACTTTTTTCAGGATGAAACTGAAAGGCGTGAACATTGCCCTTGGCAACCGCCGAGACAAAATCATAGCCGTAATCGGTGAGGGCAAGTGTCCAGTCTTTGGTCGCCTGGCTCACTTCCGCATGGTAGGAATGGACAAAATACAATTTCTCATCGGCATATCCGGCAAACAATGAGGACTCTTTCTGGAGTCTGATACCATTCCAGCCTATTTGCGGCACGGACAGTCGATTATCGGAAAAACGCCTCACCTGCCCGGCAATTATACCAAGGCCTTGAACACCAGGAGATTCTTCACTGCCCTCAAACAGGGCCTGCAGGGCCACACATATGCCGAGAAAGGGTTTATTGGCCAAAATCCTCCGGCGCAGGGGCTCAATGTAGCCACTTTCCCGCAGACGGTGCATGACCAGACCGAAGCTGCCTACTCCGGGAAAAATCAATTTCTCGGCGGTCAATATATCGCCCGCGGTTTTGACATTTTGTACCGTATGACCAAGTTCGGATAACGCATTTCTGACACTGCGAACATTGCCGGCACCATAATCCAGAAGAGTTACAACCATGACACTTTACCTTATCCGTTCAGAATAATCTATTTGTTAGACAATGTGTAGTAGCGCCCATGGGCACAACTTCGGCACAAAATCTTGTCATCAACCAGGACATCTCTTTTATCCTGCACCCAGTCAAGACACTTTTCGCAGCGGACCCTTTTAAGAGGTCTACCAGGCAGGTTCTCCTCCGGGATATCAACCGATACAGCCTCTACACGGAAAAGCTCTTCCTCCGGCATGACCTTATAGGCCTGCAGTTGACGAGCATATTTATCAAAAACATCACTGCAGTATTTTTTCGACATCTCCCGCGACTCCTCAAGAGCAGTCACCCGGAGGGCCTTTTTTGAATCAAGATTAACGAAGGTTGCAGCCATAACGCCATGATCTACCCAGCGCATCGATCGTTTACCCAGACTGCAGCCGGTAACGGTCTGGATGGCATCCGTTGCACATCGGTCGATCTCCACAAAAACGTACAGTTTTTTTCGATCGACTCCCTTGGGATCATATATTTTCAGATGGGAAAGCGCCAACATGCACATGCGCACGCCGATTACCTGACCGGCACAGACATGACCATGGATGCGGGTTGCCTCCTCTAAAAGCTCATCAAAAGATTTCATAAAACTCTCTTGTTTATTGAATTCAGCAAGTTGTAATCGTTCAGTGGACCGTAGCAGGTGATCGCATTACCGGATCAGTATACGTTCAAGATACCTACCGGTAAACTTCACTGTCAACCGATATCAACTCTTTGAAACAAAAAAGGCCGTTCCTGATAAGGAACGGCCTTTTTGCGGGACACTTGCTATGCTTAACAAACACGGACACTTCGTCTGAACGTGCAGGACGTCATTATACTCTACTTTTTTGCAATGTATTCATTGAGACACTGCAACGAACCCTAAGGCCCTGCGTGCATATTAACAGTTACTGTATCAATGATTCATGAATAATCAGGATTAATTGACAGTTTCAGACAATTTGCTGCCGGCTTTGAACTTTACAACTTTCTTTTCTGGAATTTCGATGGTTTTACCGGTCTGTGGATTTCTTCCCTGACGGGCATCACGCTTGGAGACAGAGAATGTACCAAACCCGACGAGAGTCACCTTATCACCTTTCTTCAGGCTCTCGGCAACAGCCGCGAGAGTACCGTTCAATGCTTTTTCTGCAGCTGCTTTGCTGATATCGGCTGCCCCGGCGATGCTCTCAATTAGTTCCTTCTTGTTCATGAATTCCTCCCTGCTTTATCTTTCTTTTTACAAACCTAACGAAGACAACGATAGTCGTCTTCTTTCCTTGAAAATGACGATTTACCTGAACTTTTCCGTATTGTCAAAAAAAAATCTTTTTAAACGTATCTTGCAGTAAAAAAACCATGGATTGGCGCAAACCTGTGTATTCAGGGTGATACGCTCACTACCAGGCACCATAATTGAATCGGAAATCAGAATCAAGCACTAAATCACCCATTAACGAATAAGTTTTATAAATTAGTTTTAATGAATATGCTTTCTCAGCCTGCCTTTCCGGCGATTGTACCGTCTATGTAATGATTAATCGGAATGTAGCAGATAAACGTATAGCCTGGAACAGTAAGCGTTCAGCGATCAATTTGCCCATCAGGCAAAAGTTCCGCCGGTTTGTTGAGGTGAATCCTTCCTTCCATTATATCTTTTTTAATAATGTCGGCAATTGCCCGGGCCTTGACCATACTCGATAAAGGAGCTGTTTTTACTTTCTTGCCGTTTACTTCAATTTCGCCCGATTTCAGCTGGGCATAACTGACCTGGCCGTAGCTTCTGCCGATCCCGTTGGTATAATCATGACCGTAGTCGACTACCTGGGTAAAAAGCTCATCATCGGCGACCCCGGTGTGGGCGGCCATTTCACTGTTTAATATGGGAATGGGAATGCCGAGTCCGACGGCCAGGGAATTGCCGTAACCGAGGATGGAAACACCGCGCAGCCACTCCGCGCTCATGTGTTTTAAATCGCCCTGAACCATAATAGTCCCGGCAGGCTTGACGGGGACACCATTGGTATGTCGGGGGGCATGCGGGTTATGTTGAGTACCCTGCCAGGTAACGTAGCCATAGCCGCCGCCTAAGAATATTCGGGTGCCGACGCCAATAGTTTTATAATACGGATCGTTGAGTAAAGGACTCAATTCCCCGGCACTGCAAAAGTTGGCATTGCCGCAATTGGCCTTGAGCATGCCCATATAGGTATATACCGCCTTATTGGACAGGTTAACGGCGCAGTTGTAATTCTGATAGCCATTGCGCGGATTACACAGCAGGGCGTAAGGCAGATCATCCAGAGCTATTTCTTTTTTCATTTTCTTGGCTGCATAACAATCCGTGCCATAAGCTTTGGCCTCAAGCAGCAGTCTTTTGCCACGCAGCAAGTCCTCGATGACATGGCCGCCACCATACCTGAATTCACCCGGATAGATCTTATTTAAAGGATCGTCTTCCGCCGGCTCCGTCGCCCCGAGATACGCATCGACCGCTGCAAGGCCGGCATAGGCAGAAACCTTGTTTATCCAGACCCGGGAAGCCTTAATGGTTGGCGTCATTTGGCCAAAATTAAAAAACATGCCGGAAGAACACATGGGGGCAAATGTTCCGGTGGTCACTATATCCACTTTCCTTGCAGCCCCCTCCGGACCATTTTTTTTGACGATGCCGACCATTTCTTCAGCAGTGACGACAACCGCTTCCCCTGCTTTAATCCGGGCGTTGATTTCCTCATAGGTTTTCTGGATTTTCTTTTCGCTCATCTGAATCCTGCACTATCTAATGGAGATACGAATATGATCTCAGGTTATTCACTACTTCATCCACACCTGATTATCGCTCAATGAAAGCGACTACTATAGCCCTCTTTTGCGCCTTGACATAGCAATTTCTTTGCCCTAGTTTAATTGCGCTTAGCAAAACATGTCGCTACCAAATTCATTCCCGTTGTTGGAACAAGGAGAAGCATGGAAATCGAACAAAAAAAAATGATCGTCTCGGTTCGTGACACGATCGATGCAATAGACAATAATATCCTTTCGTTACTCAAGGAGCGCCTGGCCTGTGCCAAAGAAATCGGTCGTTTGAAAGATGGTGAAAAAAGAGCTAAATGGGACCCCCTTCGGGAACGACAGATCTATGACAGACTCCTGCAAGACAATGCCGGGATCTTTCCGCCGGACGCCCTCAAATCAATATTTCATGAAATAATAACCACCTGCAGATTGTCCCAGAAAAAAGCTGAAGTGGCTTTTCTAGGTCCGGAGGCAACTTTCAGCCACCTTGCCGGGGTGAAATATTTTGGTCATTCGGCTGATTATAAGGCGATGGAAACCATTGATGACGTCTTTGCCGAAGTGGAGAAAGGCCGAACCAGATACGGCATTGTGCCGGTCGAGAACTCGATTGAAGGAGCGGTTTTTTCCACCCTGGACTGTTTTATGAAATACAAGGTGCAGATCTGCGGGGAATTACAGCTGGAGATAAGCCATAACTTGGTCTGCCGCTCAGGCAATATGGAGGATATTCAAACTGTCGCCTCCCATGCCCAGCCACTTGCCCAGTGTCGCGACTGGCTCCGCAAACATCTGCCGGCCACCCCGACCCTGCCGGTCTTTTCCACCGGTGCAGCGGCGCAGATGGCTGCCAATAATCCCAACATCGGGGCTATTGCCTCGTCTCTGGCCATAAAAACTTACGAGCTCCAGGTCGTGGTTCAGGGAATCGAGGATTATCGCGGCAATACCACCAGGTTTTTGGTAATTGGCAGTACCTCGCCATCCCGAAGCGGCCAGGATCGGACCTCGCTCTTGATAGGACTTATGGATCGACCGGGAGCATTAAATGATGTTCTCTCCGCGCTGTCTGAAGAAGATATCAATCTGGCCAAGATCGAATCCCGTCCCATCAAAGGCAAGCAATGGAAATATCTTTTTTTTCTGGATATGCTCGGCCACATTGAAGATGATAAAATCCGCCGTGGCTGCGAGATTCTTAAGGCGATGTGTTCCTATTTTGAGTGGCTGGGATCCTATCCGCAGGGTGACTTATCAACCACCGATTCGTGACATCCGGCCGGAGCAGGACTGACGCTCCGTGCTGATGCTGTCGTCCTGCAGGGTGTGACCTTGCGGCTTGGCCAGGATTGTCGCACGAATGCCGGCAATAATATCCGCATCGGTGGCTTTGCCGCGCAGCAATGACTTGAGATCGGTCTCGTTATCATTGAGCAGGCAGGCGCGCAACTTGCCTTCTGAAGTTAACCTGAGCCGGTTGCACTGATCGCAGAAGTGGTGGCTGATTGGGCTGATGAATCCGACCGCGCCGGTCCTGTTGTCCTCTGACTGCAGATTGAACATTCGCGCCGGCCCTTCGCCATACTCTTTTTTAAAAGGTGTCAAGATCCCCAGTTCAGCGATACGCGATTTAATCTCATTGGCCCTGACAAACCGATCTTTCTGTCCGCTGTTCTGGGAGCCGACAGGCATAAACTCGATAAAGCGTACTTGAAACGGCTGCTCCAGAGCCAGTTTGCCGAAGTCTTGGAATTCATCGTCATTTATCCCTTTCATCGCCACAACGTTCAGTTTTATCTTAAAACCGATCTCTTTAGCCATCTGCAGCCCCTGCCAGACTTTGGCAAAACAGTCACCGCCGGTTATTTTTTTAAATTTTTCCGGCTGCAGGGTATCCAAAGAGACGTTTATATGTCGAATCCCACTGGCATAAAGCCTCTCGGCGAATTCCGCTAAAAGGACCCCGTTGGTGGTTAAACGCACCTGGTCCAAGCCATCGAGCAGCGCAAGTTGCTCAATAAAACCAAGGATCCCTCTTCTGACCAGTGGTTCTCCGCCGGTCAGGCGAATTTTGTTCATCCCCATAGATACGGCCAGACGCACCACGCGCAGTAATTCTTCATAACTGAGCAAATCGCTCTGGCTAAGAAAGTTGCCCGCCCTGAGCTTGCCTGAAAGAGGATCGGTCTCACCTGGAACATCTGGCATGCAGTAGGAGCAACGGAGGTTGCAGCGATCGGTCAGCGATAATCTCAGGTAAGAGATGGTCCGGGAAAACTGGTCGACAAGAGGCGATTTTATTGGTGTTTTTTTGTTCACGATTTAGTATCTATTGCAATTATTTCAACGATGAAAATGAAGAGTTTTTACCACACCATCTTACTTACTCTGATTAATATCAGTAACACAATCAAAATTTACGTTTAACCACAATAGCTCCCAGCATGTTGATTTTAGGTATAGAGAGTTCCTGCGATGACACTGCCGCCGCAGTTCTTGAAGACAATGTCATTCTCGCCAATGTACTCACCAGCCAGGACCTGATCCATACCAAATTCGGCGGGGTGGTTCCGGAGCTTGCATCGAGAAAACACCTCCAGGCGATCCATCCGATGGTTGAACTGGCACTGGCAAAAGCAGGCAAACAGCTGGCCGACATAGAACTTATCGCTGCAACCCGAGGTCCGGGACTGATCGGTTCGCTCCTGGTCGGATACTCATACTCTAAGGCACTTTCCTACGTTAGCAATATTCCGCTGGTTGGGGTCGATCATATGGCCGGTCATATTTTATCCATCTTTCTTGGCATAACCCCACCGTCTTTTCCATATATTGCGTTGATCGTTTCCGGTGGAACCTCAGCCATTTACCTTGCCACAAGCTTTACTGAGTTTCAACTTCTGGGAAGAACCCGCGACGATGCGGCCGGAGAAGCTTTTGATAAGGTGGCCAAGCTTCTGGGTCTGGACTATCCGGGAGGGCCTCAGGTTGCTTTGCGAGCCGGGCATGGCGATGCTCGGGCGATTCAATTCCCTCGCGCCTGGCTTAATGAAAACTCCCTTGATTTTAGTTTCAGTGGCGTGAAAACCGCCGTTCTCAATCATGTTAATCACTGCCGACAGCAGGCGGTGCCACTGGATATTGAGGATATTTGTGCCTCCTTCCAGGAAGCCGTTGCCGAGGTTCTGGTGCAGAAAACCATTGCCGCCGCACAGCAAAATAATATCAGCAGCATCGTGGTCGGCGGCGGGGTCTCGGCCAACAACAGACTGCGTGAGCTCTTTGCCACGCATTGCGCTGTGGAAAAGTTATCCTTTTTTGCGCCCGAATCACTCCATTGTACGGACAATGCAGCGATGATCGCCCTTGCCGGGTACCATGCCTTCAACCATTCTGGCCCGACCTCGCTTGAAGAGGATGTCTATTCCCGCTCTCCTCTCGGATGACCCATCATTTACATGAACGTTCTGAGGTATTTAAAGTATTATTTTATTAAGTTTAAACGACTCCAGGGGAGTCCGCAGGCACTGGCCGGAGGCACTGCAATCGGTGTTTTTATCGGTTTGACGCCGACGATTCCGTTGCATACGGTATTGATTGTTTTTTTATCCCTGCTTACCAGGACTTCAACGCTGGCCGGCATCATTGTCAGTTGGATCGTCTGCAATCCATTGACCTATCTTCCAATCTATTACTTGTCGGCGGTGGTAGGCAACCATCTGACGCCGTATGAACTGAATCTAAAAAATGTCAGCGATGCCCTTAATCAGATAACGGCCGGCAGCGGCTTCCATGAGGCGTTAACCATCCTGCTGCACTCAGGCTACGAAGTCTTGATCGTCATGGGAGTTGGCGGATTATGTCTCGCCCTGCCCGTTGCTGCTGTCAGTTACTATTTCGCCCTGCTGTTTTTCATCCAGCTTAAGAAAAAAAGAATGAAAAAGCATGCGCTCAACTAATCATCCAATACTATGACTAAATACGGACAACAGACCCGCGCAACTCTGCACAGCAATAAATTGGCTCCCAAAAAACGGTTTGGGCAGAATTTTCTCGTCCATAAAATGACCGCCGAAGCCATTGTTCGAGCCGGCAATGTAAGCAGCACCGATACCATCGTCGAAGTCGGCGTGGGACTCGGCGCTTTGACTCTGCCCCTCGCAGCAACGGCAAAACATGTTTTCGGCTACGAAATTGACAGCGGCATTATCCGCTATCATCAGGACCAGGACGATTTGCCGGACAACGTTACTCTGGTGCACCAGGATATCCTCAGTGTTGATTTTCAAAAGCTCGCTCAGCAATGTGGCGGCAGCTTGAAGATCCTTGCGAATCTTCCCTATTCGATTTCCAATCCGTTTATATTTAAACTTATCGACAATGCTCCTTTAATCAGCACCGCGACAATCATGCTGCAAAAAGAGCTTGCCGACCGCCTTATGGCCGCACCAAATACCAAGGATTATGGAGTTCCAACGGTACTGCTTGCCAGTTGCGCCTCGGTGCGCAAGCTGATGACCCTGAAACCCGGTGAATTCCATCCCCGGCCTAAAATTGATTCGGTGATCGTCACTGTCGATTTCAGCCAGGACGAAAAACGGCCATCGGCAGAGCAGGATTATGATTTTACCCTCTTTCGCCAACTGGTCAGAACCACCTTTAATCAACGCCGGAAAACCATTCTCAACACCTTGACCGGGGCCAACCTATGGGGGGATTTGCTGAGAGTCGACAAAGCCACTCATAAGGAGCGGATCCGCCTGGCGATTGAACAGGCCCAGCTGCAACCGAGTGCAAGGCCGGAGACGCTCAGCTATATCGATTTTATTAACCTGGCCAAGGAAATTGCCCTTGGCGCAAGTTCTCTTTGAGTTTTTCCGACATCGTCTTGTATTCTCAAAATTGTAGTGACAAATGTTTTCTTTGCCGTTTATGGTGCATGAATGCAGACATAGAGCGGATTTCATAATTGTATAACCTTACCCAAGATCATGACGACTGAATCAAAACATATTGTTGAACCCCCCAATATTCCCGACGTAACCGTTCCGCCACATCCCCAGTGGCCGAGCTTGACTGATACGGAGACCACAGCTCTCAAGGACCGGATAAAAAAGCTGCTGCAGCGGGAGAATGCCGTTCTTGTCGCCCATTATTATACCAGCGGAGCCTTGCAGGATCTGGCGGAGGAAACCGGAGGCTGTGTTGCCGACTCACTGGAAATGGCGCGCTTTGGCACAGAACATCCCGCGAAGACGTTGGTTGTCGCCGGAGTTCGCTTTATGGGTGAGACGTCAAAAATCCTTAATATCGAAAAAAGAGTAATGATGCCGGATCTCTGCGCCACATGTTCGCTTGACGAAGGTTGCCCGTATGAGCTGTTTTCCTCATTCTGTGACCGACACCCACAGCATACCGTCGTGGTCTATGCCAATACCAGCGCCCGGGTAAAAGCACGGTCGGACTGGGTAGTCACCTCCGGCATCGCCCTGCCGATTATCAGACATCTTGCTGAAAAGGGTGAAAAGATCCTTTGGGCACCCGACAAACATCTGGGTGCCTATGTGCAAAAACTTACCGGGGCCGAGATGATTTTCTGGCCGGGTTCCTGTGTCGTCCACGAAGAATTTCGCTCCGTGGCGCTGACAAGACTGCGTAAAGTTCATCCGGAGGCGGCGGTCCTTGTCCATCCTGAATCCCCGGAAGCGGTTATCCAGCAGGCCGATGTGGTTGGTTCGACCACCGCCCTTATCAATGCGGTGAAAAAAATGTCGAACAGGGAGTTTATTGTGGCCACCGATGCCGGTATTTTTAATAAAATGCGCCAGGTGGCCCCGAACAAGGTCTTTCTTGAAGCACCAACCGTCGGTGAGGGGGCGACCTGTCAGAGCTGCGCCAACTGCCCCTGGATGGGTATGAACTCCCTGCACAACCTGGAAGAACTGCTTCTCAAGGGGAACAACGAGATCCATATTGCCGCGGACATTGCTGCAAGGGCCCGGATACCTATCCAGAGAATGCTTGACTTCGCCAAGACCATGCCAAAGTAATACCTTCGTTACAACTTCCGTAGGGGCTCACCTGTGTGCCCTTCTAGAGGTCGAGCCCCTGCGGAGCAATACTGAAAATCACATTTTTCACGAACCAATCAGCCATTGAGCATACTGTTGTTTAACAGACCGCCAGCTGAAAATTTCGGTCATTGCCATTGCCGCTTCTCGAGTCAGCCGGTAAGGGCAGGTAAGGATATTTTCCAGCATTTGCACCAGGAAATTTTCCCGATAGAGGAATTGGTCATCAAAGAGTTCCGGATATGCCAGTCGATCCGGCAATACCGGCACGCAGCCGGCCCGCACGGCCTCAATGACGGCAATGCCGTAAAATTCATGAACTGCAGTGGAAACGACCACATCGCCTTTACTGAGCAGTTCAAGATAACGTTGTCGGGATGGAACAAAGCCAAAGTGGATGATTTTATCAGCAAATTTTTCTTTGGCTTGCGCAAAACAGGCTGGGCTTGCAACAAACGACTGACCGAGGATGAGCAAACGGAAATCGACCCCTCGCTTACTAAGCTGAGCTAAAGCCGCAAAAAATTCCTGGGGGTTTTTATCATGTTCCCAGCGGTGGTTCCAGACAATAAGCGGAATATCTCCGGCTTTGTTACGTTTCACGGCATCGCTTGCCGAAAAATCAATTCCGGGAAAAAGTACCACGCTTTTATCGGCCAACTCCTCAATTATTCCAGGCAACTTTATCCCCGACGCGGCTTTGAGCCCTGCACGCACCCCGGCTAAAAAAGTCTGTCGGTTATACTCGGAATTAAAAGCGATTGCATCGGCGGCAAGCGCCGAATGAAAATTGATTCCGGCCAGCAGATGCCGGGCCGTCTGATTTTCTCGAAATGGATAAACGAACTGGTTTTCATGGAAATAGATAAGTATCCGCGCCTGAGGATTCCATCCCTCAATGCGGGGAAGTAGACCACGCAATACGCCGACATCAACAAAAGTTGAACAGAGCACTGTATCGAATGCGCGCTGCGCAACCGGCAGTTCGGTTATTTTTTGGATAAACCAGGGCGCGGCGAGCTGCATGCGCATCTGCCAGTTTCTTGCCGGCAGGGTGAACAGCCGGTACTGTGCCGGCACATATTTCTGCAGACCCTCGAGGAACTGTTGATGCGAGCCGCCAAAATACGGTTCCAGGAGTAAAATACGCCGCATAGGCTTTTTCAGCTCTGCTCCAGTAACGAAACAATCCGATCCAGGATAAGATCGGCCGTATGCATTTTACTGGTATATGGCAGCAGATCTGCATCGGATTTGCTGATCAGCAGCACCTGATTGCCCTCGGTCTCAAAACCGGTACTGTCGCCGCTGATATCATTGACGGCAATCAGGTCAAGATTTTTGTTCTCGAGTTTTTTTCGGCCCTCATCCTGGAGATTCTGACTTTCCGCGGCAAATCCTACCAGTATCTGTCCCGCACATTTTCTTTTTCCCAGCTCAAATAAAATGTCCGGGTTGCGTATGAGCTGCAACCGGGTATCGATCTGTTCTTTTTTGACTTTATGTTCAAATACCTTGTCCGGTCGGTAATCGGCCACGGCTGCCGCCTTAATTATGACCGAACACTTGTCGGCACGGGCAAGCACCGCATCATACATTTCCACAGCAGTCTGCACTTTTTCCAAGGTGATGCCGACAGGAGAGGATAAGCTGCCGGGGCCACTGATCAAGATAACCTCGGCTCCCCTTCGAAACGCACATCTAGCCAGGGCGTAGCCCATCTTGCCGGAAGATCGATTGCTAAGAAAACGAGCAGGATCAAGTGGTTCCCGTGTCGGTCCGGCAGTAATCAGAACTCGTTGCCCCTGCAGATCCTGGGGCGCCAGAGCCCGGGCAAGATACTCTTTGACCTGATCCCATTCCGGCAGACGGCCTTCTCCCTCTTCCTTACACGCCATTACGCCGCTATCAGGATCGATGATGATATAGCCAAGCTCTCTCAGTCTAGCGAGATTTAGTCTGGTTGCCGGGTGGGAATACATCCGGCTGTTCATGGCTGGACAAATCAATACCGTTGCCCTGGTTGCAAGCACTGTAGTGGTAAGGAGATCGTCAGCCAGTCCGGCGGCAAGTTTAGCGATAGTATGGGCGGTTGCCGGAGCAATCAACAGCGCATCGGCATCTCGGCCGAGGGTGATATGGGCCATTGTCTGCTCCTTTGCCGCAGAAAACATCTCGCTATGGACATCAGAGCCGGAGAGGGCGGCAAATGTTAAAGGGCCAACGAATCTGGTGGCCGAATCGGTCATTACCACCGACACCAAGGCCTCTTCTTTCGCCAGATCACTGACCCACCCGGCAACTTTGAAGGCGGCAATCGAACCGGTTACGCCAATGACTATGTTTTTGCCGGCGAAAATATTTTGCATGGTATTCCTCTTTGACCAGTACTCTTTTTTATTGATGATGTCGTAAGAACTCTTCATCTCCTCTGGAAAAAATCTGATGAGCTGCCGAAATTTTTATGACTTTTGTAGAGATAACATTTTTGATGCTTTTATGTCATATGAGATTTTTTGTGACATCAACAGGCTGAAAACCAGCGCCCTTATGATGAATATCAATATTTTTGAGACTCTGCGAAGATGACAGTCACCTGATCTGGTATATATTTTAAAGTGATGAAAAAAAGAGGCAAGAAGCCCCAGGTTATTTTCCGGCTCTCGTTTTTCTGCAGACCCTGCGCTACAGAGCAGAAAAAAAAGAGTTCCGAACAACAGGAGAACATTATGATGTTTCAACCTCTCAATGAAATTCACCCTCTGACTTATCCCGGTACGGTAGAGGAGGTAGTGAAGCTTCTCTACCATGATATATCGTTGCGCGATAAGGTAATAATGGCTCATCTCAGCGAATTTGAAATGGATTCAGAAGTTTATCTGGCTCTGGCGAAAACGATAAGAAAGGAGTTCGGCCTCTATAACGGCAACAGCGACCTGTTGCGGTCCTGCGCAGAATATCAGGGGCGAGAATATGATGCTTATGAAGATCCGGCAATGGTGATAGTCAAGGAGCTCTGGAAAAAAGTAAAGAAGACCCACAATCTCCATCTGGTTAAGAACAATGGTTTGACGGCGTCATAGTATTCTTTGCTTGGGCCTTTTGCCGCCGTAGAATCCCAGAGATCATTGCTTGTCGCAGGGGCGGTTCGGTTGTGAGGAATATCCGGCTTCCAGGATTGGCTTTTATAACGGGCTCGCCGTCTTCACCCTGCATGGATATAATTTTCACCGGAATCACCCCGACACCCTGCTGCATATATTCAATATTTTCGCCAGGCGTCAACTGGTTGCGCACCTCTGCCAGCGGGGTTTCGCCATCCCCGCGAATGACCGCCACCGGCTCATAACTTTGTTCGGCCCGAGAGGAGGTATAAATCATTTCGCTGCTGCCGGGTCGTTCTTTGATAAAATTATCTGTTGTTCCCCTGGTGCCGGTTTTCAAAATTTCTGCCATAAACTGCTCCGGCATCCGAATTGCGTCCGGCTCGTCCCAGGCATGGTGCGGCAGCCTGGCCAGATAATCAAGAGCGGCGCGATAAACACGAACAACCCCGCCAACATAAAAAATTGATTTCATTCGCCCTTCTATCTTCAAGGAATTAACCCCCGCTGCCACCAATTGTGGCAACATCTCCAACAGACAAAGGTCCTTGGAATTGAAGATATACGTCCCCCGCTCATCCTCTTCGACCGGAAAATATTCTCCAGGACGTTTTTCTTCCATCAAGCTATAGCTGAAGCGGCAAGGATGCGAACAACTGCCCTGATTGGCATCTCGATCCGTCATATAATTGGACAGCATGCACCGGCCGGAATACGAGATACAAAGCGCGCCATGGGCGAAAACTTCAAGTTCCCCTCTTACTTTCCTGCGTATCCGTCGGATTTCGGCAAGGGACAGCTCTCGGGCCAGGTTCAGCCGGCAGGCTCCCTGGGCCAGCCAGAAGGCGGCGGCGGCATGGTTGGTGACATTGGCCTGGGTAGACAGATGGATGGGCAACCGAGGGGCATGCTTATGGGCATAGCTGAGAATACCGGGATCGGAGACAATAATGCCATCAACCTGCATATTCTGAAGCGTGCCAAGATACCCATCGAGTCCGTCAAGATCCGCATTATGGGCGATAATATTTACCGTAACATAAACTTTCACCCCGTGCTCATGGGCAAAGAGCACTCCCTGGCGTAGAGTATTCTCGTCAAAATTTCCCGCTTTTGCCCGAAGACTATATTTTTTGCCACCGCAATATACGGCATCTGCACCATAATGTACTGCGGTTATCAGTTTTTCATAATTGCCGGCCGGGGCGAGCAGTTCCGGGATTACCGGGGTGGCCCCTTTGCAACTTTTATTTTTGATCATGGTGGAGTATGATATTTGTTTATTTTTACGACTATCAAAAACTACCCACTATTTCGTGATAAAAAAACCTATCGGCATAGCTTTGAGCGGCGGCGTTGATTCTACTGCATGTGCCCTTTTACTGCGTGAGCACTATGAGGTAAAGGGCTTTTTTATGCAACTGGCACAGCCGGACTTTGCCGCACAGAAGTTTCGGGTGCAGGCTATTGCCGATAAACTTGGCATCTCTTTAGAGATTATTGACTTGCGTCAGCAGTTTCGACAAAGAGTGCTCAACTATTTTGCCGACAGCTATGCCCATGGTCTTACGCCAAATCCTTGTGTCATATGCAATAAAGAAATAAAATTCGGCCTGTTTCTGGAGGCTATTGTCAACGCCGGGATGGACAGGATGGCAACTGGTCATTATGCCCGAATTGAAGAAAAAGATGGACGCTTTCATCTGCACTGCGGTTGTGATCCGCAAAAAGATCAATCCTATTTTCTTTCCCGTCTCACTCAGCGACAACTGGCTAAGGTACTCTTTCCCCTGGGAGAAACAAGTAAACAAGACACTTACCGTTTCGTCGAACAACACGGCTTTGTGGATTTTCAGGGCAAAGAAAGCCAGGATGTCTGTTTTTTGGAAAACAAGCAGATTGCAACGTATTTAAAGGAGTGTGCCGGCGGTAAGGATGATGCAGGCCCCATCGTCTCTACCTCGGGCAAAATACTTGGTCGCCATGAAGGCCTGTTTAACTATACTATAGGCCAGCGTAAAGGCCTGGGTATATCCAGTGCCGCACCTCTCTATGTTGTTGCCCTGGACACTGCGGCAAACCAGGTAATAGTCGGTGACAACGACGATTTATCCAAGTGCCGCATCCGGGTACAAAATCTTCATTGGCTGGCAGGAAAAGCGCCTGATCTCAGCCGCACATATCAGGTTCGTATTCGGTACAGTCACAAGGGATCAACCGCCATGCTGGTTGTCGATAACAACAATTGTGCCGATATTATCTTTGATGCTCCGCAGAGGGCGGTAACGCCGGGGCAGTTTGCCGTTATCTATCAAGCTTCCGAGCTGCTTGGCTCGGGCGTTATCTGTAAGTAATACCTCGTTGAAATGAAAAAAATATTTATCGCAACTCTAGGCTGTAAGGTCAATCAATTTGAATCCGCATCCTTTAAAACCGGCTTTGAGCAAAGGGGGATGTCGATTGTCACCGCAAGTAAAGAGGCTGATGTGATCGTTGTCAATACCTGTGCGGTGACGGCCGGGGCCGGCGCGCAATCACGCCGGACCATACGCCAGGCTCTGCGGGGCAATCCAACGGCAAAAATTATTATCACCGGCTGTTATGCCGAAATCGCCGCCAGGGAACTGGCCGCGGCAAAAGAACTTCAGGATCGGGAATACTCGCTTATCGGCAATAGCAAAAAAGATGATCTGGTTGCCGGGGTCATTAATGGAGAATCCGCCGCCGGGGAAATTATCATGGGAGCCATCGATTCGGCTCAAGAGATATGCCGCCTGCCGGTGCGCCGTTTTGGGCAGAGGGCCAGGGCATACCTACGTATCCAGGATGGCTGCCAAAGTTTCTGCACCTACTGTATTGTTCCTTATACCAGAGGCCCCAGCCGGAGTCTGCCGGTTGCAGAAGTGATTGAACAGGCCAAAATTTTTGCTGCTGAAGGCCATAAAGAAATTGTCTTGACCGGCATTCATCTCGGCAACTACGGCAAGGACCTGAACGACAGCAAGGATCTGATTTCGCTTCTCGACCAATTGACCCATGCTGTCCCGGATGTTGCCTATCGCATCAGCTCCCTGGAACCTCTGGAGATCAGTGAATCGCTGCTGTCGCTTATGCGCGAGCGCAAAAACATCCAGCCCCATCTGCATATCCCTCTGCAGAGCGGCAACGACGAGATCCTGAGAAAAATGAACCGTCGCTATACTCTCAACCAATTTGAACACGTTATTGATCTATGTCGAAAATACCTGCCGGACGCCGCTCTAGGTGTTGATATTCTCGCCGGCTTTCCTGGTGAAACCGAGGCGCAGTTCATCTCTGCAGAAAAATTTTTGCGCTCTCTTTCCTTTAGCTACCTGCACGTCTTCCCCTATTCTATTCGTCCCGGAACTGTAGCGGCAAGTTTTAAAGGGCATGTGTCCAAAAAAATCAAAGATTTGAGAGTTGCCGGCCTACGCCTGCTCAGTGATGAAAAAAAGCGAGCCTTTTACCAAAGTCAACTTGGCCGAATCCGGCCGGTTCTGGTTGAAGGCTGCCGTACCGGTAACGGGCTGCTCAAAGGCTTTACCGACAATTATATCGCCGTTCATTTTGCCGGGTCTGACCGCTTGCTCAACAGCACTTGCCTCGTCAGACTGACGTTGCAGAAAGACGACTGGGTGATTGG
Organism: uncultured delta proteobacterium; assembly: GCA_963709745.1. Classification (GTDB taxonomy): domain Bacteria; phylum Desulfobacterota; class Desulfobulbia; order Desulfobulbales; family Desulfocapsaceae; genus Desulforhopalus_A. The sequence goes on from CAVPXN010000003.1 coordinate 295,591, forward strand.
AGAGGGGGTAGAACGTCATGAAGATTGAAATAATAGCCATCGGCGACGAACTCACGTCCGGTCGAATCCTCAACACGACCAGCAGTTTTGCCGCCAGAAAGCTCTTTGAAGCCGGTTATGATATTTACGCCATGAACACCATCGGCGATGCGCCCAGCCTTATCGGTGAGGCACTGAAACAGGCCCTTGCCCGCGTTGATGCTATTCTGGTTACCGGCGGGCTCGGTACCACAGATGATGATCTAACCAATGAGGCGGTGTCCAAAGCGCTCAACCGACCGACTCTGCCCAACTTAGAAATACTGGCCAATATTCGCACGCACTTGGATGAAATTACCGCCTCGCCGGTCGGGCGACTGGAAAAACTGGCTTGGCTTCCTTCAGGAGCCGAAGCCTTGAACCCACGTTCCAGGATGGCGGGATATCTGCTTATTCACGAAGATAAACCAATCTTTTTTCTCCCCGGCATCCCCAGTCAGATGCAACAGCTGCTTATTGAAGAGGTATTGCCCAAGCTTTCCACCTGGCATGAAAACCATCGCCTGGCTACCTATCAGCGAATTTTTCGGATTTTCAATCTGCCGGAAATAGAGGTCAATCGGCGTATCGAGACACTTGATCTCAGTGCGGACGTGCATATCGGCTACTATCCGGTTTTTCCCGAAGTCCATGTGAGTCTTATTGTGCGCGACAAAAAGAACAATAATGCCCAACGCCTCTTTCAATCCTCCTGCAAAGCGGTCAATACTGTCCTGGGTGATTCCATTTACGGCTGCGATCGGGAAAGCATGGAAAAAGTGGTCGGCAAACTGCTGCTCGACAATACCTATAAACTGGCCGTGGCCGAATCCTGTACCGGGGGAATGATCTGCCAAAAGCTCACCAGTTCACCCGGCAGTTCGGCCTATCTTTTAGGGGGGGTCGTTTCCTATTCCAATTCTCTGAAAACCATTTATCTTGATGTGCCGTCAGCAATGCTCGAACAACATGGCGCAGTCAGTCGGGAAGTCGCCGAACAGATGGCGGTTGGCGTGCGAACCAGAAGCGATGCGGATATTGGTCTTGCAGTAACCGGCATTGCCGGACCTGATGGTGGCAGTATCGACAAACCGGTTGGCACGGTATATATAGCTATCGCCACCGCAGAGGAAAACTGGGTGACAAAATTTCATTTTCAAGGCGATCGAAGTCAGATCAGAGAAATTACCGCGCAAAGCGGACTTGATCTTATAAGAAAGTATCTTTTACAAAAACTGCAGCATTGAAGCAGGTGTTAAGTTTTTTATTTAATTTTCGTTGTATAGTAAAAAGAAAACCTTCCTTTTTTCGTTCAACCAGTGCTCCAGTTTCGCTCAAGCAGCCTCCGAATTATAGTTGGCTATGTGTGGGGGGGAATGATCGGACGAAAAAGGGGGTGCTGGTGAACGGTTACCTTCTTTCAAATTCCAATATTGTGGAGAGAATCATATGGCAGTAAGCAGTAACAAAGACAAAAACAGCAGCGTCGATAATGCAATCAGTCAGATCCAGCGCCAATTCGGCAAAGGCTCGATCATGCGCCTTGGCTCCCGGGAAACCGAAAACGTTCCGGTTGTTCCCACCGGTGCGCTAAGCCTTGATATTGCTCTGGGAGTAGGTGGCATCCCCAAAGGACGGGTCACCGAGATATACGGCCCGGAATCTTCCGGCAAGACGACTCTTGCCCTGCACGTTGTGGCGGAAGCACAGAAAGCCGGAGGATCAGCCGCTTTTATTGACGCGGAGCATGCTCTCGATACCAAATACGCCCAGCGGCTAGGCGTTGATATCGACAACCTGCTCGTCTCGCAACCCGATTTCGGCGAACAGGCCCTGGAGATCGCCGAAATCCTGATCCGCTCAGGCGGCATCGATGTCATTGTCATCGACTCTGTGGCAGCGTTAACCCCCAAGGCGGAAATAGACGGCAATGTCGGCGACCACCACGTAGGTCTGCAGGCCCGACTCATGTCGCAGGCCATGCGCAAATTTACCGGAGTTCTGAGCCGCAGCAACACCATTTTGATATTTATTAACCAGATCAGGATGAAGATAGGGGTGATGTTCGGTAATCCCGAGACCACAACCGGCGGCAATGCGCTGAAATTTTATTCTTCTCTGCGCCTGGATATTCGTCGAATCGGCCAGCTGAAAGACGGACAGGATCTGGTCGGCAACCGGACCAGGGTAAAGGTCGTCAAGAATAAATGCGCGCCACCGTTTAAAGAAGCTGAATTTGATATCGTTTACGGAGAAGGTATCTCCAAGGTCGGTGATATGCTCGACCTGGCAGTGAACCTGGAAATCATCGAAAAAAGCGGTTCCTGGTATTCCTACAAGGAAGAGAGAATCGGCCAGGGCCGAGAGAATGCCAAGCGTTTTCTCCTCGATCAACCGGAAATGTGTCTTGATATCGAGAATAAAGTCCGGATGGCCTACGGCATGGCGCCTGCTGTTCAGTCTGTCGCCGCACAAACAATCGAAGCCGAGCAAGCAGTTGTACCACCAGTTAAACAATAATGAGTTCTTTTATGCACCACTTTTGAGGATCTTCCCTTGTCAGCAAAAAAAACAAGTGAACTAGAAGAAACATACGATGTTATAATCGTCGGCGGCGGCCCTGCCGGCCTTTTTGCCGGCTACTACCTGGCGGAACATTCCAATCTTAAAGTATTGGTAATTGAAAAAGGCAAGGCCTCTTTAAAACGAAAATGTCCGATAAAAGACGGCGGTTGCATTAAATGCCGACCGTGTAATATCCTCTGCGGTATTGGTGGAGCAGGGCTTTTCTCCGATGGCAAACTCAACTTCATCCATAAACTGGGCAAGACTGACCTCACCCAGTTTATGGATGTTTCTGCCGCCACCGCCTTAATCGATGAGACGGAAGCTATTTTCAATCGGTTTAATATGGATGGGAAGGTCTTCCCCACCGATATGGCAAGAGCGCACACCATCAGAAAAGATGCCCGTAAACAGGGCATCGATCTGTTGATCATTAAGCAAAAACATCTGGGCAGTGACAATCTTCCCACGTACATCTCGAAAATGGCCGACTATGTCGCGGCCAAGGGAGTCACTTTTCATCACTCCGAAGAAGCCAAGGAGGTGCTGGTAAAAAATGGAGCGGTGCAAGGGGTCAAAACCAACCGAGGGGTCTATCGTGCAAAAAATATCATTCTGGCTCCCGGCCGGGTCGGGGCTGAATGGGTGGCGAGCGTCGCGAAAACCCATGGTATTGAAGTCTCGCAGCGCGGCATTGAAGTAGGCGTTCGGGTGGAAGTTCACAATGAAATCATGCAGGATCTATGCGAGATTATTTACGATCCGACATTTTTTATACGCACGTCAAAATATGACGATCAGACCAGGACCTTCTGCACCAATTTAGGCGGATATGTCGCCCTGGAGAACTATCAGGACTTTGTCTGTGTCAATGGCCATGCCTTTATGGATAAAAAATCCAACAACGCCAATTTCGCTTTTTTATCCAAGGTCGTTCTCACTGATCCAGTGGAAGACAATCAGGCCTATGGGGAATCAATCGGCAAGCTGGCGACGCTCATCGGCGGCGGTAAGCCGATTTTGCAGCGCTATGGCGATCTTAAACGGGGACGAAGATCAACCTGGAACCGGGTTAAAAACAGCTATATCGAACCGACCCTGAAAAGCGTGACCTGCGGCGATATCGCCATGGCCCTGCCGGAGAGAATCCTGACCAATCTGATCGACGGACTGGAGCAACTCAACCAGGTTATCCCCGGCGTAGCCAATGATGAGACATTGTTGTATGCCCCGGAAATAAAATTTTTTGCCACCCAGGTAGCGACCGACAACAACCTTGAAACCGCTGTTACCGGGCTCTTCGTTGCGGGTGACGGACCCGGTGTTGCCGGCAATATAGTCTCTGCGACGGCGACTGCGTTGATACCCTGTAAACGAATTATCGCTCAGAATACTTAAAAATCCCATTGATTCATGAGGCGGTGTGTTTATTATTGACTCTCTGCCACCATTTGCTACAGTACAATCAAGGTAGTAATAAATATCATTGTCTTTTAAATTATAGGAGGAACAACACATGCAGAAAATGGAATGTCCTTGCGGTTACATTTACGATCCGGCAACTGGGGATGAGGATAATGGTGTAGCGCCAGGAACAGCCTGGGCCGATGTTCCGGATGACTGGGTCTGCCCGCTGTGTGGCGCAGAAAAGGAATCTTTCTGGAAAGTCGACTAGAAAACCTACAAAATACTCATAGAGCTGTAAGGTCTCAATTTAATGATTGAAACATTGCAGCTTATTTTTTGCCGCAATTGTTAGACACATCTAATATTTTTAAGAAACCTGAAAATACAGAAGACGGAGAATAACCATGAGCCTGCTCGTTACTAAACCTGCACCTGCATTTACGGCTACTGCTGTTTTACCGGATAATACTTTCAAAGATGATTTCAGCCTTGCCGATTTTAGAGGAAAATATGTCTTGTTGTTTTTTTATCCACTCAATTTTACCTTTGTCTGCCCGTCGGAGATCCTCGCTTTTAATAAAGCTGTTGACGAATTTGCCGCCCATAACTGTCAACTTATCGGCATCTCAATTGATTCAGCTTTTTCCCACCTCGCCTGGAAAAATACCAAGGTGAATGACGGCGGCATCGGCAATATCCAATACCCTCTTGTTTCCGATCTGGATAAGTCCATATCGAAATCCTATGAAGTTTTACTTGACCAGGGAATTGCCCTTCGCGGACTCTTTCTGATCGATAAAGAGGGTATCGTTCGGCACCAGGTGGTAAATGATTTGCCATTGGGTCGAAATGTCAATGAAGCGCTGCGCATTCTCCACGCCCTCCAGTTTACCGAGAAACATGGCGAGGTCTGCCCGGCCAACTGGAATAAAGGGGAAGAGGCAATGAAGCCGACCGCCGAAGGGGTTGCCGCATATCTGTCCAATCATCACTGATAGTGTTTTAAAGACTCTTCATTGCCATCGCCCGTAAGGGCACACCTGAATGTGTGTCCTTCTAACCAGCAAGGTGATACCTTCTGTCCCCTTAATCCCTTTTATAGCTTCCCCTCAGACGGTTCATTCCGATAAGGTGTGGCTCTGTCTTTTCCAGAAGCTGCCACAGGCTTAATCCCGGTGCCAGTGCCACTGCTTTATCCAGTGCCAGTACCCAAAAATAATAATTATGCAGACCGTGCCCATTGGGCGGCATGGGGCCGTTGTAGCCGGTTTTTCCAAAATCAGTAACACCGTTGGTATACAAATGGGTGCCCTCATCCAGATGCATCACATCGCCGGGAATATTATACAGCACCCAGTGCACAAAACCATAAGTACCTCTGTTGCTTACCAGCGGGGCATCTGGGTCATGACAAATAACGGCAAAGGCCTTGGTTCCATCAGGCGGGTTTTCCCATACCAACGCCGGTGAAACATCTTCTCCTTCTCCGGTAAACTTGGATGGTATTAGAGTATCCTGTTTAAATGCATCACTTTTCAACTGCATTCTTGTCGGTGCAAAAACCATGATGTTCTCTCCTTTTTGTCTTTGGTTTCTTCATTACGCAGCAATAAATCGGCTACCGTTGATACCTTAACTCGGCCTCTCGCCCAAGACCAAGAATAGTCTAAACTAGAAAAGTGATGGTCGAAAGAAATGGGAACCTCTTCCGTCTTTCCAGGTCGAGAAGAGCCAAGCAAAAAACCTTTTCCAGCGCCTTCCTTCAGCTTCCCCATTGTCTCAAAAGCAGTCAGGCAACCGCCAGCATCTGGATGAACCGAGGTCTACAGACTGATAACTGTTGCATCGCAGGACAGCCTTATCAATTCGACAGCAGTACCCATTCTGGCTCCTTCAATAAGGTCGCTCTCCGTGATTCGCCGGGCCTTGGCGCATGGCGTGCAGGCGAGCACAGGGACTTCGTTGGCTTGCAGATACGTCATGAGATCATCCGCCACATCCCCGGTTGCTGCGCGAAGGTTGTCTAAAAGACCTATCTTTGCGAGATACACTCCTTCATCCAGAAGAAAAAGTGTGACGTTTTTTCCCTCTTTATGAGCAACGGTTGCTAAATGTATGGCTCTCGTGGCACGATTAGGATCATCAGTCCCACATGAAACCGTAATAACTACGTTATTAGTCATTCTTTTTTCCTCCTCTATACATTGAATTGCTGATAGGTTGAGAACACTCAAAATGATTTTTCTTAGCAAAATTTCCTTTAGTGTATTCGGGAACTGCAGGTACCTTTGGTGTCTGGTTACTGGAAGTTGCCCCATTTAAGGAAATAAGCGAATGCTACCCCATCATAGAAGATCATACAACGCGGCATTATAGCCGACATAAAAAACTTTACCCCTTCTCAGCGTAGGTGCACGAAGATTGCCGGTCCGCCCGGTTATTTTTGCCAGGACTTTTTTTTTGTCGGCTGTGGCGGGAGCAAATTCAACAATACTCTTCCCCCCGGCGACATAAATTTTGTCGGCATCGGCGACCAGTTGCCAGGCCTCTTCTCCGGCCAAGCTTTGACTCTTGGCATTCACTTCCGTTTTGACGGCGATATTTTTTTCAGCAAAAGCCGTCCAGGCTTTTAAACAGGAAGTTCATCCTTTGCGCATATACGCCCAATCTATATCCATAGTCTCCTCCATTTTTACGGCTTTAATGCTTGTCAGCACTATTTTCCCTAAGCAATACGGCCAACAGTAAGAATCACCATATGCACGAAAAGAGCTACATTCAAAATAATAAAAAGAATCCGGTAAATTGTCCTCTTGCTCAGAACAAGACCATATATAAATGCGCCAAGCAAGAGACAGCCGTTGACCACAATCATAGCTCGCCAAAAAAAGCTGAGAGGAAAAGGCAGGCTAAGAAAGAGCATCATGATAAGAACCAAGCCCCCGAGCCAGGTAATGAATAAGCGTTTAAGGGTATCTTCGTCAAAAAGCTGCAGAAAATGCGGCAGGCTGCTGGCGGCGTATTCGGCCTTAAAATTTAATAATACCAACCAGAAATGCGGTATTTGCCACAAAACGAAAAGAGCAAAAAGCAGCAGAGCAGGATAACTAAAAGCCTCCCCGCCTCCGCTGAGCCAACCGATATATGGGGGCAGTGCACCACACACCGCTCCAGGAATAATCGCCAGCACCGTTTTCTCTTTGAGCGGAGTATAGAGCCCGTTATATATAAAAACAGCCAGGATGGCGGTGATTAGCGGCCATATGGTTCCGGTTGACATAAACAGCAGCAGTAAACCGACCAGGCACAGAAAAAGCGCCTGCCACCCGGCTTGGCGAGGAGTCAAAACGCCTTTAGGCAGGGGTCTATTGCTGGTCCGTAACAACTCGCGGTCAAGACGATATTCCTGCCGGCTGTTTAAGGTAGCAGCTCCCATGGCCAGGATAAAAACTGCGCAACCGCACAGTAAAGTGGCGTCTTTTATGATCGGTTCGGCCAGAATAAAACCGAAGGAGGTAGAACAGCCGATCAACAGACAGAGTTGCACCTTGGCCAGCTGGAGTCGGCTGTGCAAGGTCTGAAACAGAGTTTTTAGCAAACCAGCTGAATTGAGCATGCAAAAGGATCAATCACTCTTTAAGCCAGGCTGCGAACTCTTTTGCGGGGATAATTCTCAATTTGGCGACCATGGCCGAATGATCGACCCCACAGTATTCCGTACACTGGATATCATACTCCCCTACCTGATCGGCCAGAAACCAGGCATAAGTGGGCATCCCTTTCACCGCGTCAACTTTGATCCGAAAAGCCGGGAGGAAAAAACTATGCAGGACATCAAGTGAGCTGATATTTAGTTTTACCGCTTTACCCAGCGGTACCACCAATTCATTTTCGGTTTCCTTATCGTTGTCATAGACAAAGATCCACGAATATTGCTGGGCAAGCACCTCGACTTCCATGGCGTCTGCCGGAACATTGCGCAGGCCTAAGTAGGATGACCAGCCGATGGCAAACATCGAAAGAGCGATCAGGGTGGGGATGATTGTCCAGATTACTTCCAGCTTATAGTTATCGCGAATATCAGAAGCGACCGGGTTTCTACTGCGACGGTAGCGCACGACAAAGTAGATCATCACCGCAGTGATGCCAAACAGCAGGAACGCGGATACACCGAGAATATACCAAAATGCCTGATCTACGCCTTGTACCGGGGTCATAAAAATTCTCCACCTGTTAGCGGTATGCTACATCCCAGAAGGTCAAACCGATCAAGATGACCAGCACGCCCACAGTGCTGAGAAACGATATATTGATAACCCGCCCTTCATATTTCAAATGCATGAAAAAGAGCAGGACAAAAGTCACTTTGGTTGAGGCAATGGCCAGGGCTATGGGAATATTGAGAAATCCTAAGTGAACATAGGAGACTCCTACAGTTATTGCGGTCAACACCAACAGGACGGCTAGGACCAGGCCAAGTTGGGTAAAGCTGAGGACATGCGGTTGTTCTTGATCATCCATAGTTATTCTCCACAACAATGCTCTAAAACAAGGCTATTCTTACAGGACCAGATAAAACAGCGGGAAGACGAATATCCAAATAAGATCAACGAGATGCCAATACAGCCCGGAATTATCGAGCATCGAAAAACGTTCGGCGTTTATCTTGTTCCGCACTACCAGAACCAGGCTGATCGACAGCAGGATCATGCCGATTATGACATGCAGGCCATGCAGGCCGGTAATAACATAATAGAGACCAAAGAAGATATTCAGCCCAGGTTCTCCTGACACTAAAGTCTCGGAGTTAGGGTAGATATCATGATGAATTTTGGCCCCCCATTCAAAGTATTTATTGACCAGAAAGATACAACCGCAAAAAATGGAAAAGGCCAGCAAAGCAATGGTCTGTTTCTTGGCTTTTCTCTGAACAGCAGTTATCGATGCAGCCACGGTGAAACTCGAGAGCAGCAACACTACGGTATTGATGGTGCCGATTATCCGGTTCAACTCCTTGCCACCCTCAGAAAAAAATTCCGGATACCGGTGCAGGTACGCAGCATACAGGACAAATAAGCCGCCAAAAAGAATAATTTCCGAATAGAGAAACAGCCACATGCCGATTTTAATTCCGGTCCTGTCTACCTGTGCACTCATAGTTTTGGTTCTTCTCCTACTCGCTGCCGGACTAGATCGGTTACCTTGGTAAAGTCATACGGGAAATCAGCTATATATGGCCTTCCTGCAAAATTATGCACCGGTGGCGGGGATGAGACCGTCCATTCCAGGGTCGTTCCGCCCCAGGGATCGACAGGAGCCGGGATCCGCTGTTTAAAACTCAGCAACAGATTGGCAAACATGATCACCAGCCCAACCACCATCAGATAACCGCCGATTCCAGCCAGAAAATTGCCGGTTTCATATTGCGGCAGATAATCGTAGTAGCGTCGCGGCATACCCTGCATACCGAGGACAAACATCGGCACATAGTGAAACATAAATCCCACCGCAGTCAGGCAGGAACCGATATAGGCAGCTTTGAACCGATACATAATGCCGAACATCTTCGGCCACCAGAAATGCAGGGCGGCAAAAAAAGCAAATCCGGTACCGCCGAACATGACAAAATGAAAATGCGCCACAACGAACTGGGTGTCATGGACATGGATATTGGTGCCGGCCGCGCCCAATACCAGCCCGGTCAGACCGCCGATGCTGAAGAGATAGATAAAGATGAGTGCCAGCAGCAGCGGCGGGGTCATCTCAATCGAGCCTTTATACATGGTGGAGACCCAGGAAAAGACCTTGACCGCCGAGGGGATAGCGACAAGGTAGGTCAATAAAGAGAAAACAAAGACCGAGACATCGCTCATGCCGCTGGTGAACATATGATGCGCCCAGACCAGCGAGCCGGCGATGGCAATGGCCATGGACGACCAGACAATGGCCTTATAGCCAAAAATGGACTTGCGGGAAAACACCGGAATAATCTCTGAAATTACCCCCATTCCTGGAATAATCATCACATACACCGCGGGATGCGAATACATCCAGAACAGATGCTGATACAACAAAGGATCACCGCCCTTATCCGGATCAAAAAGGCCGATATGGAAAAACCTCTCCAGCACAATTAAGACAAAGGTGATCGATATAACCGGTGTGGCCAGGATCTGCACCCAGGCCGTAGCATAGAGCGACCAGGAAAAAAGAGGTATCTGCATCAGGCCCATGTTTTTGTCCCGCATCCTGTGAAAGGTAGTGACAAAGTTCAAGCCGGTCAGCATCGACGACATGCCGAGAATAAAGGCTGCCGTCACTGTCAGACCTACATTGCCGCTGCTCTGGACGCTGAAGGGCACATAAAAAGTCCAGCCGGTATCGGGAAAGCCATCGCCGACAAAAAGAGATACCACGGCGAACAAGCCGCCGAACATAAAAAGATACCAGCTAAACAGATTAAGGCGCGGGAAAAAGACGTCATCAGTGCCCAACTGGATGGGCAGGAAAAAATTTCCGAAAATAGCTGGAATACCAGGAATGACAAACAAAAAAATCATTATGACCCCGTGCAGGGTAAACGTGGCATTGTACATCTCGGCACCCATAATGGTTCGCCCCTGGCTCATTAACTCGGTCCTGAGCATAAGGCCTAAAAACATGGCCAGCGAAAACCAAAAGAAAATAGCGCCCAGGTACATAAGACCCAGTCGCTTATGGTCATGGGTCAACAGCCAGGCCTTGATACCCGTGAGATGTGGTGGAGCAGAGGTGTGATAAAACGATTGTGGTGCATTCATAAAAATATCCTGTCTGTGGATGCCGTCATCGGTGCAGGTCGTGGTGCATCTTCGGTCGTTTTCGTTTGTAATAGATGAAAATGATCGTCAGCAGTATGCCAAAAAAAAGCATTACGCCAATTTTTACCAATTGAAAAACCGATTTGTTCTTATCCGGATCGTAATTAAAACAGAAGGCCAGAAGCCTTTTTACCGACAGCGACGGACGACCGCTCGCCGCATCAGCCAGCCCCATAGCGATATCACCGGCTAGAAAAGAGCCATAGACATAGCGGATGATTTTGCCGTCTTTGGCAATGGTCATAAGAGCTGCAGGATGGATGAATGTCTCGTCGTCAATCTTCTTGAAACGAAAACCGACCGCATCGGTGGCGCTCTTGATGGCTTCCTTGTTGCCGGTAAGAAATCGCCAGCCTTCAGGTGGAAAACCCTCGCCGGCAATTTTCAGGTAATTTTTTTTGGCCCGCGCGGCATCTTCGTAACTCTCTGCTTCATTGAAACTAAGCGCAACAACCCGAAAATCACGCTCAGGCAGCAGGCTGAGGCTATTCAGAGCGATAGCCAGATTGGCCAGATTCTTGCTGCAGATATTCGGGCAATAAAAATAGATCGGCAGAAAAATTGTCGGCCGATCTATTATTTCTTTTAACCGGATAGGTTTGCCGTCTTCGTCGATAAACTCAAGATCAAGCGGGAGATATTGATCGGTTTTTTCCACCAGCCACTCAGTATCGGCAGGGGTATTGCTCGATACCACACGTTTGCTTTGCTCAAGCAGCGTCGATGAATCTTCAGGTGTGCCTATCGCCCCGGCATTGCCACCTAGACATATTGTCATAAGCAACAGTGGTCCCAGGGCGATTGTGTTACGCCAATTACCAGCCATGCCGCTCTGTTATTCCAGATTCTGTGAAGCACCGGTACTCAGGTTGACTTTGAGGGCAGTGCGATATTTATGCTTGGGTAAAAAACTGTCTCGACCGGCCCCATAGGCCAGCAACACGGTGGTGTCACCGTTGACATCGATTTTTGTATCGTTTTTATCGGCTGATGCGAGGGGGATGGTAAATTCTATAGTGGTCACTCCGTCTGCTTCTGACCCACCAACCAAAGTGACATCGCTGGTCCCGTCAAGCTTGGTGTCCGATTTATGGGAGTTTTCGTCTGTGCCGAAATCATCATCTAATTCCACCTTGCCGTTTTTGACATAACCGAGGATAAAATTGGCCCCTTTCATTTCTGCTACCGGGTTGAAGCCGATCCCTACCCAGCCTTCCGTCTCGGCGGTGAGTTTGACGGCAAGCTTGTCGCCGTCAACGGTCCAGGCAAAGGCAATTTTTTTATCTTTTACTTCATGCGCATATTCGGCGGCGTGAATATGTGTTACCGTCGCCAACAGGGTGATGCCGATGCCGATAAGAATTCTCTGAATATTTCCTGGTTGCATAATTTCTCCTTGTTGTTTGTTTGTAGAACTTTTTAAAAGATTCTATACTCCTTTGCCTGATCAGCTGACAAGAATTCAAAGTAGCATACTCTTATCATTTAGAAAACATTCTTCGATATATTGTGATGTGCCGGTAGTTGGAAATGATTCTTTTTCGCACATAATTATTAAATTATTTGCAGAGAGCTCAATCTATGATTACTCTAAGCCCCTGAAGTTTGTTTCATAATCGGTCTTATCGCAAATCTTGTTGAATTTGCACCAACTATTGCCTCACAAGGTGCTTTCCACGCAAGAGATGGGATACGATTGCAATTCAGTTATTCAACGTGGAGGAAAACGAATGTCCAAAAAACTGGGTGTGTATAAGTGTGAAATTTGTGGCAACATCGCCGAGATTCTCACCGCCGGCGGTGCAGAGTTGATGTGCTGTGGGCAGCAGATGACCATGATGAAAGACAACACCACCGACGCTGCGGTAGAAAAACATGTCCCCACCCTCACCAAAAGCAATGATGGCTGGCAGGTTAATGTCGGCTCGGTAGATCATCCGATGACCGACGCCCATTTCATCGAATGGATTGAACTCTCGGTCGGCGATGCCGTTTACCGCCAATTCCTCAGCCCCTCCGACAAACCGGCTGCTTTTTTCCCGGTCGCCACTGATGGCGTTACCGCCCGCGCCTACTGTAATCTGCACGGACTTTGGAAAAAATAATCCTACGCTGTATGTTGACCGGAGCATGCTCCGGTCAACAGCCACTTTTTAACCTGTCCCGCCCTCCCGTGTTTATCGTCGATTTCTAGCCCCGTAGGGGACTATGTCAACTTGACAATCGCCCTGTTCGCGTCTAGTTTGCAGGAAGATCATTTTATGTTTATGCAAGCGGCAAAGAACAAGCCAGATGAGGAAAGCCTGTGGATAAAAATACGTTTCGCATGGAGAAAGACAGCATGGGAGAAGTCCGGGTACCGGCAACCGCACTTTTTGGTGCCCAGACCCAAAGAGCGGTGGAAAATTTTACCATTTCGCCGCAGCCATTGCCCTGGAATTTTATCGAAGCCCTCCTCATCATAAAATCGGCAGCAGCCAAGGCTAATTACGAACTGGGGCAGTTGTCCCACAATGAGGCACAACTGATTGGTGATGCGGTAGAGCTGCTGCTGCGCGAAAAAATGATCGAGCAGTTTCCGGTGTCGATTTTCCAGACCGGATCGGGAACCAGCACCAATATGAATGTCAACGAGGTCATAGTTGGCCTGGTCCGTAAAAAAGGTGTCGAGCTCTCGGCCAACGATCAGGTAAATCTTGGGCAAAGCAGCAACGATGTGATTCCCTCGGCGATGCAAGTGGCGGCAGTCTGCGCCGCGACCGGTTTACTCCTGCCGGCGCTGCACGATCTCGCTGCCATAATTCGCCGCTTCGGAGACCAGAACAGTGATGTCATCAAAACCGCACGCACCCATCTGATGGACGCGCTGCCCATTCGCCTGCAGGCGGAACTGGAAGGCTGGGCGATGCAAATCGACGAATGTTATGAACGTATTGATTCGGCGTTACCAAGAATGGGCCGACTGCCGCTAGGCGGTACCGCAGTCGGCAGTGGAGTCAATAGCCATCCGGAATTTGCCGTTAAGGCAATTGGTCATATAAACAGGATGACCGGCCAGGTTTTTACCGAGGCCCTGTCCCGCTATAAAGGGATAAGCAGTCTGGATATCGTGGTCGAATTTTCCGGTCACTTAAAGACCTGCGCTATTGCCTTGAATAAAATCGCCAACGATCTCAGATGGATGAACTCCGGACCCTTGACCGGCCTCGGAGAAATAAGACTCCCGGCCCTGCAACCGGGCTCGAGCATTATGCCGGCCAAGGTCAATCCGGTAATCCCTGAAGCGGTCTGTATGGCGGCAGCACAGGTACTTGGCAACGACACCACCATTAATCTGGCGGCAATGGGCGGCAGTTTCCAATTAAATACCATGCTGCCGCTGGCCGCCCACAACATTCTGCGCTCACTTGAACTATTGACCGGAAGTGCTCGTTCTCTCGGAGAAAAAGCAATAATGAACATGACGGTAAACCGTCAGGTCTATGCCGAAGCACTGGCACTTAACCCGATCCTGGTGACCTCGCTGAATCCAGTTATCGGCTACCTTAAGGCTGCGGAGATCGGCAAAATTGCTCAAAAAGAAGGACGACCGGTTTTTGACGTCGCTCTTGAGCACACCGATATTCCTCGAGAAAAATTGCAGCAACTCCTGGATCCAAAAAATCTTGCCGATGGCGGCTACAAAAAGTGACCGTCAGGACGACCCACTCAGTTTTGTTTTATAACAGAGCCCCATAAGCTGCTTGAGATAGGCCAAGGCTATCCGGTAATTCATTTTTGACTGTCCGTAATCACGATCTCTGAACTCGATGGGAACTTCCGTTACCCGCAGTTCATGGCGGTATTGGGCTAAAATCGCCAGACCAATCTTAAATCCGGGGACAGAATCGGGCAAGTCGGCAAGCAGTCTGCGCTTGACGGCAAAGAGCCCTGCCAGGGGATCTTTCACGGTGCAGAACAAAAGTGCCGGCAAGGTGGCAATCCTTGATGCCAATCGACGCAAAAAGGGCCAGTCGGGTAAAGATCCCCCTTCTATATACCTGCTGCCGATCACCATATCATGGGTGCCGTCAAGTAGCGGTTGCAGTAGTTGCGGAATAACCTCGGGAGGGTGGCTGAGGTCGGCGTCCATTACTAAAATATATTTTGCATCGGTATATCGGGCACCGGTTATAACAGCCCCGGCAAGCCCCATATTGAAATCCAGCGACAGCAGGCGCACCGGAGCTTTTTCCTGCCAGGCAAGCACCTGGTCGCAGGTGCCGTCGGTAGAGTCTGAATCGACGAAAAGAATATCGAAATCGAGAGGAGATGATTGCCTGACAAGCAAAATCCTCGCCAGCAGCAGATCGATATTGTCCGCTTCGTTGAGAGTTGGTACTATAATTGTTATCGCTGACAATAGAATTCTCTCATCTTCTTATAGGTAGTTTTCTGCCTTGCTTCACTGATCACAATATACTTCATCCTCAATTTTTTCCCACTCGAATGACAAGATATTTGCGCACCCGGCGTTTTCCTTCACCCTGCTTCCTTCGAATTAATGTCTTTAAAAACCGTCGAATCAGAATATTTTCACGTAATACTAAATAAGACAGAATATTGTTCTTGACTTGCTCGTTTTGGAGAATATAATTGTCCCTACCAAGGGAGGAAATATGTTGGACTCGATCAGTCTTGAAATTTTGAATATTCTGCAGGAAAAAGCGCGTATCCCTAATATTGAAGTGTCTCGACAAGTTGGTCTGGCACCTTCGGCTGTTTTGGAACGGATTCGCAAAATGGAAAAGCAGGGTATTATCGACGGCTACGAAGTGCGACTGAACCCTGAGCGTTTTCAGAGCGCCCAGATAGCCTTTGTCCACGTCAAAACCAGTGCTGCCCTCGCCGATAAAGTAGGAGCCGAGCTGGCCTTGATTCCAGAAATTCAGGAAGTGCACTTTGTCTCCGGCAGCGACTGCTATCTCATAAAAATTCGCAGTGCCGACACCATAACCTTAGGCCAGCTGCTGCAGGAAAAAATTATTCCCATTGCCGGGGTCCTGTCAACCAGTACCGAAACCGTATTATCGACCGTCAAGGAAACCAGTCGCATACTTATTCCTAAATCCCGATAAAACTCACCGAAGGAAACAATCTCATGCCCATGTCACAAGCCTATAAAGATCGTCTTTTGCCGATTTTAGACCAGATTGTCAGTCATTATGGGACGCCCTTTCATATTTATGATGAAACCGGTATCAGAGCGACGGGGATGAAGCTGAAGCAAGTCTTCGCCGAGCTTGGTTGTTTTCGTGAATACTATGCGGTAAAAGCTTTGCCTAACCCGACAATTTTGTCTCTTATTAAGAATATCGGGTTCGGCTTTGACTGCAGCTCAATTGCTGAACTCCGCCTCAGCCGCCAGGCCGGGGGGCGTGGCGATGAGATCATGTTCACCTCCAATAATACCAGCGAGGCCGATTTCCTCGAGGCGGCAGCGGACGGCGGCTCTATTCTCAACCTTGACGATCTCAACCTGTTGCAAAAACTGCCTCAGCTTCCTGAGTTGATCAGCTTTCGCTATAATCCCGGCGCCAAAAGAAGCGGCAACGATATCATCGGTAAGCCTGTCGAAGCCAAATACGGGGTAAGCCACGAACAGATTGTCGAGGCGTATCGTCAGGCTAAAGCCCGCGGTGTCAAACGATTCGGCATCCATACCATGCTCGCATCCAATGAACTGAACTACGAGTATATGGTTCAGACCAGTGCCATGCTTTTAAAACTTGCCGCCGAGATATCGAGCCAACTGGACATCACCTTTGAATTTATAAATATCGGCGGCGGGCTGGGTATCCCCTATCAACCTGGGGTAGCCGGTCTGGACCTTGACGCCATGGCCAGGGAAATCATTGCACAGTTTACGGAGTTTAACCGGATGCAGGGCTACGAACCAGCGTTATATATGGAGAGCGGACGTTTCATAACCGGCCCTCACGGGGTTCTAGTGACCAAAGCCATCAACCGCAAAGATATCTACCGTACCTATATCGGCGTCGATGCGTCGATGAGTTGCCTGATGCGGCCCGGCATGTATGGGGCGTATCACCATATCGAGGTGCTCGGCAAAGACGAGAAAACTGCGAAGGAAATCGTCGATGTGGTCGGCTCTTTATGTGAAAACAACGATAAATTTGCCATCCAGCGCGACCTGCCGAAAATAGACGACGGCGATATCCTGATAATTCACGATACCGGGGCGCACGGCATCGCCATGGGCTTTAACTATAACGGCAATCTTCGGCCCAAGGAACTGTTGCTTGCGGCAAACGGAAAAGTGGAGCTGATTCGCCGTGCCGAAGAAGTGGAAGACTATTTTGCTACCCTGCACTTTACAGCCGACCTGCTGGAGCCGACAACATGACCATCGATATCGATTACTTTCTCAAGACTGTTGCCGCGGCGGTAATCGACAAGGACGTACCGGTGGTTGATCTTATTGCAGTGCAGACGAGAGATCCTTTTAAGGTTCTAATCGCAACAATCCTATCGGCCAGAACTAAAGATGAGGTGACCGCTGCTTCGTCGGCACGACTTTTTAAAAATGCCCCGGATGCGGCATCACTTGCCAAACTGACCGAGGAAAAAATCGCTCAGCTCATCTATCCGGTCGGCTTTTATAAGACCAAAGCAAAACATCTGACCAGATTGCCGGAAGCCTTGAAAATATTTGGCGATAAAGTGCCACAGACCATCGAAGAACTCATCACCCTGCCTGGTGTCGGCAGAAAAACCGCCAATCTGGTAGTCAGTGTCGCCTTCTTAAAACCGGCAATCTGTGTTGATACCCATGTCCATCGGATTATGAATATATGGCAGTATGTCAATACCAACACCCCATTGAAAACGGAAATGGCGCTGCGGGCCAAACTGCCGGCCAGACACTGGATAGGCATAAATTCTATTCTGGTGGCCTTCGGTCAATCTATCTGCCGACCAATCAGTCCGCACTGCGATATCTGTCCCTTAGAAAAACAATGCCCCCAGCAGGGAGTGCGTCCCCGCAAACGTCCCGGAGTCAAGATGAATAAGCTGAACACCCATAAATTTGTGTCCTGGAATGTCAACGGTATCCGTGCCGTTGAGAAAAAAGGGTTTATCGATATGCTGCCGGCATTTGATGCCGATGTCGTTTGTCTGCAGGAAACCAAGGCACAACCGGATCAACTTTCCGAACAGCTGAAAAATATTCCTGGCTATTCCTCTTATTGGCATAGTGCGGAGCGAAAAGGCTATTCCAGCGTCGCCTGTTACAGTCGAATCGAGCCGGTGGCCATCCATTATGGCATTGGTGTGCCTGAGATTGACCGCGAAGGACGCGTCCTCACCCTGGAATTTGGGAGCTATTATCTGATAAATATCTATTTCCCTAATAGCGGCGAAAAACTCGTTCGACTTGACTATAAATTGCGATTTAATGCACAGCTGATTGCTTTTGCCAAGGAACTGGAAAAGAAAAAGCCGGTGATATTATGCGGCGACTTCAATGTCGCGCATAAAGAAATCGATCTGAAAAATCCCCAAAATAATGTCAAGAATGCCGGTTTCACCCCGGAAGAACGAGCTTGGATGGACAGCTTTGTCGCAGCAGGATATGTCGATACCTTTCGTATCTTCAACCAGGAACCGGAGCAATATACCTGGTGGAGCTACCGTTTCAGTGCCCGTGCCAAGAATATCGGCTGGCGTATTGATTATTTTTGTGTGAGTGAAACTGCCAAAGCTCGGGTAAAAAGTGCGGCCATACTCCATGAAATACTCGGTTCGGACCACTGCCCCGTTGAGCTGGTTTATCTGCCGGATTAGGCGTGGAGCCTGGATGAAAAATTCAGCAGCTCGGGTTGCCTGGTACGCAGATACTCAAGGAGTTTTTTGGGGCCTGCGGGAAAAGCAAACCGGTCAATTTCATCCGGATAAATCCATTGATAGGCAGCCGCTGACTGGAGAACAGGCTGAGGATTTTCCCCTTGTAACCGGCATAAAAAACAGTCAAGAAAAATTTTATGGTGAGTATACTGGTGCATAACATTGGTAATATACTGCGGATTTTCTACTGTAAGACCGGTATCTTGTAAAATAGCGCTGATAATTTTTCTTTTTGCCCCACCCTTTTTCACCTCTCCGCCTGGAAATTCCCAGAGTCCACCCCAGACATCCTCCGCTTGGCGCTGCTGAATATAGATTTTCTCATTATAAGAAATTATCCCGGCCACCTTATGGATGGTAACGATAGTTTTACCAGCTCCAAGCACCGGACGCTCATCCACCTCTCCAGCGACTAAAGCCGCACATGCAACAGCGATTGGACATATATTGCAGCGCGGGTTTTTCGGCGTGCAGACCAGGCCACCCAGATCCATTAATGCCTGGTTATAGGCCCTTGCCTGACCATGGGGCAAAAGTTCCCCGGCAATCTCGGCCAGACGCTTTTGTGCCAATCGATCTTTGATCGGCTCCCCAATATTAAACAGTCGGGCATATACCCGGGCGACGTTGGCATCAATCACCGGCACATCATAATTACCGGCCACACTGGCAATAGCCGCGGCAGTATAGGGACCGATACCCGGCAAAAGCAACAGCTGGTGGTATTGACAGGGAACCTCCCCATTAAATTCAGTGACAATCAGCTTAGCCGCCTTGTGCAGGTTTCTTGCTCTCGCATAATAACCAAGCCCTTCCCAGTATTTGAGGATCTCCTGCTCGGCCGCAGCCGCTACGGCAAAGACATCAGCAAATCGCTCAATCCAGCGTAAAAAATAGGCAACCCCGCGATCCATCTGGGTCTGCTGCAGCATGATCTCGGAGATCCACACATGATACGGATTATAGCTGCGTCGCCAGGGCAGATCTCGCTTAGTAAAGCGAAACCAGTCCAGCAGCGGCTGGACAATCTCTTGCCGTTTTGTTTGGTAGAAAATTTTATTCATCAGAATCTACATGCCCAGACCAAGGTAGCGACCCAAGGCGACAAGGCCCATACCGATAACGACGGTGGCAAAAAGACTGTTCCATTTCCATGCTACGACAAAAGCGATAAGCGCAGCCCAGAAAAAGAGGTTGTCAAATCCCAGCTCAACCGTATCCTCTCGAACCAGAAGTGAAGGGACAAGCATCGCCGCCAGGACAGCAGGAGGCACCAGCCGCAGCCAGGAGGCGATAAACGGTTGCAGATTTCTGCTGCTTAAGAAAAGCGTCGGCAACAGCCGTGGCAGATAGGTGACCACCGCCATGCCGACGATCGTCCAAAAGATCAGCGTTTGATCCAAGTTTCCACCCCAAGCCCAAAGGTTGCCCCAGCCACAGTTGCAACGATGATATGAAACTGATGCCAGCCGGACAGATACAAGAGGGTGGCGATAGCACCGGATAAAATGGCGGTGACAATCCGCACCGGCGACTGACACTGGCCGACAAGAAGCCCGATAAACATCGCCGCCAGTGCATAATCAAGGCCAAGCGGCTTGATATCACCAATGAGTCCGGAAGCGATAAGACCCAATCCGGTGCCGACCACCCAGGAGAGCTGGGCCGTGACATTAAGCGACAGAGCTTCCATTTGACACTCATTGAGTCTACTTGCACTCGATGAATGCAGCGCAAAAGTTTCATCGGTCAGCTCAAAAGAAAATAAAGCCAGGTAACGTTTTTTCCAGCCGGAGAGATAGGGAGCGAGCGAGGCCGCCATCAGTAAATGGCGCAGGTTGACCACAAAGGTGGTCAGGATCACCGCCGCCGGCCCGGTGCCCGCGGCAAACAGGCCCACGGCGATAAATTGCGCGGAACCGGCAAAGACAATGATCGACATCAGCAGGGTATTCGCCCCGGACAGACCGCTTTTTCCAGCTAAAACCCCATAGGCAAAACCGATGGGGACGTAGCCGAGAACAACAGGCAGGGCCCGCTTGACTCCTTGCCAACCAGGAGTATGTAAATCAATCGACATCACATCTGCTTATAGAGGGCAAGGCATCTCTCACGGGTCATCTTCTTCTGCCAGTCAGGTCCCAGACAGTTCTCCCACAGCGGCACCAGATTTAAGGCAGTAGTCACCATCAGATCAAGCGCCTTCTGATCCATTTTAGCCGTGAGGTTTCTCGGCAGTTTTATCTGATGTTTTTCCATCATTTTCCTGAATTCCTGCACCCCTTCAGGATAAATCTCGCCGAGGTAATCAAAGGCGATGCAGCAGCCAATGCCGTGATGGATGCCAAGGACATAAGAAAGGCCATAAGAAAGGGCATGACAGGCACCGACCTGGGAATAGGCGATGCTCATGCCGCCAAAATAGGAAGCCATCATCAGCTTATCGTCTTTATCGGCATGATCGTGGAGAAATACCTCACGGCACAATTCGATCGATTTTTCACCATAGGCTCGACTAAACTCATTGATAAAGGTGCCGTGCAGAGATTCCACATCGTGGATATAGCAGTCCATCCCGGTATAGAACCACTGATCTTTTGGCACCCCGGCGAGCAGTTCAGGATCGAGAACTATCTGGTGATACACCGTATGATCGGAATTAATACCCAGCTTTTTCACCGGCCCGGTCAGGATGGTGGTCCGGGAAATCTCCGCTCCGGTTCCAGAAAGAGTGGGCACGGCGACATGGTAAACGGATGGGTTTTTAATCAGATCCCAGCCCTGATAATCGGCGGATGATCCTGGATTATTGAGCATAAGTGACACCGCCTTGGCAATATCCATAGTCGCCCCGCCACCGATGCCGACAATGCCGTCCGGCTTGATTTCCTTATATTTACGGATTTGCTGAACCAGCGCGTCGATATAGCTGGTCTTTGGTTCATCGTCGACATTTACCAGCAGCTTCAGGTCGTCACCCTGGATGGGCAATCTGCCTTCCAGAGCTTGGTCCTTAAATACATCATCAACGACAAAGACAAAATATGCATCCGGGTGTACGCGATGCGGCGCGATAATATCACTTAACTGATTAAAACTCCCCCTGCCGAACATTATATTTGGTACAATGCTGAAATTTCTATACATGCTCATATCCAATTAAGAGTTAAAAATACCATAAAACCCAGTGCAGATAATTGACTTGTCCTTCGAGTAACAAAATTCTGATTATAACTCAAGCATGATTTATCTGCATCTCTTTGCCTGGCCATTTCTTTTGCCGGTAATTTTTCACCTGCTTATGTTACTAATAGCCGGTAGAATAGACGGCGAATCGAGACTGGTTCCCATGGGGCCCAGGGGAACCAGATACACCACCATCAAATATTGGAATAAAAAATAAATGTCCGTTATAAGTGAAGACAGTGTCTTTACCTCTCTGCAGCAGCAGGGACCGCTGGCAGTTGAAGACAGCGTCTATGTGACCAGGCCTTTCTGTCCGCACACTAGACGGTGGGTTAAAAATCTCTGCCGAGCCCGGATAAATGCCACCAAGTATCGAGCCTTGCGCAGCCAGATCTTTGAATTCTTAGAGATCACCAGTTTTTCCCAGCTTAACGAACTTCTCAAACAACCGGACAAACAGGCGCATCGCTCTCAACGAGCCTGCTTGCTCCTCGGCAATATGTTCGGCCTCAACGGCTCACCACGAGAAGTCGAAGCGAGAGTAAGCGAATATGCCCGCACCGCCGATGCGGTGGTCAATTCTCTCAGGTCAAAGATCCTTAAACCTTACGCCTCTTTTGTCGATACCACCAACGAAATTGAGGTGGCCAACGACCCGGTCACCCTGCTGCTGATCATGTTCAATGACCGGTACCATAAAAAGGCTCGTTTTGAGGCGCGGCGTAAACTGGTCCTGATGAACCTGGCCGGCAGTATCGATCAGCGGGAAAGAGAAACGGATATCGAAGAAAAGTTTTCAACCTTTCTACATTTCTTAAACGATTTTGTCTGGAGTAAAAACCTCAAAATCGGCGAGCATGATATCGTCTACCTTTCTTCGCGCCACTCCGAGGATACCTTCTGCTGCACCAGTGTTAAAGTGTTGACTGCTGCGCAAGGTCAGCTGGTTCAGCCGAGTCAAGGCACCAAGCTCACCCTCTTGAAACGGCGTCGATTCACCGCCGGAACCCGCGATATCCCCATCTATGTGTCAATCCGTAAGAAACCTCCCGAGGCCAAAGTCTTAAAGCTGCTTCGTAAAAATGAAAAAAATCCGGCGGTGGCAGTTGATGATGAACTTGGCCTGATGGCTGTTCTCGATTCGGTGGCCGATATCAAAACTTTTCAAAACCACCTGACCCGTTCGGCAGCAAAAGCCGACAGCTTTATGGTTTTGGAAGATATCTCCGATACCCTGACCAGCCAGGCTGCCTATCGAGTCACTTCGACCGGCTCCAGCTCACAGACCGAAATGCTGAAATTTTTTGCTCGCCTCGGTGGAATGAGGGTGGAATTTATCATCCACACCAACCGTTCCTGGCTCAACTATATGTATAAAAGAGATGTCGCGCACGATGAATACGAAGTCAAGCGGATCTTTGATTCGGGCGTGATGGAGCTGCTGTTTCCAAGGGATATTTTCCAACTGGACCACCAGATGATCCGCAACGATATGCTCCGCAGGTTCCGCCGAAGCATTGAAGAATAACCCGATCCATACATCTTGTTGTGCCTGGAGTCTGTCGGATTAGCTGGAAGGTAGAGATCGTTGGTAGGCGGCATAGGCATCTTCCAGTCCCTGACGCAGACTCAAGCGGGATTGCCAGCCAAGCTGGTTGATCCTGGTGGTATCGAGCAATTTCCGCGGTGTTCCATCCGGCTGCGCGGCATTGTAGATGGTTTCTCCCGTAAAGCCGACTATTTCGGCAACCAGCTCCGCTGTCTCACGGATGGTGATATCGCTACCGGTACCAATATTAAGAAAAGACGGATTCTCACCATTGAAGTAAGCTTGATCCAGTTGCATCACATGGATACAGGCAGTTGCCATATCGTCGACATGGAGAAACTCCCGAAAAGCAGAACCAGTGCCCCAGAGCATTACTTTTGGTTGATGATCTTTATCAAGCGTCTTTGTTTTGCCATTATACCCAAGAGCTGCACCGATATCCGCAGGAACCGGTCCATAACATTGCTCATCGGCTAAAATAGCTGCTATATTTCCCTCCAGAGCCAATTTAGCCAGGTGATACTTGCGCAGCATAGCGGGAATAACATGGCTGTTTTCAAGATGGTAATTATCCCCCGGACCATAAAGATTGGTCGGCATAACTGAGCGATAACCGGTGTTGTACTGCCGGTTGTAGGATTCGCACATTTTAATGCCGGCAATCTTGGCAATAGCATAAGGTTCGTTGGTCGGCTCGAGAGGTCCGGTCAAGAGGCAGCTCTCCGGCATCGGCTGCGGCGCCAGTTTTGGATAGATGCAGGAACTACCCAAGAAGAGGAGATTCTGCACCCCGGCCTGGAATGCCTGATGGATTATATTGACCTGAATCATCAGGTTAATATAAATAAAATCAGCTCGATAAATGTTATTTGCATGGATGCCGCCTACTTTGGCTGCGGCCAATACCACCCGGTCCACTTTCTCGGTTTGAAAAAAACGGTGCACTGCGGCCTGATCGGTCAAATCAAGTTCGGCATGCGACCGAGTGACTATATTTTTGCAGCCAAGTCCCTGCAACTGCCGGACAATAGCCGAACCCACCATGCCGCGATGCCCAGCGACAAAGATTTTTTCTTCTGAATTGATAATCATGACAATCTCGTAAAAACCTGAAATCTACGATGGCTAAGTAAAAAAAATCATGTTCGAGGCGTGCGGATTTTGCTATTATTGCGGCGTACTAGAGTACGTCGTCATGATAGCAATATTCGCGACAACGATGAAGATGAAGAGTTTTTACGACGCCATCTCTATTCGTGATGATTGAGAACGGTAAATCCCTCACTCCTGCAGAGTTCATCTCTTTTCGCTTCCACCAGATCGGAATGCATCATTTCGGTGACCAGTGTAGAAAAGGTTGTTTTCGGGACCCAGCCTAGCTTTTCCCTGGCTTTTGCAGGATCGCCAAGTAAGGTTTCAACTTCGGTTGGTCGAAAATATCTCGGGTCAACTCGGACGATGGTATCGCCAATCCGCATTGATTGCATAGCGGTGTCGGTAAAAATCGTCTCTATTATACCGACCTCTTCGACCCCGTTTCCTTCCCAGCGTAATTGTATGCCGATTTCCTTGGCGGCAGCGTCGACAAAGTCGCGAACCGAATGTTGTACCCCGGTGGCGATAACATAATCTTCCGGGCTATCCTGCTGCAGCATCAACCACTGCATCTGTACATAATCACGGGCATGGCCCCAGTCGCGTCTGGCATCAAGATTGCCGAGATGCAGACAATCCTGCAAACCTAAGTAGATCCTGGCCAGCGCCCTGGTAATCTTGCGGGTGACGAAAGTCTCCCCGCGGAGCGGCGATTCATGGTTGAAAAGGATGCCGTTGCAGGCATACATATTGTAGGCTTCGCGATAATTGACCACGATCCAGTAGGCATACATTTTGGCCACTGCATAGGGTGAGCGAGGATAAAAGGGTGTTTTCTCAGTCTGGGGGATTTCTTGCACCTTGCCGAATAATTCGGAGGTCGAGGCCTGGTAAAACCGTGTTCTATCAGTCAGGCCGAGGATACGGATCGCTTCTAAAACCCTGAGGGTCCCGAGGGCATCCGAGTTGGCGGTATATTCGGGTTCTTCAAAGGAAACAGCGACATGGGACTGGGCAGCTAAATTATAAATCTCATCCGGCAGTACCTTGCCGATAATATGAATGAGACTGGACGAATCGGTGAGATCCCCGTGATGGAGAATAAATTTTCGATCCCCGACGTGCGGATCCTGATACAGATGATCGATGCGATCGGTATTAAAAAGGGAAGCACGCCTTTTTATGCCATGCACTTCATACCCTTTGTTCAGCAGAAATTCGGCAAGATATGCGCCGTCCTGTCCGGTTACCCCGGTAATCAAGGCTTTTTTGCTCATTTTCTCGTATGTTTCCTTTTGATATGTATAACTTGTATTCGTTCACCGGGACATATTAAATGACCGCATGTCCCGGTTCACTATATATTTAACTAAATTTTTTAACCGAACGACCCCGACCTATTCCGTAATAGGCAAGACCCATGGCTTCTATCCGATTGGGATCATAAAGATTCCGACCATCGAAAACGACCTTGTCATGAAGCTCTTCCAGCATTTTTTTAAAATCGGGGACGCGAAAACTCTTCCATTCGGTAACGATAACCAGGGCGTCGGCGCCATGCAGGGCCGCCTCTTTGGTTCCCATCAAGGTAAAATCGTCTCTTGTGCCATAGATGCGCTGGGCTTCCTCCATCGCCTCCGGGTCATAGGCCTGGATCTTTGCCCCCGCCCGCCATAAGGCCTCAATCAGGACCCGGCTGGAGGCTTCGCGCATATCGTCGGTGTTCGGCTTAAAAGACAAACCCCAGATGGCGAACGTTTTCCCGTCCACAGCGTTAGCGTAAAAAGAGCAAATATGCTCATAAAGCTTTTCCTTCTGCCGGTAGTTGACACTTTCAACTGCTTTCAGGATATCCGCGTCGTAGCCGATCTCCCTGGCAGAGCGCTCCAGTGCCTGCACATCCTTGGGAAAACAGGAACCACCGTAGCCACATCCAGGATAAATAAATTGATAGCCGATTCGGGAGTCCGAACCGATCCCCCGCCGCACCTGCTCAATATCCACCCCCAGCCTTTCCGCCAGATTGGACATCTCGTTCATAAACGAAATCTTCGTTGCCAGCATGCAGTTAGCAGCATATTTGGTGAACTCGGCGCTGCGCACATCCATAACCATAATTTTATCGTGATTACGGCTAAATGGTTCGTAGAGTTCACGCATTTTCTCTTCTACTGGATCGTTGTCGGTACCGATAATTATCCGCTCTGGGCGCATGCAATCCTCGAGCGCCGATCCCTCTTTCAAAAATTCAGGATTGGATGCTACATAAAAAGGCAGATGGAGGTTTCTTTCTTTAAGAATAGCGGAGATATGCGCCTTCACTTTATCTGCTGTGCCGACCGGGACAGTTGATTTATTAATGATAATTTTGGTCTCCGACATATGGCCGGCAATCGTTCCAGCCACCGCCAGTACATACTTAAGATCAGCACTTCCGTCATCATCGGGCGGCGTACCAACAGCGATAAAGATAAGCTCCGCATGATCGATGCCTCTGGCGGCGTCGGTCGTGAATTCAATTCTTTTTTTATCGTGATTGTTGACGACCAGCTCAGAGAGACCTGGTTCAAAAATCGGCAGCTCGCCACGCTTTAGTGCTTCGATTTTTTTTTCATCCACGTCCACACAACAGACACTATGCCCAACGTCGGCCAGCACCACCGCCTGCACCAGGCCGACATAGCCGACGCCAAAAACCGTTACATTCATATCTTCCTCTGTTGAAAAAAAATAACCATGACGGACCCGTGAAAAGCCCAACTTTTAATTTTCTCATTCATTAGTATAAATCGAGTAGAAAATCTCGTAAAAACCTGAAATCTACGATAGCTAAATAAAAACTTCATTTTCGGAGCGTGTGAATTTTACTCTTATTTCGGCGTACCAGAGTACGTTGTAATAATAAAATTAGTATCCCAGGCACTTTCTTCCGGCGCGCAACGGTGAAGACGAAGTGTTGTTAGAACGCCATCAGACAATATAGCCCTGCTCTTCTAGATACAGCAAAATTTCCTGCGCCGCCTCCATAGGCGTAATATTGGTGGTGTCGATAGTCAGCTCAGGATTCGACGGCTCAATATACGGGTCGGTCACCCCGGTTACACCTTTTACTTTGCCTGCTCGTGCCTTGGCATAGAGACCTTTTCGGTCGCGCTGTTCACAGATCTCGAGAGGAGTTGCGACATGAACCTCAATATACCCGCCATAGCGGGAAATCAGTTCACGGTTTGCCTGACGGGATTCTTCATACGGTGCAATCGGCGCGCACAGGGCAATTCCACCGTTTTTGGTTATTTCGCTGGCGACAAAGCCGATGCGAGTAATATTGAGATTGCGATGCTGACGTGAGTAGTTCAGCTCGGAAGAAAGGTTTTTCCTGACGATATCACCATCGAGAAGGGTCACCGGTCGATCGCACATCTCCATAAATCTAACCAGCAGGACCTTGGCAATCGTCGATTTTCCGGAACCGGAAAAACCGGTCATGAAAATTGTCAGTCCCTGTTTTGATCGAGGGGGAAAGGAGGTTTGCAGATGGGCAACCACTTCGGGATAGGAAAACCAGCCTGGGATAGCTTCCCCACATACCATTCTCCGTCGAAATTCCTGGGAAGAGATCGTCGCAACTTCATCGTCCGGTACCTGGTCGAGCAGGACATATTTTTTCAGCCCCTCGTGATAGCCCATCTCCCGCTGCGGGACCATGGCGATTTCGGTTTCCGCCGCATAATCAGCCACCAGCTGCTGAGCCGCGCCCAGGGGATAGAACCTTTCCGGCAGATCACTGCCGGCGAGTGGATCTGCATGATCTGCCGCGACCATAAAATGGCTGCAGCCAAAATTTTTACGGATTATCGCCTGCCATAAAGCTTCTTTGGGTCCGGCTTTACGACTGACAAAAGGCGTCAAGCCAAGCTTTATCATATTGGGTGGAAATTTCTCGGTGAAAGCTTGATAGCAGCGAATCTGCGTATAATAATCAAGATTGCCCGGATGCGTAAGATCGGCGACCGGTTGCAAAAAAATTGCCGCACCTGCTTCCCGTGCGGCGGTAATGACCGTTTCCCGGTGGGCACAGTGCAGATATTCATCGGTATGAAAACCAAGAACCCGCCGCCAGCCATTCATGGTAAATGCTCGGACAGTTTCCGAAGGACTGAGGCGCAAGTGGTTGAAATCGTAGTGGATCGGCAGACTGACTCCTTCCAGTTTACCACCGATGTACCAGTTGTGAACTCGATCGTACAGGTGCATAACCCCTGGATGCACTGCCGGATCATCCGTGCCGTACAACGCTGCAGCCTCTTTTTTCTTATCAGGCTGCCATATATCCTGCACAGTCAAAATTGCCAATAAGAAGCCCTCTCCATCATTGATGGCGACTCTCGTCCCGATTCTTAGTTTATCAGCGGTTTGAGCATCGACATCAAGATAAATGGGCATAGGCCATACCGTGCCGTCAGCCAGACGCATTGTCTCTATTACTGCATTATAATCTTTGCTGTTCAGGTAACCCCCTAAAGGGAAAAACCCTCTATTAAGCAATAATTCCAAATCGCAGAGCTGCCGAGAAGAGAGGTCTATGCATTGATAATCCAGGGCCTCTTCTCTCAGTTTTTCAACTCGTCTGAAATGAACCAATAAACTTTCAGAATAATCCATAGTTCTCCTTCATACTGCCTTTGTCCTGCTATTATTCGGCAAAGTTATCTATCATCAATGTTGTGTAGAATTAAGCAATGCCATAATTTATCCATCGTTACTATACAATAGATTGTTATGCGGACCAAAAAACATAATCGATTTTCAAAACGCCGGCATA
>CAVPXN010000003.1:330000-434035 GCA_963709745.1 uncultured delta proteobacterium
AGTGTGAAATTATTTACTGATGGAGCACAGTCAGGTTGCAGTGAAATGGGGGGAGCGACTGTTTACTAAAAACATAGGACTCTGCGAAGTCGAAAGACGAAGTATAGGGTCTGACGCCTGCCCGGTGCCGGAAGGTTAAGGGGACATGTCAGCCGCAAGGTAAAGCATTGAACCGAAGCCCCGGTAAACGGCGGCCGTAACTATAACGGTCCTAAGGTAGCGAAATTCCTTGTCGGGTAAGTTCCGACCTGCACGAATGGCGTAACGATTTCCCCACTGTCTCAACCAGGGACTCAGCGAAACTGTAGTACCGGTGAAGATGCCGGTTACCCGCAACTAGACAGAAAGACCCCGTGAACCTTTACTATAGCTTGGCATTGGTTTTTGAGATAACATGTGTAGGATAGGTGGGAGACTTTGAAGCGGCTACGCCAGTAGTCGTGGAGTCACCCTTGAAATACCACCCTTGTTATCTTAGAAATCTAACTGCGGTCCGTAATCCGGATCCAGGACATTGTCTGGTGGGTAGTTTGACTGGGGCGGTCGCCTCCTAAAGAGTAACGGAGGCGCGCGATGGTTCCCTCAGGCTGATTGGAAACCAGCCGTAGAGTGTAAAGGCATAAGGGAGCTTGACTGCGAGAGGGACACCTCGAGCAGGTACGAAAGTAGGTCTTAGTGATCCGGCGATTCCGCATGGAAGGGTCGTCGCTCAACGGATAAAAGGTACTCCGGGGATAACAGGCTTATCTCCCCCAAGAGTCCATATCGACGGGGAGGTTTGGCACCTCGATGTCGGCTCATCACATCCTGGGGCTGAAGCAGGTCCCAAGGGTTTGGCTGTTCGCCAATTAAAGTGGTACGTGAGCTGGGTTTAAAACGTCGTGAGACAGTTTGGTCCTTATCTGTTGCGGGCGCAGGATATTTGAGAAGATCTTTCCCTAGTACGAGAGGACCGGGATGGACGAACCTATGGTGCACCAGTTGTTCCGCCAGGGGCATTGCTGGGTAGCTAAGTTCGGCAGGGATAACCGCTGAAAGCATCTAAGCGGGAAGCCCACTTCAAGATAAGATATCCCATGGTGTAAACCATCTGAAGGCTCGTTGTAGACCACAACGTCGATAGGTCGGGTGTGGAAGTGCAGTAATGCATGGAGCTTACCGATACTAATCAGCCGTGCGGCTTATCCATATTTTTTGATTAACTAGACTACTGACTACTATACTATTCAATTGTCGCTGTTTTTATATGACAAAGCACAAAGGCATGGAACGGGAATTAGTTGCTATCCTGGCGATAGCACGCATCGATCTGTCCTCTGTTCTCTGTCATCTGTCTTCTGTTTTCGGCGGTCATAGCAAAGAGGATCCACCCGTTCCCATTCCGAACACGGAAGTTAAGCTCTTTTGCGCCGATGGTACTGCACGGGCGACTGTGTGGGAGAGTAGGTCACCGCCGTTTTTTATAGCACTAAGCCCCAGCAGATTTTTCTGCTGGGGCTTTTGCCGTTTTAGCCCTTGCAATAATTTATTCGCCGGCAAACTCCATCAAGGCAAAAAAGGGACAATCGAGTATCTGTTCCCTACCTTTTAGATCCGGCAGTTCGATAAGAAACGCACACTCGAAAATGTCTCCGCCAAGTTTGTTTACCAGCTTCACGGTTGCACCGATGGTCCCGCCGGTGGCGATGAGGTCATCGATGATCACTACTTTCTCGCCTTTTGCTATGGCATCCTGATGAATTTCCATGGTTCCCGAGCCATATTCCAGGGTATACACCTCTTCAATGGTGTCATGGGGTAATTTCCCTTTTTTGCGCACCGGAACAAAACCTATTCCGAGTTTATACGCCAATACCGCACCAAAGACAAAACCTCGGGCATCAATGCCGACGACCTTGTCGATGTTTTTATCCCGATATCTTTCATAAAAAACATCACAGGTCGCTTTAAACGCCCCAGGGTCGCTCATCAGCGTCGTTAAATCTCGAAAAATAACCCCCGGTATCGGCCAATCGGCAATGCTTCGCACATATTTTTTCAAATCCATTCTTTTCCTCTAATTACCATTTATTTGAAGTTTTTCGATAACCTTGACCAGAAGTCGTTTGACATTATCAGCGTTTTGCTGAAATACCGTAAGAATTTCGTCCCAGCCCACCGGCTGCTCATCAATTTTCCAACAATCATAATCAGTGGACATTGCCAAAGCGGCATAGGCAATACCGGCTTCAGCCGCCAGCATTGCCTCGGGAGCAGTTGACATGTTTATAACATCCGCACCCCATAACCGAAACATTTTGGATTCAGCGAGAGTGGAAAAACGCGGGCCTTCAATCGTGACTACACATCCATTGGCATGAATAGGTAAACCAAGTGTTTGGCCGGTATCGTATAAGGCCCGCCGCAGTTCTGCATCAAAAGGTTGGGCCATGGGGGTATGATGAACCCGATCTTCAAAAGAGTCATAAAAAGTATTTTTTCTAAAACGGGTGAAATCGATAAACTGATCAAGAATAATTAGATGCCCTCGATCAATCTCCGCCTGGAGACTGCCACAGGCAGTGGTAGCTATTATATGACTTACGCCGGCCTCTTTCAGAGCCATAATATTGGCTCTATTATTTACCTGCGCAGGGCTGAACTGATGTTTACGTCCATGTCTGGCCAAAATGACGGTTTCCACCCCATTGATCTTGCCGGTCATCAGCGAAGACGATGGCTTGCCGTATTCAGTATCCACTTCGAGTATTCTCGGTTCGCGTAAAATATCCGGATCATCAAGTCCGGATCCACCAATAATGCCAATCTTCACCATATTATTCTCCCTGTATCACTGAAAACGTGAACTTCTTTTCTTATTTATCCGACAAACCGGCTTACTCTATCGAACTCCTTATGCCCCTGCAACTTTTTTATAATCGGGCCCCATGGCAAGACAACGGCGCTAAAGATTGACAATTAACGGCTTCTGTCGATAATGTTAAGGTACCAATCAATCTTATGTGTAAGGAAAGTAAATAATGTGGCTTAACCCAAAAAAAAAATGGACCGGGCAAAGTCGGATCTTGCTGCCGGTTATTTTTCTTCTGACGGTCATCGTTTCCGATCAATGGACTAAATTTCTGGCCGGAAGTTTTTTGACCAAGGGCGATGATGTGATAGTATTCAATAGTTTTTTAAAATTTACTCTGGTCCAAAACCACGGCGGCTTTCTTGGAATAATCGATAATCTTCCGGAAGCTTGGCGTTTTTTTCTTCTTACCGTCTGTGTCTCAGTGCTTCTAATCGGCTGCCTGGGCTATCTTTTGGGATGTAACAAATCAACACCTCGTTATGATCTCCCGCTGTCTTTGGTGATTGGCGGTGGTCTCGGTAATCTGGTCGATCGAATGCTGCATAATGGCGGTGTCACCGACTTTTTAAGTATCGGAGTCGGCAGTTTTCGAACCGGTATTTTTAACCTGGCCGATGTTTCTATTCTTATCGGATCTTTTATTCTCGGCTACACCTTCTTTTCTTCTCCGGCGATTGACGATCAAGCGCGGGTGACTGAGCCATAGTGTTTTTTGTCGCGCATTTCTTCAGCGATTTAGGTATACATATCAACGTATCATCTCTATCTTTGTCCTTGAGGGGGCTCCCTCAAGTTCATCATACGTACAAGATCATTAACGGAGTCTGCAATGTTGAAAGTAGGATTTATCGGCTGGAGAGGAATGGTAGGTTCTGTGCTTATGGAACGGATGCAAACCGAAAAAGATTTTCAAGGATTTGAACCGATATTTTTCACCACTTCTCAAGTGGGCCAGGCAAGCCCCGATGTTGGCCCCGGCTCCTCTCCTCTTGAAGATGCCATGGATATTACCCGGCTGGCTGAAATGGACATAATTGTCTCTTGCCAGGGCGGCAGCTATACCTCGAAGATCTATAAGCCATTGCGCAACAAATGGAACGGCTACTGGCTTGATGCCGCCTCAACCCTCAGGATGGACGACAATGCAATCATTGTTCTCGATCCGGTAAACCGGGCGGTCATCGACAATGCCCTGACGGAGGGGATAAAAAACTATATCGGCGGCAACTGCACGGTCTCGCTGATGATGATGGCCCTTGGCGGACTTTTTCAGAACCAGCTTGTCGAATGGATCAGTTCGATGACCTATCAGGCGGCGAGTGGCGCCGGGGCCCAGAATATGCGGGAGTTGATCTCTCAGATGGGGGAACTGCATACCGGCGTCAAGGATCTTCTGGGCGATCCTTCTTCGGCTATCCTCGATATCGATAAAAAAATCACCGCCACCCTCAAAAACGGTTCCCTCACTATGGATAATTGGGGAGTTCCGCTGGCCGCAAGTCTTATCCCCTGGATCGATGTTCCGGTCGCCGGCGGACAGTCGAAAGAGGAGTGGAAAGGAATCGCTGAAACCAACAAAATTCTCGGCAACAGCGCAGTTCAAAGGATCCCGATTGATGGCCTTTGCGTGCGCATCGGTGCAATGCGCTGCCATTCCCAGGCCCTGACTATCAAGCTGAAAAAAGATATCAGCATAGAAGAAATTGAAAGAATTATCGCCGGCCACAATGAATGGGTCAAGGTAATCCCCAACGAACGGCAGCGCAGCGCGGAAGACCTTACCCCGGTAAAAGTTTCCGGGACACTCTCAATTCCGATTGGTCGTCTGCATAAAATGAATATTGGTCCGCAATATTTGACGGCCTTTACCGTCGGTGATCAACTTCTCTGGGGCGCTGCGGAACCGGTTCGGCGTATGTTAAAAATAGTCCTGGAACATCTGAGCTGATGGTAGTGTTATAAAAGTCGATGTAGGAGCACACCTTTGCGTGTGCCCTTCTAGAATTCACAACAAAAATGGGCAGACACACAGGTCTGCCCCTACGGAAGTCGTAATGAATATCTTTCCGACGCCATCATAAAAAATTAAGTAACAGACGCTCGACCCTCACCCCCTGCTGCTGATTTTCACTCAGGTCCATCAGGTACCGATCATTCTCGTCCAGGTCTTCACCAATTTTTGACCTGGTAATAAGCAGTTTCGGCCGATCGATATGCTCGCCGACCGCAGTCACCATGCCCACCCTTCTGTCGGAAAGCCGGACATAGGTCCCCGGGGGGTATAAACCGACCATGGCAATAAAGGCCGCCATCAAGCCGGGATGGAAACCACCCTCATCGGCGAGCATAATAGTATATGCCCCTTGTGGATCCAAAGCCTCCTTGTAGGGTCGAACTGCGGTCAATGCCTCGAAGACATCGCATATCTGCAGCAGCGATGTCACCGGATGCCGAACGGCCCATGACGGTTGTGCTGGATAGCCGCCGCCGTCATGGCGAATATGGTGCCCCCAGCATGCGGCGAGCTCTAGCGCGGAAACATCTTTTTGGGCGGATAAAATTTCCGCACCGGATCGAGGGTGATCGCGAACAATTGCATATTCCTCCTCGGTTAACTTGCCTTTTTTAAGAAGAATTTCATCAGGAATCCTGCTTTTACCGATATCGTGCAGCAACGCCGCCGTACCGATTGCCAGGAGATCTTTTTGCGACCAACCCATTTTTGAGCCCACATAGACGGCCAGAGATGCGACTCGCACCGAGTGACCAACCGTATAACTATCGTAATCGGCATAATGGACATGCTGCATCACATCGGCAAAACTCGACTGGATATAACGCATCATAAATTCACTCACCGAACGGGCTTCATCGATGTCAACCGTCCGCCTAATTGCCGCATCCCCATGGGCACTGGAGACTACAGCATACAATTCCTGGTATAAAAATGTGGCTGACGGCATGCCCTGACCAACAGCCTGCCCTTCCCAGGCCTTGGCGGTGTTTCGCTTTATCGTGCCGATTTGATCGGCAAAAGGTTCGGCAACCCGAATATTTTTGATGCCGCTTTTGGTAAACAAAGCTCGAGCATCAGTGATGGTCTTGATCGGGACACTGCGACTCGCGGTAATATCAAAAAAATTCTGCAATTCGCCAATTTTGATTCCCCTTTGCAGACCAAAACCGCCGCAATAGAGGGATTCGGCAAATTGAATCAACTGTTTTCCGGTCACCGAAGGGCCAAAGACGCGTTTTCCTTCAAAAATAAAGAATCCGTCAATTATCCCAATAAAAAGCTCTTTGGTGCCGGTTAAACGGAAATACTCGTTAGCCAGATCGATTATCTCCGATCCATACGAACTGACCTTCGGATGATCGGAAAAATAGAGTTTTCTATTGGCCATCCCTTTGCAAAGCAGCATTATAATGTTGTTGATATTTTCGATCATTAATTCACCGCTACAGCAGTTCCGACAAAGATGGGCGCTTCATTGATTTAAGAGTTGTCTCGGCAGCAATTCGGCAATTTCTCGGCCATGTCGGCAAAACCCCCATTTTTTTCTCTTTCATTATCTTGTGGAGCATGTCTTTCATCCCTTCGATAGACAATCCGGCTGTTGCCGCGATCGTATTCTGAACCCATGAAAGAGTTTTTTCTTCCTCCGAGATGTTTTGTAAAAACTCTAGAATTATCTGGCCGGCGGCCATTTTCAATGCGAGTGGCGGCTCTTTTAAATGGGCCTGCATAAGATACGCTCGAAAGAACGCAAGATCGGCAGGCTTGGTCAGATCAAGAACAGGGCCGACCGCCTTAAACAGTGTATCCTGCGGTTTCTCCAGCATAGTGGAAAAAACAACTCCGGCAACAGTATCGACAAGAGTGGTGTCGAATAGAACCGCGAAAAGTTTATAGGAAAAGATACATGTCGGATCAAAGAATGTCGCCGCTCCTTTTTTCTCCTGACAGGCGTCCAGCTCTTCCAGCTGGAAACAGAGCTTGCTCATTCTGTCAATATGGAGCTGAGAGGCAATTTCAGTTGCTTTATAGAAAACGTCATTGTTCTCTCCCCGGCCCACGACCAGCAGTTCATTGACCAGATAAGGCCAAAACACTATCTGTATCGACGCGGGTACTCGTCCCCAGAGATCGACCATAAACTCTATCGAGCTAAGATATTCAGAATCTCGCAGGGTCTGCAGCACCAGAATTAAAATTCGGCGAAAATAGGCCATATTTCCCGCATTGACAAAATATATAATGCCGCCCGCCAATACCTCTTTAGCCCTTTGGTTAAGCCTTTCACACAGGATGGTTTTCAGTCTCAGTTCCAGTTTGCCATGTAAGTCTTCCGTGATATCCGGTGAAAACAATTGCAGCAGGATAGACAACTCTTCGCTACTGTCCACTGAAGTGATTTTCTCCAGAATTTTGAGAGGTATTTTGTTTTCATAGATAAATGATTTTAATTCAGAAGCACCTAATTTTTCGTCGTTTTCAAGCAAACGACGGATTATCTTCTGCGGTTTTTTCGATTCGATTCCCGCATCAAGCTCATCGGTTACCCTGCCGGTCAAATGAGACAGCAGGAATTTAATCGTCTCCTTGGATTTTTTATCGGTAAGAGTCGATTCCAGATTTTCGAAGATAGATCCTATGACATTGATATCATTGTTGGCGACTGCATCGTACTGCTCTTTATCCAGCGAATACGCGCCGGTTACAATCTTGTACAAAAGGGAACTGACGTCCTCCCAGGTGGCATTGGGATAGCCTTTAATGTCGGAGTGTTTTTTACTATCCTGCGGCTTGGATAATTTTTCCAGAAATGCCCGACACTGCTCCACCTGCTGCTTGTTTAATCCCTGCTCGCCAAGAGCAAGGCAGATTTCATCAAGATGTTGGTGCGAATCACCGGGCGGGCTTTCTTCTACAATGGCTCTCTCGTCGACCAAAAACTCCTGCTGTTCCAGACGAATACCAGGTGGTAGATCGGCAAGGTCAAAGGTAATAAAAGATTGCGTGCTCTCCAACTGCATGCGCCAGGCCAATAATTTTTTAATAACAAACAGCAGGGATTTAACGGTTATTGATATATGCAGGGTAACGGAGCGAATACCAAGCTTTTCCAGCAGTCTGTATAAATCATTTACCGAGGACGAGGCGTCAGGCAGGGCGATATTTTCGACAAGAAGGTTGCTGCGATCCATCGAGATTTTCACGCATTCAAGAGTCGGCGATATATCACGCAGTTGCTGGATGCATTTATCAGCCGATTGGTCGAGTACGGCATGACCCGTTGGATAATATATCCCGACCTTGAACACTCTGTAAAAAGCTTCAATGAAAGCAACAAGTTTTGCCTCTGCAAGACGAGGCGCTCTCTCTTGAGGAGGGTCAGCTTTTTTCATCAAACAGTCCAGGAATAATTTCAATAATCATAGAGTACCGCCGGATTCAATTGTCAATAAAGAGTTTGTACACCAAGATTATGAATTATAGCACACTGAACTGTTCGATGCCCAGCAGATGAAGTAAATAAAGGGCCAGCGTATAGGTGACCAGAGAACAAAGGGTTGACAGCATGATGATTGCCCCGGAGAGTTCCGCATCCCCTTTGAGCTGCTGTGCCATGATATAGGCGGCCGTAGCTGTTGGTGTTCCAGCCAGTAAAACGCCGATGGCCAGATCCTGCCCGTCAATGCCCAGGAAAACAAGAACCACTCCAGTGAGCAGCGGCATGAGCACCACCTTGAAACAAGTCGACAATAAGGCAACTCCAAGATCTCCCCGTAATTTGCGAAAGGAGAAAGAAGCACCAATGGATAGAAGCGCAAGAGGGAGCGACATTCCAGTGATTATTCCCAGCGCTCTATCAATTATCTGCGGTATCGAGAGCTCCAGAAAACTCCAGACCAGCCCACAGAATGAGGCTAAAATAAGAGGGTTGGAACCGATTCTCTTGACCCAGAAAAAAAATCCCATTTGATATCTGTCCTGGCGATTAGGCAGAATCAACGCCACTACCGAAAGGAAATTGAATAAAGGTACGATGAATCCCAGCAGAATACCGGCAATGGCAAACCCCTCCTCACCGTAGGCATTATAGACAATCGCCAGGCCGATATAGGCTAAATTGCCACGAAATGCACCCTGGCAAAAGGTGCCGTGAACTGACGGCGGATAGCCCCGAAGACGACCATAGCCATAACTGACAGCAAAGATAACCAAAACGCTTATGACCAGCCCGGCCAGAAGCGGTCCATTAAAACTCGTCAAAAAATCAGCTGTTCCGATTTTATAAAAAAGAAGGGCCGGCAACGCGATATAATAAATCAACCGGTTTAAACTTAATAAAAAATCGCTGTTCATGAGACCAGTCCGCTTGAGACTAAAACCAAGCCCGATCACCAGAAAAACCGGTAATACAATAACAAAGATGTTTTCCTTCATGTATTAATACCGTTCTTAAAATGGATCTTGGCGATTACCGCCGACGCAACCGTGCAAAGGTACTCATTAACTCCTTGCACAATCGCTAAAATCGTAGCACTATCCCACTTTCGCAATTGTTCGCCACTTTAATAAATTTTATAGTTACCAGCGGATTTTGTCATGACCCATCCCAAAACAGAAGCTCTGTTGAAAAAAATTAACTATATCGAAGCCGATGTAGAAATACAGAAACAAATTCTTTTCTCTATTCCTTCTAATCAGCAAGAGGAAATGGAGAAAACTCTCTCTTTGATCGCCGGCAAGAAAAAAGAAATTGAAGTTCTGCGACAGGAGCTGCAGAAACACGATCCGGAAGAATTTGCGCACATCGTCCTTTTTGAAAATGCAGTGGCCGAATTCAAGAAAATAGCCCAACACAAGCCATTTCAATCGATTGTCAACCGAAATGTCAATGAGGAGTGCTTTCTGTCTCTGATTAATGGTGACAATCTAGACTGCCTGATCAAAGCCTGTGACCATGAAGGTACCTGGACGATTATAACCATCGACGCAGAAATTAAACAGTTCCCCGCAGCAGCTGTTGCTGAAAAACCGCCCCAAAAGGAGAATAATCTTTGATAACGTCCCTAATTGCTGATCATTACCAATTAAAAGCAATTGATAATCAGAAAGATTTATGGTACCAATTTGCTGTTGTTGAGCCAGTTCCATGGTCACGGTGGGGACGATCCCAGATAGCATCAACTTGGTCTACGGGAAAAATTTATGATTCGTTCAGCATGTTATTCTTCCTCTCATCGCCTTTATAACCGATTCCGTTGTTCGTTATTAGCATATATTTTTTTTATTGCTTTACCAAAAAGTATAGACGCAGTATAGACGCCGTTTTTAAACTTGGCTCAAACTGAGCCTCAATCTAACAAAGGAGTGAATCATGGTTTTAGATCCTACTAAACATGCAGATTGGGAGATTGCGCAGGACGCTGAAAAAACGATGTTAACGATCTACGAGATCGGCGAAA
Source organism: uncultured delta proteobacterium (assembly GCA_963709745.1). Classification (GTDB taxonomy): domain Bacteria; phylum Desulfobacterota; class Desulfobulbia; order Desulfobulbales; family Desulfocapsaceae; genus Desulforhopalus_A. The sequence continues at coordinate 340,331 of CAVPXN010000003.1, forward strand.
AGCTTGGTTTGACCAAGGAAGAATTGCTTCCTCAGGGTCATTACATTGCCAAAATTGATTTTCGCAAAGTCCTTGATCGGTTAAAGGATAAACCAGATGGTAAATACATCGATGTTACCGCGATTACCCCGACACCTCTGGGCGAAGGGAAATCAACTTCTTCCATGGGTCTGGTTCAGGGGCTTGGCAAGATAGGCAAAAGTGTTTGTGCTGCTATTCGTCAGCCATCCGGTGGCCCAACCATGAACATTAAAGGTTCCGCCGCCGGCGGTGGCCTGGCCCAATGTATCCCCCTTACTCCTTTTTCTCTGGGCTTCACCGGTGATATCAATGCCATCATGAACGCCCATAATCTTGCCATGGTTGCCCTGACTTCCCGTCTGCAGCATGAAAGAAACTATGACGACGAGCAACTGGAAAGACTGTCCGGCATGAAACGTCTTGATATCGATCCGACCAATATTGAGATGGGCTGGATTATGGATTTTTGCTGCCAGGCACTGCGTAACATCATTATTGGTATTGACGGCGTTAATGGCAAATCCGATGGCTTTATGATGAAATCCAAATTCGGCATCGCCGTTTCTTCCGAGGTAATGGCTATTCTTGCAATCGCCACTGACCTGAAAGATATGCGAGAGAGAATGGGTAAAATCGTTGTTGCCTATACCAAAAAAGGCAAGCCGGTTACCACCGAAGATCTCCAGGTTGCCGGGGCAATGACCGCATGGATGGTTGATGCGCTCAATCCTTCTTTAATGCAGACTCTCGAAGGCCAGCCGGTAATTGTTCATGCCGGACCTTTCGCCAATATCGCCATTGGCCAGAGCTCCATTATCGCCGATCGAATTGGTCTCAAGCTTGCTGATTACCACGTTACCGAATCTGGTTTCGGTGCCGATATCGGCTTTGAGAAGTTCTGGAACCTCAAATGCCGTTACTCAGGACTTAAGCCGGACTGTGCTGTTGTTGTTGCCACAATTCGTGCGCTTAAGTGTCATGGTGGTGCACCAGTTCCTGTTCCCGGCAAAGCTATGCCGGAAGAATATAAAACTGAGAACGTTGGCTGGGTGGCGGATGGCTGTGCAAACCTCATCCATCACATCAGAAATGTTCGAAAAGCTGGGATTGCTCCAGTTGTATGTATTAATGCCTTCTATACCGATACCGATGCGGAAATTGCTAAAGTTCGCGAACTTTGTGAGGCTGAGGGTGCTCGTGTTGCTCTCTCCAGACATTGGGAAAAAGGTGGTGACGGCGCTATCGAATTCGCCAACACAGTTGTTGAGGCATGCGAAGATAAAAACGACTTCAAATTCCTTTACGAGCTGGATATGCCGATCAAGGAAAGAATCGAGCTTATCGCCAAAGAAGTATACGGTGCCGATGGGGTTGACTATTCCGCCGATGCCAATAAAGCTATTGCCAGGATCCAGAAGGATCCTGAGCTCTCTAAAATGGGTATGTGCATGGTAAAAACCCACCTTTCATTGTCCGACAATCCTGCTCTGAAAGGTGTACCCAAAGGCTGGCGTCTGACCATTCGTGAAGTTCTCACCTATGGCGGTGCGGGATTCATCGTGCCTGTCGCAGGTACTATCAGCCTCATGCCTGGAACCAGCTCAAATCCTGCATTCAAGCGGGTCGATGTTGATGTCGAAACCGGTAAGGTTGAGGGTGTATTCTAGAACCCCCCTCTTCGTTGAAAACTGACGCTTGGAAAGAGGAAAATTTTTCCCAAGCGTCAACCTTATCACCCATGGAATGAAAACTCGACATTGTCAAAAGGAGCAAAAGAAAAATGACTGCTGAAATTATTAGTGGTACTGAAATACGCAAAGCCATTCTCGCCGAAATCACTGATGAAGTTGCGGAAATGAAAAAGAAGCACGGAAAAGTTCCGGGCCTTGTCACCATTCTCGTCGGCAGCAGCCCGGCATCGATCAGCTATGTAACGCTGAAGGTTAAAACTGCTATCGCCTGTGGTTTTCATGAAATTCAGGATGACCAGTCGGTGGATATTTCCGAAGCAGACCTGCTGGCCTTAATCGATAAATACAATAAAGATCCGAACATTCACGGCATTCTGGTACAGTTGCCTCTTCCTAAGCATATCGATGACAAAAAAGTACTCAATGCCATCGATCCGGATAAAGATGTCGATGCGTTCCACCCAGTGAATGTTGGTCGACTGATGATCGGTGGCGATGAAGTACGTTTTTTGCCTTGTACTCCGGCTGGTATCCAGGAGATGATCGTTCGCTCCGGTACCGAAACATCAGGCGCGGAAGTGGTTGTCGTGGGTCGCTCCAATATCGTCGGCAAACCAATCGCCATGATGATGGCCCAGAAAGGCAAGGGTGCCAACTCCACGGTAACCATCGTCCACACCCGCACTAAGGACTTGGCTGCCCATTGCAAGCGTGCGGATATCCTGATCGTTGCCGCCGGCGTTCCCGATCTGGTCAAACCGGAATGGATCAAGCCGGGTTCCACCGTTATCGATGTGGGCGTAAACCGTGTCGGCATGAACGAAAAAACCGGCAAAGCCATCTTGAAAGGCGATGTTGACTTCGAAAAAGCCAAGGAAATCGCCGGCAAAATTACCCCCGTTCCTGGTGGTGTCGGCCCGATGACCATTGCCATGCTGATGAAAAACACCCTCACCTCGGCGAAAAAGAGCATGGGGATATAACCACAAAACTGCAATAGGCTGGCTCAGCTGTTCGCAAAAAAGCGGAGCAACGACATAGTCGTTGCTCCGCTTTTTTATTTGCAGCAGAATAAATATCTACCCTATTTTAGTGGTGATGGTGATGACCGTCGTGGTGGTGATGGTGATGATCATCCTCATCTGCTTTGGGTCCGCCAGCTTCATGTAGAGCTTTTTCCAGCCGGGTGTTGACCGTTGTCATAGTCTGTACCGCATCGGCAATATGATCGGCGAGAGCTGTCTGTCCTTCTTCGCTCATAGTCTTCTGCCATTTTTCAAATTCTTCCACATGGCCCTTATTATGCTCAATCCAATGTTGCAGCATCACCCGCAACTTTCCAACATTATCCATTATCTCTCCAGTTAACAGTGCTTTTCTCTAATTAAAAACTTTCTTATTCGAGCTTATATAAAAAAACCTTCCCACCGGTAAAATCGATGCGGCGAATAGCAACTCCCAAAAATTCCTGCGGTCCTTCAAACAGGGTGGTAATCTTCAACCCCTTGTCCAGAACCTCCAGCATGGTCACATTTTCTAGAAGAACCTCATCACCACCATTTTTTTCCATCAACACACTTGTTTGACACATTGTAAACCTCTATTTTTCCAGCTACTTTTTTATTCAACTGTCGGCCTCGGGTAGAGTCCGGACCGTTCAACAATCTCCGGGACTTTCTCCTCCCATTCGATAGCCATGATGTGGAACCCACTAACCCCGGTGCATTCTTTTAACCTCTGAATTGCCTCGACGGCAATGGTTATTCCCTCTTCCGCCTGTTTGTCTTTGGCAACCCCCGATAATCGGTCAATCAATTCCTTCGGGACATCCATACCGGGGACGGCACGAGCCATATACTTGGCCATACCAACGGAGCGCATGGGGGTTATACCGGCCATGATAAATACTTTCTCATGCAGGCCGCGCTCGACAACTCCCTTCATCCAGAGTTCAAATTTATCAAGATTGTACACACATTGGGTCTGAATGAATTCAGCACCGGCGGCAATTTTCTTGGCCAGTCGTGGTACCCTTATATGAAAAGGATCGGCAAACGGATTAGCCGCAGCGCCGACAAACAGATTGGGTGGCACTTTGATTTCGTCGCCGCCAAGAAATTTTCCTTCATCACGCATATATCTGACGGTCTGAAGAAGCTGCATGGAATCAAGATCAAAGACATTCTGTGAGCTGGGATGGTCGCCGAAACTTTGATGATCCCCGGACAGACATAACATGCTGTTGATACCAAAGGATGCAGCTCCGAGAATATCACTTTGCAGGGCTATCCGGTTTCTGTCCCTGACCACCATCTGCAGAACAGGCTCCAGTCCCTCATGCTTGAGATGGATGCAGGATGCAAGGCTACACAGCCGGGTAACAGAGGTCTGGTTATCGGTGATATTGATACAATCGACATGATTTTTTATTAAATGCCCTTTCTTGATTATCCCGGACGGATCGCTTGATCGGGGCGGTCCACATTCACTGGAAACAGCCATATGACCGTTTTTTAATACCCTTTCGAGTTTACTGTTGGTTTTTATTTCCACAATTAAAAATCCTCCAAGCGAAATGATCGAGGTCCGCCTGCGCGATCTTTTGACCAATTTTTAATAGGGACTATTTTTTCATAATCGTCCATCTTCCCCAGGGCCTCAAGACGATCGACGACCAACTGCCAGGCACAGTCAATATCTTTGGATATTTCACATTTACCTTTCGATGACCCACCGCAGGGACCATTGAACAGCCTCTTGCAGCAGCGGCTGACCGGACAGATGCCTCCGGTGATACCCAGCACGCAGTCACCACAGGCCTGGCATTTTTCGGTAAAAAATCCATCCTGCTGCACATCTCCTAAAAATGTTGTATTTAAGGCTGGATAGACAGGAGTGTTCATGTATTTTTCAGCAACAAACTGCACGCCGATGCCACAAGCAAGACTGAGTACTGCTTCCGATTGATCAAGCAGTTCTTTGGCGGATTCAAAAAACGGGTGTTCACACTGTCTTTCGATGCCGCCATTTTGTATATCAATTTCGATACCTTCCTGAGTGGCCCGCATACGAAGAACCGATGCCATTATCTCAGCCTCTTTATTGCCACCCTGGTGACAGACGGCCACACAGGTATTGCAGCCAAAGACGGTCAACTGCTTGTGTCCTTTGACCATCCCCCATATTTCATCAAACGGTTTCTGCTCTCCTATTATCATAGCTTCTCCACTCCTTGGTCAGTAAATAGTCGTTCTCGTTCTACTGAAAATATTATCAGGCAGCCTGTTGTTCAGCTTTCTCGGCCTGTTTTTTTTTCTGAAGTGCAAACCATAGAGGCGATGGTCCCATTGCATTAATCTTTTTGGTAAATTCAGTACAGATCTCCGCCCACCTTGGTCCCTGGGCCGCAGAGAGGTTGTAAAAAGCAACTCTTTCTGGATTTATGCCAAGCATGCTGAGATTCTTTTTGACTTTATTGACTCTTTTTACCGCGTTGAAATTTCCTTCCAGGAAATGGCACTGTCCCTCGAGTCAGCCTGCGGCGAAGACTCCGTCGATGCCTCTTTCGAAGGCGCGCAGGAGATAAATTTGATCAAGTTTGCCAGTGCACGGCAGCCGCACTACTTTAACATTGGAAGGGTAAGATAAACGCATTACCCCGGCCAGGTCAGCCGCCGCAAAAGCACAATAATGACAGGCAAAGGCAATGATATTGGCCTTCCAGTCAGCCGGAATTTCCTGGACTTTCTCCGGATTTTTCGGTTCTTCAACTTTTTCTGTATCAATCGCCATTATTCTTTCCTTTTGTAGTAGAACAGGAATAATTGCAGGCACCAAACGCCAATAATCTTGCTCCTATGATTTGCGTGACGCTTCATTTCAGGTCAATTCGGTAGCCGAATCGATCATGGCTAACATTTGGTCATCCCGGAAATAATTAACCTGATAGGCCTTGGCTGGGCAGACACCGGCACAAATACCACAACCGGTGCATTTAACTTCGTTATGACTGACTCGTCCATCTACATCGATAAACGGCGCACCAAAGGGGCATTTTTTAACGCAGGCCAGACAAGACATGCAGATTTCCCGGTTATGCTTGGATATCACCCCGGAAACGGTCAAGCTGCTGTGGGACAACAATGCGCCGACTCGCCCCGCCGCCGCAAGGGCCTGGCTGATGGTCTCCTCCAGGTTTTTTGGGGCGTGCGCCAGACCGGCCAGAAAATACCCTTCACTGGGGAAATCAACCGGTCGAAGTTTGACATGGGCCTCGAGCAAAAAGCCGTCAATATTGCAGGTAAGCTTTAATTTTTTGGCGAATTCATCACCATCCGGCTGCGGTCGCAGACCAGTTGACAGCACCAGATAATCGGCATCAATGATCATCTCCTTGCCGAGAACCTTCCCAGGCAGAGTCACTTGCACCTTATCCCCGACCATTTTTGCCTGCGGTTTTTCATCAACGGTATAGAGAAAGAACAGCACCCCAAGATCCCTCGCCCGCCGGTAATAATCTTCTTTTAGACCATAGGCCCGCATATCGCGGTAAATCACCACGACCTCGGCATCAGGAGCTTTTTCCTTGATGGCAATGCTGTTTTTCAAAGCGTCCTGGCAGCAGATACGCGAGCAGTAATTGTTCGGTTCTTCCCGGGAGCCGACACATTGAACCATGACGTAGGTTTTATCATTCTCCGGGCCTGTATCGGCAAGCAAGTGTTCAAGCTCACGTTGAGTGATGATTTTGTCGGACTGATTATAGTCGTATTCAACCGGACTATACTCTACTCCACCCGTTGCAATAAGCAGTGCACCGTGGCCGACTGTCTCTTTATCAGCCAAGGTGGTAACGAAGTTACCGACGAAACCATCGATTTTTTCAACAGAAGTCGCCAAATGCACCTTAATAGCCGGGTCGCTTTCAACCTGCCGCAAGGTATCTGCCAGGAAAGCCTGTACATCGTCACCTTCCAGATTAGCCCGGACATTCTTCAGCAGGCCGCCAAGACTGTCGGTTCTTTCCACCAGATGCACGCCATATCCCTGTGCGGTCAGCGACAGGGCCGCAGTCATCCCGGCTATGCCGCCGCCGATAACGAGCGCGGTATGATCGACGCCGACTGAGGCGGAACTTACCGGCACCAACCGCTTGGTCTTGGCAATGTTCATATTGACAATTTCTATCGCCTTATGCGTGGCGTTGGCATTATCGTGCATATGACACCAGGAACACTGTTCACGGATGTCGGCCAGCTCAAACAGAAATTTATTCAAGCCGACTTCGCGAATAGTGTCCTGAAAAAGCGGCGCATGTGTTCGCGGGGTACAGGAGGCAACCACAACCCGGTTGAGGTGTTTTTCCTTGATCAGATCCCTGATCTTCTGCTGCCCATCAGGGGCACATGCGTAAATAATGGTTTCAGCATGGGCAACGCCTGGTTCTTTGGCCGCCTCTTCCGCGACTTTCTTGACATCGACGGTACCGGCAATGTTAGTGCCGCAATGACAGACAATAACACCAATTCGTGGGTCTTCTCCCGTAATATCAATTTCATCGGGTAAGATCACCTCGTGCACCTCGGTGCCTCGACTTTCCCCCAGCAAGGCCATAGCCTCGGCGGCAGCACCACTGCCCTGGATAACAGTTTCCGGAATATCCTTGGGTCCCTGATAGGTGCCGGCAACATATATCCCCTTGCGTGAGGTCTCCACCGGTTTGAGCTTGGAGGTCTGGGCAAAACCATATTCGTCGGTGGCGATGCCAAATATTTCAGCAAATCCGGAGGCATCGACTCGGGGTTCAAAGCCAATGGAAAGGATGACCATGTCAAACTCTTCTTTGACCAGTCGACCATCATCGCCCACTGAGTGAATAAGGAGATTTTTGGTCCCCGGATCTTCATTGATCCCAGCAATCATCGCCCGTTTATATAAAACCCCGGCGTCGTTTTTCGCTTTATCGATATATTTATCAAAATCCTTGCCGAAGGCGCGCAGTTCCATATAAAAGATAGTCGACTGCACTTCGTTATCATGCTCGTAAGCTATAATCGATTGCTTGGCGGCGTACATGCAGCACACCGAAGAGCACCAGGGGTTGCCGTTATGTGCGTTGCGGGAACCGACACACTGGATCCAGGCCAGCCGCTTGGGATGGCCACCATCGGAAGGTCTGGCAACCGTACCGCTGCAGGGGCCGGATGCGGAGAGAAGCCGTTCAAACTGCAGCGACGTAACCACATTCGCCAACTTGCCATAGCCGAATTCCTGGCGAATTTCCGGTTGGTAGGTTTTGAGGCCGGGAGTGAGGATGATCGAACCGATGTGAATATCGATGGTTTTATCCTGATCCTCAAAATTTATAGCCTGTGCTTCACAAGCCTTTTCACATTTGCGGCAGACATTTTTGGTCAGGTACAGGCAATGGGCCGGATCTATTGCCCTGGTATTGGGAACAGCCTGAGGAAAAAGCGCATATATGGCTTTTCTTTTGTTCAAACCAAGGTTAAAGACATCAAAAACCTTCGATGGGCAGGTCGGCTCACAGGCTCCGCAACCGGTACAACGGTCGGGATCGACATAGCGTGCCTTCTGCACGAGAGTAGCGGTAAAGTCACCCTCATCACCGCTGACACCGGTCACCGTGGCCATAGTGTACATCTTTATATTGGGATGACGACTGGATTCTACCATGCGCGGAGAAATCATACACATGGCGCAGTCACCGGTGGGAAAGGTTTTGTCCAGCCTGGACATCGTGCCGCCGATGGACGGTTCATCGTTGACCATGTGAACCATCAGGCCACTGTTGGCAAGGTCGAGGGCCGCCTGCATTCCTCCTATCCCTGAACCAACCACTAATACTGATCCTATCCTGTTTGCTTTCTCCTGTTGGGGGGTAATCCTGGTCACACGAAGATCCTCCGTAAGATTTGCCCGATTGGTAAACCACCAGTCATAATGTTGCTGCCGGCAGTTTATTGCGGGTACGCATCATATATTCGGGTTAAACTGTGTATTGGTAAAGGATTCGACCTAGCGCATTATAATAAATAAATACTGATATGATAGCTTTTTTTTCTTTCCCACAACCTTTACATATTAAAATGATATTTTTCATAAATATTTTTTGGACATCAGTCAATTACCCTCGCAATATCGCACAACATCTCGTTTTTGCAAATTTTCTTCTAGATATCTTGCACTCGTCGATTGCACCGGAGGCGCTATCCGGTTAATAATAAAGGAACCCGGCAATTTTTTGGTGTATGAAAGAAGAGAGGATATACAGAGTCGACACGTCCAAATTGCATGTATCAATATTATTTAGTGCAATGCTGCGAGTGATAGCTATATTTTTCTGTCGCGGCGCGAAAATGAACCCAGAGCCATGACCAACGATTGTAAGAGGATCCGTCAATGACCACATCACCCCTCCAGCTTCACAATCCCCGAATTCTCGTCATAGATGATGAACCAAGAATTCGCGAGGCCTGTATCCTTGTTCTTTCTGATAAGGGATTTGAGGTTGCCGCCGCTCCGGATGGCGAAATTGGATTGCAGATGATCAAGGAGAAGCATTACGATATCGTTCTGGTCGACCTGATGATGCCGACGATTTCCGGCTTTGACGTGCTCTCTGAGGTTCGCAGCCACCATCCGGATACGGTGGTGATAGTTATCACCGGTTATGCGACCCTGGAACATTCCATCGAAGCAATGAAAAAAGGAGCTTTTGATTTTATTCCCAAGCCCTTCACCCCTGACCAACTGCGCGCAGTGGTGGATAAATCACTCCGTTATACTGGGGCCCTGCAGGATATCGCCGATTCCAGATCAAGGCTGGGCGTTATGGTCAACAGCCTGTCCGACGGCGTCATGACCACCGATGCCCGAAAGCTCATTGTCCAGATCAACCCCGCCTTTCTGCATATGATCGACTACCATGGAGAAGAAGTGGTCGGACGGCCTGTCGACGATATCATTGACGATGAGTCGTTGCTGAAATCTATCGACCAGGCCCTCAGCATGTCGCCGGAGACCCTGGTTGAGATCACCAAGGAAATTGAACGGGTCGATAAAAACGAAGAAAAATATTATAGTGCCAGGTGCGCCCCTTTTCGCGGTCGAATGAACGAAAATCTCGGCACCATCACCGTACTGCATGATATTACCGCCGTGAAAAGGATGGACCAGATGAAATCCGATTTCATCTCCATGGTCTCGCATGAGGTGCGCAGCCCGATGAATTCACTGCTGATGCAACTGAAAAACATCAGCGACGGCTTAGCCGGGCCGGTAACCGACAAGCAACAGGAAATCCTCAAAAGAGCTTCGGAAAAAATTCTTAACCTCAACAACCTGGTGACCGAACTGCTCGATCTTTCCCGAATAGAATCAGGCCTTATAGCCCACGAAAAAGAACCGGTCGATTTAGCCAAACTGCTAACTGAACAAAAGTTGTTTCATAGCCCCTATGCAGAAGAAAAAAATATCGCCATTGAGCTGACTATACCTGAGGGATTACCTTCCATCTTGGCCAACAAGCAAAACATGGAGGAGGTCTTTGCCAATCTTATCACCAATGCTATTAAATATTCTCCCGCCGGCGGACATATTACCATAACTGCGAAAAAGGAGAACGACTACCTGAAGATCCAGGTAACCGACACCGGTTTTGGCATCGCTTTTGACGACCTGGATAAGATATTTACCCGTTTTTATCGAGTAAAAGACGCCAACACCCGACAGATTCAGGGAACCGGGCTGGGTCTTGCCATTGTGAAAAGTATCATTGAATCACACCACGGCAAGATCAGTGCCACAAGCGAGGTCGGGTGTGGTACTACTTTTACTGTTTTATTGCCGTTTTAAGAGGTTAGCTTGGGCCTCTTTGTTTCTAATTCACTAGAACCCATGATGTTCAGCAAGCTTGTAAAACATCTGGGTCAGACCGGCACCCAAAAAGTAGGTGGAATCAATTCCCAGATTCACATCGATGCTCTTGTCAAAGAAAAGGTTCAGGCTGGACCCCAGGCCTTCATCCGGTTTCCAGTAACAGATCATAATCGGCACCAGCGGAAAAGGATATAAGACCACAGAAACATCCGACTCAAATTGCTTGTCCACCTTCTTGCCATTGAACATATGGACAATGTCTTCAAAAAAATCAGTGTATCTGTCGGCAAGCTGTTTTAAGACGTCCTCCCCTCTCTTCTTGAACAGGGCATATTTTTCTTTACCGCCGGCCATCTCCCGAAACGAAATCCAATCGCCGGTAACCGGCACTCCCTGGCAATGCAGCATATAATCGAGAAGTGGTATAATTACCCACGGAATGATATGCAGATCGGTCGCAAAGCTTCCATCCGGGCGGATTCCGATATTTTTACCAAGAACCGGAACCGATAAAACCGGGCCGTTCATTCGACCCTTAATTCGTTTTGCCGCCTCCTTGAAATCGAGCTGTATTACTTTTTCGATCAGCTCGGCTATATATTCTTCCTGTTGTTCTTCCGGTCTACTGTCAGCAACATCGGTACCCCCGAATTTAGCGATGTCGGCACTGGTAAGGTTGGGACACTCCTCAATCCGGCGTTTTCCGGTATACACAGCCCCAGCGAATGCCAGACAGGTTTTTTCCCCGCACTTTCGACAATTGCTCTTATCGAGGACACTAAAAATCTCCATGGCGTTTTTGGCAATAACCATTTGACAACCTCCATATATTTACTTCCTGCCTATCCGGCAGATTTTACGTAACCAACACTTGACGAAGTTTGTTAATGTAGAGTATCTACTAGGTATCTTTTTAATATTTTCGGAAATAATGTCTAGAGCTTTATTCATTTTTTCTTCCTTTTATCAGCAAAATCACCACGATTATTTATGAAAAGAAGCATTCGTATGATTGCGTCGTGTGCATGTCTGCCTGCCATTATGCTTGGTTGTGCCCATTGGGCGTCGGCAGATGCCAGTGTTACAGCTCAGCAAAATTTACAACGACTGACGGTCGACAGAACGTGTCGTGGATGCGATCTTGCCGGGCTCGACCTGACCAGGCTTGACCTTTCGGGCGTAGACCTGGAAGGGGCTGACTTGTCACAGACCAAACTGTCCTTGACAAATTTATCTGGTGCTAATCTTCAAAACACCAAAATGAACGGGGCGATTTTCGCCGGAACCGATCTGGCAGGGGCCGACCTGCGCGGTGCGGAGTTACAGGATACTTCTCTTAATAACGCTTACTTAGGCGATGCAGTTCTTGACGACAAAAGTATATCCACTGAAACAAACAGTGCTTCGCTTGCCGCTACGCCGAAAGAAACCGCTCCTTCCGGCAGCTGGTGGTCTCGGCAACCAAAATCAAAAAAGATGCTCTACACCAACCTCACCGCCGCAACCGCTATAGGAATTTGGGGATTGGCAACCTGGGATTATGGTTCAGCCGGTTTTAATTTTGGCAATGAAGGATGGTTTGGCCAGGATACAAAATATGGCGGGGCCGATAAATGTGGCCATTTATGGTCAACGTATACGTTCGCGGACGCTCTTACTGCTCTCTATAAAGGTTGGGGCTACGCCCCTGCCAAGGCGAATATTTATGCTGCACTTTCCTCTTGGACGGTCCAGTTCGCTATGGAGCTAGGTGATGCGACCAGTGTAACTCAGGGTTTTTCCTGGGAAGATATGGCCATGAACACCCTCGGCGCGCTGACCAGTGTGGTGATGGAAAGATACCCGGAACTTAATCGTAAAATCGACCTCCGGGTGGAGTACGTTTTTAATGTGCCCATCAACGGCATTTTTGATGATTACTCCAACCAATTCTACTCGATTGTCCTTAAGCTTGATGGTTTTGATACCCTGCAAAACACCTTCCTCAAGTACGTTGAGTTTTCGGCAGGATATTACACCAGAGGATATGGTGAATCCGATGAGGAGCATACCAGATCACTTTTTGCCGGCATTGGTTTCAACTTTTCCCGCCTGCTCGACCAGAACGGCTGGAAGAAGACCGGTAAAGTCCTTGAATATTTTCAACTTCCCTACACTGTACCGAAAGTTTCCTATGACCTTGATTGATTTCATGGTGGCAAGATTATGCAGAGCGGATTATTCTGCATCTATCCTGATAGTTTGATGGATGCGAGGAATACTAATGATAACTTCCACAAGATGTGGATAATTATGAACCTAAGGAGAGAATTATGAAAGCAGTCATTTCCAACGTGTGTATGGGCGACAGAAACTGCAATAAATTATGCCCCGAGGTGTTCGAATATGATGAAGAGAAGTTGTTGTCCATAGTCAAATGTGACGTCATCCCCAAACACTTCGAAGCAGTAGTGCGCCAGGCCGCTGCCGAATGTGGCGCCGACGCGATCATCATCGAAGAATAGGAGGGAATTGATGGCCGGTTTTCGGGACAGTAAGACAGCCAGCAATCTTCTTCTTTCATATTCTGCCGAGGCCCAGGCGCGAACCCGCTACAATTTTTTTGCGACCCAGGCCAGAGAGGATGGCTATATCCAGATTGCTAACCTTTTCGATGAAACAGCCCGCCAGGAGTATGAACATGGTTTACGTTTTTTCAAATTTTTTAATGGCGGCGATCTGGAGATTACCGGAAAATTTCCGGCAGGAGTGATCAAAGATACCCATGCGAATCTCTTGAGTTCGGCAGAACTTGAACTGTATGTGCACGATGAAATGTATGCAGTTTTTGCTAAAGAAGCGGAGGAGGAAGGCTTTGCCCGGGCAGCCGATACCTTCCATGCTATAAATGTTTCGGAAAAAAATCACGAAATGATGTTTCGCGCGCTTGCCGATAACCTTGTCTCCGGCAGGGTTTTCAAGCGTGACCAGCCGGTCACCTGGAAATGCCTCAGCTGCGGTTATCTGCACGAGGGCCCTTGTCCCCCTGACAAGTGTCCCGCCTGCGTGAAACCGCCCGGTTATTTTGAAGTAATGAAAAATAACTGGTAATAAAAAAAGCCGCCGTTATAAAAACGGCGGCTTTTTTTATTGATCAGAACGAAATTGTCTTTGCAATCGGCAATTTACAAGAGCTCAAGGACCTTCTCAATAGCTTTTTTAAGTTCCTTGCTATGAATCTTACCGGCAAAGTGGACCGGACTCTTACCATAAATCGGGTCCCAGCCCGCCGGATCGGCCGAGCAGTAAAACTGCGTTTCAAGGCCGATCTTACGCACTGCATCTTCTGCGGGGTGACCAATAAGTCGTTTCGCCGCCTCCCATGAAGCGCCACATGGCGCACCGCGAACCACTTTCACCGCGGCTATTTTACCATCCTCAATTTCTACCTCAAACTCCGGCGCTCCAAAATGTTCGCCATAATTACCGAGTCCCGTTAGACGTGGAAGACCGCAACAGGTTGGTGGTGTGATCGCCTTTTGGCCGACAATTTTTTTCGATGAAGCAATGACCGGAATATTTTTTCTCGCGCAGAGACCAGCCAGATCAGTTGATAAGTCGTTATGCTTCATAAAATCAAGCACCAGATCACAATTGATATCACCTGGGAGATAGGCACTGGTATCATCGATGACCGGGGGTAATATCGCATCAATATTTATGACTTCCAGCTCAAAAAGGTTCTCACCGTAGTGGCGCAGACCATTAATTTTCGTTTCCCCGCTGCCGCTCTGCTGGAAAACCATGATCTTCTGTTTGTCTTGTGTAATTTCCTTTTTCACAACAAAATCCTCGCTAAAACTCTTCAAATATCCAGACGAACCCAGCGGGTACAGTACCGATAGGCCGCTTCCAGAAGTTTCTTTCGGTTATGCGGGCCATGGCTTAAAACGTGAAACGAACCATTTATTGCACGATAAAGAACCATTCCACTCTCACTTTTCCCCGGTTCCACCCCAGTAGTAACAATAAAAGGAGCATCTGCCTCGACGATTTCCAGTTCACCATCCTGGTATTGAAAATACGCCATCTGCGCCAGCGTATGATACTCATGTTTAGCGCTGCCGCTGTCCTTTACCGAAAAGGTCTTGATAAAGCCGGCTTCCTGCAGGGCAATTTCCGGTACGAGAATCATACTCTCGATATCAGTAAATCGTTTTTTTCCAGATTCAATGGTTATCGATATACTCATTCACAACTTGTAAACACCTAAGATTTACAATGGTTAAGTAAAAAAATTCATATGCGAGGCGCGTAAAATTTTTATCATTTCAGCGTACTGGAGCACGTCGTAATGATAAAAATTTTGCAGCAACGAAGCAGATAAGCGCAGACTTCGGATGAAGATTTTTACGACACCATCAAAAAAATTGGGAAGTTAAGCGCAGAACAACTTAACTTCCCATAATCGGACATAAGGTCCTGCTCTAGATACTGTTAATCACTATGCCTCGATTCGTACAGCACAGACCTTGGCTTCCATGATTTTACAGATGGGATCCATAGCGTCACTGGTCAACAGATTCGCTGCAGCCTCACTGTAATGGAAAGGAATGAAAACGACGTTGGGCGGCACGATTTTGCTCACCCGCGCTTTCAGCTTTATCGACCCTCTTCGTGAGGTAACCGTCAGAAATTGTCCCTGACTTATCCCAAGAACATCGGCATCAGCCGGGTTGACCTCGACAAAGGCCTCCGGGGCGACTGCATTCAGCCCCGTGGATCTTCGGGTCATTGTTCCGGTATGATAGTGGAATAATTCCCGTCCGGTGGTGAGGACATAGGGATACTGCTTATCTGGTAACTCTTCTGAAGAAACAAAGGGAACCGGGGTAAAGAGTGCCTTGCCCCCTTCCCTTGAAAAGGAATCCTTAAACAAATATTCAGTTCCGGGATGCGCCTCGGTCGGGCATGGCCACTGCAGACCTTCTTTCTCTATTCGCCGGTAAGTGATCCCGGCAATCGCCGGCCAGAGCTGCGAAACCTCGGCAAAAACCTCGGCAGGCTGTGGCGTGGCGGCCAAATCACCTTCTCCGGCAATACGCTTGTAAATCTGATCGATTATGGCCAGATCGGGTTTGGCCTCTCCAGGCGAATGCACCGCCTGTCTCACTCGCTGCACTCGTCTCTCGGAGCTGGTAAAGGTGCCCTCTTTTTCCGCAAAAGATGTCCCCGGCAGGACGACGTCGGCCAGTTGCGCCGTCTCCGTCATAAAAATATCCTGCACCACGAGAAAGTCTAAAGCAGAAAAAGCCTTGACCGAATGGGTGGTGTTCGGGTCGGAGAGTGCCGGGTTCTCACCAAAAATATACATCCCTTTCAGTGTCCCATCGAGCATGGCTCCGGTCATTTCCGTAGCCGGCAGTCCTGGTTTTCCAGACAGGGTTTTTCCCCATGCCTTTTCAAACTTTTCTTTGACGGTGGCGACGTCGACCTTCTGGTAGCCGGGATAGACATTGGGGAGACCGCCCATGTCGCAGGCACCCTGGACATTATTCTGCCCCCTTAAAGGGTTGACCCCGGCTGCCCGTTTGCCGACATTGCCGGTGAGCATGGCCAGATTACCTACGGCACAGACATTGTTTGTACCCATGACATGCTGCGTGATCCCCATAGCGTAATAGATCCCGGCATTATTGGCGGAGGCAAAGATACGTGCCGCTTTTTTAATATCTTCTGCCGGAACGCCGGTAATCTCTTCGCCGTATTGAGGCGTAAAAGGCTCCAGAGATTTGACGAACTCGGCATATCCTTCTGCTCTCTCGGCAATAAATTTCCTGTCCTCCAATCCTTCGGCAAGGATGACGGACATGATAGAATTCAGCAGGGTAGAATCGGTACCGGGGCGGTGACGCAGCCAAAGCGTGGCAAATTTCACCAGGGGTATTTTGCGCGGATCGGCAACGATCAACTGCGCTCCTTTTGCCACCGCTTCTTTCATTCTGAGTGCAATAATCGGATGGTTTTCCGTGGTGTTGGAACCGATGACGAAAAGTGCTTCATTATCGGCGATTTCGGCAACCGAGTTGGTCATTGCACCGGAACCGAATTTTGTGGCCAGACCGGCCACAGTCGCGCTGTGTCAGTAGCGGGCACAGTGGTCGACATTGTTGGTGCCGAGTCCCGCCCGGAACATTTTCTGAAAGAGATAGTTTTCCTCGTTGGTGCACCGCGCCGAACAGAGTCCAGCCACCGCATCAGGTCCGTTCTTGTCCCTGATACCCGTTAACTTGCCGGCAACATAGTCAAGGGCTTCCTCCCAGGTGGCTTTTTCAAATTGCCCGCCTTTTTGCCTTCTGATCAGAGGATGGGTCAAACGATCCCCGCTGTTAATGAACTCAAATCCAAATCTGCCTTTAACGCAGAGCCAGCCCCGGTTATGATTGTGGGAATCGGAATCGACGCGCACCACCTCATCGCCGTGGGAGCCAAGGGTAATATTACAGCCGCAGCCGCAATAGGTACAGGTCGTATCGGTCTTTTTCAATCCGTTCAGCCGAGGTTTTCCCGCCCAGACCCGGCCGGTCAAGGCGCCGGTGGGACAAACGGAGACACACTGGCCGCAGAATTCACAGTCAAGATCATGGCCGAAAGGAGGGATAACTTTCGCCTCAAATCCCCTTTCCGCATACCCTATCGCCCCAACCCCCTGGACTTCTTCACAAACCCGGACACAAAGACCACACATAACACATTTATTCTGGTCCCTCGTCACGAAAGGGTTATGATCGACCCGGCTATGGTCGCGCACTGCCCCGACAAATCGATTCTCACGAACACCATAGAGATAGGCGAGTTCCTGCAGGGAGCAGTCCCCGGAACTGGTGCAGACCATACAATCGTTCGGATGGTCGGACAGCAACAGTTCGACGGTAGTTTTGCGCAGCCGGTAGAGTTTCGCACTATTGGTTTTCACCTCCATGCCGTTTGTTGCCGGGGTCGTGCAGGAGGTGACGGGTTTTGGCATGCCTTTTATTTCGACAATACAGAGCCGACAGGCACCGTAGGGTTTCAGACGGTCGTCATGGCAGAGAGTCGGCACATCGATATTGAGCTTTCTTGCCGCCTCCAGGACGGTACTGCCGTCGGCAACTTCGATCTGTTTACCATCTATAGTAAGGCTAATCATGGTGACTACTCCTTCAAAACAGCGCTGAATTTACAGGCATCAAAACAGGACCCGCATTGGATACACAGATTATTGTCAATCTTGTGCGGCAGTTTTTTCTCGCCGGTGATAGCAGCGACCGGACAGGCCCGCATGCACATCCCGCAGCCAACACACATATCTTCACGAATAAAAAATGTCAGCAGCTTATTACAGACCTTGGCCGGGCATTTTTTGTTCTTGATATGGGCTTCGTATTCGTGGCGGAAGTATTTGATGGTGCTGAGTACCGGATTGGGCGCCGACATACCAAGACCGCAGAGACTGGAATCCCGAACATCTTCGGCCAGATCCTGCAACAATTCGATATCCCCTTCTTTGCCCTCACCTTCGGTGATTCGGGTAAGTATTTCCAGCAAACGCTTGGTGCCGATGCGACAGGGCACACATTTACCGCAGGACTCGGACTGAGTAAATTCAAGGAAGAACTTGGAAATATTGACCATACAGTCGGTTTCGTCAAGGACCACCATGCCACCGGAACCCATCATCGAGCCAACGGAGGCAAGGCCTTCGTAGTCAACAGGAAGATCGATATGTTGCTGCGGGATGCAGCCGCCGGACGGCCCACCGGTCTGCACGGCCTTGAACAGCTTGTTGCCCTCTATTCCACCGCCGATATTGAAAATAATGTCTTTAAGCGGCATCCCCATGGGGATCTCGATGAGCCCGGTATTCCTGATTTTTCCGGTCAGGGCAATCACCTTGGTGCCCTTACTCTTCTCTGAGCCGATGGAAGCATACCAGGCGGGGCCTTTATTTAAAATATGGGGAAGATTGGCGAAGGTTTCAACGTTATTGATGATCGTCGGTTTGCCCCAGAGTCCTTTGTTGGCGGGAAACGGTGGCTTGGCGCGGGGCATTCCTCGCTCGCCTTCAATCGAGGCGATCAGCGCAGTTTCTTCACCACAGACAAAAGCTCCCGCCCCCAATTTGACCTTTATTTTAAAATTAAAATCGGTGCCGAAAAGTTTTTCACCAAGGTAGCCACGTTCTTTGGCGGCTTTCAGGGCCATATGCAGCCGGTCGACAGCCAGTGGATATTCGGCGCGAATATAGACGTAACCGATGCTGGCACCAATGGCGTAGGCACCAATGATCATCCCCTCGATAACCGCATGCGGGTTGCCCTCGACCACCGAACGATCCATAAAGGCACCAGGGTCTCCTTCATCGGCGTTGCAGATGATATAATACTGGTCGGATTTATTGGCGGCGCAAAAGCTCCACTTCAAGCCGGTTGGAAATCCACCGCCGCCGCGGCCACGCAGTCCTGATTCCTTGACCGTGGCAATAACCTCTGCCGGGGTCATGGTTTTCAGAGTTTTTTCGGCGGCTTTATAGCCATCGACCTGCAGATATTCATCAATTGACTCTGGATCTATCTTGCCCAGATCACCGAGGACGATCTTTGTCTGATTATCATGAAAGGTGTGATAATCATCGCCCACCAGCCACTCTTTGACCGGCTTGGATCCAATGACATGATCTTGAATAAGTCTGCTCACCATATCCGGTTGAATATACTGATAAGTGGAGACGTTACCATCGACTGTCACATCGACAAGGACATCACGGGCGCAGAAGCCACGACATCCGACTTTGTGAAGCTTGCAGTTTGCTTTAACCGTTGCATTATCGATGCCGGCCGCCTCGAACTGTTTGGTGAACTCCTCCATCACCAGATCACCGCCGGCAGCAATACCACCGGTGCCCATGCATACATTGACAACTATTTCGCCGTTCATGGTTTATCCCTTATAGTCTTTGAGGCTCTTAACTATTTTACTTGGAGTCACTTTGCCAAGTACCTTTTCATTTATCAGTACAACCGGAGCAATACTGCAGGCACCCACACAGTTGACCCGTTCCAGAGTGAACTGCATATCCTTGGTTGTATCCTGGTCTACTTTTAGTTTAAGATCTTCTCGAACTTTGGCGATAACGCGGGGGGCACCTTTGACGTGACAAACGGTCCCACAACAAACGGTAACAATATTTTTGCCACGGGGATTTTGATGAAATTGGGAATAAAAGGTAACGACGCCATAAAACCTGGAAGGTGGGATATTGGTACGTTCAGCAAACCAATTTACAGATTCTTCCTGTATGTAGCCTAATTTACTTTGTATTTCTTGCAATATTGTAATAATATTGTCTTCGTTGGCCATACATTTATCATATATCGCCTCCAGCGTTTCCGTCATCTGCTTATCCATTTACCTACCCCATAAATGATGATTATCCACTCCAGGCATGTGGCATTGCTCTTGGAGGGTGGAGAAACTTCGTTTCCCTTCGTCAAATGATCACTTCGAATTTGGTACTCTGTAGTATACTGGTTTTGCGGTCACTCTTGTACTAGGTCATCGGAGCACAGCAAGCGACCGTAAAACCTGGATCTGTAAAGGTTCAACCAGTGCTCCCATCG
This sequence comes from uncultured delta proteobacterium, assembly GCA_963709745.1. GTDB lineage: Bacteria > Desulfobacterota > Desulfobulbia > Desulfobulbales > Desulfocapsaceae > Desulforhopalus_A. The sequence continues at coordinate 360,582 of CAVPXN010000003.1, forward strand.
TTCTAGCAGGCCTCCCAGCTATAGTCGGCTATGTGAGGCGGCCTGATCGGACGAAGATGGGCTGCTGGAGAACGTTCACTTTCTCTTCGCCCTTCCGCTTGCCATCATTACAAATCGTCCTACTATAACTCAAAATCAAGATTGTTTCCAATAAGTTTAAAATTTATCTCCATAAAGTTATCGAATTGATTTTCTGTTGATCGGGAGAGTCGTTTGACAAGCGCGAAACTCTTCAGTATGTAACACAACACAGTGGCAAATGTTTTATCCGACAGCTTCAGTTTGTTATAATCCACGATCATGCAACAAAACACCTCAGCTTTTGCACTATGCAGTAATTATGCTACCGGTGACTTAAGGATTACTCTTTGCAAAAGGGGCGAAACTACCTACAGCAAAATGAGTTTTCCAATACACTGTGGTATTTACAGCGAAATTGAAACGAGAGATTTTATTTTTCAGTGTAATTTAGCAAGCGAAATATTCCGGGCAAAGGGTAAAGGACGAGATTGGGCGCACCCTCATGAGTGGCTCAAGAGAACGGCAGGCAATGACTGGGTTTATTATTCGACCGGAGGATACACCGGTGTTTTTGAGGCAACCGGAGAGTATTATCTGCCGAATTTTCGCTATCCCACCAATAGTATCCTTGGCGGCCATCCCTTTTCCCATGCGGAAATTGCTCATATCAGCGACACATGGCACCAGTTGCTTCAGGGTGTACAAGCGCGGTATCATGACCTGCCGGAAACTTGCACCACGTTTTTAGATAATGTCATTGCCAATAATCCTGATAAATTAAAGCATAAAGCGCAGCAGTTGCACTCGATAATCGGCGGACGAATTTCCGTGCTGCCACCGGATGCCAGACATGTGGATTATAATCTTATCCCTCTGACAATATCTGTGGGATGTCTCTACAAGTGTGCCTTCTGCAAGGTAAAAAACAATACGGTTTTCACTGAAAAAACCCCTGCCGAAATCACCGCCCAGATCAGCGAGCTCAAGCAACTCTATGGCAACGATCTCATCAACTACAACAGCCTGTTTCTTGGTGAACACGACGCCCTGCAGACCAGTCCGGAGAAAATTCTCTCCAGTATTGACAAAGCAAGGCAGGCGTTCGATTTCGACCATTCGTATACAACCGGCAGCAATATCTTTCTCTTTGGCTCGGTTACCTCACTTTTAGGCGCTACCGATGAATTTTTCCAGCAGCTGGAAAATCGCCGGATGATGACCTATATCAATATCGGCCTGGAATCGGCGGATCAACAAACTCTGGATAGAATCGGAAAACCTCTTACCGAAAGGCTGGTGCAGGAAGCTTTTTGGCGAAGTCAGGCGATTAACGATCGCTATTCTTTTGTGGAGATAACGGCAAATTTTATCATGGACGAGAACCTGCCGGACAGCCATTATAAGAAAATTCTCCACCTGATCAGGGATCAGCAAGTCCATGTAAAACCTAAAGGTTCGATCTATTTTTCACCTCTGGCTTTTGATCGACCGTCGCGCAGCCGCCTGTTCGAATTCAACCGGATCAAGATACAAAGCCGGCTGCCGACATATCTCTATATAATTCAGCGTTTATAATGGTGTCGTAAAAACTCTTCATCCGAAGTCTGCGCTTATCTGCTTCGTTGTTGCCTCGAAGATGAAGCTTTTTACTTAGCCATCGAAAGGCTTAGTTTTTCATGAAGTTGTCATACAGGACTCAATACACTTTGATTGGAGAAATGACCATGCTCAATCCCGCTCAACTGAGAAAAGAAATTCTTGCCTCCCGTAATGCAATGACCCAACAGGAAATTGAGATCAAATCAACAGCCATAGAATACCGCCTGCTTGAATTGGAACAATTGCAAAAGCACCAGATGATATTTGTCTATGTCAGTTTCAGAAGCGAGGTCGCGACTCTTTCGCTCATTGACACTCTGATTGAGATGGGTAAGACCGTCATTGTCCCCATCACCAGAGTAAAAGAAAAAAGACTGGATGCTGTGCATATCACCAATCGATTAACCGACCTTATCCCCGGATACTGCAATATCCCCGAGCCTAAAGAAAGCCTCTGTGCAAGGGCGGCAGTTGCCCCGGAGGAAATCGAGACTATTCTACTGCCCGGCTCCGTCTTTGACGAGCGAGGTGGACGATTCGGCTATGGTGGCGGTTACTATGATCGTTTTCTGGCCCAAGTCCCTACCGCTGCACGAATCGGCCTCGCTTACGAGTTACAGATAATTGAAAAAGCGCCTCTGCAGGAGCACGACGAGCTGCTCGATCTGGTTGTCACAGAAAACCGGGTGATACAAGGCACAAAAAGATAGAATTAATTTGATATCGACCCTTCATCTACGATAGGCTTAAGGTGTTAAATATCTCTAGCGATATGACTCCTGCCGGAGTTGTCACTTCTAACAAGCTAAAATCAATGATGGGAAGAACATGCTGCGTCTTATTAACCGAAACCTGACCCTCAAGGTGGTTTTTGCCCTGGCGGCAATTATAATTGTCGCCTTTACCCTGCTCTGTCTGTTGATTATCGGCAAACAGAGCAATTTGCTTGGTTCTCTTGCCACAACAATTCATGAAAAACTTGACCTGACTGCCGGGCAAGCGCAACAACGTTTTGCGTCTCTTGAACAAGGAGTAACGGAAAGCCTTGACAAAATGGGGGATCAAGCCGCAGAAAAACTCTCCCAGAAAACCGAACAATCGCTGGCGGCGGAAGAAACAAATATCCTGGGAGCGATGGAAAAATTGCTGGAGAGCAACGCCCAGGCCGTTGGTGCCCTGCTGGCCAACATCGCTGCCGATCCTCTGATGGCCAAGGAATATGACAAACTGATTAAATACAGCCAGGCGCTCACTAAAACCAGCGAGATTGTCTACGTTATCTTTGTCGACGATAAAGGATCTATCCTGCCCAGTCATCTGAACGTCATCGATGATCGTATCATCGCCTATCTTGATAAAAACCAGGAGGGTCAAGACGCTGAGAAGGTACTCATGAATTCAAAAAATGACCCTTCCGTGCTGATTTACGAACAACCTATTGAGTATTATAACCTGCCGCTTGGCAAGGCTCTGATTTGCGTCAGTAAAAATAGTGTTCGGCGGGAAATTGACGCACTGATGGGCCGCTTTGACAGCTTTAAAAAAGACAATGCGGGCGCGGTGGCCACTGTTCTTGCAGCCGAATCGGCCAAAGTCACTGACCGGATCAACCACGATCTGAATCAGGTTGGCAGCAACAATGAGAAAGCTCAGAAGGAAACCGCCGCTCTGCTGTTTGCAGCTTCGCAAAAAGTCAAAACCGGCACGACCAAAGTTATAATCGCCATCGGCTGCCTCTGTGGTCTGGGGATAATTCTTCTGCTCGTCCTGCTGCTGCGAAAGATGATTATTGCCCCGCTCCATCAGATAGCCAATGGTCTCAAAGATGCCGCCGAAGGAGAAGGCGACCTGACAAAACGGCTCAACAGCACAAGAACGGATGAAATCGGGATTCTGGCCGGATGGTTTGATTCTTTTGTGCAGAGAATCAACAACATTATTGTCGAGATCAACGGCAATTCCGAGACGGTTACCAGCTCTGCTCTCGAGGCACTTTCTTCATCGGAACAGATGCAGGAAGAAGCCAGTGGACTGAGCGCCAGTACCAGCACCGTCGCCGATGCCAGCGAGCAAATGAACAGCAGTATGGCGACTGTGGCCGCCGCCAGCGAAGAGGCATCGACCAACATCAGTATCGTCGCCGGAACCGCATTAGAAATGAAGAACGCGCTGGACCAGGTGGCGGAAAGTTGCCATGCAGCCAAGACCATATCCACAAAAGCCAGCGAACAGGTAAAAAGAGCAACAGATAAAGTCACCAGGCTGGGCAGTGCCGCAGAACAGATAAGTAAAGTCACTGAGGTAATCACCGATATAGCCGACCAGACCAACCTGCTCGCCTTAAATGCTACCATTGAAGCCGCCAGGGCCGGCGATGCCGGAAAAGGTTTTGCCGTGGTTGCCGGAGAAATCAAGAATCTGGCCAAACAAACCCAGGAAGCGACCAAAGAGATTAAGGCGAAAATTGAGGGCATTCAGCAATCAACTAACGATACCGTCAGCGAAGTGGGCGGTATTACTGAAGTCATTGACAGCGTCAACACGATTATGTCCAAAATTGCCGAAGCAATGCAGGAGCAGTCTTCGCGGGCATCGGAAGTTGCCATGAATATTGAGCAGGCCTCACAGGGAATTGCCGAGGTGAATGAAAATGTCGCGCAGACATCGATGGTTTCCGCCCAGATTGCTCAAGACATTCATGAAGTGAGCAACATTGCCCGGTCAATGTCACAAAGCAGCACCAATATGCGCGGCAACTCTGAAGCCTTAAGCGATTTAGCCAATCAATTGCGTAATATGATAAGCTCTTTCAAAGTTGCCGCCGGTGACCCAATTTCTTCTAACGACGGAAAAACTGTACCGCAGGACACCAGCGCACTTTTTCCCTGGACGCCGAAACTTTCTCTGGGCATCGACAAAATCGACGAGCAGCACAAAGAACTTGTTCGCTTAATTAACCGCCTCCACCGGGCAATGAAACTTAAGGCGGGAATCAGGCAGGCCGGCGATATACTCGATAAGTTAGCCGAATATACTGTCTATCATTTTAGCTTTGAAGAAAAACTATTTGATAAGCATGGCTATCCGCAAAGTGATGAGCATAAGGAGGACCATCGCAAGCTTTTGGAATCGGTAGTCAACTTTCAAAAAGATTTCAAATCAGGAAAAGCCGGCCTGACCATGGAGCTTATGTTGTTTCTCACCAATTGGTTAAAGAACCATATTATGAAAACCGATCGGCAATATGTCACTTTTTTCAAAGGCAAAAAACTATAACAGGATGCTGGTTGAACAAAAAAAACCCCCTGGAACAAGGCCGCTCCAGGGGGATTTTTTCGTTAACAGCTAATAATTACAATAATTACGATACCAGATCATTTTTCTTCATTGAATCTTTCCAACAACTGATCTCGCTCGTCCTCCAGTGCCAAAAGATCTATCATTACCGGTGGCTTTACAGAGTGCGCCGGTAGACGCCGCTTTGTCTCGGCAATTTCTTCTTCCAGTTCATGTAATCTTTTCTTCATCGGATCATCTTGAGGTTCCATCCCTGCTCTCATTTCCTAAACCATTTATTCATCGGTTATTTCCAGATTCGTCAATTCTCGTTCGATCAGGTGTAATTCGGAGGAAAGAGCGGCTCGCTTAGTTGTTTTATACAAGACAATGGAACCAATCCTGGTTAAACGGGTAAACTGCACCACCAGATATCTGTCCATATCGGTGAGTTGATCTTCGATCCACAGCACCCGTTCGATATCCAGATCAAAATCATGGCAGATCTGTTTGGCAAATCTTTCCGGGTTGGCTGAAATTGACTGCCCTTCTCCGGTTGACGCAAAAATACAGACATACGGCTTGAGGTGTTCTATTTTCTCTTTTGTGAAGGCACCTTTAAAAATTCTAAGATCATAGGCACCCGGCGACCAGGCGATTGGTTCCTGATCGTCTTTCTTGGTTCCATCCCATCGATATCTTCCAGCAAAGATCGCCATCTCAGCCTCCTTACTCAACTTCGTCACTTAGAAATTGGCGGGAGATGATGCGTTGTGCGCGCTCTCATCACCCGTTTTATATTGATGCTTACACTATGTGCTTATGCCGTCGCATCAAGCGATCGTCGGTCAGCCATATCGGTCAATACTCTCTCCCGAGCCTTGTCTATCCCGAGTAGCTGTCGCTTTTTATCGATATGAGCAATCATCAGCCTGGCCATTTCATGTGGATCGTTGGCATATGCCCATTTGCCGAAGCCAAGCGTTTCAAGTTCCTCAAACAGATGCTTCTCAAACTTGGTCCCGGCGGTCATCGGGAAGGTATGGCCAAACACGACATATACCCCGGAGCCGACAAAATAGTGGCCAATAGCAATGGCTTTTTCGCTCATCCATTCCGGGGCACAACCAGCGGCAGGCAAATCGGCAATGCAATCTCCGAGCCCCCCAACTTTGACCATTTCCGAGGCAGCAATAAGAATCCGGCTATTATCGACGCATGACCCCAGGCCAAGAATGGGCGGCATGCCGACGGTTTCACAGACTTCGGCAAGACCCGGTCCGGCAAGAGCCGCAGCACCTGGACCGGTCAATCCGGCTTTTGCAAGAGCTATTTGCGAACAACCGGTCTGGAGAACCAAAACATCATTTCTTATCAGCTCTTTGACCAGCTCAACATGGGAATAGTCCTGTTTAGAACGTGGATTGGTACAGCCAACTACGCCGGCAACTCCACGAATTCTGCCATTAATTATATTCTCGTTGAGTGGTGTGTAACTGCCTCTAAAAGAGCCACCCAGCATATAATTAATATACTCAAAGGAAAAACCATGAACTCCCTTGGTCTTGTTTCTCGGGATCTGGATCGGTTTTTTCCGGTTTTTGAATCTGGTGATTGCCTTGATGACAATCTCATCGGTACACTCGCGGGGATCGTGTTCATCAAGCTGGATATGCAATGCTCCTTCTATTTTAGCCCGATAATTGGTGGTAATGAAAGGCGTGTCATAGATACCGGCAACTCTTTGCAAATCTTGTTTGATACACTGGATATCGACGGTCATGGCATCAACGGCGCCAGTTACCAGGACAGCCTCGGTGCTCGAGAAATTTCCGGCATGCGGCAAACCTCGCCGCGACAGGGCTTCGAGGCCCGAACAGCACATTCCAACAAGATTAATGCCTTTCGCGCCACCACCTTTGGCTGCCTCGACCAATGTTGGATCAGCTACGGAAACAACCATGGAATCCAGTAGATTAGGCTCATGGCCGTGGACGATGATATTGACGTAATCTTCCTTTAAGACCCCCATATCAACTTCCACTTCGACTGGCGAGGGCGTACCGAACAGAATATCGGAAATATCTGTAGAAACCATCGATCCACCCCATCCGTCCGCCAGAGCCGTTCGGGTAATCTGTTTGGTTATATTTTCGTAATCCTGATCAACACCCATGGCCGTCCGGTGCATCATTTCCATTATTTCCCGCATAGCTCCTCGTGGAACCACACCGGCGGCTCGCCATTGCTCAAGGGTTTTAGGCGGGACACGTTTGACCATTGGAATTTCACCGTCAACCTGAGTATAGGTCCTCTCCAGCTGGTGATAGAGATCCATCGCTATATCTTTCAGTTCCCGACCTTCGGTGACGATATCCAGAGACGCAGCAATTTCCATTAATTTAATTGGATCCTTGATGGAATAATCCTTCGTCTTGCCACTGATGACATCACGGAATAACTCAAGCATCGCCATCCCGTGATCGGTATGGGCTGCGGTCCCTCCGGCGACCATACGACCAAAGTTCCTCGCCACAATAGTATCAACGGTAGCGCCACATACGCCAACTCTGTCGTAAGGGCTGTTAACATTCATCCTGCAGGGGCCCATGGAACACATTTTACAGCAGGCCGATTTCTCGCCAATGGGACAGGCTTTCATCGAATTGGCGCGATCGAAAAAGAGTTCGACACCGTCGTTTCTTGCCTTGGTAATCATTTGTGCAGTGGACTCACAGATCGTCAGATCCTTTACATTGATGAGTTCTAATGGTTTTGCCATAATGCCTCCGGTTATAATGGATATCAGGGATATTGTGGTTGTACTGTCGTGAACACCCAATTCAAGACAGGACCATACCTGTCAGGCGGCAATCATGAACCTAATGAGCATGCTTACCGTTTACAGGCTCCGCAATTCTCATATGAGAATTTTTATCAATTAAATTAATATTGCACCACTGCGTGGCATTGTCAAGAAAATTATTCCCTTGCCCGGCACTGCTCTATCTCACTGATGTTTAGAGAAATCGTTTAAAATACAAAGTAAATCCGAACAACAAAGCCGAACATACCAGATTATTTTGGCAGAACGGCTCGCTTTCCATTATGGCAAAAAGGATATTATTTTTTCATTGCAACCAATTTTTCTACTATAGCAAAAAGTTCTTTTGGAGCTTCAGTGATATTCTCAAAAGCCCTTCTGCCGGCTCGATCAGCCGCGACGACCTCTTGTTGTTCGGGTACAAAACCGATAATCTCAAAATCTGCCAGGGACTGGCGGATTAACTCTTCATCCTCCGGTCCATTTACCCGGTTGCCGAGAATAAGAATCTTCTTGATGCCGATATCCTGACCAAGTTTTCTGATCTTATCTGCCGCAGCTCTACTTCGCGCCCCGGGATTGACGACAACAATAAGCGCATCGACGGACGATGAGGTAGCTCTGCCCAGGTGTTCAACCCCCGCTTCCATATCCATAATGACGATATCATCTCTGACCAGAACAAGATGATTCATCAATGCTTTCAAGATGGTGCTTTCAGGACAAATGCACCCGGAGCCACCACTCTGGACGGTTCCCATAACCAGTAGTTTTACGCCATCTCTCTGCAGGGAGAAGCGGTCAGGAATATCGTCAACTTTAGGATTCAGGGTGAAAAAACCACCCATTGTCCCTGGTTTTGCGCCGGTTCGTTCGGCGATGAGCTCGGTCAGGCCGGAAATGGGAGTGATTGGCTGCTCTTCGGAAATACCAAGTCCTGCAGCCAGATTAGCTACCGGGTCAGCATCGATGGCAATCACTTTATTGTTTTTATCAGCCGCCAGACATCTGGCAAGAAGAGCGGTTATGGTGGTTTTCCCGACACCACCTTTACCACCTATTGCAATTTTCAAACTCACGGTTGGCGATCTCCTTCAACTCAGTTATCATCTTGGGTCTGCGTCAAAACCTTGCCGTCGCTGTCGACCATAGCTACAGTAAAACCACTTTTTGTCGCCACATCATGCAGCTCCTCAATGTGCACTGCCTGTAATTCATATTTTTTGCCCTTCTCCCGCGGCAAAGTCAAAAAGCAATCATTTGCGTCATCTCTTGATTGAAAAGCCGGGATAAAATTTACATCTTTTTCAGCATTGTAAAGTCCAAGAAAACTTTCACCTTCTCCTGGTTCACAAACGAACACATACACCCAGTTTCCAGCCTCTTTATTTTCTTCTGCCATAGTCCCTCTCTTTAGAAAAAATAATTCGTTTAGCCATCTGAGAGTAGTAACCATTAATTTGCCAAAAAAAAAGCCCCATCCTCGAAAGGATGGAGCTTTTTAAGCGCAAGGTGAGATAATTGGTGAAATAATCAGATTTCCAGATAGGAATCGGAAAACAGATTTTCACCGGTGATAACTTTGACGGTTTTGACATAGTCAGCCAGTTCTTTCGATAAACTGGAAAGCTCAGGAGCATTGCCGTCCATTGCCTGATGCACAATTTCGACGATGTCCGGACGCTTACCTTGAGCTACTGCGATCAATTCCGAATCAAGAGGATCGGCTATTACCGATTTCATGCCATAACGTTCGAGCATGATCATAAAGGTATTGTTCAAGATAGGCCGGAGATGCACCGGAGGACCATTGGAGATATTAGAGAGGCCACAGGTCGACATGGCACCAGGGGCAATGTCTTCGAGCATCATCTGGAAATTAAGGAGAGCTATCGATTGCGCCTGCTGAATATTAACCGGAGTAACGATACCGTCAACCCAGATTTTTTCATTGGGAATACCGGCCTCATTGGCGGCATAGACCAACTCGACACAGAGAGCAGCACGTTCATTTTCATCACGCGGCAGACCATCGGGACCCCACATGAGGGCGACAATGTCGGCCTCGTATTTTGCTGCCATCGGCAGCATCTCGGTATATCGCTCGGGACGAGCCATAATAGAGTTGACGATATGCGGCTTACTTGATGGCTTAAGAACTTTCAAGCCTGCTTCAATGGCAGCTATGTTAGATGTGTCGAGGAGAAGAGGAATTTCGGGCACAACCTCCTGAACGACCTGGCAGACCCATGGCATCAACTCGTGACCATCTTTTTTGGCCGGGCCGAGGTTAATGTCAATATAGTCCATGCCAAGTTTTTTCTGCTCAAGACACTCCGCCTGAATTGGCTTCGCATCTCGCTCCCTGTATGCTTTTCCAATTACCTTGGAAATAACATTAAGGCTTTCGCCAAAAAGAATCATGTTTTTTTCTCCCTTTATCTAAGTGGTAACAAACTTCTACGATGAACCCGTCGCACGAAAGTCTATAATAAATTTGCCGGCGCTTCACAAGAGAAACGACCGGCAAATAATACTACCGCCTTTGCTTATCGACTTTTCAGAAAGCCGGCGATATGGGCAGCTTCTCTTGGACCGACTATAATGTTCCAGCCGGGCAACTCTTCTTCAACGTCGCCGGCAATAGCAGCAGCGTATCCTGGAATAATCAGGTTAGTGTGCTTGACCTTGTCCATGATACCGCTCTTTTTAACGAACATACCAACATCATCGCCACCGAATTTACCGGCAGCCCAGGCAGTGAGAACCGACAGTCCCTCAGAGTCTTTGATGAGCAGCCATGCAGGCACTTTACTTGCCTCGATCTCACCAGAGACAATAAAATAGGTCAGGGCAAAGTTGGTGGTTACCAGAACCGGTGAATTCTCGTCCGGGTTGCCTATTTCAAAAATCCCTTCGACAACCGTCATCGGCCGCTGCGGATCGGTATAGATATTCAATCTCTCGAGCAGCAGCGGGAAGATCACCTCGGTGGTCAGGTTGGACAAAACGACGATGCCGCCGTATTTGGCAACGAACATAGCGGCGATAAGTCCTTCCATCTCAATGGTCGAGGCCATCTCACCCGGAAAGCAGATAGTCGGAAAACCAAGGGCGCGATTACCGTCTTTTAGAGCCGCGCGACGAATGGCAACCATATCTTCCAAAGCCTGCTTGACTTCTCTTGCGCCGGAATCAATAACCAGATCCTTCAAGCCCATGCCCGTCAACTTTTCGGTAAGAGCAATAATTCCATCAATGGAATCGGACTTTACCGCCAGCGGCAGGCCGCTGTCCAGAGCAATTTTACCAAACTCATCAACGTTTTCTGCGGTCGCCGCATAGATTAATGGACGCTTGAAACCGGCAGTAGCAACCGCGCCATTTATTACTTCCGCTTTTTCGCTCATCAGGATGAGGTTAAATTCAGAAGTCTCGGCAATCAATTTGGCCAGGGCGGCAAAAGCAACGCCGTCGCCATTAACATCCTTTAACGCCACCAGTTCGGGACGCAGATTCAGACCAACCCGCTCATACTGCAGTGCATTCCAGGCCCCGAGCTTGGCAGTAACATCTGCTTCTGTGGTATCGGAAGTAATTGTTCCTGCAAACAGCGTAGGATTGAAGAACGTCTTTTCATGCCGGTACAAAACTGTTTCACCACCGGTTTTGGTCGCGCGGACACCTTTACCAAGAGCGACCGGGCGAATCGGCGGTGCCGAGGCTTCGGCAAGTTGCGCCCTGGCTTCATCGGATACATACGGGCAAGCATCAAGTTCGGCTTTGCTCGACGCGAGATTCATTGCAAATGCCAGGCACGTTGGAACTCCACACTCCTTGCAGTTGGTTTTAGGCAGGAGTTTGAAGATTTGTATTCCTGTTAACGCCATTTTTGTTGTCTCCTTAAGTATATTCCACAGCTGGATGTGCCCGGTTTCAACAAACGTTGAAACCGGGTACCTGCTTAAAAAATTATCCCATAATCGAAGGCATGCTCAGAGCAGGATGACCTTTTTCCTTGAGCCATGGCAAAATCTCGTCTTCAGTGATACCAACAGTCTCGTCGGCAATCATATCGGCAAAATTCTCAACGCCCATTTCCGCGCCCCTGGCGTTCAATCTGTCACGGATCTCATCTTTAACGACTTTAGGCATCCAGACCATTCGCAACAGTCCGCCATCACCGAGGATAAATTTTTTCTGGGTGATATTGAACTTAGAATGGCCGACAAAGCCTGGAGATGAAGCACCACCGCCCATAACACCAGCCAGGGTGGTAAACTTCATACCGGAAGGAGTCTCACCGGTATAATCCCGACCAACCGTCATGATGCCGTTGCAGCCGGGCAGCATCGCCGCAATACACTCGCAGCACCCGCAGGTGGTCATCGGCGCATGGACCATAGAGTAGAAGTTATAGGTATCAACTGCACCTTTGGATGCACTTTTGATAAATTCATCAACGCCCTGGAAGCGACCAAGAACCGGATCAAGCACTTTGCCTTTCTGAATCGGCTGGTTTGGGCCGGTAGGGTTAATCTCATACGAGGCTTTGCAATCCATCCAGTTATAGGCACCGCACAGCCCGGTACGCTCCGGGCTTACCGAACAAACGTGGCTCGGGGCAAAGGACTGACAGAGACTGCAGGAATAAAAAAGGTCCACATCCTCGTCGGTCATTTTATCGACACGCTCATCACGCACTTTATATTCAGCTCTGGCTTTAGTGGTCAGTTTGTCGACATCTTCTTTCTTGGTCATCAAGGTAACCTGAACCTTGTCGACAATTTTCTGAAAGTCCTGATGGAATTTCGCATGCAGAACAACCCCGATATCCTTCAAGCTGAAGCCTTTCTCAACAGCTGATTTACTGACGCGTACCCAGGAGATATCGCGCTGACCGATATGCATGATGCCCTGGATATAGTTGACCAGGTGATGAATCTGTCGCTCCATGATCGGCTCGAAATCCGACTGGAACTCACGACCGGCGATCTGGACAAAAATTCCCAGCGGCAGCGTGTCGCCTTCTTTCATATCGGCGATGTCCGGCCCGACCACGGTGACTTTACCGTCTTCGATCGCACCCATATCAGCCATATTGACCAACTCGGTGCACTGGGTTTTACCGCCACCCATCTGACCGAAGAGATCGCCGCCGCGTACTCGCTCACCCTCAAAGGCAGGACCAAAAGCCAGTGGGATATCGATTTCGGTGACATTGATCTTCAAGCCACGAACCTCAACAGACTTCTGGCAGATCTCATCGTGCGGCACATTGGCAACAACATGCTCGTAGGTGCAGATACCCGTAGGCAGGATTTCAGGAATATCGGTATCGGCAAGTGTCGGGAAGCCCCAGTTAACGCAACCTGCAGCAGCGACAGCCCACTCGGTTCCGACATCGCCCAGGGCATTGACAAAGGCAAAGATACGATTTTTGTTGTACATCAACATCTTGCGATAATCGCCGGGCTGCACACCACCAAAGGCCATTGCCGCTCTATTGGCAAAACCGAGGGCGAAGACGGCCGAAGAAATATCCGGACCAAAAGGTACGATACGGGTATTCCAACCTACCTGCATTCCAGCCTGGAGACACTGCTCGATGACCGTTTTACCGTTGTGGTTGGCGGCACAGAAGATATAGAGGTTTTTCTTCTGATAATCTTCAACGATCATTTTGGCGATCTCGGCATTGGGAGCGGCACCAACGATGGCAGCAAAACCGGGAGCCGAGCCGTCAACGAATTCGACGCCGCGTTTTCTCAAAATAATATCACTGGCCGGACCAACCCAGATTTTTCCGGCATCAACATCCGGATCCTCAGCATCAAGATAGAAATCCGGCTCTCTTAAGATGCGCAGGGCTTCTTTGATCTCGTAAGCGAAGATTCCCGCCATACCGGCATCGAGCAACGGTCCAAGATAAGGCAGATGGTTGCTGCCCTTAATATGCGGGGGCAGCAGGCCACGAGCAAACGCCATGGGCTTTTTGAGATCTTCCAGAGTCTCGCACTTCATTCCGGTAAGGGAATAGATAACCGGAAGATAGTACGCGGTATTGGGAAAACCGATTTTAGTGCTGGCATCATAGGTCTGAAGCGCTCTTTCGAGATCGCCTTCGACCTGGGACACAACCTTGTAACCGCCCTGTATAGCTGCAAATGCTACTAATCTAGACATGCTTTACTCCTTATATTAGTAATAACGTAATCGCGGATATGAGTACCTTACATGTTGAATTCTTAAACCAACCTGTAAGGTACCGATCCCGGCATATTTACCGTTTACCGGGCTTATATTATTCCATGCCAAGGGCTTGTCTGTCGGCCATATCCATCAGAACCCTGTCACGGGCCTTATCGATGCCAAGTTCCTTACGTTTCTTGTCAATGTGAGCGATCATCTTATGGGCATGTTTTACCGGATCTGGCTCACAATCCCACATACCGCCAAACATTTTCTCCATATCCTTATAGAGATAATCTTTGAATACCGGTGCTCCTTCAACCGGCATATGATAGCCAAAGACAGTGTAGACACCCGAGGCGACGAAATATTGGCCGATAGAGATGGCTTTCTCACTCATCCACTCCGGCGCGCTGCCGGCTGCAGGAAGATCACAGATATCATTACCGAGACCGCCGGCTTTAACAACCTCGGTTGCCGCCAGCAGAATCCGGCTATTATCAACACAGGAGCCAAGATGCAGAACAGGAGGAATACCAACCGTCTCACAGACCTCTTTCAGACCAGGCCCACAATGGACGGCGGCCGACTCAGGAGTACACAGGCCGTGCATACCGGCAGCAATGGCGCTACAACCGGTGGTCAAGACGATGACATCATTTTTGATCAGCTCTTTGATGATAGTAATGTGCTCATCATTATGCTTGGTACGGGCGTTGTTACAACCAACAACACCGGCTATACCACGAATACGACCGTTAATGATATTGTCGTTTAAGGTGAAATAATCCCCCCGGAAACTTCCGCCGAGGTGGTATTTAATCGACTCCACACCAAAGCCGGCGATCTGGCTTGATTTATGGCGAGGGATCATGACCTCGGCGCCACGATTCTCGTAGTTATCGATGGCTATCTTAACGATGCGGATAGCATCTTCCATGGCATGATGCTCATCAAATTCGATATGCAGGACATTCGGCTGCTCCATCCTGGCAATTGGATGGGTAGTTATCAGTTTGGTATGAAAACACTTGGCTACGTTGGCCAGATTCTGGAAGATACACTGTACGTCAACGACCATGGCATCACAGGCACCGGTGATAATAGCGAGTTCCTGCTGCAGGAAGGTTCCTGCCGGTGGAACGCCATGGCGCTGCAGTACTTCATTGGCGGTACAGCAGATACCACTCAGCTGAATACCTTTGGCATTTTTAGACTTGGCGTAATCGATCATCTCCTGGGATTGTGAAGCGGCAACAATCATTTCCGACAACAGCGGCTCATGACCATGGACGATAATGTTCACGTGATCTGCCTTCATCACACCAAGATCAGCTTCGGCCTGCAGAGGTGAAGGAGTTCCAAACATAACATCCTGCAGATCGGTGCCGATCATCGATCCGCCCCAACCATCAGCCAGAGATGCCCTGGTCCCCTGCTTCATCAGGTTTTTATAATCCTGATCAACGCCCATATGGGTACGATGCATGATTTCGACTATCTCACGATCGACGTTGCGAGGAATAACACCTTGTTCCGCCCACTTATCCTGCAGTGGCTGCGGCGCTCTTTTGATCATATGTAGATTGCCGGTCGGTTTTCCCCATTCCCTGACGGCTACTTCACCAACAGCTATGGCAACTTCTTTGATATCACGATCCTTGACCACACCATCAACTTCCACTGTGGTGGCAACCCCATAATACGGTGCAATCTGAAAAAGTTTAACTGGATCTTTAATTTTATAATCTGCAACATCGCCCTTGGCCGCAGCGAGGAAAGTAATTGCTACATTCCGACCATGATCAGAGTGAGCAGCAGCTCCACCGGCGATCATCCGGATAAAGTTTCGGGCGCAGATGGTGTTAGCCGTGGCGCCACAAAGACCTTTGCGGGTATCTTCGCCGACAATGCCGTCCTTAGGTAAGGGCAGGCGGCATGGACCCATCGCACAGTTTTTGCAGCAAATACCCTGCAAGCCGATAGCACAGGGCTTCATGGTTACAGCGCGGTCAAAGACAGTTTCAATGCCAAGCTGTTGGGCTCTGCGGATCATTTCCTGGGTTGACTGATCAATTGACGCAGTACTCGCATCTGCTAATTTAACAATTTTTTCTTTTAATTCTGCCATATCAATGTTCCTCTTCATAGAGTTTTCGAGAGTATCAATTATCTCAAGAGCTTTGTCGCACCTAATAACTGATATTCTGACTTATTTTCTCTTGTGGAATCTGTCCAACAGATCGAGAATTTTTTCCTGGGCTGTTTTTTGTTCCGCAGCAGCAGTCATGGTCACCTCAGCAACCTCGTGGCCGGCGGCAGCATCATCATGGGCTTTTTTAGCCTGGGCACGCAAGCGTTTTAAAGCCTTTTCTTCTTCTTCTCGTTGTTTTGCTTCGGCAAGCACAGCATCTGCTTCTGCTTTGGTTTTTGCTTCAGCGTCCGCTTTGGCTCTGGCTTCAGCATCGGCTTTAGCCTTGGCATCGGCAGCAGCTTTAGCTTTGGCATCGGCTTCCGCTTTAGCGGCAGCCTCGGCTTGAGCATCGGCAGCAGCTTTGGCTGCGACGGCCGGATCTACAGCAGGTGCAGATTTTGTCTCGACTTTTGGCTCAGCTTTAGCAGGAGCGGCTTTAGCGGCAGGAGCGGCAGCTTTCGCTTCAGGGGCAGCAGCTTTAGCGGCTGGAGCAGCGGGAGCGGCTTTTTTGGCCGGACCTGCTTTCTTTTCTTCCTCGGCGATGGTCAAATCGGCGGCGGGGGCAAGAGCGGCAAAATCAATCTTCGCTTCTTCCAGGATCTTGGCAATAGCTGCTGAATCCGTCAAAGGCCCACCGTCTGTCAGGGCATTAATGAACTCTTTGGTCAGTCTTATTGCCTCAGGATGACGCATAATAAGAATATTGGAACCGCTGAGCAGATACGACACGGCACCGACCGCTTCCATCATGATTCCACGTCGCTCCATATCACCCAAAAGAGGTGCTTCTTCAGACGACTGCTTGGCTTCTTTACACTTCCATACTTCATTGCCCAGATTGTTGATCATCGGAAACTGCAGTTTTTCATCGCCCTGCACCATAGCAGCCATGGCCAGTCTCTCCATAACCGAATAGGTGTATTCCAAACCGTAGCCAAGACCACCGGTAGTTGGGTCAACGAGCACTCTATCCATCGGCATGCCGAGGTTTTCCAAGAGAATGTTGACCTGCTTGGCGAGGTTAACATCAATAGGTGAAGAAGAAATAAGTGCATGACCGTAGCCCATGGCCGCAGCACCAATCCCTTTGTAGTTTTTCTCTTCGACCGGGCCGAGAACCAGATTATAATCCTGACATACCTCGGCAACGACTTTCAATACCGCTTCATCTTTTGCAGGGTTGGCACATCCCCAGACAATTACGGGAACTTTGACGGCCTCCAACACTTTTTTGACGGTTTCTGCGGCAGACTCCGGACTGGCGTCTTTATCGTTCGGGTCAATACTTTTCAACTGAACAACGATTGCATCGGCACCAAACTTTTCAACACATTTCTTGGCCCATGCGGCAGGATCGGAGGCTACATCTTTGAAGTGCGCCATTGCCGGCGCGGCCCAGTCTTCAGGCTCCATATCCCAGATTTCCATTGCAATAATGGGTTTGTTCGGCATGCTGCCTTCAAATGTATAGAAAGGGTAGCATGTCTCACCTCCCACAGTAATAGCTGCATCACCTTTCCCAATGGAAATTGCTTTAATGCCGCCGCTATAGGATTCCTTCTTTAGTTTAAATCCCACTTTTGCCTCCTTACTGGTAAGAAATTTTTCTCCTGAAGGTTGCATGAGTTCCAACATCAACCCTCCCTTTTTTACACTAGCCAAACAACAAGAGGTACAAAATGTTTACTGAAAATAAGCTCTTTTTATCGCTGCAAGCTCCCGCCCAGGTTGGATGAAAGACGTGGGTATGCTCCTGGAAATTTATTTTGCTCTTGCCTTCATGCGTGCCTGCAGACGAGGAAATTTATCAATTTCAGTATGCGGCAGAAACATCGCCGCGATATAATTATTCATATAAGACGGCGTTTCGGAGAGTTCAAAGTTGGTCATTTTTTGAGTCACCGCAACAACATCCAGTCGTATTCTATTGGTCAGAGAACTCATCCGCGCGCCCATAAGGGAGCCATTGCCGATAAAAGTAACCCGATCCGGATCAACTTCAGGAAGCAGTCCCAAGACCATCGCCTTTTCTAGGTCGATATAGCTGCCAAAACCGCCGGCCAGGATGATATGCTCCACTTCAGCCATCGACAATCCTACTTCCTCGAGCAAAGTCATGCAACCACTATAAATGGCTCCTTTAGCGCGAATAAGATTATCAAGGTCCGGTTCGGTCAGAACGATATCCCGGTCAATCTGGGTTTCATCCTTCCAGGCTATTACATACTCCCAGACCTCATTGGTTTCTCGAACGCGGGGAGTGCCTAAATCACGATGAAACTTACCGCGGTTATTAATCAGGCCCATTTCAAACATCACCGCCGCCATAGTAATGAGGCCGGAGCCGCAGATACCTTTGGGTCGGACATCCCCGATGGTGAAGATCATCGGTTCAAACGTGACGGGATCCAGGGAAAAATCCTCGATCGCCCCCTGGGCCGCGCGCATACCAAACTCAATGCCGCCACCTTCAAAAGCAGGCCCCGCCGAACAAGCTGTGCAGGCAAGCCAGTCTTTATTGCCGACCACCAATTCAGCATTGGTGCCGATATCGAGAAAAAGGGTTAGCGCTTCCCTGCGATACATGCCGGAACCCATGACTCCGGCGACAATATCGCCGCCGACAAAACTGGAAACCTGTGGGTATATGAGGGCTATGGCATGATCATTAATGGCAATGCCGATGCTCACCGCGGTGAATGGCGGGTATAAAGTAGCCGTCGGCACATACGGTGCTCTGCGGATATTGCGGGGATCAATTTTGAGAAACAGCTGGGTCATGGTGGTGTTGCCGGAAAGGGTAATGGTCGAGATGTCTTCCCGATCCACTCCCGCCTTGCGGATGATCTTTTCCAGGACACTGTTGATGGTTGCAACCACGACTTCCTGGAGTTTTTCCAGCCCACCAGGTTTTTCTGCATAGATGATGCGGGTGATGACATCTTCACCATAGCTGATCTGGCCGTTAAAATCGCCCGCTTCGGCCAGGCACTTGCCGGTGGACAGATGAATCAGCTGACCATAGATGGTAGTGGTGCCGATATCCATGGCCACTGCATACGTCTCACTGGTCGTATCTCCCGGCTGGATATTGATAATGAGGTTTTTCCCGTCGCTTCTTACCGGGCGGATGATCGTGACCGTTACCTGGAAGTTGTTCTCTCGCAAAACTGCCGGCAGTTTACGGATAACCGGCAAAGTAAGTTCCAGCCGATGTTCGTTGGCTTCAAGCTTGAGATACTCGATGAGCCTGGTGACATCAGGCATATTATTCTGGGCATCAGGCGGGGTGAGGGTCAGAAATATTTTGGCAACGGGCGGGATGAACAGTCCTTCTTCCTTCAGGCTCTCGAAATCCATCTGCCGAATGGCAGCAGTCCGACGAGGAGTAGCCTGCAGGTTCATGACGCTTTTGTCGACGGAAGATTCAATCGGGATACGAATGATAACATCTTCTTTTACTTGCGCCAGACAGGCCAGACGATACCCTTTCTCTTGATCTTCTTTTTTTACCCTCTCGGATAGTCCACCTGTGACACTCCCTTTTTCAACCAGAACGCGACATTTTCCGCAAACCCCTTCTCCGCCGCAGGAGGCGTTAATATGGACTCCGGCCTGAAGTGCAGCCCGAATGAGACGCTCCCCGGAAGAGACGGTTATGACTCTTTCATGGGGAAGAAATGTAACGGAACATTCACTCATGCCGGTTAGTTTCTCCGCTCAAAACACAAGGGGGATTTAATTGTTTTCTTTAATTCACAGCCCAGGCTTACCCGCCGTTACGAGCAATGATTGCCATGATGCACGAATACTTTTAGTTCATACCTTGGCAGTGTGCCAGAGGACACTTCGAAACGTCCCCCAATTTCGATTGTTTATCGGGCCCAAATATATCATATATTTTTATACTTACAACTTGTAATTGGGAATTTTTCTCTGCCAACTCCATGAAACCCAGGCTTATGGAGCATTCTTTTTGCAGGATATTTACCATCGCCAAATGTCCGCTGGTGCTGAGCATATGTTCATCTGCCTAATATTAGGCGAGATTATTACCACCCTACAAATTCGTAAGAACGAGCATCACTCTAACAACGAGGAAAACAACCCTTTGTACAGTTTTGCTGGAATTGCATTTCAGTAATTCTTATAAGGCATCGCGAGACTCTTTTAACATCTGCAAGAATCAATGGCACATTGGTATTACCAATACAGCAAACCCACTAAAATCATTCACTGAAAGTTTATTATTTACACATATTCAAGCAGTTATATTTTATTTTACTCAAAAACTATTCTTCTTGACAAGAACATTGGTATTTTTTAATATTGGTCAGACCATTAATTTAATATTGTATCACCAGCATTTTCCTGCCCAGGAGCAAAAAATGATCACTACCCACATCGAACAATTACAAGATATATTTGATGAAAAAAATGTCTTCACCGAAATAGAGGACATGATAGCCTATAGCTACGACGCTTCCCATATAGAGATACAACCGGAAGCCGTGGTCTTTGCTACCAGCACGGAACAGATCAGCCGGTTGATGCAGTTTGCCTACCGGGAGAAAATTCCGGTCACTCCGCGGGGCCAGGGCAGTGGTTTATCGGGAGGTTCGGTGCCCTTCAAGAAAGGCATCGTCCTGTGTATGGATAAAATGAACCGGCTCATCGACTTTGATCCAGCCAACCGCCTCATTACCGTTGAAGCCGGCATGACTACCGCAGACATCGACCCGGTAGCCGCAACGGCGAACCTTTTTTATCCGCCCGATCCCGGCAGCGTCGCCTTTTCGACCATTGGCGGCAATGTCGCCGAGAACGCCGGTGGCCTGCGCGGCTTGAAATACGGTGTGACCAAAGACTATGTTAAAATGATGAAAGTCGTTCTGCCGCAAGGCGATATTGTCACCATGGGCAATAAATGCGTCAAGCATGTGGCCGGCTTTAATATGGAAGGGATTTTTGTCGGCAGCGAAGGCCTGCTCGGCATTATGACCGAGGTGACCCTCGCCCTGCTGCCGATTCCCGAGCACCGAGAATCGGCGCTGGCTATATTTAACAGTCTGGGGGGTGCCGCCCGTGCGGTTTCCGCCATCATCGCCGCCGGCGTAACACCATCCACCATGGAATTTATGGATAATGTCACGATTAATGCCATTCAGAATTTCAAAGATTGTGGTCTGCCTCTGGACGGGGCGGCGGTGCTATTGATTGAAACCGATGGCGAAAAGAATTCAGCTATCGCGGAAATGGCTAAAGTTGAAGCAGAAGTAAAAAACAACGATATTCGCGAATTTGCCAGGGCCAAAAGCAGTGAGGAGCGCAACCGGCTGTTTGAAGGGCGGCGTGTCGCCCTGAACGCTCTAGCCTCCGTCAGGCCCAACCTCATCCTCGAGGACGCGACGGTTATGCGTTCCAGACTCCCGGATATGGTGCTCGGTATCAGCAAGATAGCGAAGAAACATGATCTCCAGGTGGGTATCTTTGGTCATGCGGGCGACGGCAATCTGCATCCAACCTTTCTTTTGGACATGCAGGACAAAGATGAAATGGCCAGGGCCGAAAAAGGAATTGTTGAATTATTCCAGTTAGCAATTGACCTTGAGGGAACCATATCGGGAGAGCACGGTATTGGACTCGAAAAGAAACCGTTTCTGCAGAACCAGGTCGGCGCTGAAGGAATCAGACTGCTGCAGAATATCAAAAAGACTTTTGACCCACTCAACCTGCTTAATCCCGGGAAGATGTTCGATATGCCCGAACAGCATTCGGCATAAACGAGGTAATAAAAAAATGAATATGCACGCTGACGTAAAGCAACAGGCGGAAACCCATCTGCTTGAAGCCGCCACTGAATTTCAAAAATGCATGCAGTGCGGTAAATGTCGCTCGGTCTGTCCGGTCTTTAAAGAAATGGGCAATGAGTTATACGTTGCCCGGGGCAAAAACAAACTGGCGGAAAAAATAGTCTCCGGCGATCTGCAGATCACTCAGCGGGTCAAAGATGCCATCAACGAATGCCTCAACTGCAAGACCTGTTCGGCCAACTGCCCAGCCGGCGTCAGCCCCGAGCATGTGGTCCTGCGCCTGCGCTGGTATATCACCACCCAGGAAGGGCTCGGTTTTTTCAAGGCGCTTATCTTTCGGCAGCTGGTCTGGCGTAAATGGCCGCTAACTTTTGCTGCCATGCTGGTTGGCGTGGCTCAGAAAGCTCTATTCGGCATTGGTCCGAAAAACCCGGTACGCCATCTTTTCCCGCTGTTCGGCTTTTCTAAGCGACGTTATTTTCCCCAGCTGGCGATCAGGAGCGCGCAAAGTCAGTATCCAGAAGTAATTCCCCCAAAAACAAGGCCAAGCAAAGGACGGATCGGTTATTTCACCGGCTGTGCCGGCAATCTCATCTATACCAATGTTGTCAAATCGGTGGTTGATATCCTCACCGGCTACGGCTACGAGGTGGTCATCCCCAAAAAACAGAAATGCAACGGCACGCCGGTGCTCGCCAACGGCGATTATGACGGGGCGAAGATGTTGATGGAACATAATTTCGATTTATTCCAGCGCTACGATCTGGATGCCATTGTCGTTGCCTGCTCGTCCTGCGGTATGGCCCTGAAAAAAGAGATCAAAATATTTCTTAACGACAGCCGGGAACTCCGGGCGTTTACCGATAAAGTTTTTGATATCAATGAATTTATCGAAAAAAATCTCGATATCAAAGAGGAGCAGCTAGGCGCCCTTCCCTATAAGGTCTCCTACCATGATCCCTGCCATATGGTGCGCGGCCAGGGCATCAGCGAACAACCGAGAAAGTTGCTAAAAATGATTCCCGGCGTACAGTTCAAAGAAATGAAAGATGCCGCTGTCTGCTGCGGCAGCGCTGGAAGCTATTGTATAACCCACTATGATACGGCAATAAAGATCAACAACCACAAGGTGAAAAACATCCAGGATGCCCAGGTTGACTACCTTGCCACCGCCTGTCCAACCTGCGTGATGCATATTCAGGACAACCTGCTGCAACACCATTCGCCGGAAAAAGTGCGCTTTGTCGTGGAGATGCTGGCCGATTCACTGCGCGCCGGCGGGACTATCTGATCATTCTATGACCAGCAAGACCCTGCTCCCCGGCAAAGATGCCCCCTTAGAAGATACTATCGATAAGGCGACATCTCTTCTGCAGGAAATGGGAATTCCAACCGAGACGGTAAGCTGGCTCAATCCGGCGCCAAATTGCTGGTCGGTGCACCTCCAAGCGACCGCGTGTCCTGATCTGTATACCAACGGTAAGGGGACATCGCGCCTGGCAAGTCTTGCCAGTAGCCTGGGCGAGTTCTTCGAACGGCTGGCGACAAATCTATTCTTTGCCGACTTTTACCTGGGAGAGAAGACAGATAGAGGAGAATTCCACTTTTACCCCAATGAAGTGTGGTTTGTTCCCGGCAGAAATGACCTTGTTCCGAGTCGCAAACAGCAGGAAAAAGAGCTGCTCAACAGAGAGCTGCGGGCTTTTTATAATCAAGATGGCGAGCTGACCGCGGCCCATCTGCGTGACAATAATATCGACTCCGGCGATGGCGGAATCTGCGCCCTGCCCTTCCAATCGCTTGCTACCGGCCGGACCACCTATTTTCCAATAAGCCTGCTGAATAATCTCTATGTCAGCAACGGCATGGCCGCCGGTAATTCTCCTGCCGAATGCTGCTCCCAGGCACTTTCCGAGATTATCGAGCGGTATGTCAAAAATATCGTTATCGGCAAAGGGCTCAGTCTTCCCGATGTACCGCCGGCTCGACTGCAGAAATACCCGTACCTGAGTGCCATCATCGACACTCTGACCGCAAAAAATCTATCGGTGCAGGTAAAAGATGCCTCCCTTGGCGGCAGATACCCGGTGATCAGTGTCCTCGTCGCCGATCGCCAGAGTGGCGGAGTTTTTGCCGCTTTCGGTGCCAACTGCCGCTTTGCAACTGCAGTGGAGCGCACACTCACCGAGCTGCTCCAAGGGCGAAACCTCGACCAGTTCAGTGGATTTCAGCCACCGTGTCATGATCTGCAACAGGTGGCCGACCCCTTTAACCTGGAGAGCCATTTTGTCGATTCGGACGGTCTGCTTTCCTGGAATATGTTTCAGGACAAAGCCGATTTCGAATTTACTCCCTGGGACTTTGTCGGCTCGACCGAACAGGAACTGCACCGGCTGCAAGGGCTTATCGTTGCCGACGGTTTCCAGATGTATCGGGCCGAATACCTGCATTGCGGGATGTACAGCTGCCGAATTCTCGTCCCCGGCATGTCGGAGATTTATCCGGTTGACGACCTCATTTATAATAACAAAGGAACTGGTGCCGCTCTGCGTCCGTATCTCTTGAGACTGGCGCATATGGATAAGCAGGATCTTACTCAGCTGCTTATGATGCTGGACACCCTCGGCCTCAGCGACGAACAGTTGCTTGGCCGGATTATCGGTGTTCTCTTTGAGGCGCAGTCTGCCTGGACAAGCTTACGGATCGGCGAGCTGAAAGCTATGATTCTGCTGGCTCTTGGCAAAAAAGAGGAGGCACTGACGTGGTGCAGCTGGTGTGTCGATTATGGGGCGCTGCCGGCGGGGAGAATGCGCCTGTACCGGCTTTTACAGTCCCTGCTCAACTTTCACCTTAACGGGCAGCAATTGGACAATTTTTCCGCAAGTCTGCGCCTTTTTTATCAAGAAGACGAATTACACCTGGCGGCAGGAATTATCGACGGCGCAATAACATTTTCAGGCCTCAATTTTGCCGGAGGCTGGCCGGGAATCTCTACCGAGCATACAAAAATGCTGCGTATTTACGACAGCCTGCACCGCATAAAAACCTCCTTTGCCGGTTGAAATTACCCGTTCATCCGGCCAAGAGGGCCTTCGCCTCCCGGGCTATGGCTAATTCTTCATTGGTTGGAATAACCCAGATCTGTACCCGGCTTTCAGCCGTGCTGAGACGAGTGGGCCCGGCAATCCGCTGCTTATTTACTTCAAGATCGAGAACAATACCAAATGGCTCCAAGTCACGCAGGGTCATTTCCCGTGCGATCGGATCATTTTCGCCGATGCCGGCGGTAAATATTATTGCATCCACCCGGCCAAGGACAGCCATATACGCGCCGACATATTTTTTATTGCGATAGGTCTGCACCTCAAGCGCCAGCTCCGCCCGCTTATTGCCTGCAGCAACTGCCGCATGGATATCGCGCATATCGTTCATTCCGCACAGACCCTTCAGTCCGGACTCCTTATTGAGCATTGTATCGATAGCGTCGATATCCATATGCAGATTTCTGGCCAGAAAGGCATGAATTGCCGGATCGACATCGCCGCTGCGGGTGCCCATGACCAAGCCTTCGAGCGGGGTGAGCCCAAGCGTGGTATCGACACTCAGCCCATTCCTGACAGCGGTCATGGAACAACCATTGCCAAGATGAATGGAGATCAGGTTGAGCTGATCAAGCCGCTTGCCCATACATTTTGCGCATTCACCGGCAACAAATTTATGCGAGGTGCCGTGAAAACCATAGCGGCGAACCCGCTGCTGTTCGTATAGATTATAAGGAATGGCGTAAAAATAGGCGTGTGGTGGAATCGTCTGATGAAAGGCGGTATCAAAAACAGCCACCTGGGGAAGACCGGCGAATATTTCCTGTGCCACCCGTATGCCATCAAGATTGGCAGGATTATGCAGCGGAGCGAGAGGAATATTTTTTTCTATGGCAGTGAGAACATCCCTACTGATAAGTATCGGTTGATGGAAATCTTCGCCCCCATGAACCACACGATGGCCGATTGCATCGATATCATCCGGACCAGCAAGCACTCCCTGATGAGGATCCGACAGTAACTCTACAGCCAGATGCATGCCGCTCTTATGATCGGCAACAGCGGTGGTCTTTTTAATCACCAGCTCATCTTTGCTTTTGGGTCGCATGATACATCTAATCAAGCCTTCGGATTCACCTATCCTCTCGATTAAACCTGAAGCCAGGACGGATTCATCTTCCATCTTCAGAATTTGAAATTTTATGGACGAACTGCCCGAATTAATAACCAGTATTTTCATAATATTTATCCAGTATTTTTAAGCCCGTAGTAATTTTTACATAAAGCGATTTTCATAACCCGTCGCTTACAAGACATCAACAGTTTAATTAGTCCACTTCCGGCACGACCGCGGTAATTCTTGACAAACAGCGTGACAACCGAGTACAAAAATCACTTTTTTCACCTAAAATAATTGACGTTATGCGATATATAATTCTCCTGTCTGCCGTTTGCATGCAGATGTGCCTTGGCGCTACCTACTCGTGGAGTGTCTATGTTCTGCCGATAAAGACCCTGCTCGGCCTCGAACAGGGGCCGGTGCAGATTCCCTTTACCGTCTTTTATTTCATGTTTCCCCTGACCATGATGGCTGCGGGAACGTTCTTGCCGAAAATCGGCCCGAGGGCATGTGCTATGCTTGGTGGCCTGCTGTTTGGTGGTGGCTGGCTCTTTGCCGGTCTCGGCAGCAGTAATTTTCTCTTTACCGTTCTGGGTATCGGCGTTCTCAGCGGCATCGGAGCCGGCATGGCCTATATTGTGCCGATTGCCGTCTGTATTCGCTGGTTTCCCAAAAACAAGGGGCTCGTCACCGGCATCGCGGTCGCCGGTTTTGGCGGCGGGGCCGCCCTGGTCAGCCAGCTGGGCGGATGGATGATGGCGACGGGACGAACTCCCTTTGAGACTTTTTTTACCTTCGGACTATGCTTTATCAGCATTATTGTCGTCGCGGGGATGAATATGCGTTTTCCAGCACAGCAGAAGCTCGCCGAAGCCGTACCCATAAAAATTTCCGACCTGTTGGCTCATCCCAGCTTTCGTCTGCTCTATGCCGCCATGTTTATCGGTCTTGCTGCCGGTTTTGCCGTCAACGCCAACCTCAAAGAGCTGTTTAGAGCGGAAGGTGACGCGGTACAAATCGGCATCACCGGGGTATCGCTTTTTGCTCTGGCCAACGCCACCGGTCGAATTGTCTGGGGGATGATTTTCGACCGTGTCCAGGCGGCAACCGCTATTCAGGCCAACCTGCTGTTTCAGGCTGTCGTTCTCCTGGCTGCCCCACTTATGCTCCATTCGTCTGCCGGTTTCTGGTTATTTGCCATCCTTACCGGCTTTAACTATGGCGGGGTGCTGGTTATCTATGTTGCATCCGCCGCCCGCTGCTGGGGCGCTGATCGGGTAAGCCAGATCTACGGCTGGTTGTTTTCAAGTAACATCCTTGCCTCCTTTGCACCGATAATCGCCGGCTTGGTATTTGACGCCTTCCACAGCTTCACCTTTGCCCTTTTCGGTCTGGCCTTATCACTTGTTGCCTGTACTGTCCTGATAAATCGTCAGGCACCAAACATCAATAGAAGCGGACCATGACCAACCATCCGAGAAGCCCTGCGGTGCGCAACTCAAAAGAAAAAAGGAGTGGTCTTGCGCAACTCGGCCAACGGATAATGCTGTCCCCGCCAGAAAATTCCGCCATTTCTGAGCGTAACAAAAGCCGATCTGATGATGATATAGCATGATATATAGGGTGTAATAAGACATCCAGGCAGGTACCAGCCCGGCAAGCCCTGCCGCCATAACCCCTGATAAAAGGTGAGCAACCGGACGATTAAGGCGGTTAGACAGACAACCTGGGCATCCGCCTGTCCGAAAATCACCCCCCAGAAAGGCCAGATGCTTGGAATTATAACGGCCAGAAGCGCAAAAGGAAGAAGAACAAGGCGGTAATGTAATAAGGAAAACATGTTTTTTTCCAGCCCTTTGATCATCGCGGAAACCGAATCGTACCAGGGGACCGCGACAAAGTCATAGGCCAGCAGGCAATCCTGCAAGTAATCGTGTTCTTTTAAGGTTCTGCCAAGCATCATATCATCGACGGGATGCATTTTAATAGACCCATGGCCACCCACTGCATTGTATGCAGTGCGGCGGACCATATTAAATGCACCAATACCGATATACCAGCGGGTGCCTCTTGTATGTGCCAGCCAGGGTTTAAAAATAACCATAAGTCCGATAGCCGAATCAAGGATGAGACTGTTGAGGAGCCAGCCACGAGTCATATTTTTGAAAACAAGGGTCAGGTGGTCCAATTGCCTGTCTACCATGTATGCAAGCGATCTGGCAATCGTCGTTGGTTGCATGACCACGTCGGCATCGGTAAAAACCAGGTACTCGCCCTTGGCTAAAGCGGCCCCTACAGACAAGGCATGACTCTTGCCCATCCACCCGTTAGGCAAGGTGCCAATTTCATGGATGATAAGCTCAGGATAATGCTTTTTCAGCTCACCAAGAACCTGGGATGTTGCATCGGTAGAACGATCGTTGACGACGATAATCTCTAACTTTTCATATTCCTGGGCAAGAAGCGACAACAGGGATCGCGATATGTTTTTTTCTTCATTGCAGGCAGGCACTATTATTGATATCAAAGGACAATCATCACCAATTAAGACATCAGCCAGTTTGCGCATTTTTTTCAGGCCGACAGCAAATGTTACCGATGAGATGACAATCGCCGCGCAGGCCAGCAGAGAGAGCAACAGCAATAGAGACATTGATTCTCCTGAATGATGTGGTGCTAGCAAAGTGCTAAATAATCAACTATTCAAAATAACCAACAGTAACATATGAGCAAGAATATTTATCGTGAAATTCCCTACAACTTCACCTCGGCAGATGACAAACTGATAATCAACCTGCTGTTCGGCTCCGAGGTCTGGGAAGATCTGGAAGAACTCCGCAGTCAAAGGATCAGCGGGCGGTCGGCGAGACTGGTTATGCGCTTTATGGGTGATCTGTTCATTCTGCGCCGCAATCCTTTTCTCTATCAGGAACTCATTGATTCTTTACCTCGGCGGCAAAAATTTTTCAAGACGGCGGCAGAAGATCTATCCGTCATCGAAGAGGCGGCGAAGATCGGCCGGGTCGGCGCTGAACGGAGCGCGAAAGTGCTCCGTCTGGTCGGATTATGCCATGATCGCCTGGGTCAGCTGAAAAAGGAGATCACCGAGGTCTCAGGGCTGCGCCAGATGCTGCAGAAAAAGCTGGGCGCAATTGTCGGCAGGGAAAATGTTCGATTTGACCCTTTCACTCTTATCAGCCACGCCACCGATGCCACCGATTGGCGGCTTTTCCTGCCGGTTGCCGTAATCAGGCCGGACAGTGAACAACAATTGCCCGCACTCATCAAGGCCGTGGCCGAACTGGGACTGAAAATAATCCCCCGCGGTGGCGGCACGGGCTTGACGGGCGGTGCCGTGCCGGTGACCGGCAACAGCGTCATTATAAATACGGAGAAGATGACCGCTATTGCCGACATTGAATATCGCGACTTTCCCCACCTTGGCGAGGGCGTCAAAATACCCGTTCTGCATGTCGAAGCAGGCGTAGTAACCGCCGATGCCATGGCGCATGCAGCAGCCAATAAGCTGGTCTTTGCCACGGATCCAACCAGTGCCTGGGCGTCAACCATCGGCGGCAATATCGCTGAAAATGCCGGTGGCAAAACCGCAGTGCTCTGGGGTACGGCAATCGATAATATCCTGACTTATACCATTGCCATGCCCGGCCGGGATCTTATCACCGTCCAGCGGGTCAATCATCCGATGCGCAAAATTCTACCGAATGACCAGATCAGCTTCCAGGTACTGGACCACCACCAGAAAGTGCTGCGCGAAATCACTCTCGCCGGCACCGATATCCGCAAAAAAGGTTTATGGAAGGACATCACTAATAAAGCACTGCTCGGCCTGCCCGGCCTGCAAAAAGAAGGCACCGATGGAGTTATCACCTCCGGAACCTTTGTCCTGCACCGGGAATACGAAAAGAAAATAACCTTCTGTCTCGAATTTTTTGGTGCCGACATGGATGAGGCCAGCCGGGTTATTGTCGAGATATCCGAAGAATTTGTTAACGAAGGCAAAGAAGCGCTGATGGCTCTGGAGCACTTTGACGAGGAATATATTAGGGCTATCAAATATAAATTCAAGGCGGCACGCAGCACCCAGCCAAAGGCCGTCCTGTTGATCGACATGGTGGGGCATACCTCCGAGCATGTTCTGCAGGGCAAAAAACGGCTGGAGAAGCTGCTTGCCCCCTATAAAAACACCGAGCTCTTCACCGCTCAGGACGCCGATGAAGCGGCGCGTTTCTGGCGCGACCGCAAGCGGCTGGGCGCCATCGCCGCACGGACCAACGCCTTTAAGCTCAATGAAGACATCGTCCTGCCGCTACACGGCCTGGCGGAATTTGCCCGCTTTGTCGATGAATATAATATCGCCGAAGACATCTTCAATAAAGAACAATGTATCCATGCGATAGGTCAGTATCTGCAAACGGCCGAGCCGATAGAAGATCCGGACTGGCTGGAGGCAAAAATTCCCAAGGCCGACGAACTATGCCGGGAGGCTCTGGAGGAGCTTTCCATGCGCATCGATAAATCGGTCCGGCATGAAGCTTCGATCAAAGAATTGATGGATGAATTGCTCGAGCTGTTCAGCGGCTATCAAAAGGTCAGTGCCAATATCGAGACTATCTACAGTGAAACCAAGGCCAGGAGGATCATCATCGCCACTCATATGCACGCGGGCGATGGCAATATCCATGTCAACATTCCGGTTTTCTCCAACGATCGGGAGATGATGCACCGGGCGGAAAAAACCGCCGAAGCGGTCATGACAAAAGCGGTTGCGCTCGGCGGCGTGGTCAGCGGCGAACATGGCATCGGCATCACCAAGATGAAATTTCTCGCGAAAAATCGTCTGGCCGAACTGACCGCCTACCGCATGGAAGTCGATCCCAACCGAATCATGAATCCGGGTATGTTGTCTGATCCGACCATTATCGACAAGGTGTTCACGCCTTCTTTCAATCTCCTCGAGCTGGAGGCAAAAATTCTCCAGTACGGCTCGCTGGCGGCGCTGTCATCGATGATATCCAAATGTATTCGCTGCGGCAAATGCATGCCGGTCTGCTGCGTCTATCATCCCGGAAGCAATATCTTTTTCCACCCGAGAAACAAAAACATGGTTATCGGCTCCCTGATCGAAGCCCTGCTCTATGACATGCAGCGTTCACATCTGCCGCGTTTTAACCAGCTGAAAAACCTCGAGGAGATTGCCGACCACTGCACCATGTGCGGCAAATGTCTGACACCCTGCCCGGTCGATATCGACACCGCTGGCGTGTCTCTGCTCGAGCGGGAGATTCTCAGCGATCTCGGCTATAAACATACCGCGCCGGCGACCAGTCTCTCATTGTTCTATCTGCAGAACAGAAATAAATGGGTGAACCGTGTTTTCCGTAAAAGTGTTTTGCAATGGGGTGGCTCCCTGCAGCGTCTGGCCGTCAAGGCCCTGGATAAAACTCCGGTCCCCATCACCGACAGAGACCGACGTCCGCTGGCCCTCTTGAAATCACCGATGATGCCGCCATCATCCGTTGCTCTTAACGCTCTGCTGCCTCAATGCACCGAACGCGAAGCATTGAAGATCAGACCCGACGGGGAAATCAGCAAGACCGTCTTCTACTTTCCCGGCTGCGGCTCCGAACGGCTGTATGGCGATATCGGCATGGCCGCAGTCTATCTGCTGCTGAAAAACGACATCCGGGTCATTCTGCCACCCCCTTTTCTCTGCTGCGGTTTCCCGGCCAGGGTCAATGCCAAAAAGAAAATGGCCGGACAAATTTTCCTTCGGGATACCATCATTCTCAGCCAGATCAGGGAAATGCTCGGCCACTTGAAGTTTGATGCATTTCTTATCAGTTGCGGCACCTGCAGGGAGGCACTGCAGGAGATGGGCTGTGCGGAAATATTCGATTGCCGTATCGAAGATATCTCTCAGTTTATTTTAGACAATACTGCGCACCAATCCGGGGCCAGGCAAACGGCCCCGATACTCTATCATACTCCCTGCCATGACTCCTGTAACAGCGATGGGCCAAGCCTGCTCGCCAGGCTTTTTACCGACGTGACCAGGGTGGCCAACTGCTGCTCCGAAGCCGGCACCATGGCCATCTCCAGACCGGATATTTCACAAGCCATGCTGCAGCGTAAACGACAGGCCCTTGCCGCCGCTAAAACCGGAGCTGAAACAACGGTCGTCGCCACCAATTGTCCGTCATGTATCTCCGGACTTGGCCGTAATGCTGATATGCAGATAGCGCCAAAACATATGGCGGTCATCCTGGCGGAACTGCTTGGTGGACAGGAATGGATGAGGGAATTTGCCGGGTTGGTAAGAGATGCGGAAAAAGTGACGTTCTGATGGTGGGGCAAACCAGCTGGATCCCATAAATCCCATGGGAGCCAGCTGGGTTGCTATCAGGTTACGATCTTTTCATAATACCTTTTCAGATCGTTGTTCAGAAAATATTGAATCTTGGTCATGCCTCGGCCATAGCCGCTCCACAGATCCTTGACCTTGAGGTCCTGCAGGTTCTCTCTGACCTTCACTTCCATTTTCCGCCATAAATTTTTGCGGTAATCATTATTCTGTATAACGAGATCAGAACCGTTGATCATAGCTTTTTTACGCTGTTTTTTGAAAGCTATCTTGCTATAGCTGAGACTACCGATAACCAAGGCAAGGCCGGCGAGAATGCAAGGTACGATCAGATCGCCAAGGTTAAAGGTACTATTTCTGATCGAAGTAACAAGGGTTCTTATTGGGTAGCCGAAGATGGCATTGAGCACCACATCGCCAAAGAAAAACAGCAGTAAGGCAATGCCGATGGTATACTTGGCGTATTTCGTGAAAACCTTGTTTGCCCGGTTAAGAAATTCGTTGACCGCCTCGGCGACGATCTGGACTTCATTCACCTGCCGGTCGATATCCTCGAGGATATGATTTATGCGGAAACCCGG
The DNA here is from genome assembly GCA_963709745.1 of uncultured delta proteobacterium. Lineage (GTDB taxonomy): Bacteria > Desulfobacterota > Desulfobulbia > Desulfobulbales > Desulfocapsaceae > Desulforhopalus_A. Next base: position 393,625 of record CAVPXN010000003.1, read on the forward strand.
TGCCCGCTTTATTTTTTCGATAAGCTCGTCCCGCTCCTGGGGCCAGCCTTCAGCCACCGTGTTCGGATCGACAACCGACGGCGCGTAGGTCAGATAAATATGGGGAATATCTTTGCGTCCGGTCATCTGCGACATATTCCAGCAGAGTGTCCCGTAGGAACGGGTAAAGTCGCTTAGATGATCACACTCGTCGATTCTGCTCATAACAAAGACGATCCGATGTTCGCCGGATTTCTCCGGCAGGGTATGTCGAATGGTGTCGTAGGATTCCTTGATGGTGCCGGTTTTATGCGAATCAAACATCAGCACGATCAAATCGGCCATCTTGGCAAACTCGCCAAGGACCTTCATATAATCGTATCCTCGGTCCTTCTCACTGGTGGCATCGATCATGCCGGGGCTGTCGATGATCGCCATATTTTCCAGCACCGGGCTGTCAATCTGCTTCATACAGATATGCGAGATCAGCTTTTCGCCAAAGCCGCGAAAATGCTGAAAAGGCATGCGGTCATCATTGACCAGCGTCGAACCGGGAGTCTCGACATTGCTGACACCGGGATCGGAGGTAATGATGGTAAACGAATCATCGGTGGGTGCCTGACCGGTACGTTGAATATGCTGGCCGACCAGTTCGTTGATCAGCGTCGATTTACCCGATGAATAGTTGCCGATAATAAGAACGATCGGCTTCCATTTCAGGGCTGCATCAATCCCGCCAAAATCCATTTTATAACGGGCAAACAGCGGTTCGAGTTTTTTCTTTACTTTGGTCTGTAGTTGCTTCTGCAGCTCTTTTTCGTTCATCGCATAACCCAGTTAAAATTTAATCTAAAACAAAATTTTGGGCGAGTCTTTTCCCATAGTACTCGAACTGGCAAAAACTCTCGAACATTTATTGACAATTTTTTGCAGAAAATGATAGGCAAAATCACAAAGCTGTATCCAATAAAATACTTAATTTCGAAAAAAACAAGGAAGGAATGGTCAGAACTGAAAGCAAAACTGTCAAGGATACCTATCTGACCCCACAAGGGTTTTGACTTCCAGGGGGGCGAAGGCGGTGCGGAGGGTTCCGTTGGCTGGGTGGTAGACTTGGCCGGTGTAGTAATCCTGCCAGGTGGTCTGGCGGTTTTGGGGGACGTCTATGTCGGCTGTCGTAGAGGTGTTGATGGTATTGACGCAGATCAGCAGCTGGGAGTCGTCCTGCTCTTTGCGGCTGCAATGGACCGCCGGATTTCCCTTGGGATCGAAGCGGTTTGGCGAGGTCATGCGTAGCAATATCGGCTTTTCGTCGTTAGGGACCTGCAGCCAGGAGCGGATTTTATTCAGCCGGCTGACCAGGTGGACGAAGTCTTCTTTGCCCTGTGCCGTCGCGGTAATTGCCGGGAAGGTGTAGAAATATATTCCCCTGCTGCCGTGAATGACGGAGAGATAGGCAAGGCAGTTCATCTCGCTAAAAGTCGGCAACCTCGGCCAGCCATGTTTGGCGTATTGCTCATCGCCAAAGGCCTGTATCACCGACTGCAGGCGTCCCCTGCCGACATGCAGCGCCGCTTCGTCCATGGAATCCGACAGCCAGGTCATAGGCATCCCCGGCACCGGATATTGATCAAGCATAAAATAATCGGCACTTTTACGGTAGAAAGGGATCACCTGCGGCCGGACTATCGCCATATTTGTTACGGCTTCTGCAAAGCGGCTTTTGATTATCCTCTCAATATCCTCCGCCTTCCACTGGGGAAACGAATGGATTCCCGGCTCATCGTTGACATAGTAGGCAAACCGGCCCTGCCGAAGCAGCGGCTCGAGTGTATTCAGGGCCTGGATGAGGTTTTCAGGCTCGCGCGGTACAGCGAGCGTGCAGTGCATATCCAGCGCCAGACACGCCTCGACATTCTCCCTGGTCAGACCCAGCACCGCGGTATTCAAGCCTATCTTTTTGATCTCCCCGAGGTTTTCGGCCTTTGCCCCATAGGTGCCGATCGGGAAGAAGGAAGAGTCAGGCGGAGACAAGGCCTTATTTTCCGTTGCCTGTCTTTCCACAAGTTCCGGTGAGCGCATCCGGAAACTATTGCCGGGGAATTCATTGCGGAACTCAAATACATCTTCTTTGCCGGTATTTTCTTCAGGGCAGCCGACAATGCGCTGCAGTTTCTGAAACCTGCCAGCCATCCTATGGGTGTTCAACAGATACTCCTGCCCCCAGAGAGATACCACGGGATAGGCACGACCGTCCTTAAGATCCCGGCGGAAAAATTCTGCGGAAAAAAGATAGGAACTGCCGGGCCGACAGGCCGGCAGGCCGGTCTGCCAGACGGCCTGGCCATCATTGCCCGCACTCAGTTCAACCGTTCCATCCCCGGTTTCCAGGCGAGGATCGTGCAGGAGATTCGGTGCCACCTCGAATTTTCCCAGCAGCGGCCATTGCTCCTTGGCCATATCCTTGTAAGTGTAGACCAAAAGCCCGGCAGCTTTTGCCTGCGACACGGTCTGGACAACCCGCCCGAATTCATCTGCCGACACCCCTTTCGCCTGGATAATCGGCCAGATCCCGGCGTCGGTCATTTCTGCAAAATAATCGGTTATTTCGCCGATCCAGGCAACCGGTCTGCCCACCATGCGGTGATAGACCATGGGTGAAAAAATATCGACATAGGGTCGGAACTGTTCAGCATCCTGGGCCAACTGAAACGGCAGCGCGCCATTGAAGTCGGATTTTCTCCAGGGCACAAGAAAAACGCCAAGCGTCAGCTTTTTCCCCGGTGCATTTTCGTCCAGCACCTTTCGGGCATCGCGAACAAATGAGCTGATCTGCTCCTTCTTCCAGTCCAGCCACTGCGAGGCAGCATGCAGTTTGATCCAATCGGCCGCCGCCCTGGTGGTGGTCAGCTCAAGAGGAATTGCCACCGCCCTGTCAAGCTGAAAAAGCCGCAGACACCGGTCGCAATAGCAGGTGTCCGGCACATGCGGCTGTTCACGCTCCCACTTGCCCGGATACCTGATAAAATCGAGCCAGACCCCCGAAACGCCATGCTCACCGGCAAACTCATGCAGCCAGCCGGCAAGCAGCCTGAGGCGACTCGCCCGCCACTGCGGATGCGTCGGACAGATGCCGCCATATTCGCCAGACAGCCTCTGCCCATCGCTCATAACCGGTACCGCATCCGGAAATTCCTTCCAGGGCTGGGTACCGCCAAAAACATTCAACGAAAGAAAGACCTGACGCCCGGCCGCAACCTGGGAGGCAATAAGCTCGGCCTGCGGGGGAAGGAAGACCGCATCAACTCCATTCTGGGACAGCCCGGGATGATCCTCGGTGACCCCATACATCCCAACCGGAGCGGCCCAGGACAGCTGAGCAGAAAGGCACAGTCCCATCAACGTAAACAGCAAGCCCGGCAGACATCTCCCGTGTACCATCAACCCTCTCTCTGCTATGATCAATAACCGAGGTTATCTCTTTAACTCGTTCCGGGATAAGGGAATACATCTGCAAAGCATAGTCAAGTGAAACATACGACGGGCCATATATCAAATTGGCCAGGTACACAAAAATGACACGATTTACCTACCCGACCCAAATTTTCTGCGAGACTTGAACGAACAATTGGACTAAAGAAGAGGCGATTGACAGCACTCTGAAATCAGAGTATTATATGCATTATTAATCAAATAATGAGGTGAAGATAATGCATATAAAAGATTACCTGTCTGCGACTATGCTTTCAAAGAAAACGTCCGCGACCCTTGATCTGATAGATAAGGGCGACACGGAAAAGTTTATCATTCTCAAAAATAATGCACCAAAAGCTGTCCTCATGTCTATCGATGCGTATGAAACTATGGAAGAAGAAATAGAAGATTTACGCCTCGCTGCCCTCGCTTTCGCTCGTCTACAAAGCTTCAACCCGGACGATTCACTCTCACATCGACACATGATGAGCAAATTTGGGAAATGAGTTGGACGGTAACGTACCATCGGGATTTTGAGGATGATCTGAAAAGCGTCGGTCAAGCAGGAGCCCGCCGCATCATGCTCGCCATAGACACAAAATTGACCAAGGATCCATTAAAATTTGGTGCGCCTCTCTTGGGGAACCTGGTCGATTTCCGCAAGCTCAGGATCGGCGATTACCGGGTGGTTTATCAGGTATTTGAGACAACGGTTACGGTGTATGTTCTCGCGGTTGGACCACGTCGAGATAAAGAAATATACAGAGCCGCAACCAAGCGAATTAAGTAATACCCTCAATCCCCTCCCAGATCGTATGCAAACTTTTATTCAAAGCTAATCAACATGGTAGCCTGGCACCAATTTCATTGGTCTATAACATGCATATCAGGTGGATCATCTTCCGTTTTTTCCTTGTTGTTGGTTTTGGCTGGTTTCCTCTCCGAGGATTACAAATAGATTCAAAATCCGAAACAGAAAACCTTGCGGAACCTCTGCGGCAACTACATCTCGGTGGTGTTTCCTCATTTTCAGGCTGTACCGAAAAAACCCGATAATGCAGAAAGAAAATGCAAGATAGACTGTGAAAAATAATAGATAGATGGTAAACAGCCATGCTTCGGAAAGACCATATACAGGCCCCAGCAAAGTGCAGCAGCCCAGGAGCATACTTATCGAAAGAATCGCCCACACAGCAACGTCTTTGGCCATGCCGTACCGCAGAAAGATATGGTGCAGATGATACTTGTCCGGCTTAAACGGGCTCTGTCGACGAAAGATCCGCTTACTCATAACAATAATAGTATCAGTGATCGGTATAGCCAGAATGAGAAGGGCGTTGACAGGACTCATGCTAGCGCTCTGCCCCTGGGTCAAAGCTAAGGCCATAAAAGAAAGAGAAAAACCGAGACTGAGACTCCCTGCATCCCCCATAAACAGAACGGATGGCTGCCAGTTGAACTTGAGGAAACCAAGAACTGCGCCGGCGAGCGCCAGGTTCAACAGCATCAGGCTATGATGCTCACCAAAAGATGCATGGATGGCAAAAAAGATAAAGGCGATAAAAGACAATCCTCCGGCAAGACCATCAAGCCCATCGATGAGATTTACCGCATTCGTCACTCCCACTACGCAGAAGATCGTGACCAGCCAGGCAGCAGTAATTCCGCCGGGCACATTCAGCACGCCAATACCTAAAAGGTCGCCAAAGCTGACAAGAGCAATCTTGCTGAAATAAATCAGCACTCCTGTAGCAACTATCTGAGCCATGAATTTCTGTTGATGCCCAAGCTCCCGGAAATCATCCAGGAAACCAACGAATACAAGTATGGCCAGGCCGAGAAAAAAGCCCCGCAAACCGTTTATAGGAATAAAAGCAAGACTGGTAAAAGCCACAGCTATCACCATGCCTATGCCGCCCACCAAAGGTCGCGGACGCACATGAACCTTCCGACTGTTCGGTAGATCCAGCAAACCGATCCGCCGGGCAATATTGGCAATCTTCGGTAAAACGAACAGTACTGAAAACAGAGAAACTAGAAATACGAGGATAATGCGTAGTTCAAAAGTGACCATTACAGATTCAACCTAAGGCAGAAGTTGTTAAAAAAAATTACTCATTATGATCCAATTTCATTAATTTTAGTTGAAGCATTTTTGTAAAGCAAGATGTTAATGGCCGATCAAGGTCATATCGCCCTTGAAGATATTGATCAACTGGGGCACTTCATCCAATCGCGTCGTGCGCACAACCAACACGGGTGATGCGACTGTCACCAGTTGTAATCAAACAATGTTGCAACCTGTGCGGCGGCGACGTATAGTTGAACAAATATGGATTACATATGAGGTCCAAAATGCATGTAACCGAAACCGGGGACGTGCGCACAGAGGAAAATCCATGGACAAACTGATTGAAGACCACCGTGAAGAGATAAGGCGGCTTGCCCTCTTACGCGGCGCCCGCAGAGTGCGGGTGTTCGGTTCGCGTGCTCGCAGTGATGCCGGTCCTGACAGTGACGTTGATATCCTGATTGATCTGGAAAAAGGCAGGTCAGCCCTTGCGTTGGGAGGACTCTTGATGGACCTTCAGGATCTCCTCGGTAAAAAAGTGGATGTGGTGACACCGGCTGCCTTGCATCCGAAATTACGCAACCGGATTCTTGGGCAGGCTGTTGATCTATGACCCTCTCCGAACGTGACCAGATTTATGTCGAGCACATGCTCGAGTGCATCGAGCGAGTTGAGCGATTCGCATACCACGACCGCAACACGTTCATGCGGTCGGACCTCGTTCAGGATGCGGTGGTGCGTAATCTGCAGACTCTGTCGGAATCCAGCCAGCGGTTATCCGACGAGGTTAAAAATACCCAGTCTCATATCGATTGGCGGGCGATCACCGGTTTCCGTAATATTTTGGTTCATGACTATATGGGGCTTGATCTCGAAACTATATGGCTGGTGATCGAAAACGACCTTCCGGCCTTAAAAGACGCTCTCAGTGCAATGCAAGCCGACCTGTAAAGCAAGTAATGTTGTATCACACGATGCACGACTAATGTTAGCAGACGTCAAGTTCCCTTTATACAAAAATCTTGATGGTCGATTGTTATAGTGGATGGGGAGTGGCATGTTGCATTTCATGGAGATGGAAGATAACCATGGGGAGATCCCTTCGGACCAGCCGAAGGAATAACCGCGAGTAAGATGCCCGGCTGGCCGGGCCTGCACACTGCACCCTACATTGCTCCATGCCCGGTAAATACGGTCCGAATTGTCCGGACAAATATCATGAGGTCGAGGATCACCGACCGGTTCTTGATATAATAGAAATCGAACATCAGCTTTTGGCGGGCATCTTCGATCGAATTGCCGTAGGGGTAATTTATCTGCGCCCAACCCGATATTCCAGGAGTTACCATATGCCTTTCGAAATAATATGGAATCTCCCTTGTATACATCTCCACCAGGCTGAGCGCCTCGGGCCTTGGACCGATCAAAGTCATTTCACCCTTGAAGATATTGAGCAACTGGGGCACTTCATCCAATCGCGTCTTGCGCACAATCTTACCAACACGAGTGATGCGACTGTCGCCATCTGTAGTCCAGTGCACATTGTTGCTATCCGCGCCGTCAACCATGGTCCTCAGCTTCCAGGCTCGAAAAGGCACGCTCCCTCTCCCCATGCGTTGCTGGGTATAAAATATCGGTCCCTTCGAATCAAGCTTGATTATGATGGCCAGGAAGGGAAAGAGAGGCAGGGCAATGCATAGCCCAATGCCGGCAATGATAATATCTGCGAAACGTTTCATATACCAGAAGTACCGCTTATTCACTTTGCTTAATTGATAAAGAAACCAGTTATCATTAAGATGATCGATCGGTACCCTGCCGGTAATTTCCTCAAGCACCGTTCGAAATTCCGACAATTCGATCTTTCGCCGCATGCATTGCACCAGAAGATTAATCAATTGCTTGTCTCGGTTGGCGACAGCGATAACAATTTTATCAATGGCCTTTTCAGAGGCAATGGGAATCAGATCATCTATCCCCCCGAGGCGTGGTATCTCGCTCTTTCCCTGGCTCCCGTCTCCTTGAGATACATACCCGACGAGGTGGATGCGAAGATAGGGATTAGAAGTGAAAGACTGCGCCACTTCCAAACTTATTTTCCCATCCCCGACCAGGAGAATCCGCTCTTGCATCGCTGCAAGCATCCGTTTGTTGAGAATTTTACGCAGATAGACTATCAGGATGAATGCGACCACATAGAAGATAATGAACACTCCACGAGGCACCGGTTCGCGAAAGAAAAAGAATATGAAAGTCGATAAAATCGAACTGATGAGCATCCCACTGGCAAGGATCAAGGCGTGGTTAGAAAACCGCTCAGGTACTTTGTGCAGGGAATATCCGTCAGAGATAAAAAGACCCAAACAACGTGCTTAAAACGAGGGCCACGAACCCGCTCATATATTGAAAAGGCAGAGCGAGTGAGAAACTGGCCTTATGACCCAGCAGGATGGCAATGACAAAGGAGAACAACATCGCCATTGCATCGCTTACCATCAACACAATGAATCTTTCTCTAATCCTTGCTTTCATGGATAACTCAGTTTTTCATATAGGATTCATCACGACTGAGAGCTTCGGGAGAAAACGTCTTCTTGAAAATAAAGAACAGTGTTGTGGCGAGAGCAATGCCGATCAGGTTGTAGAAAATATCCTCTATTTTACTATTCCGGCTCGGTGAAAAATACTGGAGTCCTTCACCGCAGACGACAAAGATAGTCAGGGCAGGGATGGCGATGAGAAGTGGGCGTTTGAGCAGAGGGAGTGTCAGCAGGGTGAGAATGAAGGCGGCAAGGGTATGACCATAGTTGGAGATCTGCTCGAAATGCTTTGCAATAATTTGCGGATCAATGAAGATTACCTTGCCAACAAAGAGGTATAAACTGGTTAGGTCAGCTGCATCTAAAAGTGATAAAATTAATATGGTAATGGCAAGTGAACAGGTCACACACCATCCACTATAAGATTTGATCTTCAAAGTTGCACCGCTTTTTTCGTGTTCTTTAATTCCATGACCTTACAGTTGATTAGAGATCCCTAAAAGGAGCCGACCAGATAAAAGAGAGAAACCTGCCATTCCATCCGGGAACCCCTCTTCACAATGTACAGTGCAACTGTTAATCTAAGGGCACAATGCGCGAATTATTTATTATGTCTCCCAAAAGATTAAAGGGCAGCACAAGATTACCTCACTGTGTTTACTATCCCTTGAAAAGCCACTGCGGAATCTTCCGAATCGGTTTCAGCAGCAAAGTCCATGGAAAAGGCTTCAGGTCGTTAACCTCCCAGGCCTTTCGATCCATAATATTTGCCTGGATCCGGTTGTTAACCGTGGCATTACTGACTCCGCCGGTCCGCATTTTTACAAGCACTTCGGGGATATAAGCTGTCTTAATCCGGTGTTTAACCAGAAAACGGACCATTATCTCGTAATCAGCGGCAGATCCCAATTCCAGGTTGAAGCGGCCAAAGCGCTCATAAACCGAGCGGCGGACAAAAAAGGTAGGATGGGGCACCATCCAGCCCCAGTAAAACTTTTCGGGGTATAGTTTCCAGACTTCCAGTAACGTACTGTTTTGAAGTTGTCCACCAAACTCCTCCCCTTTTTCCGCTTCTGTTTTTTCCGTCACGTAAAGCAGATCCCCGTAATAGGCTTCAACCTCGGGGTCGGTGAATATTTCTGCAACCTTGGCCAGGGTATCACGGTTCGGGTAGAAATCGTCACTGTTCAGAATGCCGATCACTTCGCCGGCGGCCAGATGGATTCCTTTGTTCATGGCATCGTAGATGCCATTGTCGGCTCGGAAAGGATGTGGGCGCGGGGACTAATTTCCCGGACAATGTCGAGGGTGTTGTCAGTGGAGGCTCCGTCGATGATGAGATGCTCGACAGGGAGGGTTGGGATCTGATGCTTTTAAGGCAGTCAGCGATGGTTGATGAGCCATTGTAAACAGCGGTAATAATTGATAAAGAAGGGTTCAATTTAGTTATTTGACAAGTCTGCAGAAATGAACAATCAATTTCAATCATATATCAAGCGTCTACCTAACACTTTCTCGTATATTGATACTGTTTGCCGAAATGTCCGATCCCAGGAAAATGATTCTGCTTGTGCGAACCCGCGCTCTCGCAAGGCAAGACGATTTGCAGGCTCAAACAGGAACCTCAACGCTATCGCAAATAGTTCAGGATCGGGGGTTTCCACAAGGCAGGCAGCATTCCCAGCCACTTCAGGAATAGAAGAAGCATTTAATGCAACTACTGGGCATCCAGCGCGCATGGCTTCCAGGACTGGAATACCAAATCCCTCATAGGATGAAGGATAGAGCAATGCATGGGCTTGATTGTAAAAGGTATTGAGTTGTTGATCACTCACGAATCCTTTATGTTCATATCGACCAGGTAAAAAATGATCAAGTGCTCTTTTTCTTCCGGTTGCAGCGCCCCACCTCCGACAATCCACAAACTCAAACCTGGTAAACGCTGCACTGCTCGCACTGCCGGAATAAAGTTTTTGTATCCCCTCCGATCTCCAATGAAGAGCACAAAGGGCCGAGATATGGTGGGATCCAGGTCTATAATAGGTTTAAAAATTTCGCTAGCTGCTTGGGGTACAACATGTATCTTCCCCGAATTTACGCCCGGAACGAATTCAAGCAAATCCTCTCGAGTGTTTCGTGAAATACAAATAACTGCATCTGCGCCCCGAATTGCGCGGCATTTCTGCCACGAGTGGAGCAAACGCGCTGCCCCTGATCGAAAACGCTCATATGTAAAGTGATGCACAGTTACAATATTTAAGACCCTTGCGCCATGAGCGAGACGATAATAGCTCAAATGCGAAGAGTTACGTTGTCCAAGGCTGGGATGTCTCTATAACGCTCTCCAATCCGCGAACTACCTTTGATAAGTTTACCGGGGAATACAATTTCAGCAGAGACCGCATTATTCTGATAAATTAGGAGTTGCAATTCAGCATCGAGGCGCAGTTGCACGTTTCAACAGTTCCCCAAAATAAAACAGAGATGCCTCCGTGCGGTTGAATCCCAAAGACGATACCATCATACAATATCAACGGGTCCTGCTCTGTGTTTTTTTTCCATAAAACCCTCCCTGAAAAGCCCAGACCTCCCTGGTAACCTAGAGGGTTCGGTTACCTGAATGGTTCTTGGCCGTCGCAGGTGCTTTGCCGTGCTTCCGTAGTGGTAGTATTTAAGGACATCTGATTCGACATATTCAGGGACGGGGTGAAAAACACGAATCCATCCAAAATCACTCTACTCTACAAATTCCATCCCAAAAGCCCACAAGGATACCAATCATACGATTCCCATAAAGCCGACGACTAAAGGGGCTTCAACAGATTGAAAAGAAACCCTCCGAGAGAACCAACTAACACTTCCAGAAAATAAATTCCCACACCTAAATGACATCTCCCAACTAAACGTCCATTAAGGTATCCAAACCCAAGTCCATATTGATAGTATTTTTTCACATCATCTTCTACATAATCAGGAACGGGGTGATAAACACGGATATTACCATTATAAATAATGCTACAGTCAGTACCCAACAAACTCGCTATAAAATCTATTTCTTCACCAGACCCAAAATGGGTTCCTGCCCCAAGACGCTCATCAAAATAAGCACCGGCTTTCTTCATGGCAATTGCACGAACAAAAATACCAGCAGATGTTGGCAACTGAAAAATATTCCTAAAAGATACAGGAATAACAACATCTAATGGTCGTTTGCCATAACTACGTTTTTGATTAGGATCAAACACATTATGCAAATACAGTGGAATGCTTGAATGAAAGGAAAGATATCGAGCTACTTTTTCTAAAAGGCCAGGTTCGTACCAACCATCATCAGGGAAACATACAATATTACCAGAAATAAATTCAACTCCCATATTCCTTGCAATTGACAACGGGGTAAGTTTACTCACATTCAATAACTTTCAAAGTGACGTTATTAGGTAATTCAACTTTCAAATCATAAGTTTTTCCTTGGTTCACAAAAATGATTTCAATCTCACCAAGATATGTCTGACCTACCAATGAAGAGAATAACATATCTAAATCATTGTGGCGTTCAAATGATGTCAGGATCAAAGAAAATTTCATCTCAATTTACTTCCATCTGAAAATGTTATTATTTTCCAAAAAAATGAAATACATATACAGAAAATAAGCCACTGTAAAGTTAGGGTTACAAATTCACCCCTATTGATATCCAGTGCAAAACCAGTCATAACGAGAAAACCAAAAGGAAAAAAAAGTCGAAATTTCAGTAAGCTTTTCATGGCCAATGCAACGAAAGCGGGCACAATGCATATAGAAAAAATTCCGAAGTTCAAATACCCTTCAGCAACCGGTGTAAAACCAAATCCCATCATCCTACCCGAGTATTCAGTAGAAAAAATAACAGCAAAAGTTTGAGCTTTTTCGAATAATCCAAAATTTGGGAGAATATAGGCAGGAAGCTTAAAATACCCCGATCCGAACAAAAACCCATCTGACAATCCATTCTCTAAATAATAAATAAGTGGATAGTGAGGAAAAATAAATTCACCAAAAAGGTTACGATATAATATGATTTCATCCATATCTGATACACTTTTCCCCATCAAAGAGCGTTGAAGCCCGAAGGCGAGAAGGACCAAACCCAAAAAAGCTATAAAAAACGCAGGTTTCACATTCTTACGACTAAGCACCAAAGTGACAGATAGTAACACAAGTAACACAATAACAATTTCACGTCGGTTACCGATCAGAAAATAAGGGTATAAGAAAATAATCAAAGCAATACAACTAATACTTGTCCCAACAACCCCGACCCGTCTTAGATGAGAACAAAATAAAACCTGAATGAGTGCAGCAATCAACCAAGAACAAAAAAAGATATTGCAACAACCAGAGTTTACCTGTTTCTGCTGTCCGAAGTAGCTCTGCCCGATAGGAATTGCCGACTAGAACATTTACACCTGATGAATAAAAATTATATAAATTTAATACAGCAAGCAATAATAGCTGACTAGCAACAAGAAAACCAGATCTATTAAATTTACATTTATTCAACCATAGTTTCAAATCAGTCTCAAATTTAATGAGATCCATAGGATGAATAAAAATAAATAAAAACAACCAAATATGTGTGCTCGCTAAATATTTTAGAGATTGAAAGCAGACCATACACTTTTAGTCTGAAATGGAAATATATCAATATCAAACAACAGCAATATCGGTGCAATATTTACATATAAAACAAAGCAAACAGGCAAGAGCAGTAATAATTTTAGAGAGTTAATCCCCTTATATCTTTTACAAAAGATATAAAGCCAAACCAATATCTCAAAACAGTTAACTAGAATAAAATAGTTCCAAGGGGGATTATTAGTAGAAAACGACAGGAATATAAGAATTTTTATATAACCTATCGCAATATAAATAAAAATAACAAATGCTAAATAAATTGCTTGTTTTTCATACATTCGCACAATCATGAAACGTCATAATAATTTTTGTAACTATTCAAAACGAATTATTTTTCATCCTATCAAAAATAGTTCTTGACAGGGGTTTTGGTGATTTTTCAAAAATCAACCGAGCTGCCGTTTCCACCCGTAAGGCCATTCGTAATGCCCGTCACGGCATTTGCAAATTTTACGCGTCCCCCCGAAGGAGTCAGCCGGCCAGCTCAATATGGAGTCGGGGTTAAGGTTAATTCGGTATATATGTCACAGTATCAGATGATCCCATACAACCGCATCGAGGAACAGTTTGTCGATCAGTGCAGGGGCCGATAGCAGGTTTTAATCAGGCCGCCTACACTCGTCTTGAATATTTCGACACCTGGGTAAAAAAAATGATTCGGTTCCAAACCGATTTACCTCAATGAAACCGGAGTCAATATCGACGGCGTCCGAAACTGGCTGCACAATACTTCAAATGATAGGTTCAGTTATTTTTATCCCCACCAAAGACGCGGCGGATCGGCTCTTGACGAGATCGGGATTCTGTCAAACTACCAAGGCGTTCTTGCCATGACCACTGGAAAACCTATTTCAATTACGGCCGGCCCAACGGTCTGCGCAACGCCCACCACCTCCGCGAGTTGACAAGGGCCTGGGAACAGGATGACAAAAGTGGGCCGAGCAAATGAATAAACTGCTCCTTGAAATCAACAAGGCGGTGGATAATGCCGGCGGCTGTCACGACCCCTATAATCGGATTGTATCGAAAGCGATACCGAAAACTCATGGGCAAAGCCGAAATCGAATGCCCCGCACCGAAAAAAAGAGCAAAACACTGAAACGGGCAGAGTCGCCAGATCAAAATCCAGGAATCTCCTGGAGCGGTTGAAAAACTTTGAAGACGATGTCCTTCGCTTCATGGAAGATCCACTCGTCCCGTTTTCCAATAACCAGACTGAAAACGATATTCGGATGATCAAGGTACAGCAAAAGGTGTCGGGCTGTTCTCGTTCGATGGATGGTGCAAAATATTCTGTCGCATACGAAGTTATCTGACCGCCTGCAGAAAACAGGACGTATCTGCAACGGAAGCGCTCCGACTATTCGGTCCAAAGTAAATGGCCATCGTTCATGAAAACTGTAGGCCCCCTCACATTAATGCTGAATAGTTACTAATTTTTTCACATGATTTCCATCATAATTGTTCCAAAAATTTACTATTAATTTAGAGTGGATAGGCATATCGTGAGAATCTAATTTCTCTAAAAGTTTTTCAAAAGTTTCAACGATTACCATAGAATCCAAACTGTCATAATCAAAATAAAAACCACGCTCTCCTGAAAAATACTCTTCTTTGTCATATGCAAAAAGAATAATTGGCTTGCCTAGCAATATATAGTCAAACATTACTGATGAATAATCGGTGATCATCTTATCTGTAAATGGCAGTATGAGATAAACATCAACTGAACTATGAAGAAAAATAATATTAGAATATTCACCGACAGTACAGTGTTGTATATTTGGATGTTGCTTGACCAGCATAAGCGAATCAGCTTTGACTAGTTGATCATTGAGAATATTCATATCCATTATTTCATTCAAATCGTTCGTGCCAAGTTCTCGAAAGGTAGGCATATAAATTATGATTTTTGAATATCGATTCAATTGTTCAATCAAAGATAAAAGTTCAGGGGATTTTTGTTGAATAAATTGTAGCAATAAGCTTTTGTCCCAAAAAAAATGATCACATCTTGGATAGCCAAAATCTAAGCACTGGTCAGGTTTTATTTGAAATGCACCCGAAAAAATATTAGTAATTAGAGGTGAAGTAGAAAGAAAAAAATCTGGCTTTTGGAATGTATTTGGGGAAATTATTTTGTAAAATGACGTCCAGAGAGAATTATATTTTATGCCCAATTTCCCAACTTTGATATCATATTCAATTCTTTTTAATGGAATTCCATGCCATAGATTAAATTTGATTGCTCCACCAGATGTCCAATAATTAATATCCGATACATACGCACTAAAGATGAATACTTTTCCTCTTATAGTTGTGTATAATCCATTAATAGACCATCTCTTGATTGCTCTATACTTTTGCATTCGAAGTTTATCGACGTTAGAGGAATTACCCGAAATCCATACAGCTTCAATTTCTGGATGATTATCACTAACATAATAAAACAAGTACTTCGAGTTGTCAGATATTGTATTGTTATGACTCCCAAAAACCCATAAATTCTTTTTTTTTGGGACTGCGAATGAAAATAGATACAATGGATACAATAAACTGATGTAAATCAATATTTTCAGAGGTAAAATAATTTTCTTCACTCAAAATCCCTCCTCAACTGCTCTAAAATTTCAAATGCCTTAATGATCTCATCTTTTGAAACTGAAAAAGTTTTCAAAGTTTTCTTTAGCTGCGTCGAAGAGACACCCTCTGTTCTATCTAAATAAACCACTTCACAATATACATTTAAAAAATCAAATTTCCCCTCCCAATCTTTGCCTATGGCAAAAACATCGACATTGTATTTTTTAATATCTTCTATCTTTTGTTCCCAACTATTTTCAGCTACTACAAGATCAACGCATTTAATGTTTTGTATTATTTCTTTTCTTTGTTCAAAGGGAATAATTGTTTTTTTACCCTTCAGTGCATTAAATTCGTCCGTTGATACAGCTACGACCAGATGAGTCCCAAGGGCTTTGAGTCTTTGTAAAATCTTCAAGTGCCCAATATGAAAAAGATCAAATGTTCCATAGGTGATTACTGTTTTTGCCATAAAGCATTACCCCTTACCCAATAAATTCTAGTTAATAAAACTAGCAACTCTGTTACAACAACCATCCATGCCACTGAATAGATCGTAATACTGCTTGCTAAAGCCAATATTCCAAGCCCTGATAAATGAAAAATAGAGCCATAAACTACGCTCCTATTTGCATATTTTGCATACCCATCGCCCCTAAAAACGGATATCCTATCATGACCGACGGCACAACGACCAAAGCAGCTAATAGCAGAATATGAAACACCTTTAGAGATTACCCCAAAAGCGGTGAGAACAGGAAGCTAAAAAGAATGCTCCCAGAAAAAAAGAGTATTATAATAGTGGCGGTATTAAATATAGCTATCGCTTTAAATAGCTTTTTGAATAAAGTGATATTTTTTTTTTTGCGACATACGGATACAAGACTTGACCGATAGGTTGATATAGCCCTTGAAGTGCTTGATAAAGCTTGTCAGCTATCGAATAATATCCGACCATGGTATTATTCGTGAATATGCCAAGCACAAAGGCATTGCTCGATGTGTAAATCGACACCGATACACGCGACAGGAAGAAATGTGTGCTATCAATAAAATGTTGTTTTATTGATTTTGAAACTGTAGAGTTTTATTCTTTCGCCGAAAGTTCTATAGATTACCCACAGTGCAATTGCTGCACCGAACAGGCCACCAAGTCCATTCATCAAAGGCACATAAATATAATCACTCTCCTTGTGAATAACAAAAAATATCAATAAAGCAAAAATCAGCTTCGAAGAGACATTGACAATAGTGATATACTTCATACGCTCGATTCCCTGAAAATACCAAACCGGAAACAAAGCTTGGCCCATCACCCACAGAAAAGTTAAGTTATACAACATACGATCAGATGAAAACTTTTCAAAAAGAAATATTATAATATTCAGTACAACAAGTGAAACCATGGTAAGTACAATCTGAATAATCATAACTGAGCTGTAGATTTCTGAGACCTTTCTTTGTTTTCGGTCGATGGATGGCTATTTCTCTTGTTGCCGATAGATTAAAACCGTAATCCACAAATATTCCGAAATACATAATGAACGCCTGGGCAAACAAATCAGCCCGAATTTTTCAGCGCCAAGCACCCTGACTAGATAGGGTAATGTAAGAAGTGGCAAAATGTATGTAGAAATCTGCAATACAAATAACGAACAAAAATTTGACGACAATCGTTTTTTATCCTCGGAATTGACGATGGTTTTCAATATAGTGAGCATTAAGGTTTTATTATCCTGCATGTAGAGAAGATAGGGTCATTTTTTGAAATATCACATTTTTTATTTTGCTCAGGATCAGATTAAATTTCCGACATTCCTGACATACCCATCGCCTCATTCAGACACTGTACTTCATTGCCGAGATCAGTCAGACAGGCACCCATGACTAGGCCGACGCAAGTGGTCTTGATAACTATTATTATTTTCATGATCCTTTCCGCAGATATGGTTCATGGGCTGAAACAATGCCATTTCGCGAAGGGGTCGTCGCCTTCCAGCCCATCTGATTCAGTTTTACTCACAACCAGCAACTTCCGCATCGTCCCATCCGGTTTGGAGGGATCAGGGTTTCGACTTCGGTGGGGCGGAAGTAGCGCGGGTCGACACCAGCGATAGATTTGCCGGAGTGGTCATAGCCTTTTTCATCCAACCCTGAGCCTTCCCAGCGGATATTCATCCCCAGTTCTTTGGCGGCGACATTGACGAAATCGCGCACGCTGTTCTGCGCGCCGGTGATGACGGGCGTGGCTCTAATCAATTTTCAACCCAAAATTTGTATTCAAGGACACTGACACGAAAGCTGTTGTCATCCATCAATACAAAGCGTATTGGTCCTGATCCAGAAAACATATGGGAGTCATTGTACTGCACATGCACCTTAAAGCTGCCTTGAAATGAGATTTTTCCATCAAGTTGTTGCCATGAAGTTTTTTCCACCTTGAGAGTGACAGCGGATGTATCGGCAAAGAGTTTCGAATATATGGGCAGCATAGAGGTAAACGGTTTGCCGTTTTCAACTGCGTCTGCGGCAAAAAATCCAGCAAAAAGGGTGAGATTTCGCTGCTGGTACGCCTTGATATAGTCATCTAAAAAGGTATCAATTCTTGACTGAATATCGGGCTGGACAAGTTTTTTCGCAACGGTTTCTGGTGGCTTCGCAGGCAAAACCTCAATTACTGCAGCTGGGGCGAGAAGGGCATCGCCTGGAGCATGAATGGAGGGAGCTGGAGGAGCACTCTCTCTCTTGAAATGTTGTTTCGCGACATGAACGGCAGTTAGTTTTTTTTCCTGAGTCTTTTTTGCAACCTTTGTTACTGTCTTCAGTGTTTTTGTTGTATTCGAAGATTCTTTTACAACAGGTATTTTTTGACTATCGGAATTCCTGGCATTATTGGTAATATTGGTAATCGTCACTGGTTCTGGGAGAGATTGGTCTGGTGATGGCTAGAAGCTATCTGCTCTATGCTCTTTGATTCTATTTGTGCAATGTGTTCTGTTGCCTCTATGTGCTCTACCGGTACTGCGGGGAAAGGCTTTTGGGGAGGAACTGTCTCAGCTGCGGGGGCTGCGGGTACAGCAGTTACCGTGCGTCCTCTCTGGAGACCGGCGAGCATCGCTCGATTTCTGATATTTATCGAGGCAATGGTCGAGACGACTGCCAGAACCACCGAGACAGCTGAAGCCCAGATAAACAACTTCTTTTTCTGTCCGCTGGAAAATCCGCGCGTTCTGCTTTTCCGCCACTTCTTGATCGGGATATTCTTCTCATTAATTTCTTCAGTGTACGGTGCAGCCATCAGAGCCTGATACGCCTTGTTAATGGCAATGAATTTTTCCGGCTTGTGGTGATATTGTGAAGACGCTGTATCCGGATGGTACCGCAGGCTCAGGGTGCGGTAGGCCTGCTTGATCTCGTCTCTACCCGCTCCCGGGGAAATTCCGAGGGTGGCAAAATGATCGCCATTCTCCTGGCCGGGATCAAACAGGGCAATTACCCGGCTGGTCTCCTCTATAAAAGAATGAAATACCACATTATACTGTAAACAATCGCGAAACAACCAGTCGGTGCCGGCAGAATCGCCGGTCTCTATGCTTTGTAAAAGTGTTCTGCCGGCTGCTAGCATGCCATTGGTTTCAGCAACAAAGGCAATAAGAGATTCGGTTCCTACGCGCTCGGAATATTTTTTTACCAGTTCTGTTATGAGCCGTCTCTGCTGGGGGTTCATTATGGTTGTTTATCCAGAATTATTGGCTTTTCGCCAAGCTCCGAGATGGCAATATTTTTCAGCCACATCTGCCCCGCCAGTTTGTTGTCGATGTGCAGGCTTTCGTTTCGCCGCATACGAAGGACAACCGCAGCACATTCTTCGGGTACTGCAAAGTCAAACTGGTACGGTGTCCAGTCCTTATCCGGTGCGACCATCTCCGTCCGAACATTTTGCATTTTGCACTTATAGCCAGAGACCTCAAAAAATGGTCTCTGGTCGGTGGTCAGTTTTTGTGATTTGAGTTCGGTCGTGAGTCGGTAGGTTTTGCCGCCTGTGAGCGGAACAATCTGATAGAGATGTTGAAATTTAAGGTTATCCCAGCCCTTAAAGCGATAATGCAGCGCAGTCTGTTGATTTATCCCGTTGGCCTCTTCAAAACGTTTGGCAAAGCCCTGGTCTTTGCCGCTGCGCCAGCCAAAGGCCTGCTGCATGAATGGCTGTGAAAAATCGCCATTGTATACAAGGCTGTCCGGGTTGAGATATTTTCGCCAGATTTTTCCGGCCTCGGCGACCTTGTCAGTACGCAGCAGCATGTCAAGAAAAGACTGCAGTTGTTTTTGCTGCCAGGGCTCTTGGTCCGCTTCAATTATCTGCCAGAAAAAAAGAGCCTTTTCCGGCAGGTTTTTCGCCACAGCATAATCAAACAGGGGTATCAGGTTTTCCCGGCCGATATTGTCCAGAAGCTGTTGCGGATCATCCCAGAGGGTAAAGGCCAGCTGCAACGCGTCGTTTTTGCTTTTACCGGGGATGTCGTGGATAATATACCGCAATTCTGCAGGCAGAACAGCCAAGCGACCCAGCTGGTAGTCGGCCAGGGTCTTTTCCCAGCGCCACCGCTTGAGCTCCCTGGTAAGGGTATCTACATACTCCAGGATTGCCAACGCCTGCTGTTTGTTGCCCAGGTCGTTATCCAGCTCGGCCAGGGCCAGCCAGGCAGGAATATAGTAGGCATTGCTGGTCAAGGCCCGCTGCAGTTGTGCCATCGCCGCCGGCATATCGCCCTCGAACAGATGATTTTGCTTTGCCGCCAGGGTCAGCAGTTGTGGGTCGCTTGACCGCAGGACCGAGTTCCCCCCCCCGCCCTTTTTTTCGCTGAAGACGTTCTGTTCCTGCAGGGCAAAAACCAGCTGGATGAACGCGGCGGCAAGCAGCAGCAAAAAACAGCAGATGCGCAGGCCTTTGGTGTAGAAGAGCACGGACATAAATGGTCAACCCTTTGATTCCTGACCGTAGTTATAGTTGTAGGAATAGTATTTATAGCCGCTATAGGAGCTATACCCCTTCTTCTCACCGCTCTTGTTCATAATGGTGCCAAGGATTCGTCCGCCGACATTTCTTATAGCTCTGCTGAAATATTTCACCCCTTCGCGCGGCGTCTCACCTTCGACGGACACAAGAATCACCCCGTCCACCATACTGGATAGGACCAGGATCTCGGCAAACCCCTGGTAAGGCGGACCATCGAGGATAACCCGATCATAATCATTGGCAACGCTCTGGAGGAATTGACGCATCCGTTTAGAGGAGAGCAGCTCGGCAGGGTTTGGCGGCAGGGGTCCGCTGCTGATAAAATCCAGCCCTGGATAATCGGTGTGAGTAATGACCTCGGATAATTTGGCCATGCCGCTCAACAACGAGGACATTCCCTGGCCCTTCATACCTCCTTTAAAGACATGATGCAGGCTGGGTTTACGTAAATCTACGTCGATCAGCAGGCATCTTTCATCTTCCGAGAGATAGGAAAGGCAGGCATTACTCGATAATGAAGACTTTCCTGCCCCGGCTAATATGCTGGTCACAAGAATTGTCTTGGGCGGATCATCCGCCACCGAGAGACGCACCGAGGTCATGGTTGTACGGATGGCCTCAGCGACCGGTGATCTCGGCTCGTTGAAGAATTTCAGGGCCATGATCTTTCTATTGTCGACGGATGTTTTATCGAACGGGATAAGGCCGAGAACCGGGATACCGAAGCGGTCAATCATCTCGTCAGGATTTTTGATGGTATTGTCAAAGTATTCCAGCAGAAATGCCGCCCCTACCCCGCCCACCAGCCCCAGAACCAGACCAAGGGCCAGGTTTAAGGCGACTCGAGGCTTGAAGGGGTAAAGAGGTGCCCGTGCCATATCGATTATCTGGATGTTGGTGACCGAAGCGCCGAGGGTGGCTTCTATTTCCTTGGAGCGCTCCAGGAGGCTTTGATAGATAATCTTATTGGTCTCCACCTCTCTGGCAAAGATTTTATACTGGGTGGCCTTTTCCTCCAGTTCCATGGCCTTCTGTTTTTGTTCTTCGGTCCTGGATGTTAGGTATTCTTCGGACTTTTTCGCAGTTTCGTACTCATCCCGGATAGAGTCGAAGATGGCGTTCTTTTCAGCCTGTATTCGGTGTTCCGTTTCATCCATCTGGGCCTTGAGCTCGAGCATTCGCGGATAGCCGGGTTTAAAAGTTGTGCTGAGCTGCTCATACTCGGCAAGCAGGGTCGCCTGTTGTTTCTTGAGATCCTGGATGAGGTTGTTCTCAACCATACGGAAGAGATTGCCTTTTGATTCCGGAGAATTCAACTGCAGATAACGAGCCTCCAGAGTGATCCTGCTGGAGCGGGCTTTGGCGAGTGCATCGTTAAGTTCCTCGAGTTGCCGCATAGTCAGGTTCTGCTTGGGGTCAAGAGAGACGATGCCTATCTTTTTGGCAAAGGCCTGCAACTCCAGCTCGGATTTTTCCAGTTTAACCTGCGCCCCTTCGATTTGTTTGTTGAGAAACTTGCCGGCATCCTGCGAAGCTTTCAGCCTGCTGTCCATATGCATATTGATGAACTCGTCCATGGCCGTATTGGTCACTTCCGCGGCGAGTGCCGGTGAAACTGAAGTAAAAGTGACCTCGACGAGCTCGCTGTTGCGTACTGGACTGACATTGAACAATTTTTTAAAACGGTCCAGGGATTGGTCAACAACAATCCGATCCTGTGCCTCTTCATCCAGCAGACTCAGGGTGTTCGAGTCTTCTTCCGGCCGAATAAAGGTCTTTAAGCTTTCAAAAAGCCCTTTGGCCTGGGCCTCATCGGAACCGGCCTCAGGCTTTTTGTTGTAATCGGGATTATTGAGCAGATCCATGCGGGCAATAACCCGGGAGGCGAGTTGTTCGCTTTGCAGCAGTTTTACCTGGGTCTGCTGGAACTCCATGCTCTTGAGCGCCGTGGATTCGACATCGTCAAATTTGGTCAGTTTATCCGACTGGGACGAGACCCTGAGCACCCCAGAGGCTTTAAACTGGGGTGTCACCATGAAGGTATAGAGGGCGATCACCGAGAAACAAAAGAGCAGGCAGGCGAGGACAACGGTTTTACGACGGAGGATCGTATCAATTAAATCCCGCAGGTCGATCTCGTCTCTAAATTCCGGGACGAGTTCCCGCACCTCGGTGCTCGGCAAATGTTGGGCGTTCTGCTCCCGGATAATAAGTTTATGGTTATCTCCTCCCGGAAAATCCTTATCGGAGTTCTGTCTCATGGTTCTCTATCTCTGGTAAAAAGTTATATCCAACACCGGCAAACATCCTGCCGGAACATCAGTCTTGAGTGAAAATATTGGTAATATTGCTCCTGCAGGCACTGAGGATTTCTCCTTCGTGGAGCGCAGAAAGCTTGCTCCATTGTTCAGCGTTTATCGGCGCTCTGCCCCTCAGGTCATGGGCGTCCGAAGCGATGAAGTGCAGGCAGTGCTTTTGGTGCAGCCGGTGCGCCACATCCTGGCTTTCAGGACCAAAGCACCCAAGCAGACTGCCCGCATTCACCTGGATAAGCAGGCCCTGTTTGACAAGGCTTGCAAGTGCGTCCAGCCGGTTATGCAGGCGGTCGATCCTCTCCGGATGGGCGAGAATCAGTTTCTTGCCCATTTTCAGCATGGATTTGAGGGTCTCCAACAGGGTATCCTGTTCGCCATGAAAGGAGGGTTCTATCAGATAATATCCGCTGGCCCCCAAGGGCAGGAAACTGTTGCTGCGCATGCGCTCTTCCAGTCTCTTATGAAAAGCAATCTCCATCCCGGGCAGAACCTTGAGCGCAATATTGTTCCGGTCCAGACTTGCCTGCAGCTCCTGAACGGACTTTTTGACCGTTTCTTTTTCTGCGGCCCAGGCTGTTCCCGGCAGAAAATGCGGGGTGGCGATGACCTTTTTTATGCCCGTTCGCTCGTAGCACCTGGCGATCTCAAGACTCTCGGCCATATCTTTGGCGCCATCGTCCAGGCCCGGCAGAATATGACAATGAATGTCAATAAAATCTTTAGCGCTTTGCGGGTATTCGTTTGCTGATATCATCAGTCCTCAGGGGCGTCGGTAGGGTCTATAGGCAAAGGTGCAGCTTTAATACTCTCCGCACATATGGCAAGCAGAGTGACACTATACACCAGGTTAACCGGCAACCTCCAGCCAAAATCCACCAGACCATGGACCAGAAAGCCAACCAGGCCGCAAAAGGCCGCTGTACCGATGACTATCCTGTTTTGATCTATCCTGGTTTTTTTCATCTCCGAGAATCGGTCAAAAAGGCCAAGCATCAGTTTACCCATTCCGGCGAGCATCCAGCCGAACAGGAGCAGGGCAACTGGAATGCCCAGCTCGATCAACAATTGGAGATATTCGTTATGCGCTGTGTCGAAGTGGGTATGGGCCGGAAAGCCTTTGAGATAGATTGGCGACAATAAGGAATACGAACCAAAGCCGATGCCGGTCAACCAATGATCAATGAGCATGGGTAGAGACGACAGATAAATATCAAGACGCTGCGCCCCCGACCTATCGATCGAGCCAAACCGGGTGACTAGCGTATCGAGGCCAAGCAGTGATGCATAGCCAATGATAAGACAGAAAAACAGTGCCAGGAAGCCAAATTTTCCCTTTTTTGAGAAGGGCAGAAGGACAACCAGGCAGATGCCGATCAGCAGCATGGCCAGTATCCCGCCCCTTGACAGAGAAAAAAGGACCGCCAGAACCATGGTCACCGCCGCAAAAATGAGCAGCGGTGACTGGATTTTGGTTGTGGAAATTCTGTTGAACGTAATTTTTAGTTTGTTGCCTGAATTGGAATGCCTGCCGCTCTGTGATCTTTTGATGTAATACAGTGCTCCCCCGGCGATGGCTAAGGGCCAGATCATGTTCAGAAGCGAGGCATATTGATTTTTATAAATAATGGTACCGTAGGCAGCCCGTGATTTGATCGATAACCAGAGGATGCCGATATGCGGATTGACAAACTGCATCAGGCCATAGAGTGCTTCAAAGGTACCAACGCCGATAAGACATACGACAAAGGCAAAATAAAACTCTTTGCTGCGCCGGAACATCCGTCGTAAAGCAAGATAATAGAGGATCAACGAACCAAGGAAGAATGACCGATAAAAACCCACAATCCCGTTATCGCTCAGAGCTACCCACTGCTGCTGGGTGCCGGCCAGTTCATTGACCATCTGGACCCGCTCAGCTCGATGTGGCGAGATAAGATCAACCAGGCCGAGTGGCAGCGGAATCGATTGCAGGATGATATAGATGACCAGAAACAGAGGCACCAGAAGCCAGGGAGAAAGGCGACGGGAGCGTCGCCTTTTCTCGTTCAGCAAAAGCCAGCCGCCACAGCCAACAAGCATCAGGGCAACATAGCAGCCAAGGACAATAGGGTGTACCGCACCAAACAGCAGAGGGATGGTGAGAACTATGGCATAAATCAGGTAACTGGCCGATCGCTCAAAGGGCATGCTATTTCACAGAGAGGTTCAGGGATAAAGGAAAAAATTATTGCTCTGGATCCTTGAAACTTACCCCCGTTCCCATGAAGCCAAGGGTAAATCCTGCCCCGGAAAAAAACTTGCCGGAAGCACTCGATTCTGCAAATATAACATCCTGATCCTTGAGGAGCAGGCTATCACCTAAGCCTTTCTGTAAATCATTATAACTGAGACTGACAACCTGACGCTCAACCCCCCGGCCCATAAAACGGATGAGTTTGATGCTGTCACTATCCGCGTAACCTGCCAGGCCGCCGGCAAGGGCTATTGCTTCGGTGATAGTCATGTTGCTTTCAAGAGAATATGTCCCCGGCTTACGAACAGCCCCATCAACAAAACATTGGCCGGATTTTGGAATGAAAACCACATCTCCGCCAAGGATCATATGGTTTTGCGCCATATTGCCGTTCTTCACCAGATCATCCAGATCGATGATATAGTTGACACTTTTACTGGTTTTGGAATTGTAGCGCGTTATATAGGCATAGGGTCCGGCATCGCTTTTCAAGCCGTTGGCGATGGCCAGTACATCGAGCAATCGTCGCTGCGCCACGTATTCGTATGTTCCCGGTTTTTCAACTTCCCCGACCAGGGTTATCTGCTTACTCATGTGTTCCTTGATATATATCGACACATGGGGATCCTGCAGATAGTCTTTTTGGTAGAGAGCCTCAAGGTGTTGCTCCACCTCCCCTGCGGTCATATTCAGGACATTTACCTCCCCCAGCAAGGGCACATTTATCACACCTCGAGAGGAAACCCGGACTTCGGTATCCAGCTTTTCTGTTTCAAAAACCTTTATGCTGAGCAGATCTCCGGCCCCAAGAAGGTAATCTCCCCCAGCCAGATCGTCCTCAATGACCAAGGGCATCAGAACAGTCATTTTTTTCAGTGACTCCTCTCCCTGCTGCTTGGCATATGACTCTTTAAATTGTTTGATCGTCGTCGTTGTTTTAAATTTCTCTTCACCACAGCCAGTCAGCAATAAAATCGGCAGCACAACTAAAATAAGCAGAATAGAGCGCACACGAATAGAGCGCACACAATTGTTCGGATTTTTACGCATAGGAGACTTTTTGTTACTTGTTAAAATGAACGTGGGTTATCCTGCGGACTATCAGCACGACAACCCAAGGTTCTGCCAATACGGAAAACTGGGATTCTTTTTAGTACCCGCTTGAGGAAGGTTCTTTTACATCCCCGCTGAGGAGTAAAAGAACCTTTAAACCGATGAACGAGAAGACAACCTGTACGGTTCTAATTACTTGGGCTGGCTGGAGGAGAATCGGAATCGGAACCGCCGCCGGCGGCGATGGCTATACCCGCCACTGCAGCGAGTCCAATACCCCCGGCCACGATCACGCCCGTGCTGAGTCCGCCACCGGCTGCTGCTGCACCATCACCGGCTGCTGTTCCGCCGGCAGCTGCTGTTCCGCCGGCTGCTGTTCCGCCATCCGGAGCAACGGCAAGAACAATCTTATTATTTGCGTCAACAGTCTTCATGCCATCAGCGGTGGCAAAAATCAGTCTTCCTTCAGTAACTGATATTTCTGTTTTGCCATCGCTGGCAACAGCAACGGATCCTTTTACCACGGACTGGCTGCCGGCGTTAAAAACGACCTCGGCAACCGTATAGGTTCCTTGAGGTGTATAGAAAGAAATTTTGCGAACATTACTGTTAATTATGTAATCGACTTTCCCTTCTTTGATATAGAGTTTGAAAACATCCAGTTCATTGGTTACTGCCATTTTTGAACTGTCTGC
Organism: uncultured delta proteobacterium; assembly: GCA_963709745.1. Lineage (GTDB taxonomy): Bacteria > Desulfobacterota > Desulfobulbia > Desulfobulbales > Desulfocapsaceae > Desulforhopalus_A. The sequence continues at coordinate 420,262 of CAVPXN010000003.1, forward strand.
TCCGATCAAGGAAATACCTGTGGATTTAATCATGCATTTGCTGTTGCAAACAAGCAATGATCCGTCTTCAATCGGGTTTTGTCCGGAAAGTTTCGTGCTCAGCTTACCATTTTTATAAACCGATATGTCCCCGAGACCAATACTTCCGCCGGCTGCAAAACTGACACTGGCGGTGGTCAGCGCCATTGCCGCCGTTAACGCGATTACCTTGAAATAACTCTTCTGCATTTCTTCTCCACCATTTGAGTTTAAGATTGAGACTGATTGATACAATTACAAATAAATAATAATTTTTTGTAGTCTATCGCATCACCAAAAAGGATTCAAGGAGTTAAATAATTTTTCCGCTTCGGCAAAGCATTTTTCTCCGGAAATCCGCTTGATACCTTCATTCAGCCCTGTTGCGACGGGTAATCCCCTGTATTTGATTATGATTTTCCGACAGCTTCAAAGCATCATTTTGAGGACAGTGATCATGCCGTTCTTAATTACCGGCTTTTTTCTCTGGTAAAGAAGAAGCATTATCACTATTCTGGTAAGGCAGAATCAATATCACTCTATGTAAACTTTTCCAGATGTGTATAAACGGGATCTGACTCCGATAAGCGGGATAAGTATTTATCTCAATAGTAGTGAACAGTGCTCAGCACATGAATTAAAATACTTGTCTCTCATGAATATTAAGATCATATCGACTACTCTTTTTTGCTTCTATTGTCTATTTAATTCTTTCCAGGTTGATGCTGGAGATCTGGTACCTGCTATGAGTGCGTTAAGCCAGACGGCAAATGTTTTTACCCAGGTTATTGAGAATGCCAAACCCGCTGTTGTCTATATCCAGGTGAAAAAGAAAATAGACCCCGCCTCGGCCGCGACAAAAGACTCATTTTCCAACGATCCGGTCCTTAAAGAGATTTTCAGCGATGATGATCATCCACATCAGGGAGCCAATTTCTTTGAAGAAACTGACTCTTTTGGTTTTGGCTCAGGTTTCATTTTCAACTCTAATGGGTACATATTGACCAACTACCATGTTTTGGCAAACGCAGTCGAAGCAACCGTGACCATGACCGATAAAACCAAACATACAGCAACAATAATCGGCACTGACAAGGCAACGGATGTGGGCGTATTAAAAATTGCGGGAAAGAACTTGCCTACCTTGGCTCTTGGCGATTCAGATATTTTAAAAGCAGGAGAGTGGGTTTTGGCCTTTGGCTCACCGTTTGAATTCATCCAAACAGTGACTGCCGGGATTATCAGCGCCACAGGTCGAAACAGTTTGGGGATCAGCGACTATGAAAGCTTTATCCAGACCGATGCAGCAATCAATCCCGGTAATTCCGGTGGGCCACTCGTAAATATCCACGGCAAGGTGATAGGGCTGAATACGGCATTTCTTACGCAGACAGGCGGCTATATTGGAATAGGATTTGCGATCCCAGTCAACATTGCCAGAAAGGTTGCGGAACAACTTTTAAAAGATGGCAAAGTAACCCGGGCCTGGCTTGGTGTGGCCTTGAAGGACGCAACTGCCGACCAACTTAAAGATCAAGCCATCCCGACAACGATGCAGGCCGCTTTTATTGCAGAGGTTCACAAGAACTCTCCCGCCGCTCTGGCCGGCTTGCAGCCCAGTGATATTATAACAGCTATCAACAACACCCCAATTGCCGGGGCAGCCGACTTCCGAAACAGGATATCGCTCAGCGCACCAAAGTCAGCAATCAGCATTGAATATTACAGAAATTCAATGAAGCGTTCGACCAGAGCCACATTGGGAACCCTTTCATCCACGACGCAGTGAGTCCCCCTCGCAAGATAGCTCCTCGATCAAAATAGTTAATTTCGGAAAAAACAAGGATGGAAATCGACCGTCAATTATACTAAGTATAGCTGGACATGCAGGACCAGAACTCCTCAATCCTCATCCGTACGTATACTCATGCCAAAACGTGTTGCAATCACAGGTTTTTCATTTAGATTTCCCAATACCCAAATCAATCGATTCTGGCAGGACCTGCTTGATGGCAAAGACCTGGTGACCGAGGTCGATGACCAACGCTGGTCCAAAAAAACCTTGCTCCATCCGAACAAAAAGCATCCTGGCACAAGCTATACCTTTGCCGCCGGCTCGGTTGGAAACGCTGCACTTTTCGATGCGGGATTTTTTGGTTTTTCACCAAGGGAAGCCTCCTTGATGGACCCCCAGCAACGTTTGCTGCTGGAAATGAGCTGGGAGGTGATGGAGAATTCGGGGATAAGGCCGTCATCGATTCGCGGCAGCCGCTGCGGCGTCTTTATCGGTATTTCCAGCGCTGACTATCCCTACCGACTCGTCGACGATCTCGCCGCCATCGACTCGTCTGTCGCCACCGGCAATACCGCCAGCATAGCGGCCAACCGGATATCCTATTTTTTTGATTTATGCGGCCCCAGCATGGCCCTTGATACCGCCTGCTCCTCTTCCTTGGTGGCCTTTCATCAGGCCTGCCGCTCGATTATCTCTGGAGAGAGCAACCAGGCGATTGCGGGGGGGATCAGTCTGCATCTGCATCCCTATGGTTTTATAACTTTCTCCAAAGCATCCATGTTATCACCGCAGGGGCGTTGTCGAGTTTTTGATGCAAGTGGTGACGGGTACGCCCGCTCGGAAGGCGGCGGCGTTTTTTTCCTGAAGGATTACGACCAGGCAATCAGCGACGGCAATCCCATTCTAGCCGTCGTGGCCAATTCGGTGATCAACACCGATGGCCGAAAAACAGGCTTAACCGTGCCCAGCCAAACCGCCCAGATCCGCCTGCTGCGGCAGGCCTATGCCGAAGCACATATCGATCCAGCCGCCATCGACTATCTGGAGGCGCATGGCACGGGGACTGCGGTAGGTGATCCAATAGAAGCGGAGGCTATCGGCAAGGCGCTTGGCCAAAGCCGATCAAAAGAAAATCCACTGCTTATCGGCTCGGTAAAAAGCAATATCGGTCATCTCGAGACAGCCTCCGGCGTTGCCGGACTGATTAAAGCAGTATATTGTCTGCAGCATCGTCTGGTGCCGGCAACTATTGGTATAAACAAACTCAATCCAAATATTGCTTTTGACGAATTGAATGTTGCGGTGGTTACCGCCAATTGTCCTCTCAAAAAGAGCGGCAAACTGGTCATCGGCGTTAATTCCTTCGGCTTTGGCGGGGCCAACGCCCATGTCATTTTAGAAAGTCATGAGAGGCAAAGGCCGCGTTCTGGCAAGCCTGCTAAAGACGCCAAAGACGCCTTCCTGCCGATCCTGCTTTCCGCCAAAGACGAGATTGCTCTCAAGCAGGCGGCAGGCGATTTTTCACGCTTTCTAAAAGACAGCAACGACAACGACCTCTATGATATTGCCTACAATGCCGCCTTTGCCCGCGATATGCACGAGCATCGGTTGCTGGTCCACGGGGCGACGACCGCCGGCATTGCCGATGATCTTCTCAGTTATGCCGAAGGCAAGTCGGAGCTTCCAGCGCTGAAAACAGGGGTCGCGGTTAAAGGCGCGCGCGGAGCGGCTTTTATTTATTCCGGCAATGGTTCGCAATGGCCTGGAATGGGTGGGCAGCTGCTCAAGGAAGAGCCACTTTTTCGCAGGGCAATCGAGGAAGTAGATGCGCTCTTTCGTCGTCATGCCGACTTCTCCCTTGCCGACGAGCTGGCCGGAAAAAATGGCCAGGGCCGGTATGCCTATACCGAATTCGCCCAGCCGGCCCTGTTTGCGTTCCAGGTCGGCGTGACCCAGATGCTCAGACATCATGGTCTTACCCCTGTTGCCGTGGCCGGACACAGCGTCGGCGAGGTGGCCGCGGCCTGGGCCGCAGGCGCCTTGACGCTTGAGGCGGCAATTGAGGTGATCTTTCACCGCAGTCAACTCCAGGCCACGGTCAAAGGCAAGGGAGCGATGACCGCCATTGGCCTCGGCCGTGATGCGGCGATGGCGGTGCTTCTTGATCTTGGTCTCTGGCCGACACTCACTCTTGCCGGAATCAACAGCTCACGGGGCGTTACCATTGCCGGCGGCGCTGACGCGCTGCTCCAGTTGGAAGCGCACCTCGGTGCCGGTAAAATCTTCCAGAGACGCCTCGATATCGACTACGCATTTCACAGCCGAACCATGAACGAAATCGAGATCGGGGTCCGGGCCGCCCTGGCGGACATCAAGCCACGTAAATGTGATGTCCCCTTTTATTCCACCGTCACCGGCAAACTTGTCAATGGCGCGGAACTGAATGCCGAATATTGGTGGAACAATATTCGACAACCAGTGCTTTTCGAGCAGGCGATCAAAAATCTTTTGGCCGATGGCACGAATATTTTTATTGAGGTCGGCCCGCATCCGGTATTGCGAAGCTATATTAATTCCTGCCTGAAGGACATGGATATCGAGGGCCGCATTGTCTGCACCGCCGCCAATCACAAAAATGAGCCGGAACGAGTCTGGAAGGCCTGCAGCCAGGCAATGCTCAGCGGTGCGCAGATTGATTGGCAGCATATTTTCCCGACGCGCGGCGCATTTATACCACTACCTACTTACCCATGGCAGCGTGAGCGGCACTGGCATTCCGTTACGTCGGAATCATTTGGCCTCCTTGACCGGCCATAGAACAGACCCCCACGGCTCCGGGGTGTCATCTCGCCGTTGTCACTCTTGATTTTACAAGCTCCAAGCTGGCACTCGCTGCATTGAATTATGCTCGCAAAAGCCTCATCCCAGGAGGAATACCAGGTGTCGAACGTTCGCCACTGATCTTTCGGTCGCAGAATGATCACGGTTTCCAGCATGGAAAGCGGTGCCGGGTCGGTGGAGGTCTCCGCGCGTCCTGCTTTTCCCAGGACCCGCTCGACCTCGGGAAACTGTTTGATGATTCGATCCGTGTTCTGCAGTAATTTTTGCGCCTCCCCGATAGATATACCCGGCATGGTGGTCGGCATAAAGAATATCGATCCTTCTTCCAGTGGTGGCATAAACTCGGTACCCAGTTTTAAAAACACCGGAATAGTGACTATCATCATCAACAGGGCAGTAACTGCGACCAACCATTTCCACCGCAGGGCCCATTCAGCCACCGGCCGCTATGCTGCAATCAGTATGCAGCTGAGCGGGTGTTTCTCTTCCGCGTGGATAGTGCCGACAAAGAGGGCATTGGCTGCCCGACAAACCCAGCGAGGGCGAAATTCAAAGCGCCGCAGGTCGGGTCAACACGGAATGGGAAGATGGTTTTAATAACTCGCTTACTTAGCAAAAGAGGAGAAGGCAATAGAGCCAGATGCCTTACAGCAGGACTTGTTAGTTTTGTGACTGCAAGATTTTAAAGATTTTAACATCCTGATATTAAATGCACAAGACAGAGATTTCTCAGGTTAGTGATCGAGATGACTGGAAAAGAAAAAGGCGACAACTTCAGTTCTAGTTAACACGAACATATGAACCGAAATACTAAAGGACTAAGCTGGCTCAAGAATGAGGCAGCTTATGCATAGAATTTAATGAAGATGTCTGGTTAGGCAGGCAAAATGTTACAAAGCAACAACAATAAATACCAACATAAAAATTCCGCCGACAAATGGCCGGCGGTGAGAGTGCTGCATTTATGGAGCAGCTACAGTATACGGTGTTGACCACATAGTCCCTGCTGCGGTATAAGCACCAACCCGAAATTGCCAGGTTCCAGCCGTTAGATTATACACAGTACTTGTCGTTTGGTTAGCAACGACCCATCTCGTCCCAGCGATAGTGGCGAAGTTATCATTACTCCATTGGATTTTGTAATAGGTCTCACCCGTTACATCACCCCAGGTCAATACAACATTCATATTGGTGTTGGCAGGGAGTATAAGTGCCGCACTCGCTGTCGAGAATCGTCGGTGCCGCGAGCGGTTGTGGAGCTGTCTACAGTAAACGGTGTCGACCACGATAGTCCCTGCTGCGGTATAAGCACCAACCCGAAATTGCCAGGTTCCAGCCGTTAAATTAGACACAGTATCTTGTTGTTTGGTTAGCAGCAATCCACTCCGTCCCAGCGATAGTGGTGAAGTTGTCATTACTCCATTGGATTTTGTAATAGGTCTCACCCGTAACATCACCCCAGGTCAATACAACATTCATACTGGTGTTGGCAGGGGGTATAAGTGCCGCACTCGCTGTCAGAATCGTCGGTGCCGCGACCGGTTGTGGAGCTGTCTACAGTAACCGGTGTCGACCACGATAGTTCCTGCTGTGGTATAAGCACCAACCCGAAATTTCCAGGTTCCAGCCGTTAAATTATACACAGTTCTTGTCGTTATGGTTAGCAGCAATCCACCCGATCCCAGCGATAGTGGCGAAGTTGTCATTACTCCATTGGATTTTGTAACAGGTCTCACCTGTAACATCACCCCAAGTCAATACAACATTCATACTGGTGTTGGCAGGGGGTATAAGTGCCGCACTCGCTGTCAGAATCGTCGGTGCCGCGACCGGTTGTGGAGCTGTCTACAGTAACCGGTGTCGACCACGATAGTCCCTGCTGTGGTATAAGCACCAACCCGAAATTGCCAGGTTCCAGCCGTTAGATTAGACACAGTACTTGTCGTTTTGTTAGCAGCGATCCACCTCGTCCCAGCGATAGTGGCGAAGTTGTCATTACTCCATTGGATTTTGTACTAGGTCTCACCCGTGACATCACCCCAGGTCAATGCAACATTCATACTGGTGTTGGCAGGGGGTATAAGTGCCGCACTCGCAGTCAGAATCGTCGGTGCACAAATTCCAGTGGCGCCAGGAAAAACATCAGGATTTGTATCATCGCAGTCAATTGGCGTTCCACAATTGGGCTCGGCAAAGTAACCATCCTCATCTGCATCAGAGCATTGAGCTCCGAAAGCCAGAAAAGCCAGGGCATTTGCCACATTGACGAGGCCATAGCCATAGACATTATCTGCGCCATTGATACCGAGGTCCGTAGACGATTGTGTTATGGCTGATTCCAGATCATCGGGAGTGAGCTTAGGGTTGCTGCTCAACAGCAATGCCATTGCACCGCTGACATGAGGTGCGGCAAAGGAGGTACCACTGACAAGTGCAGTAGCGGTGGGGTAAACGCCTCCTGAGGTAAGATCAGCCGTGCTCACCTGTGATCCAGGGGCAACTGCGCCAGGATAAATTCCACCCTGTCCACAGGCGGATGGTCCCTGGTTGCTGAATGATGCAATTGTTCCCGACTGTTCAACGGCTCCTACAGCTAACGCCCCAATGTTATTTGCAGGACTAATGCTGGAGGCTGGCCCCGCCCCCCCAATTGGTTGCCGGCAGCAAAGACGACATTAATATCCAAATACGCAAGATTTGTATATCGGTTTGAAACTCGGTCTGACAGGTATTTATGGTATTTGGATACCCCCAGGAGTTATTGACAATATCCGGGGCATCGTCGGTACTCGGATCGTGATCTGGATCGAGCAGCCATTGAAAGCCTGCATGAATATCACTAAATAACGCGATTCCCGAGTCATTGAAAATCTTTACCGCGATCCATTTCGCCTCTGGGGCCATGCCCATAGGAGTTTCACCAGGATTCCGGCCGACCATAATACCCATGGTTTTTGTACCATGGCCATCATTGTCAAAGGGCTCAGAGTGTTGACCATGAGGATCAAACCAGCTATTCGTCCCACCGCGCCAATTACCTTTAAGAGCAATATGGTTAAAATCAACTCCACTGTCCATGGAGGCGACCACCACTCCCTGCCCTTCTATTCCCTCTGCCCAGGCTTGATCAGCATGCAGCATTTCTAAGTTCCACGGGACAATGGATATCGCTGAACTGGTATCGACGACCAGAGGAACCGGCGTATCCAGACGAATTTCCTGAACCTCGGGACGTTCCGCTATTTTTTTGATCACACTGGGCTTCACCTTAACTGCGAAACTGTTAATGATCCACAAACTCCGCATATCTTTACCGCCATTGCTCTGCAGATACGACCTCAATGCCAAATGATCTGTACCAGCCTGTTGCTTGAGCTTTTGGACAAGTTTAATCCGGCGTAGCTTTTTGGTTAATTTTCTAAATTGCTTTCTGTCCACCTGAGTTTTCAGCTGAATAATTACAGCAACTTTCTCTTTTGCGCTCGTTGCGTCAATTACACTTTGCAATTGCGGGGTTATTTCACCCGCCGTCACAAACATTGCGGATCCAAGCAACATGAGTATCGGCCAAAGCATCAACCTTAATTGAGTTATTTTATGCATCCTACCCTCTTTTTTGATATCAATATCCACCCATACTCAGGTTAGAAGACAACATACCATACCCGGCGATCAAGCAAAAAGCGCCAGTGGCTGTGATCGAAATCAGGGCAAGTTTCTGTTGTAAAGGCGGTATAATCTTACGCAGGCTGGAAATCTTACAGAACGGATGAATGATACCGGTACCCATTCCGAAAATGGCGCCAATTAAAAGTGTTAAATAGAGCAGATAACCAACATATCCATACTCCTGATGCAAAATGCAGAAGGGGCAGTGGTGGGTCGGCAGCTCATAAAAATAAATACTGATAAACGAGATCAGGGCAATAATAGAGATAATAAAATTGATAAATGCGGCGATGAAAAAAAAGATGACACCTTTTTTTTTCACGTACACATAGAGCCCTGATATGAGAGTAATTGAAATACTTGAGAAAAAAATTATCTGTGCCGGACCGAGAGGCACGGCCAAAAGATCTGCCATAACTGTCGGGGCGTCCGAAGCGAATAGTACACTGCAACAGGAAGTAATTATATTGGGTTGCAAATCCAGGAAATACAAGCCCTGAATAATTGCTTCGAGCAGGAGCAGAGGAGTGATGCAAAACAAAAACCAATACTTGATTCGGATCAATGGGTAATCATAAGCTTTGTTATCGACAAAATTGACGATAAGCCACAAGCCGGCCAGCAAACAGTTTATAATTTTTAGAATTAAGGCCGGATAGCCAAATCCATTGACATGAAGGCTCCCGGCTGCACACATGGCCCCAATAAAAAGAGAACTGAGCGTGTCGGCGGTATAAATAAAGAGAAACAGCGAAAGAAGCTGGAATCCCATGGCATAACTCATGAACGTTGAAACCAGATAGGTTTTTCGTTCCAGTTCCAGCTGGAGTTCACTGCCGCTTTTAATATCCCAGTTACGAATGATTCGCCCACCTTCATAGGCAGAGTAGGCCAACATCGAGACCGTCAGACTCGAACCGACAAGGAGGGCCATAATACCGGGTTGAAAAATCATGAAACGTTGTCCCCGGTCGAGATGATCTTTCCGTCCCGCATTTCAATAACCCGGTCGACAACATCTGATTGATAGACCATCGGATCATGGCTGGCAATAACGATAGTCTTGCCTTCTTTTTTAAGCTGCCGCATGATTTCCATGAATTCCCTGGATAGATTGGTGTCCAGGTGGGCGGTAGGTTCATCGGCAATGACGATGGCCGGATTATTGATTAATGCCCTGGCAATGGCTGTTCGCTGCGCCTCTCCGCCGGAAAGCCACTCCACCTTCGACTGTGCCTTGTTGGCCAGATTCAACATCTCAAGCAAAGCCATGGCCCGTTTATGCAGAAGAGAGAATTTCTCCCCTTTGGGATAGGCAGGGATCATGACATTTTCCAGAGGAGTCAGGCCTTTGATGAGATTGAACTGTTGAAAAATAATGCCGAAGGTCTGCCGCCTGATCTCCGTGAGAAAGCGCTCGGGAAGACTGGTCATCTCCTTGTCTTGCAGGATAACCCGCCCGGATGTCGGTCTGGCCATGCAACCCAGAATGCTGAGCAGCGTGGTTTTTCCTGAACCACTTGGCCCAGTCAATGCTGTTACCTTGCAAAAATCCAAGGAGAGATTGATACCGTCAATGGCAACAAATTCATTGGGCTTGCCGGCGTTATAAACTTTACGAATATCCTGGAGACGGATCATCCTGCTATAACCTCATGACTGAATCGGGATCTATAGTTGCGGAGCGCCATGAGGGTATTATGGTTATCACGGTATAGGGCAGGACAGTTAAAAAAAACAGAGTCGCAATCTGATAGATACTGATATATGGAGTGAGCCGAAAATTTGGATAGAGGACCGACCATCCTTTCAGTACCGGTTCAAAGAGTATGGCCGATCCGACAAATATATGCAGGTAGGCCAGGATTACTCCGATGAAAAATGAGGTCAATGAGACAGCAGAACCTTCCCAGAATTTCATCAGGAGGATATCCGAAGTTTCCCAGCCGACCGCCTTGAGGATGCCTATTTCGCGTTTTTCCTCTGCAGTAAGTCCCGTCGCCTTATCCCAGGCGAGGATAATGAAGGCAAAGAGAGCCCCTGATAAAACCATGATGATTACCCCTCCACGCCAGTCGAAGATTGCCTCATATGTTCGCAGGATATCTTCTCGCAGGATCGGTCGGGTATCGGGATGGAGTTCGGTAATCTTGGTGGCTATGGTGGCCAATTCTTTGCTGTTTCCAACCCTCAGTATCAGATCGGTTGCCTGGCCATTGGCGAGAGTAAATATTTTTCTGAAGTCTTTTTCAGACATCAGTACCAGATCGGCGGAAACCAGCTCAGAGGTGGAAGGAAGGAATCCGGCCACCTTCAGGGGCAGAACGGAGCCCTCAGAGGTCTTAAAGGGGATGATGCTTTTTTCCCTTACCACTTGTTCCGGTCCTTCTGGTGCGCTCCGCTTTGCTAAGCCTGTGCCGATAATGATTTCTCCCGGGTGATCATTTAATGCCGCATTGACCATCAGTGTGTAATTGGCACCGCTGAAGGAGTCAAAATAATATCCCCAGAAACGAGGTTCCACTGATTGCACGCCGCGAATCTGCCTGATCGAGTCGATATAGCTTATGGGAATCAGATCCTGTCGCCCCGCTACCAACTTCTGCACCGTCATCTCGGGAGCATCCTGCAGGATACTCTTTGCTTCCTGCCTTAAAGAGTCGGCTGAAAAAAGCACGGAGGCAAGAAGAAAGAGAACAAAGGCATAAACCGTCACCAAAGCGGCGTTCTTTCCTTTTCTCCGCTTCATGGAAGAAAGAGCCAGATCGAGAATATATCTTTGCTTTGCCAGGTAACTCATATTTTTATCGAGATGCCGGTAAACGCAGTTGAGGTGGTACCACCATCAGCGAACCTGAAGGAAAATGCTCAAGCGCCAGGGGGTGATTCTGAAATGGCGTATGCCTGTCCGCCATGCTTGGGTGCCGGGTATATCTGGCCTCAGTAAAGAGACACAGATCGGTCAGACCCAGCACCCTGACCATTTCACGCCGTTTCTCAACCAGGTTTCCGTCAATTCGCCGGCTTATCGCAGCATCAACAAACATCAGACACATAAGAAGTATCCCAAGAAGAATACCGCCGATAAATAAATTAGAGTTTCTTACCAAGATGAATCCAACCTTTTGATAGTATCTGGTGTCACCTCTTCAAACCGAAGGATTTTCTTGCCCGAGTGATCCTTCATAAAACCTTGAGCATCTGCTTTTTCTGCAAACGGCATAAGTTCCCGGCCCATCGGACCATACACATCGCTGCCGATCACAAACCAGGCTTCTCGTCCATCTATCGATGACATCTCGTAATAATCCGTGACGGCGATAGAGGCGATATCGGATATCTCTTTGGCAGCGGAGTATTTTTTAAGATTGAAGTAATACTTGAACATATCCTTGGCGCCGTCAAAGACGGCATAGCTCCCGTCGGTAAAGATGATTTTGGCAAGAAAATCAGGATATTTGGCAACAAACATGCCGCAGACCGGACATTTGTCGGTCTTTGCCGCGGTAATGGTCGACGTTTCTCCCGTCAGCGGGAATCCGGCCAGCAACAGCATAGTCACAACGATCACGCGAAGAGCCTGCATGCTACCTCCTTTTGAGCAATAAAATGTTACTGCTTTGCAGCGCCTTTCATTTTCATCTTCATCATTTTTCGCTTTTCACGAATCATTTTAGTATCGGCATACATGTCTTCATAAGTGGCTTTCATTGCTTCATCAAAGCTTGCGAGAGTTCCGCCATTAGCGGTAATGAATTTTTCTGCATCCGCTTTTTCGGCAAAGGCCCATTTGGCATTTTTCGACATGACTCCGGGCATGTTTCCACCGACAACCCAGAATGCCTGTTCGGCATTGATCAGGGTTTTGCTGTTAAAGTCGCCGACCTGAATTGATTGCGGCGTTTTATCGATATTGACGGCGAGATCAATTGCCAGGCAATGAATACTGCAGGTGCCGATGGTTGTTCCATCATCGTAGACCACAAACATCCTGCTGTGGGCAAATTTAGCTCTGTCCATGCCGCAGTGTAAACAGGTTGGCACCTGCTGTATATCATTCTCAGCGAGGACCATTCCGGCAATTGACAGCAGGAATACGGATAAAACCAGTGATAAAATTGATTTGTTCATTAAGATCTCCTCATGGATTAAAGTTTCTGCTTCCTGCAGCTTATCTGCAGGTTGCCTCTCAATTAATGTCCTTCGGTTTTTCTGATTTTTTTCACCTCGCTGTTCCACTTCCAGGTTTCATATATAACTGGATAGACGAGAAGTTCCAATAAAAAAGAGGTAAAGATACCGCCGATCAAAGGTGCGACAATCCGCTTCATCACATCGGAACCTGTGCCGATGGAAAACATTATCGGCACAAGACCCAGAAAGGTGGTGGCCGTGGTCATAAATTTCGGTCGCAGACGCGTTACCGCACCATCCATAACGGCCTTGCGCAGATCGGCAAGATTGCGCATCCGCCCCTCTTTTTTAGCCTGTTCGTAAGCAATATCGAGGTAAAGCAGCATAAAAACACCGGTTTCCGCATCGACACCGAGCAGTGCAATCAAACCGACCCAGACCGCGATACTCATATTGTAGCCAAGAAGATAAAGCAACCAGACCGCGCCTATACAAGAAAAGGGTACCGCCAATAAGACGATACAGGTCTTGGTCACTGAGCGGGTGTTGAGATAAAGCAGCAGGAAAATAAAAAACACCGTGATTGGCAGGACTGTTTTCAAACGTTCAGCAACCCTCTCCATCGCCTCGAATTGGCCGCTCCAGGAAACAGCATAGCCGGGAGGCAATTGTACTTTACTGCGAATCAATTGATTCGCTTCATCAATATAACCCCGCGGGTCACGACCGGCCATGTCGACATAGACGTATCCGGTAAGCAAGCCATCTTCGTTGCGGATCATCGAGGGTCCGCTGGTGACTTTAATTTCGGCGAGTTGGCCAATGGGGATCTGTTTTTTCCCGGTAGCATCGCTGACCAGCACCCTGGCAAGACTTGCCATGTCCTGCCTGAAATCACGCAGGTAACGCACGTTGACGGTATAACGTTCTCTTCCTTCCACGGTGGTGGTAATTGTTTCACCACCGATGGCATTCTGCACGGCTGCCTGGGCCTGCTCCATAGTCAGACCGGCAAAGGCCAATTGTTCCCGATCCCATATGAAGTCAAGAAAATAGCCGCTGCCGGTTCGTTCGGCAAAGGCACTGCGGGTTCCTTTCACAGCCGGTAAAAGGGCTTCAATTTTTGAGCCTATGTCCTCGATGGTGGCCACGTCGGATCCGGAAATTTTAATGCCGATCGGCGTCCGGACACCAGTGGTAAGCATGTCCATGCGTCCCTTTATCGGCATGGTCCAGCTATTGACAAGGCCTGGTACTTTAACGGCATCGTTTAGCCGGCTGACCAGTTCTTCGTGGGAAATATGGTCCGGGCTGAAA
>CAVPXN010000004.1:0-101943 GCA_963709745.1 uncultured delta proteobacterium
GCTGTTCAACTGCGTTCCTGTTCGTCATCTTGCAGGACGTCTGGACGCATCACTTTTTTTAGGGTTTCCGTGGGGAGCAGTAAGATCGTTCCCACTCTTACCAATTTGATGTTATTATGCAACATAAGGAGTTCTCTGTGTATAATCTGTACACGAAATGTAATTGTTCCACTGTTTTTCGGTGCTTTCTTGCCCTTGTCTTGATTTGCTGCGCCGCGACTTTTATTCACGCCCAGGAAACGACAGAAAGCACATCGGACGGGGATGATATGTTCGCAGCGACCCAGCAGGCTGCCAGCGATACCCCCACAATCAAACCCATCCGAACAGACAGCCCGCGTGCCACGCTCACATCTTTTCTTCGCCTCAGAGACGAGTTAGAAGAAACCTTACAAACCTATATGTCGAACAAATCCAATGAACTTGCCGAAAAATTGCAGGTGATTAACGCCCAGATCCACGCGCTGCTTGACCTGTCCTCTGTTCCACCATCAAATCGCTTTGAGATCGGAACAGACACAATTGCATATTTGCTCGACATCCTTGGCCGTGTCGATTTGCCCAACCTTGCAAGTGTTCCTGGCGAAGAGGCCTTCGACGATGATGTATCACCCACGAAATGGCGCATCCCCGCTACCCCGATCCGGATCGTCCGGGTCGACGTTGGAGCGCGTGAGGGGGAGTTTCTGTTCAGCGAGCGCACGTTAATGGCGGCGCCGCGTTTCTACCAAGCTATTAAGAATCTGCCTCTGCAAACGTCTTTGCCAATCATTAGCTGGCATCAAGCTATTCCCCAGTGGACCGGACCGATGATCCCGGCGGCGGTGCTCAGAAGTGTTCCCCAGAGTCTGCGCAACTTCTGGCTGGATACACCAAAATGGAAAGTCATGGCAGTGGTCCTTATTAGTACTCTTGCAGCGCTCCTTCTGTTCGTCCTTCACCGTGCGATCAATCGCTGCGAAACCAAAAATCGGGTCGGCTTCCTGCTGCGTCGTGCCCTGACACCAATCGCGGTCCTCGTGGTTGTCTGGAGCCTAAAAGATTTCACTAACCACCAGATCTTTGTTTCAGGCACATTCTCGAACATGGTTAACGATACAGCAACCATTTTTATAAATGCTGCCGCGGTCTGGCTTTTATGGCTGATTATTCTGGCAATTTTCGAGCGTATTGTCCAGGCGCGGGATATCGATGCAGACAGCTTCGACGCCCATCTCTGGCGCATTGGCGCCCGTACCATCGGAACCTTGGTCAGCGTGGTGATCATCGGTAATGCCGCACAGAATCTGGGGTTGCCTCTCTATAGCGTTGTGGCTGGACTTGGTATTGGCGGTTTGGCAGTCGCGCTTGCGATTCGCCCGACTCTTGAAAACCTGATCGGCGGCATCATGCTCTATCTTGACCAGCCTGTGCGGATCGGCGATTTCTGCTCGTTCGGTGATAAAACCGGCACCGTCGAAAGCATCGGTGTGCGTACGTCCAAGATCCGGGCAATCGATCGCACTTTGATTTCGATTCCCAACTCTGCCCTTGCCGATATGCAGCTGATCAACTGGGCGAAATGCGATCGGATGCTGATCACCACGACTATCGGTTTACGCTACGAGACCGAAAATGATCAATTGCGCTATGTGCTGGCCAAGTTTCGCGAGATGCTCCATGCCCATCCCAAGATCGACTCCGAAACGGTGCGCGTGCGCTTCGCAGATTTTGGTCAATCTTCCCTCGATATTGGCGTTCGAATATATGCGCTGACCCGAGACTTCAACGAATACCACGCCATACGCGAAGACGTCTTGCTGCGAATGAGCGACATAGTTAAGAATTCGGGAAGCGGCTTTGCCTTTCCTTCACAGACCCTCTACATGGGACGCGACGACGGGCTTGACCTTGAGCGTGGCAAGACGGCTGTGAAAGAAGTTGAATCCTGGCGCAAAGCTGGCAAGCTGCCCTTTCCAAGACTTTCTCCCGACAGAATTGAGCAGCTCGGCGGTACTCTCGACTATCCGCCGAGGGGCTCTGTCGAGGCGGGCTCCATTGAGGCGCAGGTGTGGGAGACGTCCGAAGGGCTCTCCGCCGAGCCAGTCGACGAAGATGAGAGCGATCGTGAACCGCCATCGCAAAAACGTGAAGACCGTTCATAGGGGTAACAGTGAACTTAGGAAGCAATACAATGAAACGTCAGAAAGATGGTTACCAGAAAAAACCGCCTTCCCGCGCACGTTGGCGGACGGTATTGTATGAAGTAATCTTCGAGGCCGAAACTCCGACCGGTAAGGCATTTGATGTATTACTTATCATCAGTGTTCTGGCAAGCGTATTGGTTGTCATGCTAGATAGCATTGCTGCGGTAGGATCCCAGTACGGCAGCCTGCTCTACAAGATAGAATGGTTTTTTACAATTCTCTTCACTGTAGAATATGTTTTGCGACTTCTGTGTGTATACAGCCCACTCAAATACGCGATGAGTTTTTATGGTGTGGTTGATTTACTTGCAATAATCCCAACATACATCAGCCTATTTCTGCCCGGAACTCAGTATTTGCTAGTTATCAGGATCTTACGGATACTGCGCATCTTTCGTATACTGAAACTGGCAAATTATCTCGGAGAGTCAAAACTTCTCATCAAGGCACTTCAAGCGAGCAGCCGCAAAATTTCCGTCTTCCTCTTCACCGTATTGACCCTTGTGGTTATTTTTGGCTCACTGGTGTATGTCATTGAGGGCAGAGAAAATGGATTCACCAGCATTCCGCGCAGCATCTACTGGGCAATCGTTACCATGACAACCGTCGGATACGGGGACATCTCTCCACAAACAGCCTTGGGTCAGACAATTGCTTCGTTTGTAATGATTCTCGGCTATGGGATTATCGCCGTACCTACAGGCATCGTAACAGTGGGCATGTCGGAGGTTTTCAGCCGTAAAGTTTCAACTCAGGTTTGCCCGGAGTGTAACGCTGAAGGACATGATGCAGACGCCAGGCACTGCAAGTTCTGCGGAGCGGCACTGTAAAACGATCCAAACTGGTTAAGTCTGCCTTGTCTGTACATTTCTTCACTGCCGGTTGGAAAGGGGAGCTGGAATCCACCAGGTATTGAGGCGATGAGGTCAAACGGCAGAAAGCGTCAATATGTGAGATGAGATCGAATAAAAAACTTGGTTTTAAAACAGACATTCGTTAAATATACACATGGACGGTTTAATGTTTTTAACAACTATTTTTTTAAGAAAGGGGGATTGTTATGGATTTAGAAAAATATAAAGAGACGATTTCAGATGCTATTCAAAGTGAAATTGATGCAAAAAACTTTTATGGAAAAGTCGCAGAGAAAATGACGGATCCCCATTACCAGGAACTGTTTAAGAAATTTGCCGATGAAGAAGCAAAACATGAGCAAACCCTGAGAGGTATTTTAAATAATGAAAAAATGGACACGTCATATTTCAATTTTGAAAAAGATTATAAAGTGTCCGAAACCATCGAAATGCCGCAAGTAACAACAGGAATGGACATGAAGTCAGCTATTGGCATTGCCATGAAAAATGAAGAAATTGCCATGAAAAAATATATGGCCCTGGCCGAGAATTGTGCCGACAAAGAACTTAAAGAGGTCTTCCTTCACCTTGCATCAATGGAACGGGGGCACAAATTCAAAATGGAAAGCACCTTTGTCGATGTTGCATTTCCCGAAGTTTGGTAAATTTCAAACCGATGCTGGTGAAGCAGGCAAATCTGCGTAAAAAACGAGGTTCGCGCTCGGCCTTGCAATGGATGAGCAGAAGGAAGGGCACGACTGTTCCTCCTCTTCCCGGAGTTTATGCAGTCGCGAGAAAAATTTCCACCAGTACTGTCGCTCCTTTTCGGTGGAAGGGTCGCACTGGTAGTCTAACTTTATTGCTTGGTTGTGCCGCTGATCAGCCGACAACACATCCCAAATCATCGGAATAAATTCCTGTTCAACACGCTGCTGTAAGTCTATTGGAAGATCGTCCAGATTTTTGTCAAACCAGTCATCAAGAGCGAGAGTCAGGCTCTTAAACTCCTGATCTACCACTGACGGCCGTAATGCTGCTTCCTTAACCTTGGCCATTTTGACTTGCCTAGCGAGCTTATCAGGGAACGTGATCTTCGCTTGCGTCTGTTCGATGTATTGCGAAAGCCAGGATAAAAAGCCATCGGCATCAACATAACGAAACCCATCCCGCTCAAAAATCATCGGTCGTTCTATAACCAACCTGGCATTCCCGAAAGCGCCAATTAAGGACCTTTCATTCACCCGGGCACGGTCGTTGGGCGCCCGTAGTTCTGCTATCAGCGTCTGGTGGTCATCACGCACAGGAAGAAATCCCGCCCCCAAGCGAATAGCATCCTTTAGTAACCACCAAATACGGCCGTCCTCTGCAACATGAAGAAATGAATCATAATCAGTAATCATGGCATATTGTCAACTCGCGCCAGCAGGTCCATTGTAATCTAGAAAAAGGTATCTGAATAATTGCTCCATTTGTCTAGCCGTATACGTTCACCACGTCTGCGTGCCTCGGTCAATGTTTTTTGCGCTTGGCCCGTATCTCTGCGGCCTTCTCCTCACGCCATGTGATCAGCACACCCTCCAGCCGCCGGATGGTGATAATAGGGAGAATAACGGTCTGGTATTCATTCGCCTTGAATTTGCCACGGAGCCTCTCCGCCGACTTCCAGATTTCGTCTGCGAGATTGTTGAGCTGTGACTTATCAAGGTGTGAAGTTATTTGATTCATATCAATTGGTTCTATGTCTCTAAATTACAAGCAGTTGATGTGCTGGATTGTTTGATTATTGGTGTTAGCATAGGGTTAATAAGATTCGTTATCCTGTCTCTATGTTGAGGTATCAGAAGATGTAATTTCACTCCCCACCAATAAATTCCAGATAGTTCTCTTTATTCACCAGATTAAACCCGGCCTCAGGATAGGCGGCTCGCCATTCGGTGGGTGGCTTAACCTTGGCCTTGCCCCATTTCATCTCATAACCATACAGGTTCCCCAGGCGCTCCTCGACAAGGTCCAACTCCTGTTGCCGATAGGTACGCCAGAAATAATTATTAGCGGTCTGTCGCAAATACTCTTGTCGTTTAAGCCTTTCAAGCACCAGGTAATTCTCCCAGAGTTCGCCGACATCGTTTCGCAGTTGCAGGGGGTTAAAGTTGTTTATTAAAGCGTTTCGGATTCCGTTGTCGAGGAAAAAATAGCGGCAATTTTTGGTTATTTCATTTCGCATATTGCGACTAAAACCTGAAAGCTTCTGAATGACAAAGGCTTTTTCAAGCAGATCAAGATATCGCTCAGCCGTATTTTTGCTCATGCTTAGGTTGCCGGCCAGTTCGGTGTAGGATACTTCCTTGCCGATCTGAAAGGCGATGAGCTGCAACAGGCGGCTGATCTTGGCAGAATGTCGAATACCATCCAGTTCCAGGATGTCCTTATATAGGTAAGAGGCGACAATCTCTTTTAGATATTCTTCCCTGGCCTGATTATCCGGAGTCAGTACCACCTCGGGATACGAACCATAAATAAGGCGGCTTTCCAGATTAGCATCGGTCTGGTGACGCTGTTCTGTCTGGCCGATCTCCATCTGAGCCAGGGGGAAAAGTTTCAAGGTGGTCTTTCTACCGGTCAGAGGTTCGCCGAGGCGTTGCGCCAGATCAAATGACGAGGAACCTGTTGCGATGATTCTGATGCCTGGAATATGGTCAACAATCAATTTGAGGTTGAGGCCGATCTGTTCAACTTTTTGAGCCTCATCTACGACAAGGAGCCTATTACGGCCGACAAATGCGGTGAGTTTTTCCACCGACTGGCTGGCCAGATAACCCTGCACAGTGATGTCTTCGCCGCTGACCAGCAGGTAGGGCTCTTCCTCCGTTTTCAAAAACTCCTGTAGCAAAGTCGTCTTGCCGGTCCGCCGGGCACCATAGATAACGGCTACCTTGCCGGGCTGCACGGCCTTTCGTAGATTTTCTAACTGTCGTTGCACAATATACATATATTTCCGTCATTGATTTGACCGAATTAAACACATTACAGTCATTACGAACAAGATATTTGGCGAAATGTCAATGTCATTTTAATTAGTTGATCTTGATTTGCCCTTAAGTCCGTCCAAGTAGTTACCCCAAGCCTGCATCATCTTCGTACGCTCCGGCATAAATTCTGCGTAATTATAGGCGGCGCGAACACTGTTTCTCTCTGCATGGGCAAGCTTTCTCTCAATTGCGTCCCGATTCCATCCCTGTTCATTCAATAGTGTGCTGGCCATACTTCAAAGCCGTGGCCGCTCATCTCATTTTTGGCATATCCCATGCATCGAAGGGTGGACAAAACGGCATTATCACTCATCGGTCTTATTGCTGTCCGGGGGCTCGGGAAGACATACCTGCCTTTCCCAGTCAGGGGCTGGATCTTCCGCAGTACCAACAGCGCTTGCCGTGATAAGGGAACTATATGCAAGGTCCCCGCCTTCATCTTCTCCGCTGGGATTCGCCATTCCTCTGTCTCGAAATTAATCTCAGACCATTCGGCATGTCGAAGTTCTCCTGGCCGGACAAACACAAGTGGAGCCAGCTGCAGGGCGCAACGGGTAACAATACTGCCTCGATAGGAATCAGTTGAGTGCAATAACCCGGCAATTTCCTTCGGTTCGGTGATGGTGACCATATGCTTTGCACTGGCCGGAGGAAGGGCGCCGCGCAGATCTCCTGACGGGTCACGCTCGGCCCTGCCGGTTGCTACTGCATACCGGAAAATCTGGCCGCAGGTCTGTTGGGTCCGATGTGCCGTCTCAAGCGTGCCTTTCGCTTCGATTCTGCGCAATACTGTCAGAAGATCCTGGGCCAGGATAGATTTGATCGGCCTATTACCCATCCAGGGGAAGACATAGAGTTCCAGCCGCCTGATGACTTTGGTACTGTGACTGACAGCCCACGACGGAGAAAATTTAGCATACCATTCTCGGGCGATGACCTCAAAGGTCTCACTCTCTTCGGTCTCTGCCGCCTTTTGTGCTTTTTTGATGTTGCCGGGATCGACCTTGTTGGCAATCATGGCGAGTGCCTGATCGCGCTTCTGCCTGATCTCGGCAAGAGATATTTGGGGGGTATGCGCCAAGGGAGAGCAACTTCTCCGTACCCCCAAAACGGTATTTGAGGCGCCAGAACTTTCCTCCAGTCGGGGTGACCAACAGAAAAAGTCCACCGCCGTCAAAGAACTTTCGCGGTTTTTCAGTTGGTTTTATTGTTCTAATCTTGGTATCAGAAAGCGGTGTAATCCTTTTTGGCATTGGGTTTCCTCCACTTTTGGGGGTATCTCGTTTTGGCCAAAGGCCACATACCCCCAACACCCCCAAAACTGTAGGATCTTACTGTATCAACATGGATGTCATTAGACAACAAAAAACCCGCATTCCTTAAGGAATAGCGGGTTTATATATAAAGCCGGACGTTGCCGGATGATGATCTGGTGGCGATGCAGGGAATTGAACCCCGGACACTGCGGATATGAGCCGCATGCTCTAACCATCTGAGCTACATCGCCATAGGACAAGGCGAACAAAATTACCTTATTGATTTACCTCTGTCAATATTTTTATACATAATTTTTTGTTTACTGTCGGCAATTACATTGGTCTTAAAACTCTGTGCGATGTCCATTGCTGATTAATACAACAAAACCCGCAAACCGTTGACGGGTACGGGTTTTAAAGATGGTGCGAAGGTCGAATTATGACATTTTAGCGGCAAAGGACAAGAAAATCTCCGTCCAATGCTGTCCAAGAATGTCACCTGTGGTGGAAAAGAGAATTAGACAGTCTAATTAGGCCATCGGTTTGACTTGACAGAGTCCTCCCTTTATCACAGCAGGAGAAACCCGCAATGAAAATACATCGTAATGAAAAATTCCCTCCCTGAAACCCGTGAAAACCATCAGCTGAGCCGTTACCTGGTACATATCGTCCTTGCCCTTATCCGGCTAGGTGACACCCATGCTGCCGACAAAGCGCTGCCAAGCATCGTCGATGTGTTGGAAGTGACGACCAGAGTCCTGAAATCCATCAGTTGTTCCCAGACGGCGATTTTTCTTAGAGCGTTGGCGCCCTGCTCAGCCTAATAATCGAATCAGTTTACTTTGACGATGCCAGGTGGCGCCCAGGTGCCTTTGCCTGCCGGCAGGACGGAGGGCTTTTCGGTCTTGGGCCAATAGAGGCGCATCACGAGATACACCGTATCGTTCGGTACGGGCAGCCAATTGGCCTCCTTGTCTGCACCCGGCGAATCCTTCTGGATGTAGATCGTCAAGGATCCATCGACATTCTTCTTCATGTTCGGAAGCATCGGCGAATTGATGAGGTAGCGGTTGATCGGGTTTTTGATCAGATACTGGCACTTGCCATCATACATGGTGACCGACCAGAAGGCATTCACCGGCGGGTATTGTCCTGCCGGGAAGGTAATGGTGTAGTTGTTCTTGCTGCAATCGAGTGTCTCGCCATTGCCGTCCACGCGGGTCAGCGGGTAAACGGCCTCGGCGGCGCTGTTGCCATAAGGCCTGCTTTGGCTCAGGGCACTATCAGGCTAATGCATCATTTCGATTTCGCCGGGACGCCAGGTCTTCTTGATCCATGGCTCCAGCGGGCCGTACATGCGCAGGATGGCGAACCAGCTCTTGCCCGTATTCGTCTGCAGCCAATTGCCCTCTTTGCCTTCAGGTGCTTTCGGCGCGAAATAGACATCATAAGAGCCATCCGCGTTCTTCTTCATCCCCTTGGTTTGGCTGCCGACAGTCGGGAAGAGCTGGCTGGTCTGTAATTGTGTGCGCGTCTGGGTGTCATAGAGCGTCACCGCCCAGAAGTCGTTCACAGGTACATTGGGTGGCAAATGCAACTTGTAGGTCTTCGAACCATCGAAAGGGTTGTCTTTGTTATCCAGAAAAGCCAGTGCGTAATCGGAGCCGGCGCCTACATGAGTCGTCGCCATGGCAGGCGTCACACCACCTGCGTTGTAGTAGAACAGCACTCTTGCATCGAGCCCCATTGCGCCATCCGTTTCGAAGGAAGTGTTCCTGTTCGCATAGGCCGTTACCCAATTGCTCTTCGTATCAGGGTAAATGTATACCCCGGATATGCGTGGGTCATATGTGATGGAACGTCCGGCGGCGTTGCCCAGCGTTGCCGCTTCGGCCAGAATCTTCTTCATCCTGTCATCGGGATTAAATGGCTGGCCTTTGACGATGCCAATCGCGGCTATGTAACCGCGAACTTCCGGCCCTATCGCATCAATAGGCTCCTCCTGAATGATGGTGTTTAAAATCTTGAAGTAATCTAAATTACTCGGGAATATAGTGCTAAACGATCTGCCGGACATGTTAATGAACTGAGTTGATGCCGGATTGGCTGCATCTTTCAATGGATAGATCCGTAGTCCGGATTTGAAGTTATCAGCAGCCGCCATCAGACCATCCTTAATGGACCCACGTAGAAAGAGAAAATTCCTGTTGGTTGGAGGCTTCAGCAGGAAAAACCCGTCTGGCACCTCGCCCTCATAACCGGGTGGCAGGACGAGGTACTTGCCACCTTTACCTTTGTCTGGTCCGGTGATGCCGATATTACCGACAAACCTTTGCCAGGCATCGTCGAGGAAGCCGAGCATTCCGGGTGGCACCTCGATAACGGTTGGGCCATCGTTGGCAAGGTCCGTGGGAGCATAGGCATACATCGTAGACGTGTTGGAGGTAATGACGGGCGTCCGGGAGTCCATCAGCTGTTCCCAGATAGCGATCTTGTTCGGTGCATCGGCACCTTGCTCAGCCATACCAGCGAGTACGCTGTAGATAGATACGGCGCCGACTTTGTCAAGATAGACACCAAGCCCACGCGAGCGATCCAGATAATCATAGACCAACTGGTTGGTGTCGCCTATCGGCACACCATCGAAGAATTTCAGCTCACCTGCTGCCGTCCGGACAGTGTCCGGGATCGATGCAGCCTAGGTTTTCATGGATTCCCCGGAGTTTTCTGCCTGTACATTCGCGCTCGCAACAGTGAGCGTACCGGCGAGCACTAAAGCGATAATATTGCTTTTCATTATTTACATTCTCCTTAGCGACCTTTATTTAACGACTTCTTAACAGAAACGAAGATTTTACAGTTTTTCATCAGGTGTTTCTTGGTTTCGGTGGTCCCGGAAATGTCCATGTACCATCAATAATCGCTTTACTCGGTTCGTACATTCTGACGGCGTAATTCCAACCGTCCATGATCGGCAGGCAGTTCTCGATACTCGCCGTGCAACCCCCGAAACGGACGGTGTAGGATCCATCACTGTTTGGTTTCGCGGTCAGATTATTGAGACTGTAGGCATTGAGCTCATTCTGCTGGAAGTAGCCTTGTGCATTGTAGAGGCTTATAGACCAGAAGCCCTTAACCGGAACATCCTTTACCGTGAGTTCATATTTGCCAACCGGCAGGTCGGGTTGCACGTTTATGTACTGGGCAGCACTGTCCGGCAGACCACCCCAGGCGGAAGCCGTGCCGATCATAAAATGAACCGGGTTGACCTCCTCCCTGGAGCCAAAGGTCTTGGTATATCGCTTCAGTCCTTTAGCCAAGTCAAGAATGGGCTCAAGCGTCGCCTCATAGCTGGCTTTGTTGTAATTCGGTAAAACGAATGGTTCGTCAGATCCTGCGGCAATCTGAATCTGATCCTGAAGTTTGTGCGCTGTTGCCAGATCTTTTGGATCTTCAGGGTTCGCAAGCGTGCGGATGACCACGCCGACGAACGGAGTGGCAAACTTCTCCATTGTTAATTTATAAGAACCAGCGCCGTAATAGACATCATTAACATAGCCATCATTGTTAATGATCATAAGCGACATATAGCGCTTACCACTCTCCGGCATCGTCACAGTAGCACCCTTAGAGATGTTAATAACACCCGTGCTGTAAAGGGTATCCCGGTTCATTCGAATAATATTCTGTTTGTCGATCGGGGTAGGTGCCCGATTACTGTGGACCTTATTGATACCACCGGCTTGCTTAATTATACCGGAGTATTCAAAGTCCGTCTGTGCTCTATTAAAGTTGTCGACATTGACGAGGATGGTTGTCTTTTCTTTGGACACTTCTGCCTGTACGACCGACCAACTAGACAAGGCCGGTATGCCGATACACAAAAGTAATGTAATTCGACTGATTCTCTGTAGCATAATTCACCTTTTTATTTTTCGATAAGAATGTGCTTCACATTGAATTGATTACGTTATTTTCTTTGCCCAGCTTATTTGCGAAGCCTCTATTGATGCATTGAGTAATACTATCAAATACAAATAGTAATTCTTGTTCATGCTGACAACTGGAGCCGGTGGTCTTTTGCGCCAGTTTCAAAACAATTCCATTAATTTCATCCCATTACCTTTAATGCTGGGCAAGGCGATGAGATCTGGAAAACAGGCACATGCCTCTTGTTCGTCATATCGTCTCTGGTGATGGACGTCTTTATTGATAGCAGATTGATGACGATGGGCAGGCGACAGTCGAAAATAGTTTTGTCAAATTTAACTGTAGTTCCTGCAACGCTCTCACGTTCTGTTCATAGCCGACTCGGAATAGATTGAAGCTATAAATGAGGTCTAAGTTGTTCCATTTTTGTCAGGTCCCGACCAGATTATAGCTGGCAGAAGCGGATGATCTAAGCTGCTGTCGTATTCATAATCAATGACGCAAAAGACTAAAGAAGGTGGATCTTCATCTTCCTAGATGTTGCAGAAAACTACTTTAGTCGTTTTGAGTGTAACTACGACAAGATGGGAACTTGATTTCATGGTGTACTCCATAAGGAAGGACACCCGGATTTGTATCGAAATTGTGTACGGTTATGGACTCACAACCGATGTCAAAAAGAAAGCCCTTGCGATTGCAAGGGCTTAGTAAAGCAATGGTGCCGAAGGTCGGAGTCGAACCGACACGGGTCTCCCCACACGCCCCTCAAGCGTGCGCGTCTACCAATTCCACCACTCCGGCACTAATTTATTGTTTCTTCTCAGGCTCTTTTGCTGCTTCGGTTGCAGCTTTTGCTTGTTCCGCCGGTTTATCCATGACTTTATCTTCCGTGGCCAGGGGTTTGGCGACTTCAACCTGCGCTGCCGGCTTGCTGACGCTTATATCGCTCATCACGGATGTCGTACTGTTTTGCGATGAAATATACGCTAAGGTTACGGAAGTCAACATAAAAATGATAGCCGCAGCGGTGGTTATTTTATTAAGGAGCGGCAAAGGACCTTCCGTACCAAACAGTGATTGGCTGGAACCCCCAAATGTAGCGCCGATATCCGCACCTTTACCATGCTGGAGCAAAACTATGCCGACCAGAAAAAGGCAGACAACAACGTGTACAATGGTAAGTAAAGTATCCATGAATAAAAGAATTAAGGTTTAACAGAGTAAAGATTATTTAAAATTAATTATGCGCCCAAATGACTTCGCATCGAGGGCAGCGCCACCAACCAGGGCACCATCTATATCCGCCTGGGCCATGAGTTCATCAATGTTGGTAGGCTTAACCGAGCCACCATACAATATTCGGGTCTGCTCAGCAATGTTTTTCTGAAAAATTTGTTCAAGCACTCCTCTTATAAAAGCGTGGGCTTCTTGTGCCTGCTCCTTACTGGCCGTCTTGCCGGTGCCGATGGCCCACACCGGTTCATAGGCTATGACCACCTTACCCATATCGTCGGCACTTACCCCGGCCAAGCCTTTTTTCATCTGCTCTTCCAGAACGGCAAAGGTTCTTTCGTCTTCACGTTCAACCAGGGTCTCGCCAATGCAGAGAATCATCAGCAGACCAAAAAACAGGCCGCCTTTAAGACGCTTATTGATCAGCTCATCCGTTTCGCCAAATATCTGCCGGCGCTCGGAGTGTCCGGCAAGAGCCGCCTTGCCACCGGCATCTTTGACCATAGTTGGCGAGATCTCCCCGGTAAATGCGCCTCGATCCTCCCAGCAGACATTCTGGCAACCAACGATAATCGGGCCATCTTTTAAAATATGACAGACCTCGCTCAAGATAGTGGCAGGAGGCGCCACCAGTACCTCGCGATCGGTAAGACCAGTACATTCCCGCGATATATCGGCTGCCAGATGACATCCTTCGATCACGGTGTTGTACATCTTCCAGTTACCGGCTATTAACGCTTTTCGCTTTCCCATCTCTCCCTCCCGATTCTTGTAGGTTCATTACCCCAGGGCGGCCACACCGGGCAGGGTTTTTCCTTCCATCAGTTCCAAAAAGGCACCGCCGCCGGTAGACATATACGAAATGTTTTTCTCTTCGCCGGATTTTTTCACCGCTGCATTCGAGTCACCACCACCAACAATCGACAGCGCATGCGCCGAGGCCACACGCTGACACATCGCCATTGTGCCCCTGGCAAAGGCGTCCATTTCAAAGGCGCCCATGGGGCCGTTCCAAATAATTGTCCTGGCGTCATCAAGTGCTTCGCTAAACAAAATGGTCGAAGCCGGGCCAATATCAAGCGCCATCCAACCGGATGGAATATCCCGGAAGGTAACGTTCTTTGTTACCGCATCGGCGGCAAAGCGGTCGGCAACCACAAAATCAACGGGGAAGTAAAGTTTTACCCCTTTTTCTTCCGCCGCCGTAACAAACTGTTTGGCGCTGTCGAGCAGATCATCTTCGACTTTGGAGGCCCCGACGTCAACACCCATGCTCTTTAAAAAGGTATTGGCCATCGCGCCGCCGATGATCATCGAATCGACCTTGCCCAACATGTTCTGCAGAGCGCCCAACTTCGAGGAAACCTTTGCTCCGCCGATAAGAGCGACTAGTGGCCGCACCGGTTCATCAAGAGATTTATGGAAATAATCCATCTCCTTCTGCAGCAGAAAACCGGCAGCTTTCTCAGCAATGCGCTCAGTTACCCCGACCACCGAGGCATGAGCCCTGTGGGAAACGGCAAAAGCATCGTTGACATAGACATCGGCCAATCGGGCCAACTGCTCGGAAAAATTCGGATCATTGTCCGTCTCGCCGGTATGAAAGCGCAGATTTTCGAGCAGGATAATCTCGCCATCGGCCATCTTTTGCACCATCTTTTCCACTGCCTCGCCAATACAATCGGGCGCCAGGGTCACCTTGGTGCCAAGAAGCGATTCCAGGTGCCTTGCCACCGGGGCGAGGCTGAATTCTTCCGCCTTTTTGCCCTTGGGTCGTCCCATATGCGAAGCGATAATAAGCCGCCCTTTCGCCTCGACGATATAACGGATTGTCGGCAGTACCATACGAATGCGGATGTTGTCGGAGATCTGCCTGTGCTCGTCCATCGGCACATTGAAATCAGCACGCAGCAACACCCGTTTACCCGGTAATTGAAGATCCTGAATAGATTTCATCTCATACCTCTTTTTTTCTTAAAATAATCAGGTTTATGCCAACAAATCCTTTTGAAGGATCATTGCCTTGTCCGGTGGATCGGTATAGTAGTCAGGCCTCAATCCCACCTGGATGAAACCATGTTTTTTATAAAAACCCACCGCAGACAGGTTTTCCGCCCGGACTTCAAGAAACAAGCCGGCGATTCGTCTTTTCTGCAAGACCTCAAAAAGGTGCTGCAGCAGCAAACCACCGATGCCCTCACGGCGGCAGTGTTGCCTTACGGCAACCTTCAGCAGTTCGGCCTCAGGCCACAGCACGCGGCAGGCGCACCAGCCGTCCAACCGCCCATCCAGTCCTTCCGCCACATATTGCATTGCCCCTTTAATCGCCAACTCCTGCACCAGCAAGTTCATCGACCAGGGGGACGGATTTTCCTGCTCCAGCACCGCAATCTCAGCCAAATCGGTTGGCAGCATGCATCGTATTGATACCAATCCTGTCTAAAACAGCCCTTCGCCGACCTGCACGGTCAGATCGCCGAGCATATTGGTATAACTGCCCAGCTCATTATCGTACCAGCCATACACCACGGCCTGCGTTACCGGTACATTGAGGATGGGATCGGCTCCGGCCACCAGGCTATCCGCCTTGACTTTGGCCAGATTGACCTGGATATTGGCGGTCCGGGTATGCGTCTCCGTGCCTTCAATCACCGCCGCTGCCGCCGGAGAACCAAGGATGTCCGACGACACATTCTGATTTTCCGAAAACAGCAGGTAATGATTGTTAGCTGCATATTCTTTATAAATATCATTAATATCACGCCGTTTTATCGGGCTCTCCAGGTCGTCCTGCAAGTTCAACACTAAAATAATAAGTGAGCCCGAGGAGGTCGGAATACGCACCGATTCCGCCATAAAGCCGATTGACGCCATTTCCGGGATGACCAGCGACAGGGCCTTGGCGGCGCCGGTGGTGGTTAGGATAATGTTATTTAAAATAGAGCGATTCTTGCGTAAATCAACGGCTGCGGCCTTCGGCAGCCTATCAAGCACCTGCTGGCTACCGGTTGCCGCGTGCACGGTCACCATCGAGGCGCTAAGGATCTTGTCCGCCCCGACTTTTTCCATAAGTGGTTTGATCATATAGGACAGGCAGGTAGTAGTGCAGGAGGCGGCCGAGATGAGCGAATGCCGGGCGGGGTTATACATCTCTTCATTGATGCCCATAATGGTCGTTATGGCATCCTCCGGCATATCCAGCCCTTTAGACTTGATTTTGAAAGGCGCAGACAAAATAACCTTCTCGGCTCCGGCCTGCATATGTCCTCTGAGGGCACCTTTGGCATTGTCGGCATCGGTGGTCGGATCGGTAAAGACCCCGGTGGTGTCGACGACCAGTCGCACTCCCTCATCCTGCCAGGCGATTTCGCCGGGGTTTCTGGTCGAACGCAAAATGGTCACCGGCACGCCATTAATCAGCATTGTGCCTTTTTCTTCATTTAATTCTTCGATGACCCGAGGACATTTATGACCATGTAAATAGCTCCCCAAACGGCCATAGGTCGAATCTCTTTCCAGACTTGCCGCGAGATCCTCAAGCCCACAACCGACTTCGCGGCCGATATTGGCGACAATTCCGGAAAAATGCTTTCGTGATACGTGGTGCCAGATGGTAAGTTTTCCGATTCTGCCCAAGCCGTTGATGCCTAATTTCATAGCTATACCTCCTCTATCCTAGTAGATTGGAACCGGTATCCCCTCTTTTTAACGGGGCAATCCATATAATTTGTAGCACTAACAGGAAGGTTAAGCAACCTTAAGATGCGATATCAGTAAGGCTATTTCCAGGCTCATTCCCATGCGATTTACATCCCCACTGGTGCAAGGCACCCTGATCAAAAGGTATAAACGTTTTCTGGCGGATGTACGCCTGGACAACGGCCAAATAATTACCGCCCACTGCCCTAACACCGGCACCATGCTCAGATGCTCGGACCCGGACAGCAGGGTCGGTCTGTCCATTTCGGATAATCCAAAACGAAAATATCCGTTTACACTTGAAATAGTTAAAGATAATTCAACCTGGGTGGGAGTCAATACCGCGCGGACGAATAAATTGGTGGCGGAAGCTTTAACCAAAGGGCAAATCGCTGAATTGAGAGACATACAGGCAGTCAAGACCGAGATTAAAACCTCCGACCATACTCGTCTCGACCTGCAGGTGCTGCATGGCGCGAGCTCTACCGCAAATTCTACCTTCATTGAAGTAAAAAACTGCTCGCTGGCGGTGAACGGCTGGGCGATGTTTCCAGATGCGGTAACGACACGGGGAACCAAACATCTGCATGAACTGATACGTCTTCTCGAGCTGGGAGAAAAAACCTGTATTTTTTTTCTGGTACAGCGAACAGACGCCGACCGTTTTTGTCCGGCTGCCCATATCGACTCCGTCTATGGCGAGGCATTACAGCAGGCTGCGGCAGCAGGAGTCATGGTGCTTGCCTATCAGGCCGAGATAAGCCCGCAGGAGATAAAAGTCGTCCGTTCCCTACCCTGCTCGTTGTCGGTCAGGCCATTTACGATCAGTGAATGAGATGCCCCAACCGGCCAAATCTGATGGAGGTAAAACGATCGACAGACAGCAGCGGCTTATCGATATCCCACGACCAGTAAAGAATAAAAGCTTTGCCCAGGACGTCCCGCTGATCAACAAATCCCCAGAACCGGCTGTCATAGCTGTTATCACGGTTGTCGCCCATAACGAAGAGATGATCGTCGGGAACCAGAACCGGACCGAAATTATCCCTGGGGCTGGCCTTGGCGCTGAGCATCATATTTGAGCTGAAATGGGCATGGCTGTTTGCCACCGGCTGGCCGTTTATAAAGACCTTTTTGTCTTTAACTTCTACCGTATCACCCGGAGTGCCGATGACCCTTTTGATATAGTCAACCGAGCGGTCCTTGGGGAAACGAAACACCACGACATCGCCGTATTTCGGGTGGCTGATCGGCACCAGAATCTTGCCGGTGAAAGGCATCCTTATCCCGTAGATAAATTTATTAACTAGCAGATGATCACCAATCTGCAAGGTCGGCAGCATGGAACCCGACGGGATTTTAAATGCCTGCACAACAAATGTACGGATAAAAAGTGCCAGGAGAATGGCGACGCAGATCGCCTCAAAATACTCCCTGAAAACAGATTTATTTTTCCCTATTCTGGACAAAGTCAACCTCATGTGGATGATTAATCAAGGTACTGCAAATTCCCCCGCAAAACTACTTGAAATACAGACTAATTACAAGCGAGTTCCGTGGAGGATTACAACAAAAACGAGCGGCCAATGCATTAATTTCCCCACCAGCCACCCCTTCCTCGAAGACTCCCAACCTGCAATACCGGGCCGTATTTTACATTAAAAACCCACTCCATTTCAAAGTTTCATTTGCCCTCCCTGCAAATAAATTATTTTCGAAAATAACTGACGCACTTTCCTTGACAATTTTTTTTTTCTGTGACCTAATGTTCATATGTACACGAAAAGTAAGTATTTTTAGTACAAGCTCGGCCTAATTTATTTTTTTGCCGTTTTTATTAATTTCTGCCATTTTGTCTGCCATGAATTTGCCGTTTCTATCTCAAAATGAGCTGGTCGTTGGTCTTGACATCGGATCTCATGCCGTCAAGGTTTGTCAGTTGCAACAAGCCTCGGGCGGCTATACGATTGTCAATCTCGGCAGTACCGTTTTACCGGAAGGCGCGGTGGAGGATGGGACCCTCAACGATCCCGAAATAGTCAGCAAAGCAATTGCTGATCTTTTTCAAAATCTGAAGATTAAAAATAAAAAAGTTGGCTTTTCTATTTCCGGCTATTCGGTCATCGTCAAGAAAGTCAATTTAGCGGTAATGGAAGAGGCCCAGCTTGAAGAGCACATCATGGCCGAGGCCGAGCAATACATCCCCTTTGATATTGAAGATGTCTATCTGGATTTTCAGGATCTAAAAACCGGTCATCAAGATGCCGACAGAACTGATGTCATGCTGGTTGCTGCCAAAAAAGAAATAGTCGACGATTATCTCGACATGCTTCGTGGCCTCAATCTCAATCCGGTTATTGTCGATGTCGATGGATTCGCCCTGGAAAACACCTATGAATACAACTATCAGAAAAACGAAAATGTGGCATTAGTCGATATCGGTGCCTCGAAAATGAGCATCAATATTCTAGCCCAGGGAATATCGGTAGTAGCCCGCGATATCATTGTCGGCAGCAGGCAATTGACCGAGCAGATTCAAAACACCTTTGATATCGAATTCGAAGAAGCCGAAGCACTTAAGTTAGGTTCCATCCCCAGTGAAGATAAACGGGAAGAAATTGAAGAAATTTTTTCAACGACCTGCACCCAGTGGATACTGGAAATCAAAAAAGCTATCGACCTTTACCATGCCAATAATCCGGATCAACCGCTTAAAAAGCTGATCTTGAGCGGTGGCGGTGCGAAGGTATCCGGCCTCATCGATTTTCTCGCTCAGGAAACAGAGTTGCAGGTTGAACTGTTTAACCCGTTTCTGCATATGAGCGCCAACAGTAAAAAGATCGACCCCGAGTATCTCGCTAATATTGGCCCGGAAATGGCTATAGCCACCGGAATAGCCCTCAGGCCCTCTGTTATATAACACTTTTACATTGTCAAGGGTTCAGTATGCTTAAAATCAACCTGCTGCCGGTTCGGCAACTTAAGAAAAGAGCCAAAGCCAGAAAACAGCTTTTTGGCTTGTGCCTCCTGTTTCTCCTGGTTCTTGCCGCCTTAGGGATTACCGGAGCTTTGCAGGCGCAAAAAATATCGAATTATCAGTCAGATATAGCAACACTGCAGAAAGAAAAGGATTCTTACACCCCAACCTTGAAGAAAATTGAAACGCTGAAAAAAGAGCGTGAAGAGCTGGTTAGAAGAACCGAAATAATCAATAAACTGAAAATGGAATCTTCCCTCACCGTGCGTGTTCTCGACGAAGTTGCCAACCGTGTCGATAATCAGCGCCTGTGGCTTGAATCTCTCCAGCAGCAGACTTCTTCCTTACGGGTTTCCGGAGTAGCGCTTGACAACCAGACCATAGCCCAGTTCATGGACAACTTGAAAGAGTCCCCGTTTGTGCAGGATGTTACTCTGGCCGGGTCGTCGCTGAAAATCGTCTCCGGTAGAAATTTGAAAAGCTTTGAATTGATTTGTGTGGTTGCACAGCCTGAACAACCGGCTCCTGCACTTACCGACACGAAATAACGTTCGAAAATACTTTCCTGATATGAGCGTATGAAAACGAGCAACGCAGCCCTGGCAAATTTTATAGACGAGAAATACATACCTCTAGCACCCAAAATAAAACTGGGCATTACGGTAAGCATTATTCTTATCCCCATGGTGATTTTTTATTTTGCTTATTACCAGCAAAAAGCCAAGCAGATTGACAACCTCAGTCAACAGAAAACGACGCTTGCAAAACAGGTGCAGGAAGTCAAATTGAAAGCAGCCAATCTGGCTAAATTTCAACAAGAACTGGATGAAGCGGAAGAGCTGTTTTTAGCGACGGCGGTGCTGCTGCCCAAAGAAAAAGAAATTCCCAAACTTCTTAAAGACATCTCTGCCTTAGGGAGAAATGCCGGACTCGACTTCCTGACCTTTAAACCTCTTGCCGACGTCCCCAAAGACTTCTATGCGGAGATCCCGGTGACGATCAATGTCCGGGGGCCCTATCACAATATGGGCTACTTCTTTGATCAGGTTAGTAAACTCGAGCGAATTGTATCGGTTACCAATGTGAAAATGAGTTCACCAAAAAAAGAAGGCGCAGAAATGCTGCTGAACTCGGACTGCCAACTGGTCACCTATCGTTTCACCAATGTTGAATTACCAAAACCACCTAAAAAGTGAAATCCATGACGCGTTTAATTGATCATCGACACTCGCCTCTTTCGGCCCATGTTTTCGGCAGGAAAATGCTCTGTGCACTGTTTATCACCGGCAGTCTCGTGGGCACGCTGACTCCGGCTACGGCCACAGAAAACACCGTTTCGTCTAATGCTGCCGTGCCGATAACCGGAGTTGCTGCACACTTTGAATACCAGTTGGAAAGCAGAGTTGATCCGTTTGTTCCATTTATCACGGAAAAGGCCGCGACGTCATCGGCTGATATGAATGAAATCATCGAGGATAACCAGCCCCTTACGGGAATGCAGCTCTTTGAGCCCGGGCAGCTTACCCTGGTCGCAACACTCAGAAAAGACAAGGACGATGTAGCCATGGTAGAAGACTTTACCGGCAAGGGATATGTCCTCCTTAAAGGTACTAAAATTGGCCGACGGGGCGTCGTTAAAGAAATTGACCCGAATGCCGTAATTATTGAAGAGACTGCCGTAACGCGAGCAGGAAAGGAAATCATCACGAACGTTGTGATGACACTCAAGAAAGAGGGAGATGAATAGAAAATGCTTAAATGGCTAGAACAAATAAAACCGGCTGTTTTCATCGCATTTTGCACCTTATTCGTATTTCAGGCGGAAAGAGCGCAGTCTGGAACAGATGTTTCCTACGAAATGGCCGATATTGCGGTTGCAGTGGCAGATAATACGATCAGTTACAAAATTACCGGCA
The DNA here is from genome assembly GCA_963709745.1 of uncultured delta proteobacterium. Taxonomy (GTDB): domain Bacteria; phylum Desulfobacterota; class Desulfobulbia; order Desulfobulbales; family Desulfocapsaceae; genus Desulforhopalus_A. The sequence goes on from CAVPXN010000004.1 coordinate 21,081, forward strand.
AAACCCCGCCGATATATAATGTCACTGAGCGATTTGCCCCATTCAGGGTCGTTGTTGATGTTGCCGGAGCATTTTACGGCACTAATCTTTCAGCGGAAAGAGCACAACTCCCGAAAAACGATATCGCCACTTTGCAGGTGTCTGATGCCAAAGACCAGGTTCCACCGCATATGCGGTTTGAATTTACCCTGGCCGACAGCCATGACTATACGGTGAATAAAACCGGCAACGACCTGCTGATCAAATTTTTTCCGGCGGCATTGACCAAGGCTACGGCGATGGCGGCTGATGCAGGCTCGGGCGAGAAGGATAAGGCACCGGCTGCGGTATCTGCCGACAGTACTCTTGATAAGCTTATCGGCTCCTCAGAGCAGTTACTCAGCCAGGTACCGGATAAGAAAACTGCCGGCAAGACTGCAAAAAAGGCCACCACCCTGAAGGAAGATTTTTCTTTTTCCGGTTACAAAAAACAGCAGATCAGCGTCGATTTTTATAAGATCGACATTCACAATGTTTTCCGTCTGTTCCGGCAGATCACCGACCTGAATATTATCGTCGACGAAGACGTCAAAGGGGTTTTGACCCTGGCCCTGACTGATGTGCCCTGGGATTTTGCCCTGGATATCATTCTCAATCTGATGGATCTGAAGAAAGAAGAGCGTTTTAATACCATCGTCATCTACCCGAGCAAGAAAGCTTTCATCTGGCCGACCCGGGCTGAAGACAATCTCGCTTTCGAAGCCGATATTAAGGTTATCGAACAGGAAGCACTGGTTATTGAGAAATCGGCTACCCAATCCGATGAAATCATGCAGGCTAAAGAGTATATGGCCACCGCGCAGAATCTTGAGAACCGAGAGCAATTCCAGGAGGCCGCTGATCTGTATGCCAAAGCCTTTGAACTTTGGCCGGATAATGCCAAGATCACCAACCGGCTGGCAACTCTCTATTTGGTCAACCTCGGGATGAACGCCAAAGCGGTCTACTATGCCAAAGAAAGCTTGAAGCACGATCCGAAGAACACCCAGGCAGCTCTCTATGCCGCCATCGGCTCAGCCAATATGCAGAGAATTCCAGAAGCTAAAGAATACTTCACCCAGTCCATCAGTGATTCCCCGCCGATGAAGGAAGCGCTGCTCAGTTTTGCCGCCTTCAGTGAAAACAACGGTCAGAACGAAGCGGCACTCAAGCTGCTCGATAAATACCATTCTTATTACGGCGAGACGCTTGACACGATGGTGGCCAAGGCGCGTATTTTCGACAAGCTGGCCCGCTCAAACGAAGCTGTTCGGCAGTATCAGGCAGTTCTCGCATCTGGTTTTCCCATGCGTTCGGATCTGCAGCAGTATATTACCAGTCGCCTGGCGACCAAGACGCTTGCTGCCAAGACACTTAATTAACTTTATATGGAATCTGACTCTCTCTTAAAATCTTCAGTCCAAGAGGTTTTTATGAAGTACCGACACTCTAGTTTTTTTCTCAGTAGCCTCTTGCTACTTTCATTGATGCTCAGCTCGTGCGCCAGCGATCGACCCAAAGACCAGAGTGCTGATCTGGCGCAGGAAGCAGTGCAGCCGGCAACAGTTACCGCACCGGCAATGCCCGCCACTCTACCGGTCAGGTACCAGAGCGCATCCTATGTGGTTGACAAGGACGAAAAAGAAGACATTACCATCGCCGAAGAAAGCAAGCTGAAGGTTGGCGCCCGGATCACCTCTACCCGAGGGCCACAGCCGCTCTGGGATATTATCAAGCGCCTGGCTGCCCTTAAAAACATGAACGTTTCCTGGGCGAGCGATGTCGACAAAAATGTGCTGGTCGATGTGAACATCAGTGCCAACGACGATTTTTACGGCGCCCTCGACAATATGCTCCGGCAGGTTGACTACTACCATGAGATGCAGGGTTCGACCATCATCGTCAAGTACAAAGAAACCCGGCAATTTCATATCGCCATGCCGTTTATTAAACAGGCCTACCAGACCAAGACCGGTGGCGATGTCTTAGGCAGCACGGGTGGCGAAGGGAATACCAATGTCGCCGGGGAAATTTCCTTATCAACAGACGGGGTATCGGTCAATCAACATAAAGACGGAACGCCTGGCGGCATTGAATTCAATACCTGGAACAGCATCGAAAATAACCTGAATGCTATCCTTAATATTTGGAGCACCGAAACAGTCGAAAGTACCGATGTCCGGAAATCCGATCAAAACACCCCGGTCAATACTCCTCCAGAGGGAGGGACCACAGACGCCACCCTGTCAAAACAAGAGGCAACCGCAACATTTCGCCGATCTTCCGGAGGCAACACCTATTTTATCGATAAACCGGTTGGCTTAATTACTGTCACCGCACCTCGCCCGCTTATGGATAAACTTGAGGTATACTTTCACACCTTAAAGACGGAATTGTACAAACAGATCTCCATTGAAGCGAAAATAATAGAAGTTCAGCTTACCGACAACTCCAGTCTCGGCATCAACTGGTCCAAAGTTCTGAAGGATTTTCCTATCAGTGGATCGATGGGGTTTGGTGCCGCCGGTCAAGTCTGGCCGGGATCAGGTCAATTTGTGTCAAATATTACCCTGGACACAGCTAATTTCACCCTATTCCTCAATGCCCTTAATGAACAAGGCGATGCAAAGATACTGTCAAATCCCCGACTGAGTGTTTTAAACGGCCAGCCGGCACTGTTGACTGTCGGCCGTAATGTTACCTATATTGATGAAATCACGTCAGATGTTTCCGGAAACGACAATGGCACCATATCGTACACGGCGACTACAGCCCGCGCCCTCTCCGGCGTCGGCCTGGCATTGACCGCCAATATTCTCGATAACAATCAAATCATCCTTAATCTTGTGCCCGTCACCTCGGAACTGGTTGAACCCATTGATTATAAACAAGTCGGTCTGGGGGAAGTTGGATTACCGATAATCAATGTTCGGGAAATGAGCACCACGGTGAAAGTCAAAGATGGCGAGATGCTGGTGATCGGCGGACTCATCAGCGACACAAATCAAAATAAAGGCGAGTTTGCCCCCGGTCTTGGTGATGTCCCGATGCTTAAGTACCTCTTCGGCTACCAAGAGAAAAAACATCTTAAACGTGAATTGATAGTCTTGTTGCGACCGAGAATCATTTAATTTTTTCAAATATGAATCTATTTTTTTCAGTAGGGAGAACAAATATGGATAGGCTGAAATATCTTGTCATCGGAGTTTTAGCATTATTATTAGCCGGTTGCGGAAAAGGGCAAGTAGTCGTGGAAACATTGAACGTGCCTGACGGACCCTCCGCCAATGCCGCGGGAAATTGTAAAAGCATCGTCATTCTGCCCTTTGCTGATTACTCTGAAGGGAATCTGGCTTCCGCCCAGCGAAGAAATATGCTGGTCACCGAAGCCCTCACCGATCGCCTGGTCGTTAATGGATTCAGTCTGCCTATCCAGGAAGATGTCTTTGACTATCTGGTCAATGAAAAGATTATCGGAGTCAATAAAAGTTCTCTGTCCGACGAGCTGACCAACGATTGGTCCGATGCAATGAAATCTGAGATTAAGACATATATGACCCTGGTTGAAAACGATAACTCGCAATTTGTCGATAGTTCCTCCGGAACCCACGGTCTGGACAGCGAAACCGTCACCCAGATTGGTCGTCAATTCAAGGCTGATTATATTGTCAGAGGCCGAATCCTTGAATTCAAAACCAGACAGGGAACTTCATGGGCACCCAACCGAAGAGGTTTCCTGCCCGTAATTTTCGAAAGCACCGGTCGGGCAGTTTTTGGTTATGCCGACTCAGACAGCTATGATAACAGAGACGGATCACTCTCCGCCGATCTCATTTCAGGTCAAGGCCCGGTAGATGGTGAGGGCACGGTGCAAATACGAATGTGGGTGCAGGAGGCGGCAACCGGCAATGTTATCTGGACCAATAGAGTAAAAGTTCAGGTTTCTCCGGAATCAGTCGTTGCCGACAATCAATACGACACTCTTTTTGAAACCGCCGTTGATAAAAGCGTAACCACCCTCGTCAATCATTTTGTTGCCTACGGTCTATAAGGCAATCTTTTAACTAATAAAAAGAGGGGATGTCGGCATTAAGCCGACATCCCCTCTTTTTATTAGTGCGTGTTTTCGCTGGTTCCCATGGTCCCCTTGGGAACCATATATTGTTTTACGATACCATCAATTTTTGGTTTCTTCTTTTTTCTTCTGGGCATTCTGAAAAAGGGCCATAAAATTTACCGGTTCCATCAAAAACGGGACGAAACCACCATCTATTGAAACCTGGCTGACGATCTGCCTGGTAAATGGGAACAGCAGCGTCGGGCAGTCTACCCCGAGCAGCATCGGCATATGTTCATCCGGAATATTTTTCAGCAAAAAAGCCGCAGCATGCTCTATTTCAAGAATAAACAGGACCTTGCTGTCTTCTTTCGAGGAAACTTTTGAAGTGATATGCAGGCTGACTTCATAGTGGTCGGCATCAATCTGTTTATTATTGAGCTGCAGGTTTACCTCAACCGAGGGATCCATCTTCTGCCGATCGGTAAATACCGCCGGTGCATTCGGATTTTCAAATGACAGATCCTTGACATACATTTTCTGCATTCTGAATTGCGGCTTATCGACATTTTCGTTTTCTGTTTTTTCTACCATGATACTCCTTGATATAGTTGAAATGGCAATTATGGCAAAACCTGTTTAAGGAAGTGCCCGGTATAGGATTTTTCGACTCCGGTTAGATCTTCCGGCGAACCAACCGCCACAATCTCACCGCCGCCTTCACCGCCTTCCGGCCCGACATCAATTATCCAGTCGGCGGTTTTAATCACATCGAGATTATGTTCGATGACAATGACTGTGTTGCCCTGGTTAACCAGGATACCCAGCACATCAAGCAGATGCTGGATATCGGCTGGATGCAGGCCGGTGGTCGGTTCATCGAGGATATAGAGCGTCTTACCGCTGCTTCTGCCGGACAATTCCTTGGCCAGCTTCACCCTTTGCGCCTCACCACCGGACAGCGTAACCGACGACTGCCCCAGCGAAATATAGGTGAGGCCCACATCATACAATGTCTGCAGTTTATTTTTGACCGGGGGCACGTTTTGGAAAAAATCAAGCGCCTCTTCAACGGTCATGAGCAGGACATCCTGGATATTTTTGTCCCGATATTTTATTTCCAGAGTCTCGCTATTGTACCGCCGCCCACGACATGTTTCGCACTCGACGTAAATGTCTGGCAGAAAGTGCATGGCAATCTTGTTGAGCCCTTCACCCTCACACGCCTCGCACCGGCCACCTTTAATATTAAAGCTGAACCGGCCCGGCTTGTAGCCCCTCGATCTTGATTCCGGCAGACGGGAGAACAGATCTCGAATCGGTGTAAAGACTCCGGTATACGTTGCCGGGTTAGAGCGGGGCGTTCTGCCTATCGGGCTCTGATCTATATCAATCATTTTATCGATAAGATTAAGCCCGGTCAGGATCGTATCCTCGAATTTAGTGCCGGCAAGTCTTTTACTTAAACCCGTCTTGGCCATGCTGAATAAGGTTTCTATCACCAACGAGCTTTTCCCTGATCCGGAAACGCCCGTTACACAAGTCATCGCCTGTAATGGAAAAGAGGCTGTTATATTTTTCAAATTATTCGTCGTGCAATTCTGGAGCTGCAGACACTGTTTCGAGCCAAGGCGTATCTTCCGCCTTTTGGTCGGCGTAGGTATCTCGAGGCGACCGGAAAGGTAGGCGCCGGTAGCCGAGACATCATTTGTGAGCAGCCCTCTGACATCGCCGCTGTAGACGATATCACCGCCATGAATGCCGGCCCCCGGCCCCATATCGAGAACATGGTCGGCGGCCAGAATAGTATCGGTATCATGTTCGACAACGATCACGCTGTTGCCGAGATCACGCAGCTCCAGCAGGGTATTGATCAGTTTCTGGTTGTCACGCTGGTGCAATCCGATACTCGGTTCATCTAAAATATACAGGACTCCAGCCAGACGTGAACCGATCTGCGAGGCAAGACGTATGCGCTGGGCTTCTCCGCCGGACAAGGTGCCGGCTCGTCGCTCGAGAGAGAGATAGCCCAAACCCACATCGCGTAAAAAAGACAAACGGTCATTGATTTCTTTGAGAATTGATTGGCCGATTTTCTTTTCCCTTTCAGTAAAGGGCAGCAAGGGCAGTTCGGCAAGAATGGTGTCGATAGGCAGGCAGGTGAGCGCATAAATAGACCATGTGCCGACATGCACCGCCAGAGCTTCAGGCTTCAATCGGGCGCCCAGGCAGCGCGGACACTGCTGTTCGTTCATATATTTGGCCAGTTCATCGCGTACCATCGGCGACTGCGTCTCGTGAAAACGACGGTCCAATTGGGGAATGATCCCTTCGAAGGGTTTCACCGCCGTCATGCTGCGTCGGCCGTTACGATAATGGAATTGAATTTCTTCTTTTCCGGAACCGTACAGGAAGACATCCTGAACCTTTGACGTTAATTTGCCAAAAGGCGTTTTCATTGAGACACCGTAATGCTTGGCAACCGATTCCAGCATGTGCCCGGTATAGGACTCTTCGTTGCGCCATCCCCAGGGGGCAATCGCCCCATCGCTGATCGATTTATCCGGCTCAGGCACAATCAGCATTGTATCGAAGAACTGTTTCACCCCGAGTCCCCCACATTCTTCGCATGCCCCTTGCGGATTGTTAAAGGAAAATAGTTGGGTGGAGATCGGCGGCATGGAAATACCGCAGGTATGGCAGGCGGCCATTTCGCTGAACAGTCGCTGCGAATCATCATCCGGAAAGAGGACCAGCAGAAATCCTTCGGTCAGTTTCACTGCAGTACTGACCGAATCAGAAAGACGGCGGCGAATGGATTCTTTAATAACCAATCGATCGACGACCACCTCAATTGAATGTTTCTTATTTTTATCAAGAGCGGTGACATCGTCGGCATGAATAATATCGCCGTTGACCCGGATACGCACAAATCCTTCCTTGCGGATGCGCGCCAGCAACTGCTCATGCCGCCCTTTCCTTTCGGTGACTAACGGTGCCAGAAGAACTATTTTGGTCCCCTCAGACAGCAGCATCAGCGCATTGACCATATCTTCGATCGACTGCGCCTGAATCGGCTGCCCGCATTGATGACAATGGGGATGACCACAACGGGCAAACAACAATCGGAGATGGTCGTATATCTCCGTTACCGTGCCGACAGTTGACCTTGGGTTTTTGCTGGTGGTTTTTTGCTCGATGGAAACCGCCGGCGACAGACCTTCCAAGGAATCGACATCGGGCTTGTCCATTTGACCGAGAAATTGCCGGGCATACGTCGACAGCGATTCGACATACCTGCGCTGACCTTCGGCATAGAGCGTATCAAAAGCCAGGGTAGATTTTCCCGAGCCGGACAGTCCGGTAAAGAGCACCAGTGCATTACGGGGCAGATCAACGTCGATATTTTTCAGATTATGCATTCGCGCGCCACGAATGCTCAGGGTTTTGGGTTCCATGAAAAACGAAGAAGCAAAAGAGAAATTTCAGATGGTTATCTGGTGAGCAGATTATGATGATCGACTTTTATACACCGGTCCATAACCACCATAACTCCCTTTTCACGGGCCAGTTCTGCTGCCGTTTCATTGATGACCCCCTGCTGCATCCATACCGCCCGGGGCAGCGGCTGCAATTCGAGGAGCTGCTCGACAATCGGCAGGACATCTTCGGCTTTGCGGAAAATATCGACAATATCTATCGGTTCGGCAATCGCCGCAAGATCGGCATAACAGGTTCGCCCGAGGATCTCATTCTGGCCCGGGTTCACTGGATAAACAATATATCCGGCATTAATCAGATACCGGCCGACCATATTGCTCGGTCGGTTTTCTTTGGGCGACAGGCCGACCACGGCGATGGACTTGCTTTCTTTGAGTAGACGGATAATATCCGTTGGTTGCTGTTGGGAATCTACTATCTGCATCGACACACACGGTAAAAGGAAGATTTCTAAATGCAATGTGGGGATATAATGATGACCCCATAGACAAAAGTCAAGATACCAATTATATACTACGCATCGCAAGTAAGCGTTCACCAGCACTGATTGAACGGTTACAGATCCGGGTTATACGTTTATCTATTGCGTTCCGGTGAACCATTACCATCGCAAAACAGAACTAAAACCTTTCCCAGAACAATTATGCAGCGTATGAGGATATTGAGTGAATTTTCAAGACATCATTCTCGAATTAAATAAGTATTGGGCCGAGCAAGGCTGCGTCATCCAGCAACCCTATGACATGGAAGTCGGTGCGGGGACGTTCCATCCCGCCACCCTGCTCCGAGCTCTTGGTCCGGAACCTTGGAAATGTGCCTATCCGCAGCCTTCAAGGCGGCCAACCGATGGCCGATACGGCAATAACCCCAACAGGTTGCAGCATTATTACCAATACCAGGTGGTGATTAAGCCTTCGCCCTTAAATGTGCAGGAACTCTACCTGGGAAGTCTGGAAAGATTTGGCCTCAATCTGCTCGATCACGATATCCGCTTTGTCGAAGATGATTGGGAGTCACCCACACTCGGTGCCTCCGGACTTGGTTGGGAAGTGTGGCTGGACGGCATGGAAATAACCCAGTTCACCTATTTCCAGCAGGCCGGGTCGATCGATCTGTATCCGACCACGGTGGAGATTACCTATGGCCTGGAGCGCATTGCCATGTATCTCCAGGGGGTCGAGAGTGTCTACGATATCGCCTGGAACGAAACCGTAAGCTACGGCGAAATCTTTCATCAGGCGGAGGTCGAATTCTCCACTTTCAACTTTGAAGAGGCCAATGTCGAAAAGCTCTTGATGTTTTTTGACACCTATGAACAGGAAGCCCATAGACTGGTCGACAAAAAACTAATTCTGCCGGCCTATGACTATTGCCTCAAATGCTCCCACACCTTCAACTTGCTCGACGCACGGAAAGCAATCAGCGTCAATGAACGAACCAGGTACATTGGCCAGATCAGGAATATTGCCAGAAAAGTCGCCGAAGCCTACGTTGAACAGCGGGCGAATATGAACCACCCGCTGTGCAAACAATGACCAACTCGCCCCATCCGGCAAGATGCAAGGATTGGTCCTTGCTCTCGTGCTTGAGGTCGAAGTCGTCTACTGCCTGCAGGGAGGGAACCTCTTTACACCTTCGAAACTATCAGCTCGATATTAAATTTTTTTCATGCATCACCGTCATCATCTCTTTCATCATCTCTTCGTTTGGCGGCTGGTGAAGAGCTTTCTGATTTCGAAGTGGCAACGGCATTAGGGGCTTTAGGCGATTCCTGGAAAAAGTGGACATCCTGTTGAGGAAAGGGGATGGAAATGCCCTCGGCATCAAAACGTTCTTTGACTGTTCGGGTAATATCCCAATAAACCGTCCAGTAATCAGCTGTTTTCGCCCATGGCCGGCAGATAAAGTTTACCGAAGATTCCGCCAGTTCATGAACCTGCACGACAGGTGCCGGGGTACGTAACACCAATGGGTGTTGCCCAACAACATCCACCAGCACTTGCTGGGCATGGTCGATGTTGTCCCCGTAGCCGATACCAAACACCAGATCTACACGTCGTTCCTCACTGCCGGTGATGTTGGTGATGATATTTCCCCAGATTGAGTTGTTGGGCACAACCATAATTTGATTATCGGGGGTGGTAATCGTGGTCGTTACCAGATTCATGGAGCGGACCGTCCCACTTACCCCCGCGACATCAACGAAGTTACCCACATCGAAGGGTTTGTACAGCATGATCATTATGCCGCTGGCGAAATTACTCAGGGTACCCTGAAGGGCAAAAGCCACGACAAAGCCGGCGGCACCTATCAACGCCAGCAATGGACCAATATTAATTTCCAGGGCAGCCAGCCCGAAGATAAAGCCGATAATAAGCGTTACCCGCTGTACGGAGACAACAGCGAATTTGCGCAGCAGGATAGAGCTCCTCTTTGCCATTGCAAAGGCTTTTTCGGTAAGTTTGCCGAAAATTAAGCCCAGCACCCAGAAGACAAACACAATCCCTATAAAAAGCAGGATATTTCTCGCCCAACGGACACCACCCTCAGATGACTGCAGCCATCCACGAAGAGAAGCCCAGGCTGCTTCTTTATCCGAGACATCAACTTTAATGCCGCTCACGGCATTCATGTAGAGCCTGTAGGGAGCGACGACCTCATTATCTTTTCCATCAGCAGTCGTGCCGAGTTTATCATTCAACTCATCAAGCACCGCACCCAGGCGGTCTATCAAGGCAGTCCGCTCGGCGCGCAAGGTAGTCACAGCATCCAATATCTTCGATTTTTCTTCTGCTTCAACATTTGCAGCCCTGTTCATTTCAGTGGCGATCTCTTTAGGCTGCGCTGTATCGGTTGTTTTTTGCGAGGCTGCTTCAGGGGCAGGTTCTTTTGGGGCGTCTTTATCCGGGGCGGCATCTTGCGCTGTTGCCTTTTCCTGATAGAGGTTTTCCTGGGTTTTTGCTATTTTCTCTCTCGCCTCTTCGGCTTTTTCTATTTCTTTGTTTTTTCGTTTGACAGCAATTTCAGCGGCACTGACTTCTTCAACTTTGATTTTCAACGCCTTTTGCCAGGCGTCGGCTTCACTTATCAACTCATCTTTCGTCAGAGGCTTGAGCAGCAGTTCCAGCTCATCTAGGGGAATATCGGTCCGCTTGGTGGTGATGGGCTTTGAGCCTGGCTTATCCTTCTGGGCTGCTTCCAGGTTCCAGCTGTTGATGGTAAATACCATACCAATGATAAAAAGAAAGACCAACAGCCGAAGCCATTGCGGTTTTGGATACATCATAGAGGGGGTTCCCTTATAGTTTTTATGACAATAGGTAATGCTTAAGCAGGTCCTGTTAAAACAATGACAATTCAGAGCCGAAGAAAACAATCAGCTAACCTAACAAAGGCAACGAATTTTTCAAGCAATAGTTCCTGAAACTGTAAAAACAATCACCAGCAGTTTACCTGGATTTTCTGCCTTCACGATGGCGATAGCTGGGAGTATGCCTGGATGCCAATATAATTTCATCGAGAGGCAGACAAAATTGCCGCAAGGTGCAAAAACAGTCCAAGCAGACCATATAAAATCAAGCTTCCGGCTTCAGTGACATACCCTGAGCTGAACATCTAAAAATTGTTCTATCCGATCTAACAGGAACATTCCTGTACGCATGGACATCCCGGTGCCGGCATTTCTGGAAATCTTTACCTGCCTCTGGGGATGCTATATATTTTACAATCTTATCCGTTAGTTATATATTCAATTTTGCTTTCAACCTGCTGGCATAATACTTGCTCTTTTAAATGAAAGCCGCTACAGAGATGGCATTTTTCCGGTGCCATTGGCTTTGGCGGCAGGTGAAAACGGCCGGAATGAATAACAAGATTTCACCAGTTACAATAAAAAACATTATGGAGGACAACATGAAGAAACTATTTACTATTTTATTAGCCCTGATAGCGGTAACGGCATTGGTCAGTCCGCTTTATGCAATGGACAACAACAGTAAAAAATCCGATATGACAGGAACATCAGGCATTTCTGCCGATAAATTGGAAGGAATGAAGGTTGTATCCCAATCTGGAGAAGATGTTGGCAAGATTAAAAGCGCGCATATGGATAACCAGACCGGCAATATCCGATTTGTAACCATCTCTAAAGATGGCAGTGGAAGCATGGGCCAGGATACAGCCGTTCCGATAGATGCACTGCGAGTTGATCAACAAAACGACCAGGCTACATTAACCGTTGATAGCAGCAAACTGGACAATGTCCCCCAACAGGCGGGTATGTCTGATGACGATTATCAACGACAACTTGACAGCCATTACGGTGTAGCTCCGTCCTGGGAAGCTGGATCGACTAAGGATAACAATCCACTTAACACTGAGCCGGGAAAACCGACCGGTCTGAGTCAGCCTGGGCGTTCCTTCTAAAAGAAAAAATGAAAGACGCCTCACCGTAGTTCATTCCTGCCTAAGGAGGGTGCCTCTTGTGCACCCTTTTTTTATGGAGTGTAAAAGCGTGCGTATGCGTGCGTCTGGAAAATTTTCCCCTCCTGCTTAATTTTGCAGTTTTCCCTTCAGACGATGGCCAGCAGCTCAATCACAAAGGTCAGTGTCTCACCTGCCAGCGGCGGATTGCCATCGAGGACAACGGAATTTTCCTTTAGCTCAGTGACGATCACAAGCTTTGGTTCTTCATATTCATCAGTCAGTTCAAGTTCATCACCCACCGCGAATTCAAGCTCTTCCGGCATTTCAGAAAGCGGAACTTCGATAATCCTGTCCTCATGTGGATATCCATATGCCTTCTCCGGTTCAACTATCACGATCTTCTTTTCACCGACGCTCATACCAATAACGCCCTCCTCAAAGCCATTGATAATATCGTTCTCCCCTATGATGAAGGTCAGCGGTTCTTCTCCGACTGATGAGTCAAAGATGCTGCCATCGGCGAGTTTACCAGTATAGTGAACGGAGACTTGGTCTCCGCGCTGTGGTCTGGACATTCATTACTCCTATTGAAAAAAGATACTGGATCCGGAACATGTCCAAGTGTAGATATCTGCCGGTCCCCCTGCCTGCAAGTGCCTCTTTTTAGTGGTGCGTTGCCAAGGGTATTGCCGAGCCTGCTGTCCAACAAAATCGGAAGAATGTCCTGCATCACAAGACTGACCGCCGGCTCCCACATCAGTCACTTCTGTTCCTCTCAGCCCCATGTATTCCCTCGACAGCGGGATCTCAGAGGACATTACCATGCTGGTCAAAGCGTGATCCATGTTACGGACAATCTTATGTCTGGTCATTTTCGTTGTACACCAGGCCGCACCCATATTCGAACAGAGATGCTTGCTCTTTATCAAGCTGTGAAAATATCCTTGCCTTCTTACAGGCATCCGGCCCACCCTTGCAATCACTCGAACATCTGATGAGATGCGAATTTGCTATGGCTTTCGCTGAGATTTTCGGCGTGCACCGCGAACACTCATATCTATCAATCCCATCCTGCGATTATGGATAATATTCATTAGTTCGGCAGATGACAGGACGAGATATTATTTGGTGGCATGCATGTAAGGGCGAGTTGAGAACCCACCCTTACGGAGCAAAGGGATCAGAAATTTTCCTTGTGTTGTGGAACGGTTATTGCTTTCAGAAAGATCTGAGCAATGGCATCTCTTGCAAAAATTACTTTTGTCCAAGAGGAGGGGGAAATGTTATGAGCGAACGTGTTTTAATTACCGGCGGTGCCGGGTTTATAGGATCGCACCTGGCGATACGACTTCTCCAGGAAGGGTATCGTGTCAGGGTATTTGACAATCTCGATGCACAGGTACATGGTCAGGAGGGCTGGCCGAAACATCTGCCGGCCCGGGCCGAATGGGTGCTCGGCGATGTGCGGAATTACGAACAGATGCAAGAGGCACTGCGCGATGTCGATGCGGTCTTTCACCTGGCCGCAGCGGTGGGCGTGGGGCAGAGCATGTACCAGATCAACCACTACACTGACGTCAACAATCGGGGGACTGCGGTTCTACTGGAACTTCTGGCGAAGCAGCCGGTAAAGCGGCTGGTGGTAGCCTCCAGTATGAGCGTCTATGGCGAGGGGAGTTATCGTGACATGGCCGGTAACCCGCACACCCCTGAAGGACGCGAAATCGGCATGCTTAAAGAGGGAGTCTGGGAGTTGCGCTACGCAGATGAGGATCTGCAACCCGTTCCGACCTCGGAGAGCAAGGTGCTCTCTCCCTCGTCTGTCTACGCCTTGTCAAAATACGATCAGGAACGTCTGAGCCTGATAATTGGCGCGGCCTACAACATACCCACCATCGCCCTGCGCTTCTTCAACATCTACGGCCCTTACCAGTCTCTGTCAAACCCGTATACCGGCGTTCTGGCAATTTTTTCTTCTCGATTTCTCAACGGCAGGCCACCGATCATTTTCGAGGATGGCCGCCAGCGCCGCGATTTTGTCAACGTCCATGATGTGGTTAAGGCCTGCCTGCTTGCTCTGGAAAAAAGAGAGGTGCGGGGCGAGGTGTTTAATATTGGCAGCGGCAGCAACTACAGCATCAGGGATATCGCCGTAAACGTCGCTGCCGCCGTCGGTCGGCCCAACCTGGAGCCGCAGATAACCGGAGAGTATCGGGTAGGAGATATCCGCCACTGTTTTGCGGATATCAGCAAAGCGCAAAAACAACTGGGCTATGCGCCACGCATTAATCTGGAGGATGGTCTGCAGGAGATGGCCGAGTGGCTCAAGGACCAGTCGGCGGAGGATCGGGTGGAGATGATGCGCAGCGAATTAGCCGGCAGGGGGTTGAGCCTATGACCCGCAATACTGCCCGCAAAAGTCCCGAATGCCAAGCAGCGCGACATCGCCTTGGGGTACTGGAATGGTTACGACCAGGCGAATACGATCATGCGGAGGAGATGGTGCGGATGTTGCGAGAACTGCACATCAGCTTTTTCCGCACCGGTCTCTCCTGGGCCGACTGGCACACCCCGGAAGGTAAAAAGTGGTTTGACTGGGTTATTCCCACCTTGGCCAAAGAGGTCGACCTGCTTCCCTGTTTTACCTATACGCCACCCTCTCTCGGTCTTGCTCCTAAGACCTCGGCACCACCAAAAAACCCCAAGGATTATGCCGACTTCATCGATATGATGATCACCGATTACGGTCGCTATTTCGACTGGCTTGAGCTGTGGAACGAACCGAATAACATAAACGACTGGGACTGGCGCCTTGACCCGGATTGGAACATTTTTTCGGAAATGATCGGTATGGCCGCCTACTGGGCGCATCAGCGCGGCAAAAAGACAGTTCTGGCGGGGATGGCACCGACGGATCCCAACTGGCTTCATCTGTTATCCTCTCGCGGCACGCTGGCGCATATCGATGCTGTCGGCCTGCACTGTTTTGCTGGAACCTGGGAATTCGACGAAGAAAGCCTGAGCGAGAAAGTCGCTACCATTCGCGAGGTTCTCAAGCAGCATAATCTCGCCCCGGAACTGTGGCTGACCGAGGTGGGATATTCCACATGGCGGTATGATGAAATGAACCAGATTCGAATGCTGCTCGATACCCTCACCGTGCCGGTGGAAAGAATATACTGGTATTCCGGCTATGATCTGCATCCTCAAGAAGAACATCAGGACGGCTTCCATGAAGATGAACGGCATTATCATTTTGGCATGATGACGGCGGACGGTAGCCCCAAACTCCTCTATCGAATAGTTCGCGACGAAGGAATTCAGGGACTGGTGGACCTCGCCGAGTGTGTCGTGCGGCAGGGGGCCGATCTCCAGAGAAAGCCGCCGGTTAAGGTAGTAAAAAAAAGTGCCGGTGCGGCCAAAGAGCAGAGCAAGCCGGTCCTGATCACCGGGGGCGCCGGCTTCATCGGCACGAACTTAGCCGAACGCCTGCTGCAGCAGGGAGACCGGATACTCATTTTCGATAACCTTGGCCGGGTCGGGGTGCAACGCAACCTGGAATGGCTCTGCCGCAGTTACGGGAGTCGGGTGCAGGTGGAAATTGCCGATATCCGCAACGCGCATCTGGTGAGAGACGCCGTTCATCGCGCCTCACGGGTGTATCATTTTGCCGCCCAGGTGGCGGTGACTACCAGCCTCGATTCTCCACAGCAGGATTTTGACATCAACTTGCGCGGAACCCTCAATATCCTGGACGCCCTACGCGAGATGGCCGATCCGCCGGCACTGCTGTTCACTTCCACCAACAAGGTCTATGGGGCTCTGGATGACGTCGTCTTGCAAAAAACCGCGACGCGCTATCAGCCCGTTGAACGTCGCCATGCCGCAGGTATCGACGAAGGCCATAACCTTGATTTCCATAGCCCCTACGGCTGTTCGAAAGGAGCCGCCGATCAATATGTGCTCGATTATGTGCGCAGCTATGGCATTCAGGCAGTCGTCTTCCGCATGAGCTGTATCTACGGTCCGCATCAGTTTGGTAATGAGGACCAGGGCTGGGTTGCTCATTTCCTTATTCAGGCCCTCAAAAACCAGCCGCTGACGCTGTATGGTGATGGCTGTCAGGTGCGCGACATCCTCTATGTCGGCGATCTGCTTGAGGCCATGCTGCTGGCAACCAAAAATATCGCCAAGGTGTCCGGACGCGCCTTTAATATCGGCGGCGGTCCGGCCAACAGCATCAGCCTGCTCGAGTTGTTGCAGCATCTTGATGCGCTGGGCGGCAACCCCTGTCGGTACTCGTTTTCCGAGTGGCGCAAGGGCGATCAGAAATATTATGTAACTGATACCGCCCTGTTCCAGGCGCTGACCGGCTGGAAGCCGGCAACAGACATAGGAACGGGATTGCAGCAACTCTACGCGTGGATAAACCTGCACTTGCTGGGCCGAAAATCTCCCGCCAAAGCAAAAAGCTCGGCCTTGGCAAAAGGGCAATACCATGCACCCGTCTCCTAGCCATTGCCCTGCTGCCGGTACAGACAGTCGACCTGTTGCCCGCACAGCAGTTCTCAAGAGGCCCGGCCACTTCGACCTGCAGACGCAGGCCGTACCTTCCTGCCTCCCCTCTGAGGTGCTTCTTCGCCTTGAAGGCTGTGGCATCTGCGCCTCCAGCCTACCGCTGTGGGAGGGTCGACCCTGGTTTGAATATCCGCTTGCGCCGGGAGTTCCCGGGCATGAAGGGTGGGGGCACATTGCCGAGGTGGGGGAAGTACTGCGTGCCAAACGACCGGATCTGATCCGCGGCGCAAAAGTGGCCTGTTTCAGCTGCCGGGCCTTCGCCGGATATGCCGGTGTGAAGGCAGACCAGATCGTTGCGCTGCCTGATTCTCTGGCAGATCAGCCTTTTCCAGGTGAGGCGATCGGTTGTGCCATGAACATATTTCGGCGCGCCGATATCGGTACCGGACAGTTTACCGCGATCATCGGCGCCGGTTTTCTCGGCCTGCTGCTGGTACAGCTCGCTGTCCATGCCGGTGCCCGCGTGGTGGTGTTGACCCGGCGCGGCTTTGCCCGCAACCTCGCCAGTCATTTTGGCGCCGAAGCGGTCTTTGCCACCGACGACTGGTGGGGCAGTGCGCAGCAGGTGATGGAGTTGACCGAGGGTAAAGGGTGTGAACGGGTGGTGGAGGCGACGGGAATGCAGTTTGCCCTTGATCTGGCAACGGAGATAGTGGGCGAATATGGCAGGCTGGTGATAGCCGGATACCATCAGGATGGCATGAGGCAGGTTAATATACAAAAATGGAACTGGCGGGCCATCGATGTCATCAATGCCCATGAACGGAGGCAAGAGCGGTATACCGGGGGCCTACGCGCGGGTATCGATGCAGTGCAGGACGGACGTATCAAGCTGGAGAAACTGCTTACCCACCGGTTCAGCCTTGATGGCCTGGATCAGGCTTTTCAGATGGTAATCGACCGGCCGGACGGATTCATCAAGGGATGGGTGGAGCTATGAACCAGGACAAGGCGGGGGTCCAGGTGCCGCGGCTTGGTTTTATCGGCACCGGCTGGATTGGCCGGATGCGCCTGCAGGCCCTGCTACAAACCGGGAGGCCCACCTTCTGCACGGTCTACGATCCTTCAAGCGAGGCAGCAACGGCGGCCGCCGCTCTGGCTGCGGATATCGCTGTCACCACGTCCCTTGGCGATCTGCTTGAGGCAGATATCGACGGAGTGGTCATTGCCACCCCGAGCGCCATGCACGCCGAACAATGCCTGGCGGCGCTGGCCGCCGGCCATGCGGTCTTTTGCCAGAAGCCACTGGCGCGAAGCTACGCCGAGACCCACCGGGTGGTGACAGCCGCCCGCAATGCCGATAAACTGCTGGCAGTTGATTTCTGCTATCGCTATCTCCAGGGAATGGAGCAGCTGCGGCGGATAATCGCAGCGGGTGAGCTGGGCGACATATTTTCCGCCGATCTTGTTTTTCATAATGCCTACGGCCCTGATAAACCCTGGTTCTACAGCGTCGACTCGGCCGGCGGGGGCTGCGTAATGGATCTTGGTATCCACCTCGTCGATCTGGCGCTCTGGCTCCTCGGCGGCAATGAGGTGAACAGCCTCTCCGCAACCCTCTTTCATCAGGGCAGGAAAATGTGGCCGCCATTTGCAGTTGTCGAAGACTACGCCGTCGCCGAGTTTGCGTTAACGATGACCCTGGTTCGTCTCTGCTGTTCCTGGAATCTGCATGCCGGCCGTGATGCGATCATTGAAGCGAGGTTTTACGGGACCAAGGGGGGTGCGATCGTACGCAATGTGGGCGGTTCATTCTATGATTTTGAGGTCTGCACCTGCAATCGCACTGCCGAAAGGATGCTGGGCGGCTATCCCGACGACTGGGGTGGCCGGGCCTTCCTTCACTGGGTCGACCGGCTCGCCGGCGGGAATGCCTATGATCCACGGGTGGAGCAGGTCGAGCAGGTGGCGCTGGTGATCGACAGGATATATAGCCGATGAAGCTGCTGATGACGGCCGATACCCTCGGCGGGGTCTGGACCTACGCCATGGAGCTTTGCCGCGCCCTGGGGCCGACTGGCTGGAGTATCGCCCTGGCCACCATGGGACGAGCCCTGTCAATTGAGCAGCGGCGTCAGGTCGACGGCCTGGCTCACGTTGAACTTTACGAAAGTACCTACCGCCTGTGCTGGATGGAGGAGCCGTGGGACGATGTAGAGCAGGCTGGGGATTGGCTGCTCTCGATTGCGGCCGCATATAAACCGGACATTGTCCATCTCAATGATCTCGCTCATGGCGCCCTGCCCTGGCGCGCGCCGGTCCTGCTGGTCGGACATTCCTGTGTGTTGTCCTGGTGGGAGGCAGTTAAAAGGTGTTCCGCCCCCGAACTCCAGTGGCACCGCTACCGCAGGGTGGTGCGGCAAAGTCTGCAGCGGGCGGATATGGTGGTGGCGCCTTCTTCTGCGATGCTCTCTGCCCTGCAGCGATATTATGGGCCGTTCCGCCGGGCGAAAGTCATCTACAACGGGCGTGATTTTCCCGCACCGGTGTCGGTCGGTACAGCGGGCGATCGCGAGGAGCTGATTTTTGCCGCCGGGCGGCTGTGGGATGAGGCCAAAAATATCCGTCTGTTGACCGATCTGAGCCAAAGCCTCTCCTGGCCTGTCTATATAGCGGGCGAGCGGCACGATCGCCAATTGGGCGGCAAGGTCATGGAGGATGGCGTGTATGTCGGATTTCTCAGGCCGCACGAATTGGCAGGCTGGCTCGCACGAAGCGCCATCTACGTCGCACCAGCTTATTATGAACCCTTCGGCCTGTCCATCCTCGAGGCTGCGCGCTCCGGCTGCGCGCTGGTTTTGGGGGATATTGCCAGCCTGCGTGAGATCTGGGGGGAAGCCGCCTGCTTTGTCGATCCCGATAGCAGTGCCTCTCTGCAGCATGGCCTGACTCGGTTGATTGAAGATAATGAAAAGCGCCTTCTTCTGGCCGACCGAGCGGCCAAAAGGGCCCGATGCTTTCATGCCTCCCGCATGGCCGCTGATTATCATGCCTGCTATCGCTTACTCGAGAACAACACGGTGCCGGCAACCTTCGGTAATAGAGGATTATGTTTATGAACCTGAGTCTTTTTTACCATTCGCTGGTGTCCGACTGGAACCACGGCAATGCTCATTTTCTGCGTGGAGTGGTCGGCGAATTGCTGGCGCGCGGTCACAGGGTAAAGGTCTATGAGCCGGCCGACGGCTGGAGTCGGGCAAACCTGGTACACGATGAAGGGCCTGCTGCCATCGACGATTTTCACCGGCTGTATCCGGAGCAGGAAAACATCCTCTATCAGAGGGAAAGCCTCGATCTTGAGAAGATCACGGCAGAGTCCGATGTCATAATCGTCCATGAATGGAACGAGCCGTGGCTGGTCAACGGCCTGGGCAATCTCCATAACGAAAGAAGGATGAGGGCTCATAACGATAAACCAACGATTCTGTTATTCCACGATACCCATCATCGCGCCGTCAGCGATTCCGCCTGGCTGCAACGCTTCAGGCTCGACCATTATGACGGCATTCTGGCTTTCGGCCGGGTCCTCAGCGACATCTATCGCCGCCACGGCTGGAGCGACGCGGTATGGATTTGGCATGAAGCTGCCGATACCCGCATGTTCTATCCTCGCCACCCGGACTCGCACTTTCCTTCCGGTGATTTGGTATGGATCGGCAACTGGGGCGACGACGAGCGAAGTACCGAACTCGATGAATTCCTCTTTCGTCCGGTACAGGACCTCGGGCTACGCTGCAGCATCTACGGGGTACGCTATCCGCAAAAAGTGCTGCGCATGTTGCGCGATAAAGGCATCCAGTATTTCGGCCGCCTGGCTAATTTTCATGTCCCACAGGCCTTTGCCCATCACGCCGTGACAGTCCATGTTCCCCGCCGCTATTATGCTGGAAATCTTCCCGGTATACCGACCATCCGGCCTTTTGAGGCGCTTGCCTGTGGTATACCCCTGATCAGCGCCCCGTGGCATGACAGTGAATGTTTATTCACCCCGGGCCGCGATTACCTGGTGGCACAAAATGGCGAGCAGATGCGGCACCATCTGCGAAAAATTCTGCATGACCGAGAATTTGCCCGGCAACTCTCCGCTCATGGTCTCCACACTATCAAAACACGTCATACCTGCGCCCATCGCATCGACCAACTGCTGCAGATTCTTCACCGACTGGGGATGGGCGGTGGAGAAGGGATTCCTGCAGCAGCGTCTGCAGTATCTGCAGCAATTACTCACTAAGGAGAAAGCATTATGCCGACAGTTCAACCGATGAATATCGCCTTTTTCGGCTCGAGTCTCGTTTCCTCCTATTGGAATGGCGCGGCCACCTACTATCGCGGCATCATTAAAGCCCTTGCCGAACGTGGTCATCGGGTCACCTTCTATGAGCCGGACGCCTTTGACCGGCAACAGCATCGCGATATGGAAGATCCCGAATGGGCCGAAGTGGTCGTCTACACCGCCGACAGCGCCGGCGCGCGCCAGGCTTTGCAGCAGGCCAGCGATGCTGATGTCCTGGTCAAGGCCAGCGGCGTCGGGGTTCTTGACGACTGGCTGGAGAAAGAGGTGCTGTGTCTGCCGAACCGTCCTGATGGGGGGAAAAGGATAACGATATTCTGGGACGTGGATGCCCCGGCAACCCTTGAGCGGCTGCAGAAAAATGAGCATGACTCCTTTCGAGCCCTGATACCTCGTTATGATATGATCCTCACCTATGGCGGCGGCCAGGCGGTCATCGATGCCTACAGTGAGCTCGGCGCCCGGTTCTGCCGACCGATCTACAACGCCCTTGATCCGCAGACCCACCATCCGGCCGAACCTGATCCGCGCTTTGCGGCAACACTGGGCTTTCTTGGCAACCGCCTGCCGGACCGCGAGGTCCGCGTCCGTGATTTTTTTTTCAAGCCGGTCGAGGCCCTGCCGGATCTCCAATTCATACTGGGAGGCAGCGGCTGGGAGCAGCATGCCCCGCAGTATGCTAATCTGCGTTACCTGGGCCACGTCTATACCCGCGATCACAACAGCTTCAACTGCACTCCCCTGGCGGTGCTCAATATTAATCGGGACAGTATGGCGCGAACCGGTTTTTCCCCGCCAACGAGGGTCTTCGAGGCTGCCGGGGCAGGTGCGTGCCTGATCACCGACTTCTGGGCCGGTGCCGAACAGTTTTTCACCGCCGACAAGGAGATACTGCTGGCCGCAGACGGAGACGAAGTAATTGCCCATCTGCGCACCTTGACCCCTGAGAAGGCGCACCGGATCGGCGCTGCCGCTCGCAGACGGGTACTGGCCGAACATACCTACCGGCACCGGGTCCGGCTGGTCGAGGAGCTACTTGATAGCCATCAGCGGCAGGTGCGGATAACCTCCGTGATGGAGGAGACCGGCAGGGATAAAGAGGAGGTGGAGCAATGAAGGCAATGCATATCGTCATCTTCGGCTTATCGATCACCTCGGCATGGGGCAACGGCCACGCCACCACCTACAGGAGTCTTGTCAAAGCCCTGGCGCGTCGTGGTCATAGTATCACCTTTTTTGAAAAGGATGTGCCGTGGTACAGTGACCATCGCGATCTTACCGACCCCTTTTTCTGCCGGACGATCCTCTATCGTAATCTTGACGACCTTGATGGCCATAAGGAGTCGATAGCCGCGGCCGATCTGGTCATTCTCGGCTCCTATGTCGCCGACGCCAAAGAATGCGCGGAGATGGTCGGGAGTCTGCATCCCAGCTGTTTCGCCTTCTATGACATCGACACGCCGGTTACCCTGACAAAACTGGATCGAGGAGATTATGAATACCTGCACCCGTTCATGATACCAGAGTTTGATATCTACCTCTCCTTCACCGGCGGCCCGACCCTGGCACGGCTGCAGAGTGTCTACGGGGCACAGCGCGCACGTCCCCTGTACTGTTCGGTTGATCCCGAGCTGTATTATCAAGAAATCGGCCCAGCGGCAGTAACCCAGGACCGCGGCGACAAGGAAATTACCCTTGGCTACCTGGGGACGTATAGCGATGACCGTCAGCCCACCCTGGAAGAACTGCTGCTCGTCCCGGCCCGACAACTGCCGGAGAAGAGGTTCGCCGTCGCCGGTGCGCAATATCCCGCCACGGTGGATTGGCCCGGCAACGTCGAGGTGACCAGCCATATCCCGCCGGCGGAGCATCGTCGGTTTTACAACAACCAGCGCTTCACCCTTAACGTCACGCGCCGCGACATGATTCGAGCCGGCCATTCCCCCAGCGTGCGCCTGTTCGAAGCCGGTGCCTGTGGCACGCCGGTGATAAGTGACACCTGGCTCGGTCTCGACTCCTTCTTTAAAATCGGGGAAGAAATCCTCGTGGCGGGCAGCCGTCACGAGGTGCTCGACTACCTTCATATGAGCGAAGAAGACAGAAACAGAATAGCCGAAAATTTCCGCCATAAGGTGCTGCAGCTGCACACGGCCGATCATCGGGCCCGCGAATTAGAGCACTACTGGCGGGAAGCAGCACTGCAGGTACCAGCCGGTGGCTCCTCCGGAGAGGCGATATGAGTACCCCACTCTCGGCTGAAAACATGCCTGCACCATCGGACAGGGATCAATTAACAGAAGAAACTGCGCGGAAGATCCGGCAGTTGTCGCCATGGTTTCACAACCTGCACCTGCCGGACGGTTCGCAGACGGTGCCGGATCATTTTCTGGGCGATTTTCCCGCCTATAAATGGAGGGACATCCGCCGCTTTCTGCCGCAGGATATGCACGGGATGCAGGTTCTTGATATCGGCTGCAATGCCGGATACTACAGCTTTCAACTGGCCGCTCTCGGCGCGCAGGTGACTGCCCTCGACAGTGACGACCATTACCTTGCCCAGGCACGCTGGGCGGCGACAATGCTGGACACCAACCGGAGAGTTCGCTTCCAGAAGGCCTCGATTTATCATCTGGGAAAACAACACAGAAAATATGACCTGGTGTGGTTTATGGGGGTCTTTTACCATCTGCGTTATCCGCTGCTGGCCCTGGATATCGTCAGGAACTGCTGCAGCGGCAGGATTATTTTTCAGACCATGACGGTACCGGGAGATGCGGTATATACCGTCAAGAAAAACTACCCCCTGGATCAGCGCACGGTTATGAATGAGCCCGGCTGGCCCAAAATGGCCTTTATCGAACATCGCTTCGCCGAAGATCCTACCAATTGGTGGTCTCCAAATCATGCCGCGGTGGAGGCGATGCTGCGCTCTGCCGGTTTCAGCAATATAGAGAGGATCAGTCATGAAATCTATGCCGCCCAGGTCCTTTCACTGCCGGCGCAAGCGGTCAGCAGGGAGCTTCAATCGGTCGTATGGCAACAGTAACAGCCAGCGGTGATGAAGTTCGCCTGCAGTTTCACCGGGCAAGGACTGGCGGTTCTCGGTCAATCGTCTATCTGTTATGAGGAGAAGCACTATGTCCAGAAGAAAAAGGATTTTAGTTACAGGTGGTGCTGGTTTTCTCGGATCTTTTTTATGTGAACGTCTGCTGGCTGAGGGAAATGAAGTGATCTGTGTGGATAATTTCTTTACCGGCGCAAAATCGAATATTTTTCATTTGCTCGACAACAATGACTTTGAGCTCTTGCGCCATGATATCACCGTTCCCCTGTATATTGAGATCGACGAGATTTACAATCTGGCCTGTCCTGCCTCCCCCATCCATTATCAGCATGATCCGGTACAGACGACCAAAACCAGTGTCCATGGTGCCATCAATATGCTTGGCCTGGCCAAGCGGGTCAAGGCAAAGATATTTCAAGCCTCCACCAGCGAAATCTATGGCGATCCATTAATCCATCCCCAGATCGAGGCCTACTGGGGGAATGTCAATCCCATTGGCTTGCGTTCCTGCTATGATGAAGGGAAGCGGTGTGCGGAGACGCTCTTTTTTGATTACCACCGCCAGCATAATCTACATATCAAGGTAGCCAGAATTTTTAATACCTACGGTCCGCGCATGCATCCCGACGATGGCCGGGTAGTATCGAATTTTATCGTCCAGGCTTTGCGCGGCCAACCGCTGACCCTCTATGGTGATGGTTCCCAGACTCGTTCTTTTTGCTATGTAGACGACATGATAGAATTCTTTCTTCTTCTGATGAACTCTGATGAAAGTATCACCGGGCCTTTCAACGCGGGCAACCCGCGAGAATTTACCATCAAGCAGCTGGCTGAGGTAGTGATTCAGATGACCGGTTCGCGCTCGGAAATCATATACATGCCGCTGCCGGCAGACGATCCCTGTCAACGAAAACCGGATATATCCAAGGCACGCATGGCATTAGGCTGGAAACCGCTGGTAAATCTGCGGGAGGGATTGAAGCCGACCATAGAGTACTTCGCCCAGCTCCTGACAACTGAAAGAGATGCAACTCAACTGGTCAGCTTTGGCTAATGGCCGGGGTAGCGAGGAGGGCCATGGTCCATGAACAGTTATACGAGTCCACGATCCGGCCCAGGTCGATATTGAGTTCAGCAGTAAACAGGGAACCCGCTTTACCATGACTTTTGCAAATGTCATCACTGGAGTAATCTGCCGGAGAGGCCTTCATCGTCACTACCTGGCTTCTTGCTCTTGAGCCCGAGGAATATCAATGTTGGTGAAGGCGCTGAACGAATCCTTGCGCTCTGATATTTTTGTCACACTGAAACTTCCATCCGTTTCCAACACCACTGATTCCGCATGTTCAATAGTGGCGATGCCGTTTCTTCGCAGCGCGCCACACACTTCCGACTCCAGGACCCGTTCTTTCTTCATGGCGACGGAGAGAAATTCCCCTCGATACAGAAGAAGTGTTGGTTCTGACTTGACAATGCCTGCAAAAGTAGGTGAACGAACAGAGAGCCAGGTGATGATGAACTGCATTCCTATCAGTACCATAAAAGCGACAATTCCCTGGGCTAAGGCGACATCTTTGGAGAGCAGTATCGTTGCTAGTGTTGAGCCCAGGGCAACTGTGACAACCAGATCGAAAGCGTTCATCTTGGATAGGGTACGTTTACCCGAAATACGCAGCATAAAGACCAGCGCAACATAGGCGAGTACGCCTACTATGATGGTTTGTCCTATCATTTCCCAACTCCTGAATAACATATGACCTCCAATGATCGTGCCGCCCTGCCTACGGTTGAGTTCTTTTATTCGGTCGTAAGCGCAACGACTGATTGCCCACCTAAAATGGGTGTTACAGCTCATTTTCCATGAGCCGTCCTCCTTTTTTAACCAGCATTATATCCCTGCAAGGCAGCAATATGGCTTTCTTTATGCATACAAATCGGCAACAACTCACAACAAATAAAAGGATCACTTATGCTATCAACGCACCGGTACATCAATTTCGTCCTTATCGCCTGCGGTTTTTTCGCGTTGTTTTTCGTTCTCCAATGGCTTTTTAAATCAAGCATAGGTGTCCTCTTTCTGGTATTTACCGGCCTTCTTTTTGCCATATTTATTCGTGGATTGAGCCGCTTTATCTTCGACCGCCTTCCCGTAATCCCGGAAAAATTCGGGATATTTATTACCCTGCTATGTCTTATTGCAATATTCGTTTCCTTTTTTATTTTTTTGGTCCCGCAACTGGCAGAGCAGATGCCGCAACTCTCTAAAGAACTGGCCAATGCCCAGGATTTACTGAGAGAAAAAACTGCCCATATGCGCTGGCTCCAGGAATTCCTGATGAAGGATGACGGGGCGTTTGTCAATTTCAGTCAAGATATGACAAGCAAAATCCTCGGCCTCTTTGCCGGCACCTTCGGCGTGGTGACGAGTCTGTTTGTTATCTTATTTATTGCTCTCTACTTTTGCTTTTCGCCCTATTCATACCTTGCCGGCCTGTTTGCTCTCACACCGGCCAAATGGCATGAGCGTATGGATCAAATTTTTTACGCCCTCGACTATACCCTGAGCCACTGGCTTATCGGGCGCTTTGTCGGCATGCTGATGATCAGTGTATGCTCCTATCTCGGCCTGCTTTTCCTCGGGGTGCCTTTACCACTGAGTCTGGCGGTTCTGGCTGGTTTATTGACCTTTATTCCCAATATAGGCCCTATTATCTCAGCCCTTCCTGCTATATTTCTGGGCTATGTCCAGTCTCCCGCGACAGGACTGTATGTCATCCTGCTGTATGTCGGAATACAAGGAGTGGAGAGTTATCTCGTCACTCCTCTTGTCCAGCAACGACAGATTTCCCTTCCCCCGGTGCTCATGCTCATCGCCCAGCTCGTTTTTGCCAACACCTACGGCTTCATGGGCCTGTTGCTGGCAACGCCGCTCACGGCCGGAGCCATGGTTTTAGTAAAGATGCTCTATATTGAGGACGTCCTGGGTAAATCCACCGATGTGCATAGCGATGGCAGAAAGATGGATGAGCTTGAAGAATGAGCCGGTTTAAGTCTGAAGAGAAGAAATGGCACACAACCCAGGAGAGGCTGCTAGCGAGCCGGCACCGGCGAAACTCGCCGTTTATCCATCTCGTCCAGTTGCATCGGATGAATCCGATGGTATGGGACAGGAGGCTCACAGTATTTCATGAGTGGAGTAAAAATGACATTGTCTCATCCAACTGGTGCAATATACGGTTAATCCGGTATTTCCCCGCAGACACAAGATGAATACCATCAATAGGTGGAGGCTTTTTGCCCACCACGTACGCTGCGCAAATCCAGGGTCAAAAATTGAGCCCCGGAACGAATACGATTTTTTCCGCTCCGCTAAAAAATGGCCTCAGTGATTATTTTCGGTGCGGGCGATATCAGGCTTGCTGACGGTTTTAGAATCATATCCGCCACCTGCAGCAAGGAACGCATGAGAGCAGAGGTCTCTATATTAAGGCGGTCAATTCGATCATAACCGCCGAGATCCTGGCAAGCTCCGAGCCCGCACCGCCCCACCCGGGCATATAATAGCTGATCCGTCGGGGGCGGAGACAGAGGCATGAATATTACGAGTAACTGTAGTGTATCCTGAATATTATCAGGCTCCTGGACTCTTGTCGATAACCTCTCGACAGGAGTCCCTTAACTCTTACCAACCCGGAGGTCCCATGACAAAAGAATTCACACGAAACGATGCCGCTGCGAACAACCGATCGGCAAAGGAAACGGTAAAGGGAATTAAGGAAAACACCAAACAACAAGGAAAGCAGTATCTCGATCAGAGCAAAGGAGCAGCCTCCGAAGTCCTTCTTGACTTCGCTGATGCCCTGGAATCAGCCGCCGGCGATCTCAAAGAGAAAGACAGGGCTACCACCGCGAACTATATACGTGCTGCTTCGGACACTATGCGAGATTTCTCATCATCTCTTAACAGCCAAAGCTCTGAAGATCTGCTCTACCAGGTGAAGAGAGTGGTGCGACGGCAACCGGCGCTGCTGTTAGGAGCTGCAGCTCTGGCTGGTTTTGCCGTCACCAGATTCCTCAAGGTTGCAGACAGAGATGACGACAACACCCACGGCAGCCATTCAGGAATGTATCAGAGCGAAGGACGAACCACTGTGTCACCCGGTACGCGTGCTACATCGCCTGATAGTTTGGCTGACAGTTCTACAGCAAAAGGCGCAGGTCAATCAGCGGTCAGTCCCGGCGATACTGCTGGTCCATAACCGACATCTGTCGGGTCGCGCGATATGTTCGCCACCCAGTCAGATCCCTGCATAGCAGGCAAAACCACGGGCGCCACGCCGAGTAAACTGTCATAAAATGCAGAGACAGTGAACACGGTTGGCTCTACCCTCAGCGGTAAAGGAGAAAACTATGAAGGATACCATGAATGAACCGAAAAACGAAAAATCCATAGCAACGCTTATTTCCGAACTCACAACTGAGATGAACACGCTCTTTCGTCAAGAGATCAATCTGCTGAAAACCGAGCTGTCAGAGAAAGTGGGACAGTCACAGAGTGGCGCAACCAAGCTCGTCATCGGCGGTGCCGTCACATATGCCGGCCTGCTCTTCGTGCTCGGAGCCATCACTCTGGGACTGTCCCTCTTTATAGCAAACTGGCTTGCGGCCCTTATTGTCGGCGCGGTCGTTCTGATTATCGGCGTGAGCATGATAAGCAGTGGTAAGTCAATGCTGCAGGCAAACAACATGATGCCGCGAAAAACAATGCATCAGCTCGAAAAGGATAAGGAAGTGGCCACGGAACATGTTGCGGGTAAAACCTCTGTCAAATAGCCATCCACACAGGAGGATAAATTATGAGCGAGTATAATGAGCTTCACCGGGACAATAAAAGTTCGCAAGATTATGAGAAAGATATTGAACAGACAAGAGAAGAGATAGACGAAACACTTTCCTCACTCGAAAATAAACTCTCTCCGCAACAGATATGGAATCGAGCGGTTGACGACTGGAGTGGCGGTGTCAAGGATTTCTCCGGTAATTTCGGCCGCACGCTTCGTGACAATCCCATTCCAGCTGTCCTGATGGGCGTCAGTCTGCTGTGGCTCATGGCTGATCCCGGTGGCGAGAAACGACCATACACCCGATCGAGTTCCTCTTCGTCGGAGGAGAGTTTTGGTGATAAATACCATACGATGAAGTCAGCGGCGTCACAGAAAATGAAAGATGCCGGAGACTTCGTACAGGACAGCTATGCCGGTATGAAAGAGACAGTTGGAGGCGCTATCGACAGCGCGCGCGACAAAGTAAGCGGTGCCTCGGATACCATGAGCGAGCGATATGACAACCTGCAGGCCAAAAGCAGCTATAGGAAAAGGCAGGTGCGCTCGCAGGCCTCTTCTCTGATCGACAATCCTTGGTTTCTTGCAGGGGCGGGCCTTGTTCTTGGGTCTATTGCCGCCATGAGCGTCCCGGTGTCCGCCAAGGAGGATCAACTCATGAGAGAAAAGGGGGAAGATTTAATCGAAAGGGCAAAAGAAGCAGGCCGGGAAACATATGCGCAAGGCAAAGAAGTGGCGTCAAGCGCCGCCGCCGCGGCCGCTCAAACCGCGCAAGATAAAGTCAATGCGACGAAGACCTCTACCTCGTCGGATCATCACGATCCGGTAAAAACTTCTCAACCACTTGGTAACTCCACCACTACCAAACCCAACATCTAATGCCCATCATTGTCGGATGCCGGATCCTCCCAGCTTCCGGCAATGAGCAATTATCCTTTCTTTACGTCTGTCAAGTGCTCAAATCCCGCTTGATGTGTGAGACTGTGCTCCTTCTTGAGCTTGTGCAGATTCAGTTTCTTTATCTGCAGCTTTTTTCGACTTTGGGGATTTCTTCCCGTCCATTCTTGAAGGA
The DNA here is from genome assembly GCA_963709745.1 of uncultured delta proteobacterium. Classification (GTDB taxonomy): domain Bacteria; phylum Desulfobacterota; class Desulfobulbia; order Desulfobulbales; family Desulfocapsaceae; genus Desulforhopalus_A. Next base: position 50,928 of record CAVPXN010000004.1, read on the forward strand.
GATAGGTTCATTATGGTTTTTCGCCGAGACGGTCGGCATGCACCGCCCCCCTCTCACCCATGGGCCGTGGCGGTCCAGTGGTGGAATCTTTTCGCGTTTGCCCTTCCATCTCGCTGTTTATCTCCGCTCCAAGTAAAATAGAGTAGCTGGTCAGTAAAAACCACAGCAGGACGATCACCACAGCGGCTAAAGAACCATACGTGGCATTATAATTGCCAAAGTTGGTTACATAGTAAGAAAACATCCAGGAACCGCCGAGCCAGAGTACTGTTGCCAAACCTGCGCCCCAGCTTACCCAGCGTACCTTCGGGTCGGCCCGGTCCGGGCCGTAACGGTAGATGAGACAGAGAAATAATTGAATGATAAAGAGCAGAACAAGCCATCTGCCAAGACGGGCAGCGACATTAAAGATCTCCGGAAGATTGAGACTGTCGATGATAACCGGAAAGAGGACAATCAGAGCAGCGCTGATCATGACTGCCGCGATCCCGAGCAGGGTAAAGAGCAGGGTCAGCGCATTGAGTTTTATGAAGCCTCGATTATCTACTTCATCGTACGCCACACCAATACCGTTAAAGAGTGCTTTCATCCCTTTCTGGGCACTCCAGAGGGCCACCAGAAGAGAGAAAAGAACGCCCCAGCTGAGAGCACCCTGGGGCTGTCCGGCAACGGTACTGAGCTGCTGGCCGATCAGTTCCTGTGCCTGTTGCGGCAGTATCCCGGTCAGAGCCTGCAGCTGCTCCTGAACCTTGGGGGGGCTGACGAAAAAACCATATATCATTATGGTGGCGATCAGGGCAGGAAATATTGCCAGAAAACTGTAAAATGCCACACCGGCCCCGATTATACTGAGATTGTCCTTGCCGATCTGGTTTTTTACCCGCAACAGGATATCCCGCCAACCTTTGGCGGGGATATCCGTTGGACGCTTTGCCTGTCTGCCCCTTCCCTTGCCCCCTTCAGTGCTGTCAGCCTCACGGACGTTGTTTCCTTCTTCTGCTCTGTGATGTTTATCAGCCATGTTCATCTCCCTGCCGTCACTGGATATATTATTATTCGCCCATCTCTTCCACTTACGCAGCGGCATTTCCTGTGGTATCGGTTGCCTATGGCTTAAGCTCTACCTTAATCCAGCCTTCCTCGCGCTGGTCAAATTTCTTATACGCCTGCACCCCGGAATCAAAAGGAATTTCGTTGGACAGAACAGCTAGAGGATCAACAGCCCCTGAAGCAACCATCTCCACCAGATGCGGGAGATATCGACGATGCGGACAATTCCCGGCCTTGACAGTCAAGTTGAGGTTCATTGCCTCGCCCCACGGAAAAAAATGGGCCGTCATGGGATAGACGCCGATAACGGCAAAAGTGCCGGCCTTGGCAATACCCTTCAAGGCCCAGTCAAGGGCCATGGATGGGGCCTGTCCCGCCTGCCACTGCCCGTTATTGGTCCTGGCGTCAGGAGCCATGGCGCTGAGCTGCTGCTGGAATTCCTCTCGTCGTTTTTTGGCGGCATCTGCCGCCGGTCCCTTGCTCGGCGGTTCCGCGTCCATGCCGACGGCATCGATGACGCGATCGGCGCCTATCCCATCGGTCAGCTCCATCACCGCTTGAACCGGATCTTCCTGCTCAAAATTTATTACTTCAGCACCCAGTAGCCTGGCGCGTTCCAACCGCGATGGGATCCGGTCAACGGCCAGAACCCGCCCGGCACCCATGTGCAGGGCGGACAGAATGGCGAAGAGTCCGACCGGACCACAGCCTAAGACCAGCACGACATCCCCCGGCTCGATCTCCGCCATATCCGCACCGAAATAGCCGGTGGGAAAAATGTCGGAGAGCAGAATAGCTGCATCATCACTGACCGCATCGGGAATTTTCACCGGCCCGATATTGGCATAGGGGATACGGGCGTATTCCGCCTGCAGCCCATTGAAAGGCCCGGTCATCTTGGGGCCTCCGAAAAAGGCGGTACCGGCACGTGGCCCATTGGGGTTTGCCTTGTCACACTGGGAATAATAACCGGCTCGGCAATAGGAACAGGTGCCGCAGGCAATGGTTGAAGGGATGATTACTCGGTCACCTTTTCGCAAATTGCGGACATTTTTCCCTATTTCCTCGATAATACCTACCCCTTCGTGGCCGAGGATCGTCCCGGACACCATCCCGGGCATGGTACCCCGGATCATATGCAGGTCGGTGCCACAGATGGCGCTTGTCGTCAGACGAATGATCGCGTCCGTCGGTTGTTCTATCTTGGGATCGACAACGTCTTCCAGGCGAATATCGCCGATATCGTGAAACACTATCGCTTTCATATGCAGCCCCTGTTGTTGATGGAAACTGAGTCTAGGCGCGGACGGTGTGGGCCGAACGGCCACCGGATCGGATCGTTCAATCTCTTTATCTCCTGAATAATGTTGTGCACGATATGTGCCAATTCGTGGCAAAAGTATTGATCCTTTTTTGCCGCACCCGCAATTGAGCCTGATGCCGATACCATCGTCTCGCATCGGGGAAAGGCCAGGGTTGCCACTATCAGCCGTTAACGACACGTCCCCCATTTGGATGAAGAACCTGTCCGGTCATATAGGAAGAATCATGGCAGGCCAGAAAGAGATAACATGGAGCTATCTCCACCGGCTCACCGGCACGCCCCATCGGGGTGTTTTTACCAAATTCCTCAATCTTTTTTTCATCAAAGGAGGCCGGGATCAACGGGGTCCATACCGGTCCGGGAGCAACACCGTTTACGCGAATTTTGCTTTTGGCCAAATTAATGGCAAGGGAGCGAATCAAGGCCGTAATGGCCCCTTTAGTGCAGGCATAGGGGAGTAACGAGGGATGGCCTTGATACGCGGTGACGGAAGTGGAATTGACGATAGCATCCCCCGGACCCAGGTGGGGAAGAGCGGCCTGGATCATAAAAAACATTGAGAAGAGATTGGTATTAAATGTCTTCCTCAGCTGCTCTTCTTTGATATCGAGGATGGAATCGTACTCATGTTGCTCCGCCGCGTTGTTGACCAGTATATTCAAGCCACCCAAGGTCTCCACTGTCTTTTCGACGACGCTGTGACAAAAGCCGGCATCTCCTACATCCCCGGCAAAGCTGATACAGCGACTGCCCAATTTTTCAATTCTCTCCTCGGTGTTGCGGGCATCCTCGTGCTCGTCAAGATAGACAATGGCCACATCCGCGCCTTCTTTGGCAAACAAAATACTGATCGCCCGGCCGATTCCACTGTCCCCGCCGGTTACTATGGCTCTTTTGCCGGCCAGTTTGCCACTGGGTCTATAAGCATCGTCTTCTGATCTCGGCACCGGTGTCATGGAGTTCCGTTGCCCCGGTTGCCTATCCTGATGTTGAGGTGGCCTGGGGTTTTCTTTTTCGCTGTTCATCAGTCATTTCTCCTTCATTCATCAATATTTTGCGATCACCCACACGGCATGGATGATACCGGGAATATATCCGAGCAGAGTAAGCAGGATATTCACCCAGAAATGTTTTCCGAAACCGACCTGCAAGAAAACGCCGACCGGCGGTAAAATTATCGCAATGATGATTCTTAGAATATCCATAATTTCCTTTAAAATTTCAGTGTTGATGCTGCCTCATTGTTTTCCAGACGAGTAGCCAGCAGACAATTAAAAAGACCTCAACAACCGCATCCAGCAGATAAATCGCCGATAGAGTACCATCAGCCCAGTAGAAAACTTCAATGACAATAAGTGCCATGGCATCACCGATAGCCAGAATAAGGAGTTCCGGGTGGATTCGGCGACGATGTGCCGCAGCAAGCAGAACGAGCCCGGTCACCATCAGGAGCAAGCCCACCGTCTTCACCAGCCAGATATCCGTTTTCGGCCCGGTCACCACCTGAAAGGAAGTGCTGTCGAGTATCGGCCAGACGCCGCTGAGGAGATAATAGAATCCATGTATCCACGGAAGATATTGACCCGGTGCTGTTATGGTGTTATTGGCATGCGCCATATTCAACTTCCTTCTCCGCTGTTGAAGACCCACCGCACGGCCCTTCAATCTACCCATACGGGGACTTGCCCAAAATTCTGTACTCCGCTACATGAAGTCCTCCTCCCCCTTCCTCCTCGAGGTGCCTCTGCTACTCCTATGCAATATTGTGGCCATTACAAACGTTGCCTTAGGTGTCCAGGTTTGTATGGTATATAAATTGCCCGGAATCAACCAAGACGAGATTCAATCAGGCATCTTCTGCCTAAGATGTACACCCCAGAAGACCGAGCGCGCTGCCAAGACGGTGGACCTGTTGACATGCGGCGAGGCTTTTTTAAAATATAATGATCCGGTGATGAGATGATTACCTCTGTACTGCCTACCCATCGGATCATAGGCAAGTGCTTCCTCATCCCAGTATTGCTTATCGCTATCACGGTTTCAGCAGCACCTTTACCGCTCCATCACGTTTTTCCTGAAACATTTCATATGCCCTGGGCCCTTCCCGGAGAGCCATGACATGCGTCGCCAGGTCGTCGACGCCGAGCGGGTCACTCTCATCACCCACCAGGGGCAAAAGATCGTTGATCCAGCGTTTGACGTTGGCCTGTCCCATTCGCAGTTGAATCTGCTTGTCGAAAAGCTTCATCATTGGCAAAGGATCAGCCATGCCGCCGTAAACGCCTATAATCGACACAGTTCCCCCTCGGCATACGGTGTCGATGGCGGCCGTCAAACTACTCAGCCTGTCCACTCCCGCCTTCTTCATCAAGGAAGCTGCCAGCGCATTCGGCAGCAATGAGGACATCTGCTGCGTCATCTTGGCCAGCGGAGCCCCGTGCGCCTCCATGCCAACGGCATCGATAACGGCCTCCGGCCCCCGTCCCTGCGTCATTTCTCTTATGGATGCGGCGATATCTTCATGATTATTGAGATCGAGAACCTCGATATCGTAGCGGCGAGCCATTTCCAATCTATCCGCCACCAGATCGACAGCGATGACGCGTGCACCCTTATATCTGGCGATACGGGCGCACATCTGACCGATCGGTCCGAGTCCGAAAACAGCGACGCTACCATCAGGCGGAATGGCGGCATATTCTACCGCCTGCCAGGCGGTTGGCAGCACATCGGCTAGATAGATGAATTTTTCATCCGGAGGACCGTCGGGGACTTTGATCGGTCCGAAATGTGCCTGGGGAACGCGCAGATACTCCGCCTGTCCACCCGCTACCTGTCCGTACAGCTTTGAGTAGCCAAAAATCGCCGCGCCTGTACCATGCTCATGAATCTGAGTGGTTTCACACTGCGAATACAAATGTTTTTGACACATGAAACAGCTTCCGCAGCTTATGTTAAAAGGGATAACGACCCGGTCACCACGCTTGATCTGGGTCACCCCGCTGCCCACTTCTTCGACGATCCCCATGGGTTCATGGCCGAGAATGTCGCCCGCTTCCATAAACGGCGACAGCACTTCGTAGAGATGCAGGTCAGACCCGCAGATGGCCGTTGTCGTCACTTTGATGATGGCATCGGTATCTGCAGAGATGACCGGATCCGGAACATTTTCGTAGCGTACGTCGCGCTTTCCTTTCCATACTAATGCATGCATGACTCCCTCCTTTATTAGGACTGATCATCTCTCGCGTTGGCACCCACTGTTTGATGATCAGTCCAAGCCATTGACGATGTCCAGCCGTAGAATGATTTCTTTACTGATTCTGCTGGACCGGGTCATAGAGCACCTTCTTATTTTGTGACGGGTCGATACTTTTCCAGAGGGTGAGGGCCCTGCAGTTCGCTGCGGTATTCACTTTTTTTCTCCTCTACATGTCGTTGAATAACTTTCTCACTCGGCGAGCCCCCTTCATTTACCTGTTGCTGATGGGTGAAATACCGATGCTCTTTGGGCAGTTTGTCCATGGCGACATACGTGGTCTCGTCTGCCGTATAATCCGTCTGTTCCTTGATGATCCTGCGAACATATTCTATATTTGGTTTGAAGATGGTGAGTTCCGGAAATTCACTGGGCAGCATGCTCGTAGCATCCTTGCCTTCTACTTCCTTCATCATCTCAATTGCTGAGTGAAGATGGGCAATTTCCATATCGAGATGACGCTCCCATATTTTTTTTAATCGGGCATCTTCCTCGCTCTGCAGGCAGGAATAGTAGAGGTAGCACTCATTATATTCATGCATGACCAGTCGGGTGCACCAGCTCATCGAAGGATCGAGCAGGGATTCATAATGAGTCACATGCTGTTCCTCAACCTGGGCGATCTCCAGGTACAGTCCGCGACCATCCATGTCGCTGACGCGGTTGCCGACGTTCATGTAGAAATTCATGGTCTGCTGTTCGGCGGCGACAATTGTCATAGCATGCAGTTTGGTGATGAAATCCGCCTCGCGTCGATCGAAGTGTTCTCGCACGTCGTCAAATGGATGACGGTGCTCCAGCTCGGTTGGGCGACCGACGGTGATTTCGGTCAGATCTCGGGTAATTTTTTCCGCTTGTTGGCCCATCGTCAGGTCCATGAGATTGGCATACCTGTACAGATGGTCAAAATCTTCGAGGAGAGCAAAATCGAGCGCCTTTTTGACAATGGGATTAGGTTCATTTTGCGCCAGTTGTGCGGTGAGATCGACAGCTACCTGCTCATAACCGATGGTCATTTCCAGCACCGATTCGTCTGCCGGAACGAGCCAGTTGAGCATCTTTTGCTGCTGCTGTTCAAGTCGCCTGGTCAGGGCCAGTTTCTGTTTTATTCGGAGGTCGGTGGTGTGGCGGGCGAGTTGATGGCCAAACCAGTTGCCCTCGAACTCCGCGCCACACATAAGGATGATGCGGCACCGCGAGTATGGAGGTATGTCGTTTTTATTGTACGGCGTGACATTGAGCTCGGTCCAGTTGGCAACCTGCTTATCCAGTGGCATCCCTTTTTCCTGCAGTGGATTGAATCCCATGATCTTTCTCCTTGTAGAATTTCAGATGTTGTGATGATAACGGCAAATTCACCACCTGCGGGAAGTGCAAACGTGCCGCCATGTCCCTTGCCATATACAGCCCTTGTACTGCCTTGAAAAACTGTAAAAAGAGGAAAAACTTGTTACCCCGCAAGGTTCAAAAGCACAAGATCTCCAACTCCATTTTTATGGACTCGTTCTATATCGTCATCAGAAGTCGGCGCAAATTTGCTTCGTCATTGCAATTATCACGCCTCAATAACAGATTGTTTTTCGCCTGTCGGTAAATATTCGTGATGACTGGAAGATTTCCATTATCTCAGCACACAGCAGACCAAAGGGCAGATACCCCATATAGCCTAGAATCGGCATCTCGAATATTCTGAACCGGTAGACGAAGGGAATGTTATAGGTCCATTTAGCCAGACTGTAATAATTCCACATCTCCCAGAAAAAACCGCACAGCAAGGCAGCCAAGGCGGCAGATACCGCAGGTCGCCATTCACCATCGAGCATTGCGGCAAAAGAGGTAGTCTGTCCGGCATGATGCTGCAGAGCTGTCAAGATAAAAAGAGGTGCAAGCCACAGCAGGGGAAACAACACCTCCGGCCACACCCCGATGCCTATCAGCCCGGCTAAGGAGAGAACCAGAACTGTCCGGTTCAGCAATTTCAAGGGTATTCTTCTTAAAGAAGGCAAGCCGTAGAAACGGCTGTTGAAACATTTTAAATTGCAGATCCACTTCTGCGTTGTATAAACCGCAGGTAATACTGTGCAGAAGGAAAGTGTTGCATGAAGACTGTAAGCCAGCGGCCCGTAATCCACTCCGGTGTACAACCAATTATGCACATATTGATTGAGATATTCAAAAAACCACCAGAACACTGCACTGAGAGGAAATAAAGCGCCAAAGAAGGCGTAATCGTGCACCATTGGGCACGTGCCGGATTGACGGACACAGAGGGCATTGACCAGTATGATGTAGGAGATCCACAGGGGAATAAATGTCAGGCGCTGGTATGGCGCGAACCAGGAAAATCTGGTCCAGGCGAGAATCCAGCAGAGGAGGAGCGTTCCCAGCGCAACCCAGCCCCACCAAGGTAAGCGCCTGTTTACTTCAGATGACTCCGATTGACGCCCATTTTTTCTGCTGCGGGCGGCTGCGCCGATGAGAGCAATAACTCCGGCGGAGGGTGCAAGATACATCACAAATACTAGCCAGGAGAAGGAACGATGCACTGCTGGTGCGGTCAATGGCGGGAATGTAACCAGCAAGCCCACCGAGCGACCCGCCAGTAAGACCCCCAGCAAGGGCAACCCTGCTACCAGAGCAACCCAAATGGCGATTATTGCTATGGCACCAGAAATAGGTGTTTGACGATGCATAGTATACCTCGACATGGTTGCTGGAGAAGAATTAACCACGATCTCGGGGGAACGTGCTGATGAATGGTCGCCACGGAAAAAGAATAATTTTGGAGGCAGCGTGTGGAGGGAGCGTCTCGCTGCTGGCGAAAAGGCCGAGTTGCAGCCGCTCTACTACCGTGCCGCACCAGACCTCCGGTCGGCCGCTACAACAACCGGCCGGAGGGTTATCGCTGAGGCCCTACAGACAGAAATAATCTGCGGGAGCAGAAATTATTTTACTTCTTTCATCAACAGGTCATGGGTGTTTTTCTTCGATTCTTTCTCGCCCATGTCAAATTCCTTGCCCGCCGCAGCAAAAGTTTTGTCGGTGATAGCCTTGCCGGTTGGATCCACTCCGGCATGTCCTTTTCCATGGTCATCCGATTTATCACCGCATCCGCAATTGTAACACATGGCATTCTCCTTCTTGTTATTTTCATCTATGCAACAATTACTGTTGCCCATAACACCTATGGAAATATAGCCATTTCCTCAATTTTTCATCATCAATTCGAGCAATTTTCGTGCCAACGACAGCGACGTGCAAATCACAAAGAGACGAGTCCCAGCCCCACACATCCGCAAGCGATCCACATGGTGGTATATAGAGTTGTCGTCGTGCTCTCAGTCAAAATTTGATCCTGTCTCATGGGATCAATCCTGCCGCGCAGGAATTTTCGCAGCAAGAAAATCCACCTCATCAATACACAGCGGCCGTCTTAGCCCTGAGACCTCTTTCCAGCATCGAGATAAAAGCCAGAGCCACAGACATTGATCCTTACACACATAATGGCCTTTGTTGCATCATCTGCCATGTTGGTACCAGACAATGTCCGTCCGGCAGGATGATTTGACATACAGGTGTGATTTGGCAGGCGATGAGAGACTGATCTCGACCATGGATTTTCATAAAAAAACAACTTTTACCTGATCTGGAGTTAGATAATGATCGGAACCCTGACCCGCGCATATCATACTGATCAACCGTCGTTAAACGATGCCCCGCCTCTGGCCATGAACTGAAAGATACTGATTAACCTCGTTGCAAACACTGACAATCAGTAAAAAAGAGGCCATGGACTGCTGTTTATTGTTGACAGTGTTAACCATATCAGGAGTCTGTCGGATTATGCATTTGTCGGTTGACGGAGAATGATTCGGGCGATTTCTGAAGGTGCACCAAGCCTGACCGAAAAACCGGACCATACACCTGTACCTGGACTAATATAGAGTTTTTTGTCATTGATATCAAACACCCCCATGCTCAGTCCGCTGTTAAAGGTCGCTATCAACCATTTCAAAAAAAACAAGTGACCGCCATGGGTGTGACCGGAGAGTTGGAGGTCGGCGCCACCATTGCCCGATCCCCCGGAAGGGCGGTGCTGGAGAAGAATACGGATTCCCTCAGGAGATTCTGCCAACAATAATCTGGGCCTCGGTCCCGCCTCCCCAAACCGCAGGGCTGTCGCATCCGGAACTCCGGCAAGTACCAAGTTATGGCCCTTTATCGTAAAAGTGCGATACTCGTTTTGCAGCATAGTAATCCCCAGATCAGCGAAAACCGGCAGCCATTGATTGACACCAAAATAATATTCGTGATTACCGGTGATACCATAAATTCCATGTCGCGCCTGCAGTTGGCTCAGGGGAGCAATATCTTCTCGTAATGCCTCCGGCGAACCGTCGATCATATCTCCGGTAAGCACAACTAGATCAGCCATAAGGGAGTTCGTTTTCTCGACCACATCCTGTAGCCACGGCCTTTTCAAGAGCGGTCCGATATGTATATCGGAAAGCTGGACGATTGAAAAACCATCCAACTCCGCCGGCAGCCCAGGCAAGGCTATTTCAACCGTATGTACGTCGGGCACTCGTATGGCTTGCCATGTGCCGTAGAGTGAAATAATAAGCGCGGTAAAGACCAACCCGCCGCCCCTTATTGCTGATGTAAACGGAAGCTGCCAGGAACTTCCCAGATAACGACTGACCCACAGCAACAAGGCCAGACAGTCTTTAGCCAGAAGGAGGAAGGCTAGAATGACCATGGCAGAGTAAAAAAATTCCATTGCAAGAAGCAGGTGCGGAGGAAAATCCGGGGCGATAAAGGAGCCTCCAATTTTCTCATAGAAAATATATTTCATGCCAATGACCAACAGCGCGGATGCTGCCGCAACCTTTATCCATGGTCGGCAAGGCAGTAACATGATCAGGCTGGCAACTATATAAAAAAAAAGTAAAAGAGTCGGAATTGCAAGTCGCATAGGTTTGTAAGTGATAATATAGAAAGAAAGAATGGAATATGTTAAGTCAAACACGACCTTAGTATCAAAATCTGACTGCCACCAGGCAAAGAATAAGTAAGCGGGGGTCCATCATTGCTGTAGACCGGGAACAATTCCCATAATACGTTTCAGGGCGAGCAGATAACTGGTATTCTGATAGCGCTCCATGTCAAGCAGTCGCCTCACGCGAAGCACCTCGGCAGCGTCTTCACATTCAAGAGAGATGGACTGAATCGCTGCACCATTGACCAGCAAGTTATCGATTTCCACCATGCACCTGCCTATCTTGAAAAAGGCCCGCTTCTTGAATACCTTGGCCACTCGCACATCCGGATGCGGCCAGATAATCTGCACCAAGAAACTTTCTCCATCCATCTGAGCTTTGGTAAGCGCCGGAGCCTCCACAGCTAACGCCTGGAAAACCTTAGCGCCTGCAACAGAGCCTGCCATGGGAAAGTCATGTTTCAAGCAAGGTTTCCACAACTCAAGACCCTGCTCAACCTTCAGCAGGACCTTGATATCCAGAGACTGCCCGCGAATCTTGACATTATTGAGATCATTGACCACCGTCACAAGATAGATATCGCGGACCTCTTCAGTGCCGCTGCAGGCGGAGTAGCGGCGGATATCTTCTCTTTCACGACCAAGGCCTTGGCCAAAAACACGAAATTCAAAGCGTATCGGGTGATTGTTCTTGTCGCATTCCATTTTAACACCATGACTGTTAGACAAATCACAAGGAGCAATCGTAAACAAGGTCCGGATGCGCTTTGTCGAGGTTGGACTCGATGGCCAACGCCAAAACACTGCCGAACCGACCGGAAGGTCCGGTGTAGGTGAGAAAAATCGGTTCCCGGTGATCAACCTGCTCGATTCGAGAATCGGCACTGCCTGTCACCTTCCCTGTCTGTCTCAACATCACCTTCACTGGACGACTCTTCAGTCATGCTTATAGTAAAAACGAAAGAAATATTAACGAAACATCTAAGTATCGCAACTGCCTCCCAGCAGCCATTCAATTAAACTATGCACGAGCACCAAAATTACGAGGAGATTGCTATGAAGATCCTGATGGTTCTCACATCCCACGACAGACTAGGCGACACAAACCAGAAAACAGGTTTCTGGCTGGAAGAATTTGCCGCTCCCTACTATGTTTTCAAAGATAACGATTGTCAGATAACACTTGCCTCTCCCGCCGGAGGGCAACCTCCAATCGATCCGAAAAGCGATGTGCCCGAATTGCAGTCTGTGGCGACTAAACGTTTCTACAACGATGATGAAGCACAAAAACAACTGGCCAATACTTTGCTACTTGATACGCTCAGCCCTGAGGATTTCGATGCCATTTTTTACCCGGGCGGGCATGGGCCCTTGTGGGATCTGGCCGAAGATATCAATTCCATTGCCCTGATAGAGGCCTTTAATCGACGCGAAAAACCCATTGGTTGCGTTTGCCATGCGCCAGGTGTTCTACAACACGTTAAAGACAGGAATGGCAAACCGCTGGTGCTGGGCAAAAGGGTGACCGGTTTTAGTAACAGCGAAGAATCACTAGTGCAGCTAACCGAGGTCGTTCCCTTTATGGTCCAGGATATGTTGAAGACAAATGGCGCTCTCTACAGCAAAAGCGACGATTGGACCAGCCATATCGAGGTCGACGGCAACCTAGTCACTGGTCAAAACCCCGCTTCTTCCCAGGCTGCCGCGGAAGCCATCATTAAATTATTGAAAAAATAGCCTCCCTTTTATCTGATGACCTGACAGAAGCAGGCTGTGGCAAAGGTCTGCATGGTTTGTCTCCGTTGAACTTGTCGGTCAATTTCAGGCTGAAAATCGTTTTTGGTATATCTTACAATCGACAGGCGATAGCCACAAATGAGGACCGGAATAGCGAACACCGAATCATTGACTCTGAAAGTACTAATCGAACCATCCTGACCCAGGGTAGGCCGGTTCGGGACGAGAATGGCAATATCACTGTCTCGAACTGATTATTCGAGAACCTGAATTGATAAAATTCTGCCGATTGATTCAATCAGGATTTGGGTCAAATACTTCTCTAATTTTAGCCGCTAGATCACTCATGGAAAAAGGTTTTTGAATAAAGTGTACCCCTTCATCCAACACACCGTGATGGGCAATGACATCCGCTGTGTAACCAGACATGAACAAGCGCTTCAGGTCCGGAAATAAAGATACAATATTTTTAGCCAGATCTCTGCCATTCATCTTAGGCATGACCACATCGGTCATCAACAGGTTGATTGCCACAGCATGATTCTGGGCTAAGCTGATGGCCTCCCCAGGAGTCGATGCAGGCAGCACACGGTAGCCTAGTTTTATGAGCATCTTAGTGGCCATCTCCAGAATCATGGGTTCATCCTCCACGAGCAGAATGGTTTCATTTCCTGACTCGATGGAGACCGCCGTATTCTCCTCAAGTGTATGAATGTTCCGGGCTTGAAAAAATGGCAGGTAAATTTTGAACGTTGTTCCCTGCTCTGGTTTGCTATGGACGATAATGAAGCCATTGTTTTGTTTAACAATACCATAGGTCATTGCCAGTCCAAGACCGGTGCCGACACCAATTTTTTTCGTGGTGAAAAACGGTTCGAACAGGTGAGAAAGAGTCTTTTGATCCATACCACAACCAGTGTCGCTAATGGTAAGCAGCACATATTTCCCTCGGACAAAATGGGGATGTTCAAAGAGATCGGCATCCTGTATAGTCACGTTACTTGTCTCAATGGTGACCTTGCCCGTATCATCTATAGCATCTCGAGCATTTACGCAGAGGTTTGCCAGAACCTGATCTATCTGAGACGGATCCATTTTAATTGTCCAAAGGTCCTTACCCGGCAACCAGGCAAGATTGATATCCTCTCCAATGAGACGCTTCAGCATCTTGAGCGTACTTTCCACAGTCATGTTCAGGTCGAGGACTCTAGGCGAGATAGTTTGCTTCCGGGCGAAAGCGAGCAGCTGTTTGGTCAAACCAGCTGAACGTTTTGCGGCTTGCTGAATCCCTTGTAAAGAAGCGTAGAGTGGTTGGTCTTCTGTCACATTGATTAGAGCCATTTCCGAATAGCCGAGAATTACCCCCAACATATTATTAAAATCGTGGGCCACCCCGCCTGCTAAACGGCCAACGGATTCCATTTTCTGAGCCTGGGTAAGCTGTTCATGCAATTTTCCTGTCTGTTCCTCCACTAACTTGCGTTCTGTGATGTCCAAAATGATGCCATGCCAAAGAACGCTATTATCTTGTAGCCGTTGGGGTTCAGCCTGGGACCAACGCCATCGCAAGCCTTGTCGCGGAAGTACTACTCTGAACTCGCAGTAGAATGTCTTCAAGGTGCGTGCCGATTCATGAATGGCTTCGGCGACCATATCGTAGTCGTCTGGATGAAGTCGGCTGAAAACAGGGGCGGCATCTTTCTGAACATCCTCTGGCGACACTTCGTAAATATCATTCATTCCCGGACTTGCATATGGAAAAGCAGACTTCCCATCAGGATATAATCGGTATTGGTATATGACCCCAGGTACCAACCGGGCCAGATTTTCGAGAAGCTCGTGACTTTCCAGCAACTGCCTTTCCGCCCGATTACGTTCGGTGATGTCTCGAATTGCACTTACCCGCCATTGATCACCTTTTTTTTGGAAATTGCGAGATTCAATTTCCGCTAAAAAATTTTCCCCATTGTTTCTAACCACACGAACCGTGTATGGAGGCGCATATTCTTTGTCAATATTTTCACGTATGAGCTGATGGTCCCGCTGATCAATAAAGTCCAAGACGTTTCTATTGATGAGCTCGAGTCGATCTAAACCAAGCATTGCTGCCATCGTTGAATTCAGGTCTATAGCGACGCCATTCTTATGAATTACAATCCCTTCCATCGTAAGGTCGGAGAGTAGACGATTTCGCTCCTCACTCTCACGTAAAGCTTCTTCAGTACGCTTACGCTCGGTTATCTCGTCACTAATTACCACAAGTTCATCTGTCGGCAGTTTGTAGATAAAACTTTTCCTCCATCCTTCCCGATGTTCATCTTTATATTTGTGTTCTGCTACATCTGCAGGGATTCCCGACTGATATACCTGTTGCATAACAGCTACTAAACCTACCTCTTTGATTGTTGGGAACAGCTCAGTTAATCGTTTTCCAATTACTTCTGCGTAGTTCATACAGTTAATTCTTCTTCCGGCCTCGTTCATATTGACCAAGACAAATTCTTTCCCGTCATCGACAGCGCGATATATAGACACTCCGCAGTTTATGTAATTAAACAGAGCCAGATAACGGGCCTCGCTTTCTTTAGTTCTTTCTTCGGCCACTTTACGTTCAGATATGTCCCGCACACTGGCAATAACACCGTTGATCTCAGGTTCATCGAGAAAGCTTTGGGCGATGGCTTCTGCGAAAATCCAGCCTTTCTCCTTATGAATATGTCGATATTGAACGGTGACAGTATTTTCGGGATGTTTGAGAACTTCCTTCCAAGCATCTTTGATACCCTGCATGTCATCGGGGTGGATGAGGGTGTCAAGCGTTCTGCCTTCTAAATCTGATATGGCGAAACCAAAGATTCTTTCCGCTCCAGGACTTGCGTACCTTTGGCGCCCGTCAGCATCAATGATAACTAAAATGTCCGAAGAATTTTTAACGAGATAATGAAGCAATTTTTCACTCTCACGCAGTGCAGTCGTCGATTGTCTGATTGTCCTATGTAGACGAGAAATCAAGAAATAAAGGAGAATAGACGTGATTACAATAAACAGCACCCCCTTGAAAAGGGATACTCTGGTTATCACGTCTGGATCTTGGATGAACCAATTTAGCACTTTATCGGATAAAAAAATCCACACACAACCAAAGATGGCATAGATTATGACAACTTTACGTATTTCTTTGTATTTATTCATCCACGCATTTCTGATCCTCAGAAGATTAGTTTACGGTATAGCCAATCGAGAGAATAGTAGAACCTCTTGCCTTTGATGTTATAGATTCAGCCTTGCGGAGTCGCTCGGCAGGTGACATCGGTGCATTGTGCTTCGCCAGTATGCAGAACACGATTGCAGCGCCTTCCGTAATAATCTGACATCATGTCGACCAACCAATTAATGGCATTGAAAGAGCCGACGGTCAGATTAACTCGGCACGTCCTCACGTTCAACCGGAATGTTCTCAAGCTGCAGCTTCTCAAGCAGGACCCTGATGCCCTAAAAGCATGGGACCTCATGAAGGAAGGATACTTTTCCGGAATGGTTACAATAAGAACAGAATAACAGTTTATATGAATTCTACTTGCCGATCAATGCGCCACGCCATCTCCATGTTTCATGGTTTAAGTGGTAGGAACGATTTACAGCAATAGAGGGGAGTATGTCCACCTCAAATCTGGATAACTACAAAATTAATGTCATAGACTACAACTGTAATATCTCAGATTCCAGAGATCATGGCATTTATACCATGTGCACCATGGTGCTGAAGCTTCGCAATCCATACAAGTGGGAAAATAATTTAGAACCGGGACAGGAAACAGTATCAGGTGATCTGTTAGATTGGATTGAAGATGAGCCTTACCGCCAAAATTTATGTCGTGAATTCGAAGAAACTCATTCTAGTTGCACCTTGATGGGCTTGATGTCCCCCCTCAAGCAGTTGGTCACCTGCTCTACAGGCAATCGTCTGTCCACACCTCCCAATATTTTTTATCATTTCGAAGCTGGTTTTCGTGAAATGGGATATTTTGACAATGTCCATTTAAGCAAAATAGGACTCAGCAAAGTGGTGATGAACACCATTAAAATGAGAGCAGAAATCTGATTTTCACTAAGCAATGGCTGCAGAATCTGTCCTTGAGCAATGAGATCGTCACTAACCTTAATTACAATACCAATAATAACGAGTTCGACTGCACCACGCCCGTTCATACCAATACCAATTATCAAAGACTCAAGTGTCCCAAGGCCTGACATTTTTGCTCCAAGACCGCATCCAACAAATTTCCCTATGAGTGCCGCTACGATTATAGAAATGGTAAACATTAGAAAATGAAAATCCCACTCTAGCTTCACATGAAATGCAAGTGTAGTAAAAAAGATAGGTAAAAGAAAACCGAAACTCAAACCGTAGAATCTCTCTCTTATTACTTCAAAAATCTTTTCATCGATAATTTCTTTCCGCACGAACTGGCCAGCAAGAAAGGCACCAATAATTAAATGAAGTCCTGCTTGTTCCGCAATATAGGCCATAACCAAGGCGGAAATTATTGCAAAGGTAAAACCTTTTCCTTCAGTATCATCCAGTCTTTTCGTAATAAGAGGAATTACAAAATGTCCTATCATGATGGTGAAAATAAAAAAGGCCGAAACTTTCATCAGCATGAAAAAAATTTCCGATAGATGAACTTCACCGCCTTCTGCAAGACCGAGAAGAACAGATAAACAAATTAGCGAGATAATATCGTCAACCAGAGCTGCACCGATGATAACATGACCAACAACTGTTTTATGTATTTGCAGATTTTGAAGAATAGCTGCCTGGACAGCAATAGCTGTAACGGAAAGGATCATTCCGACAAAGAGTGACTGAACTGCAGTAGCACCCATCAGTTTTGCTACAAAAAAGCCCGAGGTAAATGAAAATACAAAACCACCAACAGCCACCAAAGTTGAAGGAAGGAGGTGGCCAAGTAGTACTTTTGGATCCATCTCCAACCCTACATAATACATGACAAAAAAAATCCCCAACTCGGCCAAAAAGTCTAAGGATGGCGATGGTGTAATAACATTCATTAACGGTGGCCCTAAAATAAAACCAACCACTAAACCGCCAAGAACGCTCGGCAGACCAATCCTGTTTAGAAGAGCGCTAAATGCCCATGCAGTAGAAAGAATTATGAGAAGAGTTATAATGATATGCTCGTTCATGACATTATAGTGACAAGTATTATTATACTGACGTTCCGGCATATGTTGTGCTGCCAGAAATACGAGTTTATGTCTTACAATCCATTTAGACCGTCTGAAGGAGTTTTTCCTTTCATCCGCTTGTTCTCCTCCTACACTCACGATGAATTCATTCTAAGCATCAAGCGTTTGAAAAGGTGTGAGTAACGGCAAAAAAAACTAATTGGCCAGAAACTAAACGTAAAGAAAACCTGGATTGCCCAGATTTTTGGATCAGAGAGTTCGCCTTGGTTATCCGTTCGACCCGTCTATTTGCGGAGCAACTTCGCCCAGAATGCATCAGTTCAGCCGGGCACGCCAGCGATCACGCAACGGCAGTCGAGGTCGGTGAAACGCGGCTCGAAGTGCAGGCCGAACCAGTGCAGAATGGTGAAGTGGGCTTTATTGACGCTGTGCACGCTCTCCTGAATAGAATATTCCTGTTGAGTCTCTTCACAACAGATACTTTTGACATTAACTAAGTGTTGCTGCTAAAATGGGTGAATCGTGATGCTGTGTAGTACGCATGGAGAAACTTCATTTTGAGATGGATCAATGGCAGACCAACAGCGACCAAAAGTTAAGGGTGATATAAAAAGAAACAGGCTCTATATAACCCTGTCGGGTGACACCAGAAAAAACATTTTGGAAAAGGTTTATACCGAGGTTCGATTTTGTGTAGTGGATCTCAAACCTGGATTTGATGTCGTTACAGATCTTTCGCTATGTACCATTGGACATTTGAATGGCATTTCAACTCTGCGAAAAATTATGGACTACCTTATCGCAAATCAGGTTGGTCAGGTTGTCCGAGTCCTCGGAAAAAAGAGTCTACTTTTCACACAGGCGATCAGATTTGCGGCTATATCCCAAGGCTATTCAACTGCTTATGTTGCCACGCTTGAGGAGGCTGAAGACATGCTCACAAATTCCGCCAGGCGCAATGGTCTTCGTTTTCACATGTGTCAGCAACAGATCGAATACAGAATAAATCAAGAAGAAGGAAGAGGGTATATCGTGGATATTTCCATAAGCGGGTGCGCGGTGCAGGCGGCAACAATACCTTTAATTACTGGTATGGAAATTTCTCTTACCATTCCGTTTCATCAAGAACACGAAGCTCCTTCTTCATTTACAATTGCTGCAAAAGTAGTTCGGGCACAAGACGATATGTTCGCTACTCAGTTCTTGGATCTCGGTGATGACCAGAAAGGAGAATTGTACAAGTGCCTTGCCTATGAAGCTCGACGCGAAATTCCTCAAGAAAATCAAATAAGGAAGCGAGTTTTGGTATCCACTATTGATGACCTACCTCCTCGATTATCTCGACTTCCAGAAGAGATTGACACCCTTGAGGAGTCGAGATAAATCTACAGCAAACTATGCCGCTACAACCTTGACATTAGTATCAAAGAATGATGATGATCCACCGATTGGATCAGTAAGACACATATCGCCCAGTACCGGATCTATGCGTAACGCGGCATTGGTACAGAGGCCTGTTGCCCGCCGCTTGTCCCCTTTCACGTTTTTGCCATCGACCAGCTGATCGGACGCACCATAAGCCCAATGCCCGCTGTGCCAGGAAACTGCCACAACACCCGGTCGAATCCCTTCGGCAACTTTAACCTTGCCGACCATCGGCACCTTTTGGCCATTTCGCAGATCCCATTCGCCATCAGGATTGGACACCGAGACGATGCGAGCTAAAGCTCCATCTTTGAGCCCCTGTCCCTTAGCGTCCTTTACGTTCATCAGGATGAAGTTTTCGGGCAGCATCAGAGTTTGGCTCCAGTAGTTGCCAGGAGTACGGGATTGGCCCCCAACAATCTCCTTATAAGTAACCAGATGGAAGGGATAGCCGTCGTCGACCACCGGTTTGCCATGCAGATCGGTTGGTGGCTCGTATTTGGCAAGGCCAGAAAAATGCTCACCGGTTCCCGTATGCTTGCCTTTGGCGATGTTCTCAACGTAAAGATTGAACATCCCCTTGTAGGCGTGGGCCATTTTGTCTCCCTTGTACCCTTTATCGGCATTTTCAAACCGTCCGCCACGGTTGAGGATATAGATAACCTTTGGCCACAGCTTCTCACCGACAATTTTCCGCCAACGGTCGGCGTCAAAAACATGCTTAGGCAGGTGACGGCGAGCCTCGACAAAAATCTTGATTTCTTCATTGGAAGCATCGGGAACTTCGGTACCAGTTTTGTCCCCTTTTGCGAAGTTGGCAACGATGCGGATAAACCAGTCATCGACCCGTTCCAGGGCCTGACCGCCGCCAAAACCGTCCTTGCCGTGGTTGGGCAGACCCAGCTTTTCGGCAATGCCAAGCATGATAGCTTCCATACCGACGTGCTGTTTCTGTCCAAAGACGTTGACCACCTCGGTCATCGGTGTGACCAGCGGCTGGCGAACCTTGCTGACTGCAGTGACTACATCGGGGGTTATGTGCGGTGAACCCCAACGTTCCCAGATTGCCATATCGGGAAAGAGGTAGTCGGCGTACATCGAGGTTTCGGCTATGACTATGTCACAGGCAAAAAAGAGCGGAATCTTATTCAAGTCTGTGAGGATTTCCAAGGCTGTCTGTCCCGCAGGAGCCGCATAACCAGGAGTTCCCATATGCATGAACAAAGTATCGATCGGGTAGGGGTAGCCCATACCAGCCGATGGAATGATTTCCTGGTAGACATTGCCGGTGTAGGGATACCAGAACCGTTTGGCCGGGTAACCGCTAAAGAGAGTCGAGTCTTCATATTTGCTCTTCTCCCGGGTAAGAGGTACACCGAAAGCCTTGGTCTGATTGGCGTAAAGCTTTTTCAGCTGAAAGGGTTGATCGTCTTTATCACCCATCTCATGCCAGTGGCCACCGCCGGCCTGGAGTCCACCCTTCCAACTGGCGTTGCCTATCAGGATATTCAGACTGATCAGCGCCTGGCCGTTATAAAAACCGTTGGTATGCTGCACCGGGCCGCGGTAAAACTCGGCTGCCGCCTGCTTGCCGTAAGAGGTAAAATCGCCGGCAGCCTTTTCGATCTCGGCTACGGGCAGCCCGCATTCAGCCGCCCATTCCGTGAGGCTTTTGGCCTGGGCCGCTTCCGTCAGTAACTGAAAGACCGATTTAACTTCTTTGCCGCCCACTTCTCCGGTAAAGAGCAGATCGCCGGTGACCGGAGTCTTATCGTCGTTCGGGTCAACTGCGGTCGCTTTGCCGCCAACCATGGCGACGAACTGATCGGCAGCGCCAAGACCGGCTTCCTCGGCCCGTAACAGCGTCGTTGGCAGGCCTTTTTCGATCTTCACCAGATAGCCGGCATTACTCCAGCTGGTCTCGCCGGCTGCATTGGCAGCTGCGGCATTGGCGGCCCGCAGATATTTTTCATCATAGCGCTTATTGCCGATGATCCAGTTGATCATGCCATAGGCAAGAGCCGCATCGGAGCCCGGCAGCAGCGGCAGCCACTGCTGGGCCTTGGCGGCAGTCTTGGAGAACCGTGGATCGGCCACGGCAATTTTCAGACGGCCGGAAACAATTCCTTCGGTTATCTTTTCAGACATCGGTGGTGGCCCGAAATTGGCCTCGAAGGCGCCGGTGCCGAAAAAGATGATATACCTGGCATTGGCGGCATCGGGTTTCATGTGTTCTTTGCCATCGGTCCATTTACCGTCTTTCCACTGGTTGGTCACCTCTTTATAGGCTATATGATGGGATTGCTCGCAGATGGTGGTATGCTCGTACCAGTTGACGCTGCCGTAACTGTCTTTCAGCCAGCGTTGGGCAAACTCTTTGCGGCCGTGCTCGATGCGACCGGCCATGAAGGCAAATTTGTTATTTTTCGGGCCTAGATCGGGATGCTCAGAATCGATCAACAGATCGAGCTGCCCGGCGTATTTGGCCTTGAAATCGGTAATGTTCATTTTTTTCTTGCCAACCGCGGATGCATCCTCGGCCATGGCCTTGGCCAGTTTGCTGTCACGCAGCTTCCAGGTTTCCTTTAGACCCTTGACCGTGCGGTTTTCCTCTCCGGGAACATGGGCAAACAACTTGCCGCCATTGACTATCTCAGTAATCGCCTGGTCAAAGGAGACGATCTGCCACTTATTCTCCCCTCGTTTTCCGGCCCGCTTGAGGACCTTGACGATACGATAGGGGTCATAAAGCGATTGAATGCCGGACTGCCCCTTGGGACAGATTTTGCCATCGACCTTCGCTGCTTCAATAGGACTGGTCTCGTATTCGAGTTGCGGCAGCATGCACATCGGGCTATAGGGGTTCCCGTCGATTTTGACCAGTACCCCGTCAAGAATTTTCCCTTTGATGGTACAGGCGGTATGACATTGCAGACAGACTCCGTAGAGAATGTTCTCCGCCTTGGCCAGCAGATAGCTCTCCCCGGCCGCAAGAGTTCCGGCCTCGGCCCGCCCGACCAGTCCCATAGCCCATTCGACCTGGGAGGCAAGCAGCAACGACCCGCCGAGAAAGGCTCCGCACTTCAGAAAGCCTCGCCGAGAGACACCCGTCTCATCCATTATTTCCGCCCGTTCGGCGATTAGTTTTGTGTCTTGCATTTTATCCATTGATCCCTCCCTTTTATTCGTGGCATTTGGCGCAACTTTGCGGATCGGCCGACATGTAGCGGGTTGTCGGCCCGGTCTTCAGGTAAGCGCGGAAAAGGTAGATATTCATATCTTTCGCTACCTTGGCGACCACACTGTCGGGATCATTCAAATCACCGAAATAGTTTGCGGCACCGATACAGGTCGTGACACAGGCCGGCAGCATTCCAGCCTCCACCCGATGCAGGCAATAGTGGCATTTGCGATTTTTGTGCATCTTACCTTTACGTCCGGATTTGGTCCCGTATTCAAAGGTATCGGCATCCTCGTACATTTCGTGTTTTGGAGTACCATCGGTATAATACCTGCCATCATCAATGGACATGGCGTCATACGGACAAGCCTTTACTACCGCTGGATCTCCGGTATTTTTGGCATAATCGATCCGAACAACCCCATCTTTGCCCTTGGTGACCGAGCCGTCCTTGCAGGCCGCGACGCAAGGAGGTCGCTCGCATTGCATACAGAGGGTGGGCATAAAATAATGCTGTACATTCGGATATTCTCCGTCTTCAGCCTCCCTGACGATCCGATAATTAACCCCGGGAGGAGTCATATTTTCTGCTTTGCAGGCGACGGTGCAGGCATGACAGCCGACACACTTGCGGATGTCGACGACCATCGCCCACCGCCTCTGCTCCATTGGTTTGTTCAGCGCCCGCTGGATATCCCCACGCATTTGTTCCAGCAATGATTTCTCTGCCATTCAATACCTCCTTTTGAATTGTGGCATTTCCCTTTCATATGAAACGGCTTGTGTTCCACACAGCTACCAAGGCAAAAGCATTTTTCATGCCAGGTGTTTTAAACGGAGAAATGTTTCGTTTAGGTAACAAACTTTTTGACGTCTCTTGTGATAATATAATGATAACAGCTGGATATATCGAATTGACTGTGAGAAGATCTGATAGATTGAATTCCTGCGGTAAAAAATGAAAAATATTTACATAGTATATCAGGTGGATAGACGATAACTGCCGCAGTGTAAGTGTTACATTGTCGTAACGCCAAAAGGGAGGGCGCGACAAGAGCTTTTTTAAGGTCTAGACATCCAGACCATAATTGTTGATTTTCTCCCAGAGTGTTTTTCGGCTTATTCCGAGTATTTCTGCAGCCTTTGACCTGTTTCCCTGGGTGACGCGCAATATTTTTACAATGTGGTCTTTTTCAGCTTCGGTACTGACTTGTTGTAGCGAGAGGAGCGGAATTTTTTCTTTACTGGTCTTAAGAATGTGTGGTGGCAGGTCAGAACGTTTTATGGTCTTATCACTTGCCAGGGCTATACATCTTTCCACTATGTTGAGTAGTTCCCGTACATTGCCTGGGAAATGATATTTGAGAAGCTCTTTAATGGCATCGTCGCCAAAGCTGACATTGGTTCCGAACTGATCATTAAACCTGCGCGAAAACGTATCGATGAGCAGAGGAATATCCTCAACTCGCTTGCGCAGTGGCGGCAAAACGACGGGGATTACATTGAGTCGGTAGTAGAGATCCTCCCTGAAGATTCCTTTTTCTATGTCCTTTTCCAGGTTTTTATTGGTCGCAGCAATGATTCGCACATCGACGGAGACAGTCGAGGCACTCCCGAGACGCTCAAAGGTTTTCTCTTCGAGAAATCGTAAGAGCTTGGTCTGGGTAAGGGCTGGAAGGTCTCCTATCTCGTCAAGAAAAAGGGTCCCACCGTCCGCAAGATCAAAGCGCCCTGGTTTTTTGGCATCTGCTCCGGTAAAGGCACCCTTCTCGTAACCGAAGAGTTCACTTTCAATGAGGTCTGCCGGCAGTGCAGCACAATTTACTCTTATAATAGTTTCGTTTTTTCTGGCACTCTCATAGTGAATAGTCGAGGCAACCAATTCTTTACCGGTTCCCGACTCTCCCAGAATCAGCACCGTGGAATCGGTCCTACTGACTTTGTCCAGGATGGCAAAGACCGATTGCATTGTCTTGCTTTCACCGATAATCCTAACGGAGCCGAACCGCGTGCTTATTTCTTTTTTCAAACGAATATTTTCTTCGGTTATCGAATAAACCTCCAACGCCTTGTTCACGGTGACGAAAATATCATCGAGATCGAAGGGTTTGGTAATATAATCGAAGGCACCAATACGCATCGATTCAACAGCATCCTTGATATTGCCGTAGCCGGTCATGACAATGACCGGGGTAGATGGAGCACTCTGCAAACTCTGGTGCAATAGTTCCATACCGTTAATGCCGGGTAGACGAATATCGGTAATGATCAATGAGAAGTCACTATGTTGAAGAGCCGACAGCGCCTCCTCCGCATCATTTACAGCAAGAACGGTATAGCCCTCTTCTTTCAGCGCATCGGTAAGAGAGATGCGGAGTATCTTTTCATCTTCAACAATCAATATGCTTTTTCTCATGCCATCTCCGGAATGGTAATCGTGACATTTGTGCCGGTTCCTTCTACGCTCTCCAGCTCTATGTTACCCTTGTATTTCTTGACCAGTTCGTAGGTCATCCACATGCCGAGGCCTGTCCCTTCACCGGCCTTTTTAGTCGAATAGAAAAGATCAAACACCTTATCCAGTTTATCGCTGGGAATACCTGTACCGGTATCTTCAATCCGTAGCAAAATACCAGAGCCCATCATTTCAGCGGTAATATTGAGCTGGCCGCCGTTTTCCATCGCTTGAATGGCGTTGAGCATGGTATTGAGCAGTATCTCCTCAAGATCGTGTGGCGCAACAGGGATTTTCAGGCCATCTTCGACGGCCTCTTTATAGAGAATGCCTTGCTTGCGCATACGATAATCAAGAAACTTTACCACACCGGAGAGAACGGATGAAATATCGGCGCGCTTCTCCTCACCATCTCGCTTGCCAGCCTTCCACAGCAGTTGGCCGACTGTCTCTTCGATGCTGCTCAGTCCTTCGTTGATGAGGGCGAGATAATTTTTTCTGAATTCCGGTTCATCCCCCCTTCGTTGCAGCATACGCACACAGTTAAACAAGCCTCCAAGAGGATTATTGATTCTGTGGGCGACACTGGAAGAGAGCACCCCAATGGTGGCCAGTTTTTCTGACTGCAGCAACTTTTCATGAGCCAGCTTCATTTCTTCGTTGGTTTCACGAATGCGGCGTACCATTTCATTATAGCTTTCAGCTAGTTGTGACAACTCGTCCTTGCCTATGACCGGAATGGTTTTCTCCACCATGCCGATCTCGACCTCGGCCATGGCTTGGCTGAGGTCGATGATCGGTCGAATAAACCTCTGGCTGAGGAAATAGATGAGAATGAACAGGAAGACCAGAGTTATGCAGGTAAGTGCCATAATCTGGAACAAGATAGCCCGGGCCTCTCCCTCAACACTTTCCAGGGAAAGTGAAAAAAGCAGAACTCCCCAGCGTTTTCCTTCGATAGATAGCGGGATGGCAAATTCCAGGGCATCTGAAGGGGATTTTGCACTTCTGATTTTTTTGACAATTATACCTTGCGGATTCTGCACCTTTCCCGCGAAAGGACCTTTATAGATTTTACCAAATTCACCGAAATCGCTATGGGACATAACCTGGAAATTGTTGTCAAGGACGGCAACGTATTCCAGCTCCAGTTCCTGCCGCTGAGACAATTCACGGACATAATTATCTATCAGGCCACCTTCTTCAACGAGCCCAAGTTTCTCATAGATGAGTTCATTGACTATGAGCACACTCACGGTCTGGGCAAGTATCCTGCCTTTTTGTTCTGTCGCCTTATACAGAGCTGATTTAGTTAAGGTCGCCACAAAATAGCTGACGATTACGGCGAGCACGACAACCGAGATGAATGTTATCAGGATGAATTTTTTCTGTAGGGAGTGGGTAAACACCTGGAGCATTTCAGTACGTCTTTTTTGGATGACAGCCTATGCCGCAGGTTATTGGAACCTTGTTGATCATCTGTCTGATTTGAGCATAATCGGCATCGGATGCTGCGACGAAACCTCCCTGAAGATCCGGGTCAAGCTTTTTCAGGGTGTCCTTGCCTGCTTGGTTTTCGTTCATTGACAGGAGGGCGTTTTGCACTACAACTCTGAGAGTGTCTGGGGTTTCTGGTGAAACAACTACAGGGCCGGTAGGGATTGGCTCCGAGGTGGCAATAATCTTCAGGCCGTATTGTAGATATTGTTCTGCGGTAGAGGACCTGATCGCTCCCGCATCATATTCATGACTGATGATTTTTCTGGCGACCGTATCGTGATGGTTAAAGTTTACATATTCCGCCAGATTGCTGAGGTGGATACCTGACCATGCCAGCATATATCGGGGCAGCAAATTTCCTGAAGTGGACCAGAGTGCGGAAAAAGCGAATTTTTTGCCAGCCAGCTGTGACAATTCCTGGACGGAACTCTCCTGCCTGGTGACGATCACACTCCTGAAGACAGCCTCACCGCTTGCGGTTTTACTCCTGGCGATCGGTACCGCATCGTATCGCTTGAAGGCATCGAGGTAGGTTAGGGGGCCCAAGAGGGCAAAAGAGGTTCTGTCCTGTCCCAGGCTATTGACCACATCCTTGTAGCTGGTCTCCAGCTTCAGCTCAAACTTCTTCCCGGTTTGCCTTGACAAGTAATCTATCAACGGCTGGTACTTCTCATAAGAGATACGCGGATTTTCCCGAGGCAGTATACCGAAATAGATAATGTTGGAATGACGTTCCGGAATCTTCTGCGCGGGCCTGCGACTGACCGGCCAACAGCGGTTTGTTATTGGCCATAAAAGCCTCCATCGCCCGAATGGAGTCGAAATAACTGTCGGGTACATCGATGAACTTGTCGATTTTCATGGCGTCAAGAATTCGTTTGCCATCCAGATCTGTATGCATAGTGAGAAGGACTTCCCGCATGGCACTTTTCAGAAATGGTGACAGACCGGAAGGAACTACGACAGGCGGGATACCGAATTGCGGAGAACGATGGACGATCTTGGTTTCCTGTGCGTAAGGAGAATGAGTGGCAAGCATGAAATCATAGACGATCGAATCCACTGCCGCACCGTCGACCTTTTTCTTTGCTACCATTTCTACTGATTTATTATGGCTATAACTATAGAGAATTGAACCGAAGAAGCTTTCCGGAGTTTCGTGAATCTTGGCAAGGTAATAAGCGGGATAGAGGCGACCGGTATTAGATTTGGGATCGACAAAGACAAAGGTTTTCCCCTGCAGCTCATCAACCGTTTTTATGTCGCTGTCCCGATGGACGATGATATTTGACTGATAGAACGGTTTGCCCTTGACCTGAGGGGCGGCCAACAGTTCAACGCCAAATTGCTTGTTGTCCATGACATATGGGGCGGAGCAAATGAACGCGACATCGACCTGACCTTCTTCGAGTAAGGCATCTATCTCGTCATAGGTGGTCCGATGGACCATTTTGACTGGAACTTCCAACTTCGCACCCAGGTAGTCTACTATCTGCTGGTAATATTTTACGGCGCTGACTGGCGTGACCATGCTGGCGACGCCGGCCCGTATCGAAGAAGGACTAATTTCCGCGCCCTGTGACGTGCAGGTTGTGAAGAGCAAAAAAATGGTGCTGCAAAATGTGAGAAATCTCATGGAACCCCCTATGCAAATAACGACAAAAATGTCTTGAATCCGTTATTGCAAATATCAATCCATAACCAGATACGTGCAGTTTCTGAATGATGCATCATTTTTGAAATCGAATAGTGTTTCAAAATAGTAACACTATTCACACCCTTTCCGAATCGTTTTCGATACCACCAGACACCTTCTCAACAAAGCATTTCCTCCTACTATTTTCGCTTAATTATAGCACAACAGTCAATCTATTGAAGCTACGGAAAATATAGAAAAAATCGTTGACAAAAACAATTCAAGAGCTACCTTTATCGTTAAATAGCGATATAGGAATAAGGGAGGATTCGCAATGAAGCAATTTATACGAGTGATGAAAGCCCTGTCCGACCCAAACAGGGTGCGGGTAGTGAAACTTCTTCAGACGAAAGAGCTTTGTGTCTGTGAGATCAAAGAGGTCTTGGGTCTGGCCCAGTCTACAGTCTCCAAGCACATGAAAATTCTTGAGGATGCCGGCCTGGTAAAAAAAGACCGCCAGGGAACATGGATGATTTACAGTCTGGCAGATGGCAGTGAGTCCGCGTATTCGGAGACAATGTTAACGAGACTCAGCGATTGGCTGGAGAATGATAAGGAACTGGACAGGATGCGTAAAGCTTTGCCCGCTGCGGCTGTTCAGCGTAATTGTACACCACAAGGTGAAAGGATAGAATTATGAAAGCAATTCAACCTGTTGACACTAATTGTGGATGTGACTGCAAAAAAACAGATGTCAACCAATCACCAGAAATCAAAAATCGCAATAAAGGCAAGACCATCGCGGTGGGACTGCTTGGATTTGTACTCTGGTATCTGATTTACAAACAGCTTGAACCCTTTTCCTATTTTTTCGCCTATTCATTGATCGGCCTGGAAGAAAGCAGTCATCTGGGTGAAGCCATCCAGTTTTTTGTGTATGACACTCCTAAGGTGATGATGCTGCTAACGCTCATTGTTTTTGTGATTGGCATGATTCGATCTTTTTTCACCCAGGAGCGTACCCGTAAATATCTGGCTGGAAAACGAGAGACTGCCGGCAACGTGATGGCTGCCTTGCTTGGTATTGTCACGCCGTTCTGCTCTTGTTCTGCGGTGCCGCTCTTTATCGGTTTTGTTCAGGCCGGAGTGCCTTTAGGCGTCACCTTTTCTTTTCTTATTGCCGCACCGATGGTTAACGAAATTGCCGTGGTTCTGCTCTATGGCCTGCTTGGCTGGAAGGTCGCTGCCATCTATCTCGGAACGGGTCTCATGATTGCCATAATTTCCGGCTGGGTCATTGGCCGCTTCAAGCTGGAGCACTGGATTGAGGACTGGGTCCAGGCATTGCGGGCGGGTGAAGCCATGGTCATCGAAGAAAAACTGAACTGGGCTGACCGCATTGATCGTGGCCGGGAAGCTGTACGTGATATCGTCGGTAAGGTATGGATCTATGTCGTTGCCGGCATCGGTGTGGGTGCAGCCATTCATGGCTATGTACCTGAGACCTTTATGGCCTCCATCATGGGCAAGGATGCCTGGTGGTCAGTGCCTGCCGCTGTTGTAGTTGGTATTCCCATGTACTCCAATGCAGCGGGCATTGTCCCTGTGGTGGAAGCGCTCCTTGGCAAGGGTGCCGCACTTGGCACAGTACTGGCCTTTATGATGAGTGTTATCGCCCTGTCACTACCAGAAATGGTCATTCTTCGAAAGGTGCTCAAACCAAAATTGATAGCTGTCTTTATCGCAGTTGTCGGTAGCGGAATTTTATTCACTGGCTTTTTATTCAACCTGATAATTTGATTGAAGCTTATCTCTACACAACAAAATGAGGAATAATATGGAAATTAAAGTATGTGGACCAGGATGCACATCCTGTGAAAAAACAGAAAAAATTGTCAGGGCAGCGGTTGCAGCAAAAGGAATAGAGGCCACAATCATTAAAGTCACAGATTTTCAGGAAATTGCTCAACTTGGCATCTTTTCTACCCCGGCGGTAGTTATTGACGGTCAGGTGAAATCCGTGGGCAATATCCCCAAACAATCTGATGTAGAAGGTTGGATAGGCTGAATAAATTTTAGCTTCAGTGAAAAACAAGAAAAGAGTTTCTATGGTACTCATACCAGCAGGAGGCCGCGTGAAAATAGTGGCATATGTATTCATTGTTTTGCTCTGCTGCGTCACGCAAGCAAAAGCAACGACCATGTCTGATCTCTTTGCAGCCTTAAAAGAACAGGCAATAACCGAGTTGGACATCCTCCAGACCAGAGACGCCGAACTGGGTATCCAGTCGGTACATGATCGATATTATCCTGTACTGACTGGTGTTTTGAGCTATGAAAAGTACAACTCTCCGACCAATTTACGACCTGTGACACCCACAGAGTCCGCACAACTGTTGGCAAAAGGGCAAACACTTCCTTTTAGTGACGCCATCAGCCGGTTTGGGGGATCGCTCTCTCTGCCTGTCTTTGTAAAGGAGTTGTTCGCTCTTGGCAAGCAGGCAACGAGTCTGGCCGAAAGTTCTCGGGCAAAGAAAAGACTTAACCTGCTTGAACGTCAGGCCACGTTGGTAGCAGCCGATGCGCATCTATTGCACATGAATTCTTTGACAAAAGCTCTGGAGTCACGGAGAGCTTCCCTGCAAAAGACCTGGGACGACATCAGTCTCCAGGTCAAAACCGGCAGGCTTCCTGAAACTGAAAAAATCCAGATGGATGAGGCTATTAATCAAGTTGATATTACTTTCCTCCAGACCTTGCAACAGCAGAGTGATCTGCAAAAAAATATTGAATCACTCACAGGTGTTTTTCTCGAAAAACCAGTCACATTACAGTTACACAGCACTTTAGCCGAAGATGATCTCTTCCCGCTTAAACCGTTGCAGAAAAATATCGAAGCCCGTGAGTTTGGCGTGCAGGCGGCAAAAGACAAACTTTATCCCAGTATCATTGGTACCGCCCAATGGTTTCATAATTACGGTGAAGGCTACAATACCGGCGAAAATGTTGATAACGAGTACGGTGGGTTTGCCCTGACCCTGCAGATACCGCTTTTCAACAAACCTGCTTACACAACAATTGAACGGGCAAATGTTGAATTACGACGGGAAAAAATGCGCTTTGCCAGGACCAAAACTGATTTGGAGGCAAAGGCCAGAAACCTGACGAGAACCCTGGACCTTCTCGGCAAATCAAAGGAGTTGGCGCGAACCAGCATCAAACATGAACGTGAACTGCTTAAGGTGGCAAAGGTAGCCTACACCGGCAGGAGGATGAATCAGGAAGAATACCTGCGTTACGAGGATAAAGTACTATCGGCTGAGGCGAATTACTATTTGACCGAAGCACGCTGGTGGGAGACTTTTGCCACCCTGGCGGTGCTGTACGGCAAAAATTTGGACGAGTTGATTCAATGAAGAAAATTATATGGATACTTATTGCCGTACTGCTGGTTGGTGGTGGAGTAATGTTGGTCAAAAAAAAGAAGCAGGCCATGGCCAATATACCACCCATGAAGTTGTATCATCAGATCGTTGAGATAACGAAACCGCAAACAGAGGATATCCTCCTCACTCTGCCTGTCCTGGCAGAAATCCGCAGCGACCAGGATGTCGAACTCTCCTCCAGACTTGCGTCGCGAATTACCAGCATGGTGACAAGTGGCGACAAAGTCCAAAAGGGCCAGGTGGTCGTTACTTTGGATCACGAAGACTTGCTCGCAAAAAGAGAGGCTATAGTTCTGCAGATCGCCTCCCTTGAGGCTGAAATCTCCGCGCAACAAGTCGCCATTAACGCAGCCCTGGACAGCCATAAACGCACTAAGGCGCTGTTCGATGTCCATGGAGCCTCTGTTGAGCAATATGACACTGAAACAAGCAAAATAGCTTCCCTACAGGCGGGTCTGAAGAGCCTGACCAGTAAAAAAGGTATGCTGGAACAAAATAGTAAAGAGGTCGACAATTTACTCAGTTATGCGGTGATTGTTGCTCCCATAGATGGAATGGTAAGTGCTACGTCAGCCAACGTTGGCGTCATCGCTATGCCCGGTAAACCGTTACTTTCGATCCAGGCGGACAGCGGTAAGTATCTGCTCCTCCGTTCTGCCGGAGATATTCGGCCAACCGAAGTTATTTTCGAGGACCAACGTCATCCATTGGTGCCGCTCAATCACACGTTTAAAGGTTTGGATGAATACCGGGCCGATGTTGAAACCAAAAGTACTACCGGTGAACGGTTACCGGCACGGATGGTTCTATACCACGGAAGTGGTACGATGATCCCCATGTCAGCACTCTTGCAAAAAGAGGGTCAGAGTTTGTGTTTTGTTCCGGAAGGAGAAAAAGCCCGTCCAGTTCCGGTCAAGGTCATCGCCGGAGGTACCGAAGGAATGGTTGTTGAAGGTTTGCAGGCCAGCCAGGTAGTTGTTGCCAAGCCGGATATCTTGCTCAAACTACTGGCGGGAACTCCGATTACCGTTAAGAAATAACTTCATCTAATCTTTCTTTTCTCTTGGATAAAACTATGTTCAGTTTTTTTTATAAGCGGCCACACCTGCTGTTTTCCATCATTGCTCTGTTCTTTGTCTTAGGGGTTATTGGCCTTATCACCATGCCAAAGAACCTCTTTCCCGATGCAGATCGCCCCCAGGTTATTGTCATTACTCAGGTACCGGGCTCAACGGCCGAAGTGGCGGCAAGCACAGTCTCCAAACCAATAGAAAATGAAATTGCCCGCTTAAGTGAAGTTCGCGAGATAAGCTCAGTCAACGTCGCCAACTTTTCTATTGTCAAAGCAGAATTCGAATACACTAAAGGACTGAACGCGGCAGCTGTGGATGTGGCCAATGCCCTGTCTATCGCCCGGGCAAATCTTCCCGCCAGCGCCAATCCGGCTATTTATACTGCAGGCTCGTTTACCCTGCCGGTCGAGGTGGTGGCCTTAAGCCCCAAGAGCGATCTGATCAGCCTTGGCGATATTCGCAAGATTGCCGATTCTTTTATCAAACCGGCTTTGCTGGCCAATCCTGGCATAGGCAACGTTGAGGTCTTCGGTGGTCGTCAGAGTGCCCTCGTCATCGAGATTGACCCCTTGCGTCTGCAGCGTTATGGACTCACTGTCGACACCCTGGCAGATACCATAATGGCAGCAAATCGGGACATTCCTCTGGGCTTTGTCAAAGGTCCTGACGGATTTTTTACCCTGACCTATTACGGTGAGCAGACCAGTGTGGCGGCCCTGTCAAGATTGAGAGTATCTGCCAACCTCAGACTTGGCGATGTGGCCGAAATCCAGTGGTCTACCCAGAAACGATTTTCCGGCTATATAGGGAACGGTAAAGGAGCTATAGCCCTGGCCATCCAGCGGTCACCCGGCGGCTCCGTACTCAGTGTGAGCAACGCGGCCCGTGAAGAGATAGACAAACTGAAAAACCAGTACCCCAATATTGACTTCCAGATCGCAGACACCCAGCGTAACCTGATCGAGACAGCCAATGACAATATGCTGGAGGCCCTGCGCGACGCCATAATTTACACCCTGCTGGTGCTGCTCTTTTTTCTGGGAAATTTTCGGGCCATTCTGGCTGCAGGCCTCTCCATTCCTCTGGTCTTTTTTTCCACTATGGCAGTGATATATTTGTTGGGCGGTGAGCTGAACATTGTTGTCTATACGGCTATCATTCTGGCTCTTGGTCTGCTGGTTGATGATGCAGTGGTTGTCTTGGAAAATATCGAACGTCACCTTGGTGAAATGCATGAAGATCTGGAGACCGCCATTGAAGAGGGAACCAAGGAAGTTATTGCACCCATCTTTGCCGGTACCGTGGCCACTATTGCCGTAATGTTCCCCCTTATGTTTGTTGGTGACTTTCCCGAGCATATCTTCAGGCCTCTGATTGAAACTCTGATCATTGCCCTGCTGGTCTCCTATTTTCTGTCTATCACCTTTATCCCCAAGCTATCGGTCTATCTGTACCGCAAGGGTGTAAAGAAAAACCGCGTGGAACGCTTCTTTGAGGCCTTATATGAAAACAGTGTAGGACGACTGATTGCCCCCTATGAGAGCGTCCTCCATTTTTCTAACGGCCGCTTTCCCAAAGTGAGAAAGCTCGTCTTGACGCTGGGGGTATTGGCGGTTCTGGTGCTGAGCTTAAAAAATGTCATGCCGATCATTGGCAAAGATGTGATGCCGCCTATGGACACCGGGATCATCAAGGTCCATGTGGCCTTTTCTGCCAATGATACTGTTGAAAGCGCCGAAAAGCGGATGGCACCTTTTCTTATCTGGCTGCACAGCCAGAAAGAGGTAGTGATGAGCTCAGTGGCCTTTGGTGGTGAGGCCGGGGTCCTGTCACTTGGGAGCGGTAATCTGCCTGCCGAAACGACCTTTACGGTTAACTGCGTCAACCGCTTTGAACGTACAAAGACTCTTTGGCAGATCGAAGAAGATATTCGTGACCAGTTGAATATGCTGCCGGGCGTCAAGAGTGTTGATGTCTACGACTTTGGCG
This sequence comes from uncultured delta proteobacterium, assembly GCA_963709745.1. Classification (GTDB taxonomy): domain Bacteria; phylum Desulfobacterota; class Desulfobulbia; order Desulfobulbales; family Desulfocapsaceae; genus Desulforhopalus_A. The sequence continues at coordinate 85,213 of CAVPXN010000004.1, forward strand.
CAACACCCATGTCTTCGATCAAGGCACCGCTCGATGTGCGATTAAGGGCTCCGGATTACCGGGATCTGCCTGAAATGGGGCATGAGATTGCTGAAGCGCTTGGTGGAATAAAAGGCCTTACCAGTATGTCCCTCTCCTGGGATCAGGATTTTAATGAGGCCGAGGTGATTATCGATACCAACAAAGCACTCAGCTATGGCTTGAACCCCTTTGCCATCGCAGCCCAGATCCCCATCAAAGGACAGGTTGTCTCTCTGCTTGGTAATTATGCCACCATGAATACCCAGCCGGTCAGACTCTATCTCAAGGGTGAATTCAATGCCAACCTGCAGAGCCTGCGGCTGCTCCCCATTCAGACGAATGACGGCATTAGTATTCCTTTAGAGGCGGTGGCCGATATCCATCAACGTCTGACTGCAGCAAAAATTGAAAGGGACCGAATGCTTTATAGTCTCGATGTCAGCGGCTATCGGAACATGCGCCCCATCACCCATATTACCTCTGATGCCGACGCAATTCTTCAGGGCATCAACACCAGCGGGGTCATGGTCAGCCAGGAGGGCGATATCGCCCAGCTCAACGACTCATTTAAACGAATGATCAAGGCTATTGGTACCGGTATTATTATCTTGCTCATGACGCTCATTGCCATCTACCGTTCGGTACGGTTGTCACTGGTCATGGTTGTGGTCTTGCCGCTCTCCATGATTGGTGCTTCCTGGGGAATGATGCTCTTTGGCAAGCCAAGTTGCATGCCGTCTATGGTGGGTATATTGTTGCTCTTTGGTATCATTATTAAAAACTCCATTTTGCTGATCGATTTTTATCAGCATTACCGCAAGAAAGAGAGTGCCTTTGAATCTGCTCTCGAATCAGTACGTGTTCGCTTTCGACCCGTTATGATGACTGCCTTCGGCACTATTGCCGGGATGATTCCCATAGCCCTGGAACAGGCAGTTGGTTTGGAACGTCTTTCACCACTGGCCGACGTTGCCGTCGGTGGCCTGATTGTGGGAACCTTGCTTACACTTATCTATGTACCGATGTTTGCCTACAGTTTTGATGGTGACAAAGATCTGCAGGAGACAATCAATGCACCAGAGCCCGCGTCAATCTTGTAAGAAAGGCTTGAAAATAGCTCATTAGCAATGAGAGCTTATAGCAAATTACAGAGAATAAAAGAGTATCTTAGGGAAAAATAATCATAAAAAAGGAGCTTAATGTGTATAGCTTTTTAAAGAAAGATCAGATTAAGGCGTTCGTTTTATTCGTATCACTTGTGTTTTCGGCCACAATCGGATCTGCTGCGACAGAACAAGTGGCGCAGATACCTGTTCCTGGGATGGTGACCATGGTGGATCTGGGAGCCAAGAAATGTATCCCCTGCAAAATGATGGCACCAATTCTGGAAGAGCTGGAAAAAGAATACCAAGAACGGGCAGCGATCGTCTTCATCGATGTCTGGGATACTCCCAATGCTGGCAAGAAGTTTGGTATAAGAGCCATACCCACCCAAATATTTTACGATGCTGAAGGGAAAGAGATGCTCAGGCATGAAGGATTTTTCGACAAAGCAGGCATAGTTGCTGAATTGCAGAAACTTGGAGTAAAATAGTCTATGGATCAGCTCTTTCTAACAATAAATTCCTGGATGGGCCAAGGTCTCCTGTTGGCAGGCCTTGGCTGTTTCTTATGGGGCATGGTGAGTGTTCTCTTCAGTCCATGTCATCTCGCTTCGATACCTCTTCTCGTCAGTTATGTTGCCGGCCAGAACCAAATAGTGGAAGGCCGTAAAGCTGTCCTTTATGCCGTCCTGTTTACGCTTGGTCTATTTATCACAATAGCCACAATAGGAATTGTATGCACCTTGCTTGGCAGAATGCTCGGTGATGTCGGACCATATATGAGCATTGCCGTAGGAGCAATTCTCGTTTGGGTGTCGCTCGATTTTCTAGGTGTAGCCAAATGTTCCATGTCGAATGGTCTTATGGCAAAAATACAGGTGAAAGGGATGGTTGGCGCGCTGGTTCTAGGGCTGGCCTATGGAGTCCTTTCCGGTTCATGCACTTTCGGCTTCATCGCTCCTATTCTTGCCATTATTACTGTCCAAAAAAAGATTATTACAGGTATTACATTTATCGTCTTATTCGGAATAGGTCACTGCATTCCCATTGCCTTGGCCGGAAGCTCAACTGCTCTGGTGAAAAAATTTTTTGCCAACAATACATGGAACAGAGGCAGTACTATTTTTCGTAAACTCGCGGGTGTTTGTATTGGAGCGCTAGGTCTCTACTTTGTTTGCCTGCCTATAATGAACAATATCTAACCAAGACAACATCGATCGGCAGGAAAGCATGATTATGACGTTAACTCTCTCAGATGCAGAGATAATGAAAATGAAGGGAACAATTCTGGATGGTGACCATGATGAAACGATCAAGTTTATCGCAGAAATAGCCAAGCGGCTGGAACAACAGAAAAACGCGGGAATCAAATCGCATTTGGATGCTTAGACCTGTGTGATTGGAACCATTTAATGGCGCTTATCCTTCTTTGACATCATCAACACATTGCTACAAGAGGCACAGCGGGTGGTGATCTCCACATATATTTTTTTGGGGGTGGCTATTCTTCATAATATGTTTTCGTTCAATATCAAAACTCCTTCTCGACGGCCTTCCTTAAAGCGGTAAATATCTCCGCAGAAGTAAGGTTATTTTCTTCGGGCTATTTGTTTGATGTTGGCAAGGTCGTGATTGATTGCTTCAAAGCGTTTTTTTGCGAAAAGATGGGGAGCCTACTGTCGTGTGACCCCAAATCTGTAAATCAGTATTTTTTAGACATCCAAACCACATACCCTTACCCTCAAGTACTAATTCCTGGTCTGCATGAATGGTTAGTTGGCCAACATTGGATATACCCGCGCAGGGATACATAATTATTTTTGCTTTTACAGCAACGCTCTTATTCATCACCGGACTCACAGTGAAAACTGTTTAACGGGTATGCCATGATCGTGGTTAATCAAAGCGAAATTGAGACAGGTATTCCTGTAATGCTGCCTTATTTTTCGAATCTATCGGCGGGCAGTCGTTTTGATCCTTACTTCCCTCTATTACCCCGGCAGCAAAGACCATACAGGTTGGCTCGTTACATTTCCTGCAATTGGTTAATGGAAGTAATTTCAGCACTTCCATTAATACCGGTTGGCGCATGCTTTCTGTGCTGGGTTCTATCTCAGCTCGCTTCTCCCAGGTTTCATTTATTTCCCGCTGCAGCCAGGCGACTATTTTTTCAGCTTCATCTCCATCGCTCAGAGCATTAACGGCAATTTTCTGAGGATGAATGGTTATCAGTTTCCCGTAATTTTTTAACATGAGCGAAGGTGGTTCTTTAGTGTATACAAAACCTCCAAGGACAGTGTTCAGGAATGGCAAAACCTCACGAACATCATCGTTGAGATGGGCAAAGCAATGCACGCCCTTGGCTTCCGAATAACATTTCGATTTAAAGATTTCGAGAGAATAACCTGTCAGGAGCATTTGTCGTTCCTCATTTCTGGACAAATATTAATTATTCGCAACATCCTTCACGTGTACATGGCAAACACCGGCAAGAGTCTTCTTTTCATAAGGAAAATATTTTTGTTTAAAGCGTAGAGCGACACTCACCAGGGCAATTAAAACAGGAACTTCAACCAGGGGGCCGATAACTGCCGCAAACGCTTCTCCGGAGTTGATGCCGAATACGGCAATTGCCACAGCGATAGCCAACTCAAAGTTGTTTGAAGCAGCCGTGAAACTGAGTGTCGTAGTTTGCTCGTAGGTGGCCCCAACTTTCATGGACAAGAAAAATGAAACGAAGAACATAACAAGAAAGTAAATGGTCAAAGGTATGGCTATGCGTATGACATCGAATGGCAGTTGCACTATGTATTCGCCTTTTAAAGCAAACATCACCAAAATGGTGAAAAGAAGAAAGATCAGAGTAAATGGACTGATCTTTGGAATAAAAACAGTCTCATACCATTGCTTTCCTTTCATTTTAATGCCGATAAACCTGGTAATCATCCCGCCGAGGAACGGGATCCCCAGATAGATAAAGACAGATTTTGCTATTTGGCTGATAGAGACATCAACGACAGCACCTTCAAGACCAAACCATTTCGGCACGATCGTTATGAAAATCCAAGCATAGAAAGAAAAGAAAAACACCTGAAATATGGAGTTGAAGGCGACCAGACCGGCGCAATACTCCGTATCGCCATCGGCCAGTTCATTCCAGACAATGACCATGGCAATACAGCGGGCAAGACCGATAAGAATGAGACCGACCATATATTCATGGTGCCCGGACAGGAAGGTGATGGCCAGCAAAAACATCAGGATCGGACCGATTATCCAGTTTTGTACAAGTGATAATGCCAGTACCCTGGTGTTTTTGAATACCTGCCCAAGTTCCTCATATTTTACTTTCGCCAGGGGTGGATACATCATCATAATTAATCCGATTGCGATGGGTATATTGGTCGTTCCGACCTGGAAAGAATTGATGATATCTTTCACCGGCGGATAAAAATAGCCCGTCATTACACCTACGAACATCGCCAGAAAAATCCAAAGGGTCAGAAAACGATCAAGAAAGGAGAGTTTCTTCGGTACAGGTTTCATCTTTTGCTCCTTTTTGTATTGATGGCTTAGTTTTGATTAATTACAGGATTGCTTGACTTTTGTCTCTAGGTGGCAAATAAGTTTTTTATGTTCAGCCTGGATCTCTGGGAGACCTGCTAGGTATTGAATGATCTGATGATGAACTGAGTCGTAAGCTATGCCGGCGTCAAGCTGGTAATACATCCATTTCCCACGCCTCGTGCCACAGATCCACTTTGAATTCTTTAAGTATGCGAGGTGCCTTGATGCAGTCGATTGAGGTAAATTTAGAACTTCCATTATGTCGCAAACACACAGTTCACCTTGACTCAATAGCCCTAATATCCGCAACCGAGATTCGTCACCAAGTGCCTTGAACATCTGCACATTAGCCAGCAAGCTGGCCTCTTGACTGGGTGAATGTTCCAGCATCTTGTTATCCATATTAATCAATCCGTTTCTGGCTGATTTGGTGCAGTGGAAGTAATAAACTGTTTCTTTTTCTATTTAATCCGCATAGGCGGATGTGTCAATAGTTCTATCTTGGCCATGACAAACATAAAAAGTTTAGATAAACTTCGATTTGTCCGGAAGGCTTGAAGCGAAAGGTGATATTTCTTTCGAAGAATGAGAGACTCTTGTTCTGCCGCCCAAAATTTTGCCTCACCTTTCGTCGAAAAGGTTCTTTTAATGGGCTTATGCCGTTTTTTTCAAAGATGAAAAAGAGGAGAAAAAGAGTGGATTTGCAGTGAAATCAACGGGAAACCGAGTGGCGGAAGTGCATGGGAATCGAACCCACCTAACGAGCTATTAACCCGCTACACCGGATTTGAAGTCCGGGAGAGCCACCAGTGCCCTATCCACTTCCACAGTGATATCATAAAAAGGCGTGATAAAAATAAAAAAAACATACTAATAAGTGTTGACCTTGAAAACAACTATTTATTATATTGTACGATTTATATCCGTTCACCGAAACATACACCAAGGCGGCATGACTTCAGAACTGTGAATGCTGCCCCTCCCCATGGCGGGAATATACAGCCTGCGCGAAATTCTTAGGTTAGCAACAAGAATTTTTTAATACTTTATTCTGCAATTACTGAAAAATCATACCTATGCAGTGCGAAAGACTAATTAAGATGATCAAGTCATGGTATCTCCATGTTCGTGAAGAAACTATGGCCCCGGCGCGAATGATAGCTTTTATCGAAAAACATGCCGCAAGCTGTGATATCTGCCGAAGCGATCCGGATCTTCAAGAAGAAATTGCCAAAATCACAGAATTAATTCTTCCGGAGTCAAAAATCCCCAAAGCGGTCCGGCAAAAAAACAATCCGGACGATGACATCGACTCTGACGACGAGGATGTTGACGTTGATTCCGATAATGAAAATGATGAGGATGACGACAGCGACGATGACGACTCAGACGATTCCCTGGACGACGACCTCGACGACGATCTTTCCTCTGAGGAAGAAGAAATATGAGTCGGGGAGAATGACCACCTCACACCTCTGGCGCACGCAAATCAGCTCCAGAGGTGCCCATTTGCAGAGCCGCCCTCCTTTCTATCTTTCCCATTGCTGTAATTTTCCAGTAATAAAAGCGTTGATCGCCGCATGCTCCGCCTCGCCTTTATCGGCAACCTGGAGTGGTGCACCAAAAGCGAAATGAGCTTTTTTGCTCAGGTCAAGTTTGCCAAAATCTTTAATTTTTTTCCCGTTTTGCCAGGAATCCGTCTTCAGCGCCAGTGGAACGATAGGTACACCTGCTTTTTTCGCCAGTTTGACACCGATGGAGCTCATCTGCCTGGCATCAAAGGTATGCGATCTGGTCGTCTGGGGAAAAACAATAATGGACATCCCATTTTGCAACCTGGCAAGCCCTTCATTGAGGACGGTCTTCAAATCCTGCCTGGGGTTAGTCCGCGTTACAGTTATCGGATTCCTGGAACGCATGACATATTTAAATACCGGATAGGAGAGAAGCGATTCTTTCACCACAAAGGTCACCGGTTTTATCGGTTGGATCATCACCGGGAGCAACAAGGTTTCCATCATACTCATATGATTGCCGATAATAACCACCGGTCCCTGTGCAGCAACGACGTTGTCAATACCCGTAATCTCCAGGCGGATCCCGACTTTTTCCAGTTGCTGCATCACCTCATAGCTGCTTTCCATCCAGTCTGAACCATCATAGCGGCCATTTTTAGCAAGCCTGCTTGCTCGATACACAATGCAGATAAGGTGAAGATAAAAGTTCAAGGACGGAAAAAATGTGATCGCAGCCTTTCTATCGGTCACATAGCAAGAATTGATAAAGGATATTTTATGCATAGCTTGACTGCCGTGATGTTAATGTCCAGGTAACAAGAAAGACCGAGAAAAGGCCCAATGTGCCTCACCATTACGATCGGAGGTTAATAGCCCGCAAATGGTAATTAGCACAAACCTTCCCCCACTATCAATAAAAAATGGATATTGGGCAAATATCACCAGGTCCCATCCACAAATGACGGGCCCAGCTCTTTTTTTCAGCTGAATTCCATTCCGATTGATACTAAACGTCGAAGCTGTTAAGCTTTCCTGAAGGTGCACCGGTACTGACGGGTCATGATTTTCCCAATTTTAATAGCGCTCCATTGGTAAAAAAGATAATAATTATACTCCTATGCCAGATAAGAAAGACGATTTTCCCGCCTGCTCACTGGACCAGTTTCGGCGGACAGACGTTGACATTGTTGGTAAGCCTTTCTGTGAATATATCCTAACTGTTACCATGAAAAAGTCCATAGTCGCCCTCCTTGTGGTAATATTGCTGGCGCGTATCTTTTTGGCTGTTAGTTCGGCGGCTGAAATAACCGACAACGCGGCATACCAGAAAGCCATGCTCGCCTTGATAAATAGACAATTCCCCGAGGCGGTCGAATCATTTGCCACACTTTTGACCGACAATCCAACACTGGCCGATACAATTGCCTTACCATATGCCGAAGCCTTGCTTGGACTCGCTGACAGTATTCGTAAAAAAGATCCAAACCAGGCCATCTCCCTGTTTCGAAGAGCGCTCGAGCTAGATCCGCAAAGCGTGCGAGCCCATTTTCAGCTGGGTCTGGTTCTCACCGGACAGAAAGACTATGCCGCGGCGATAGAGAGCTATCAGAAGGCCATTGCCTTAAACCCGGAGTTTCCTGATACCTTTTTTAATCTTGGTTTTATCTATGCGGTGTCCAGAGACTTCGCCAGGGCGGAAGAAATGTACGCACAAACAGTAGCACTCAATCCGGACTACCTCGATGAAGCACTTTTCAACCTTGCCCTGGTGCAGAGTAAACAAAACAAAAAAGAACAAAGCCTGGCCAATCTCAACAAAGCCCTGGCGGTGAATCCGCAAAACCAAGCCGCACGGGATTATCTCAAACAATTGCAAGGAGCTTCAGCACAATGAGGTCATCGCACCATGCATCTATGGTCTATCTTTTCGCCCTGATTGCAACTTTTTTCGTTGCCGGCTGCATGTCTCAACCTCAAGCTGCCGACAAGGATGTGGCCCCGGTACTTGAAACGCCAGCTGAACCGCCTGCCTCACAAAAGCCGGCGACAATTGTCTATGCACCGGGCGATGCAGCCCATCCGGAAGGCTACTATATCCACACGGTGAGCATACCCAATGAGAACATTACCATTATCGCCAGGTGGTATACCAATGCGCAGAAAAATTGGCAGGTACTGGTAAAATGTAACCCCGACATCAAACCCAACCGCATATTTATCGGTGATAAAATTAAAATCCCCCGTAGCCTTTTGACCAAAGAGACGCCCCTTCCAGCCGAATTTGTGCAGCAGTCGCAAGCTGCGCCGCAACGCAAATCCAAAAAGAAAATCACGACTCCAAAACCGGCAAAACCGGCAGAACCGGCAGTTAAAGAAGACCCCCTGCTCTTTGGTCCCAAAGGATATTAGTACCGTAGTCGGCCGCCTGTCCCTGATGGACTCCGGCGGCGACCATTTTTTGGCGTAAGATCTCACTTAAATCGCCGGCGAGGATATTCCATCTGGGAGCAACGAGGAGTTCCGGGTGGGCGGTTGCCCACAACCGGTGAATGGTCACTTCCGGCGGAATTATGGGCAGGGCTTTGAGCAAAAAGTCAATATATTCCGTCACGGAAAACAACGCGATATTGCCGCGTGCATACAGTTTTTCTAACGGGGTATCCCGGATAACCTGCAAATGATGCAACTTGAGGGCGTTGATTCCAAGAGCGCAAACACTTCTGACCGAATCGAGCATATCTTGTCCACTTTCTCCGGGGATGCCGAAAATAAGATGCACTCCCAGCTCAAAACAGCCTAGAGCCGTAATCCGCCCGGCAGCATCCGCAAAGTCGGCAAAAGTATGATGGCGGTTAAGCCATTGCAGACTCCGTTCATGCATGCTCTGTAAACCAAGTTCAAAGAGACACTCCTTGCCGCTTTTGCCGACCAGCTCAGCGAGCCTCTCCAGCAACTGGTCATTGACATAATCCGGCCTGGTGGAGAGGATCAAGCCGACGCAGTCGGGATCGATCAGCAGCGACTTAAGTGCCGGCAACAGCTGTGTAAGCTCAACCGCAGTACAGGTCTCCTGTTGAAAATAGGCAAAATATCTGGTGAATCTTCCTCGCAGCAGATGGCGTTTTCCGGCTGCCACCTGATCGGCCAAATCGTCGGCTTTATTCAGATAGGCAGGAGTGAAACCGGCGGGTCGGCAGAAGATGCAGCCGCCCCGTATTCGATTGGGACAGACTTGTCCCATATCGACAGGAATCTTGCCCACGCCATGACCATATTTTTGCCGGTAGTGAACACTAAAGGTGTGCAGCAGGGGAGAAGACATACCCCATCAATCATGGACGTATAACTCATCCACCTCATCCCACTCTTCCGGGTTGCCTTGGCGCAGTTGGATCAGCTTGCTATAGTAATAAATGAGAACGGTAATGAACTGCACACGGAGATCTTCACATTTTTTGGTATTGTCAGGGGCAAGAGCACAGGCCTGCGCATCCGGCATGGCAAGAATACGTTCTATTTCAGCCAGCAGTTCCCCGCGCCGCATTCTCAGAAAGTCGTCCAACGGGGTGATAACTGGTGGAGAAAAATTAAGCCCTTTCAGGCGAATTGCGGTCTGTTCGACAGTTTCATCGGTAACATTATCGTTTAGCCGACGCACCTGATCACGCAATACATCTATCTGTTGTTCAAACGTAGGTTCTGCGCTCATGAGTTCTCTCTCCTTCTACGCAAACTATTGTTTTGTAACATGGCCATCTTTTTTTTGGCACTCGGGACAGATCCCGACAATTTCAACTCTATAACCGGTTATTGCATATCCCCCCACACTATCTATCCGTTCAACAGCAAAAGCTTCTCTTTCAATATCGAGATTGTCGACCTTATGGCAGACAACACAATATATATGATCGTGATCGGATACGTCAAAATCAAAACGTTTTTGTCTTCCGCTTATTTCCAGCTTGCCAATCATTTTCGCATCAGAGAGGATCTCCAGGTTACGATAAACCGTCGCCAGGCTGATCCGCGGCATGATGCGCTTGACCCGGTCATACAGCTCATCTGCCGATAAATGCTGCTTACTTTTTTTTAATTCACGCAGGATGATTTCCCGCTGATTGGTCATTCGAAGCTGCATGCGCCATCTCCGTTATTAATAATAAATATCAATTGTAATTAATTATCGTTTGCTCGTCAAGATTTATTGCCCAACACAGGCGTTCGATGCCTTTGGCCATAATTATCGTTATTGGTCTTGAGACCGGCCGACATTCGCTGGCGAAGAAAGCGGATAATGACTATGTTGGCCCTTGGGTTATAAAGTTTGCTGAAAACGATTATAAACAGCAGGCGCAATTACAGGAAAAAGGAGAGAGCGAGGAATGCCCATTATTTCATGGCCGGAAATGATGCTCGTCGGACCCGGTATTGGGTTAATTATCGGCTATCATATCTATTTGTACTTCAGAGTCAGAAATCATCCATTATCCACGGCAATCGGCATAACCAACCATGCAAGAAGGTTATGGACTACGGAGATGCGGGAAAATAAACAGAACATCGTCGCGGTCCAAACCCTGCGCAACCAGGTAATGGCCGCCACGTTCCTGGCGTCTACAGCAATACTTATCAGTCTCGGCCTGTTTGGTTCCGCTTTTCGGCCAGGCACTTTCCTGGAGGTTTCTCATGCACTGAATGCACTTGGGACCAGGAGTGAAGAGGTATGGATGTTCAAACTGATGCTGCTCAGCATCCTCTTTTTTAGTGCTTTTTTCAACTTCACCCTGGCCATTCGCTTCTACAATCACGCAAGCTTTATGATTAATACCCATGATCCGAACAACCCCACCTGTTGCGATGCCGCCGTCAGCCATATTCTCAATCGCGGCGCGCTGCATTATACTTTCGGGATGCGCGGATTTTACCTGTCGATCCCCATGTCCCTCTGGATGTTCGGGCCGATCTGGATGCTGATCGGAAGTGTCGTATTGATCATCATTCTCTTTTATCTGGATCGTGAACCATGATGGCTGTCCTTCCTGTCAAATTGATTGACATCTTTGGCGGGACAATTATCATAGGGCTTCACTAAAAAGTGAGCCGCCTGCAGGAAGATTAAGAGCACGTTTTTTTTACAGGAATAAGAAAACAATGAAGAAAAAGATTTTTCTGACCATTGTCGGTCTATTGATTGTTGTCGGGATACTCGCCGGCATCAAAGCCCTGCAGATCAGGGCAATGATCGCCCAGGGCAAGAAATTTGTTCCGCCGCCCGAGATTGTCACCTCGGCTCCGGTCACCACCGATTCCTGGGAAACGCTCCTCACTTCGGTGGGCTCCCTTGAGGCCGTCCAGGGCGTGACGGTAACCGCGGAGGTCACCGGCAAGGTGGTCGAGATCGCTTTTACCGCTGGAGCCCGAGTGGCAGCCGGCGACCTGTTGGTCCAGCAGGATGTGTCGGCTGAAAAGGCTCAGCTCCGCTCCGCGGAATCCGCAGCGGAACTGGCGCGCATTGAATTCAGCCGAACCAGAAAACTGCTCGCCGACAAAGTCATTTCGCAGTCCGATTTTGACAGCTCCCAGGCCCAGCTCACTCAGGCCTCAGCCCAGACCGAGAATATTCGCGCGGTGATTGCCAAGAAAACCATCCGCGCCCCCTTTGCCGGAAGACTAGGACTGCGCCAGATCAACCTCGGCCAGGTTATCAATGACGGGCAGGCTATTGTCAGTTTGCAGTCGTTGCAGCCGATTTTCGTCAATTTTACGCTGCCGCAGCAGCAGTTGGCCCAGATCCACACGGGACTCACGGTCCGGGTACGTTCCGATGCGCTGCCGGGCAAAGTGGTACCCTGCCCGATTACCGCCATCAGCCCGGAAGTGGATGTCGCCACCCGCAGTATCCGTGTGCAGGCAACGCTTGCCAACGAGGATGAAGCCTTTCGTGCCGGTATGTACGTCAATGTGGCGGTGGTCCTCCCGGCCAAGGAAAAAGTGCTGACCATTCCGGCCACGGCTGTTTTGTATGCGCCGTACAGCGACTCGGTTTTCGTAATCGAAGAAAAAAAGGGAGAAGACGGTAAGCCTGCCGGCAAAACCATCCGCCAGCAGTTCATTCGTCTGGGCGAAAAACGTGGCGACTTTATCGCCGTGACCTCGGGCCTGAAAGAGGGTGAACAGATAGTGAGTACCGGTGCATTTAAACTGCGCAACGGCCAGACGGTCAAGGTGGACAATAAACTGCAACCTGATTTTAAACTGGCTCCTCAGCCCGCTGAAAGCTAAGAGAAAGCTCAATCATGAAATTTACCGATATTTTTATTCGCCGTCCGGTACTGGCTCTGGTCATCAGCTTTCTCATCATTATCGCCGGTCTCCAGGCTATCCGTTCACTGAATGTTCGCCAATACCCACGCAGCGATAATGCCGTCGTCACCGTCACCACCGTCTATGTCGGAGCCAGCGCCGAACTGGTGCGCGGTTTCATCACTACCCCAATGGAACGAGCGATTGCTGCTGCCGATGGAATCGACTACCTGGAGTCGCAAAGCATCCAGGGCCGGTCCGTCATTAATGCCCGGCTGAAAATCAACTACGATCCGATCAAGGCCCTCTCCGAGATCAGCTCCAAAGTGGACCAGGTTCGTGGTGATTTACCGCCGGAGGCCGAAGTGCCGATCATCAACGTCGAATCGGCCGACAGCCAGTTTGCTTCCGCCTATTTAAGCTTTACCTCGGAGGAGCTCAAGCAGAACGAGATCACCGATTATCTGGTCCGTATCGTCCAGCCGCGCCTTTCAGCGTTGAGCGGCGTGCAGCGGGCCGATATTCTCGGGGCGCGTACCTTCGCCATGCGCATCTGGCTGAAGCCGGATCGAATGGCCGCTCTCAATATCAGCCCGAGTCAGGTTCGTCAGGCCCTGTCGACCAATAACTTTCTCGCCGCCGTGGGCAGTACCAAAGGCTCGCTCATCCAGGTCAACCTGACCGCCAACACCGACCTTACTTCCGCCGAGGAATTTAAACGGCTGGTGGTCCGCGAGGAAAATGGCACGATCGTCCGGATTGAAGATATTGCCGAGGTGGCACTTGGTGCTGAAAATTATGACGCCGAGGTACGCTTTTCCGGACAGACTGCAGTGTTTATGGGCATCTGGCCTTTAGCTAACGCCAACTCCCTGGATGTTATTAAAGATGTAAGAATCGAGCTGGAGGCGATCAAAAAGCAGCTCCCCAGCGGGCTGACCGGTCGCCTTGCCTACGACGGCACCGCCTATATCGACAACGCCATCAAAGAAGTCATTAAGACGTTGAGTGAAACCCTTTTGATCGTCATCATCATCATTTTCCTTTTTCTGGGCTCGATGCGGGCGGCAATCATTCCGGTGGTGGTCATCCCCCTGTCCTTGATCGGCGCGGTTTTCCTGATCCAGGCTTTCGGTTTTACCATAAACCTGCTGACTCTCCTGGCCATTGTCCTCTCCGTCGGTCTGGTGGTGGATGATGCCATTGTCGTGGTTGAAAACGTTGAACGTCACTTAGGTGAAGGTGAGACGCCAATGCAGGCAGCCATCCTCGGTGCCCGCGAACTGGTCCGGCCCCTGATCTCCATGACTATCACCTTGGCTGCGGTCTATGCCCCGATCGGCCTGCAGGGCGGTCTGACCGGCTCGCTGTTTCGTGAATTTGCCTTCACCCTGGCAGGAGCGGTGGTTATCTCCGGCATTGCCGCCCTTACCTTATCACCGATGATGGCGTCAAGACTGCTGCGCGCCGGCATGACCGAAAAAGGTTTTGCCGGTAAAATAGAACGGGATTTCAAAAAAATCCGCAATTTTTACGGACGGCTGCTGGACACAACCCTCAATGCCCGCCCGGCCATGTATATGGTCTGGATCCTGCTTGGTGCTCTGTCCATCCCGATGTTTACCATGTCGGCCAAAGAGTTGGCCCCAACCGAGGACCAGGGCGTCATCTTCGGCATCCTCGATGCAGCCGCCAACTCCACCCTTGACCAGACCAGCATCTATGCAGCTGCCGTAAGTGAGGCTTTTCTCAGTGTGCCGGAGACCCAGTTTGTCTTTCAGGTCACCAATCCCTCCTCCGGTTTTGCCGGGATGGTGGTCAAACCATGGCAGGAGCGGGAGCGCACTATCTTTGCCATAATGCCCGAGGTGCAACAGAAGCTGCACGACATCACCGGCGTCCGCATATTCCCGGTAACCCCACCGGCTCTGCCCGGCGGCGGCCAGTTTCCAGTTGAGTTCATCCTCGCCTCGACCGCGGAGCCCGCCCAGATCCTGGGTTTTGCCAAGCAGATCCAGCTGGCCGCGATAAAAAGCGGCATGTTTGCCTTTCCGCCGCTGATCGATGTCAAGATCGATCAACCTCAATCAGAGCTGATCATCGACCGCGACAAGGTCGCCGACCTGGGTCTGAATCTGCAGCAGGTAGGCGCCGATCTCACGGCGATGGTCGGCGGTAACTTCGTCAATCGCTTTAATATCAGTGGCCGCAGCTATAAAGTTATCCCCCAGATTCAGCGGGTGGATCGGCTCAACCCGGATCAGCTGGAGGACATATATATCACCGGCAGCAAAGGTGGACTCATCCCGCTCAGTACTATCGCAACGATCAAAAATACGACCGTACCGCGCTCGCTGAACCGTTTTCAGCAGCTTAACGCAGTCAAGATCAGCGGCGTGGCCGTCCGCCCTTTGGATGAAGCTCTGAAGTTTTTAGAGGGAGAAGCCGCAAAGATCCTGCCTGATGGTTATGTGCTGAACTATACTGGAGAATCCCGCCAACTGCGGACCGAGGGCAACAAGTTTATCCAGGCCTTCGCTCTGGCGGTCATTCTCATCTTCCTGGTACTGGCCGCCCAGTTCAACAGCTTTCGCGACCCGCTCGTTATCCTTGGCGGATCGGTGCCCCTGGCTATGTTTGGCGCAATGATCTTCACCTTCCTGAAAATGCCCGATCCCAGTGTGTCCTTCTGGACCCAGGGCTGGACAACAACCATGAACATATATTCCCAGGTTGGCTTGATCACCCTGGTCGGACTGGTCTCCAAAAACGGCATTCTTATCGTCGAGTTCGCCAATAAAATGCAGATGCAGGGACTCAGCAAACGCCAGGCTGTGCACCAGGCGGCCATTACCCGTCTGCGCCCGATCATGATGACCACCGGCGCAACCATCGCCGGTCACTTTCCCCTGACCCTCGTTACCGGAGCCGGAGCAGCTGCCCGTAACTCGATTGGTCTGGTACTGGTCGGCGGTATGGCCGTCGGCACGATCTTTACCCTGTTTATTATCCCCTCCATCTATATGCTGATCGCCAAAGACCACGGCAAGGATCGGCAAGAAGAACTGGCTTATAGTGCGGAGGACGGAAAGGAGCAGTAAGAGAAATTACCCAAGAAGGCAAGGCGGGAGATCAGTGTACTTCCAGTCTCAGACAGTTTTTGCAGATGCCGTCAACCCGGACTTCCACCTTTTTGATTTCGCCGGGAAAGCTCTTGCGCAGCCTATCGTCGTTGATTGCTATTGATTCAGCGTTGAGGCAATCCATCTGGCCGCAGCGGATACAGAAAAAATGCGGATGCGGGACATGATTCTCATTTGGCGCCAGGCCGTAGTAGGCGGCACGACTGCCGACACTCAGCCGCTCGAGAATTTTTTTCTCCACCAGCAGATCAAGAATGCGATAGACGGTGACGCGGTTAATCGACTGCATGCGCTCGACAATATGAAAAATATCCACCGCGGTGAGGGGGTAATTATTATTGCCGACTGCCTCCAGAATACGCAGCCGATTGCCGGTCGCCTCCAGCCCCTGGGCGTCTAAAATATTTTCATAATTACAATTTTTACACATACTATACGCGCTCCGTCAAAGTCCGGTCATAAGCGATCGTTTTCTGACCAATCGAGTGAGAGCGTCAAGCCCCAGGGACAAAAAGAAAACCGTCCCGGCCAGAAAAATAATTGCCGCCCCGGAAGTCATATCATAGGTATAGGAAAGCCACAGCCCGCCCGTGGTAAATGCCATCCCCAGAAAACAAGAGACGATCATCATGTTCACCAGGGATTTGGTGTATTTTTCGGCGATAAACGGCGGGATAGTCAAGAGCGCGATGACCAGGATCAAGCCCACCACCTGCACGACCATCACCACGGTGACGGCGACTATGCCGATCAGCATGAAGTACAGGCGTTTGACGGGCACACCCCTGATCTGGGCAAATTCCTCATCATAGGACATGGCCAGCAGGTCATGAAAAAAATAGACGATAAGCCCGACGATCAGGATGCCGACCAGGGTCATCGTCACAATATCAGCTTTTGGCACACTGAGAATCGAGCCGAAAAGATAGCTCATCAAGTCGACATTATACCCTGGCGTGATATCAAGAAGCAGGATACCAAAGGCCATCCCCATCGCCCACATCACCCCGATGATGGTGTCGGCCCGATGTTTCGATTTGAGCGACACCGCAGCCATAACCATCGCCGAAAAAAAGG
>CAVPXN010000005.1:0-161152 GCA_963709745.1 uncultured delta proteobacterium
GAAATAGGCTGATGTACGTTGGGATTATTGCAAGTAAATCAACCACACCATAAAAACTCATCGCGTATTTGAGTGGGCTGTATACACACAGAAGTCGCAAAACATATTCTACAGTGAAGAGAATTGTAAAAAACCATTCTATCTTGTAGAGCAGGCTGCCGTACTGGGATCCTACCGCAGCAATGCTATCTAGCATGACAACCAATACGCTTGCCAGAACACTGATGATAAGTAATACATCAAATGCCTTACCGGTCGGAGTTTCGGCCTCGAAGATTACTTCATACAATACCGTCCGCCAACGTGCGCGGGAAGGCGGTTTTTTCTGGTAACCATCTTTCTGACGTTTCATTGTATTGCTTCCTAAGTTCACTGTTACCCCTATGAACGGTCTTCACGTTTTTGCGATGGCGGTTCACGATCGCTCTCATCTTCGTCGACTGGCTCGGCGGAGAGCCCTTCGGACGTCTCCCACACCTGCGCCTCAATGGAGCCCGCCTCGACAGAGCCCCTCGGCGGATAGTCGAGAGTACCGCCGAGCTGCTCAATTCTGTCGGGAGAAAGTCTTGGAAAGGGCAGCTTGCCAGCTTTGCGCCAGGATTCAACTTCTTTCACAGCCGTCTTGCCACGCTCAAGGTCAAGCCCGTCGTCGCGTCCCATGTAGAGGGTCTGTGAAGGAAAGGCAAAGCCGCTTCCCGAATTCTTAACTATGTCGCTCATTCGCAGCAAGACGTCTTCGCGTATGGCGTGGTATTCGTTGAAGTCTCGGGTCAGCGCATATATTCGAACGCCAATATCGAGGGAAGATTGACCAAAATCTGCGAAGCGCACGCGCACCGTTTCGGAGTCGATCTTGGGATGGGCATGGAGCATCTCGCGAAACTTGGCCAGCACATAGCGCAATTGATCATTTTCGGTCTCGTAGCGTAAACCGATAGTCGTGGTGATCAGCATCCGATCGCATTTCGCCCAGTTGATCAGCTGCATATCGGCAAGGGCAGAGTTGGGAATCGAAATCAAAGTGCGATCGATTGCCCGGATCTTGGACGTACGCACACCGATGCTTTCGACGGTGCCGGTTTTATCACCGAACGAGCAGAAATCGCCGATCCGCACAGGCTGGTCAAGATAGAGCATGATGCCGCCGATCAGGTTTTCAAGAGTCGGGCGAATCGCAAGCGCGACTGCCAAACCGCCAATACCAAGTCCAGCCACAACGCTATAGAGAGGCAACCCCAGATTCTGTGCGGCATTACCGATGATCACCACGCTGACCAAGGTTCCGATGGTACGGGCGCCAATGCGCCAGAGATGGGCGTCGAAGCTGTCTGCATCGATATCCCGCGCCTGGACAATACGCTCGAAAATTGCCAGAATAATCAGCCATAAAAGCCAGACCGCGGCAGCATTTATAAAAATGGTTGCTGTATCGTTAACCATGTTCGAGAATGTGCCTGAAACAAAGATCTGGTGGTTAGTGAAATCTTTTAGGCTCCAGACAACCACGAGGACCGCGATTGGTGTCAGGGCACGACGCAGCAGGAAGCCGACCCGATTTTTGGTTTCGCAGCGATTGATCGCACGGTGAAGGACGAACAGAAGGAGCGCTGCAAGAGTACTAATAAGGACCACTGCCATGACTTTCCATTTTGGTGTATCCAGCCAGAAGTTGCGCAGACTCTGGGGAACACTTCTGAGCACCGCCGCCGGGATCATCGGTCCGGTCCACTGGGGAATAGCTTGATGCCAGCTAATGATTGGCAAAGACGTTTGCAGAGGCAGATTCTTAATAGCTTGGTAGAAACGCGGCGCCGCCATTAACGTGCGCTCGCTGAACAGAAACTCCCCCTCACGCGCTCCAACGTCGACCCGGACGATCCGGATCGGGGTAGCGGGGATGCGCCATTTCGTGGGTGATACATCATCGTCGAAGGCCTCTTCGCCAGGAACACTTGCAAGGTTGGGCAAATCGACACGGCCAAGGATGTCGAGCAAATATGCAATTGTGTCTGTTCCGATCTCAAAGCGATTTGATGGTGGAACAGAGGACAGGTCAAGCAGCGCGTGGATCTGGGCGTTAATCACCTGCAATTTTTCGGCAAGTTCATTGGATTTGTTCGACATATAGGTTTGTAAGGTTTCTTCTAACTCGTCTCTGAGGCGAAGAAAAGATGTGAGCGTGGCACGCGGGCTGTCTGTTCGGATGGGTTTGATTGTGGGGGTATCGCTGGCAGCCTGCTGGGTCGCTGCGAACATATCATCCCCGTCCGATGTGCTTTCTGTCGTTTCCTGGGCGTGAATAAAAGTCGCGGCGCAGCAAATCAAGACAAGGGCAAGAAAGCACCGAAAAACAGTGGAACAATTACATTTCGTGTACAGATTATACACAGAGAACTCCTTATGTTGCATAATAACATCAAATTGGTAAGAGTGGGAACGATCTTACTGCTCCCCACGGAAACCCTAAAAAAAGTGATGCGTCCAGACGTCCTGCAAGATGACGAACAGGAACGCAGTTGAACAGCCGAACATCAGCACCCCCGTTATTGCAATCAATGTCCCGAGATGTCTCCAGGGATACTTCAGCAGGATGTCGCCGTAGCCCAGAGTCGTGATCGTCGCGGCGGTGAAATAGATGCCTTCCGTAAGGCTTGGTATGAGCCGCGTCCAGCGCAAGAACAGGCCCCATGCCGCGGCCTCCGCCAGGTGCGCCAACGTAAGTAACAAAAAGCAACCAAGGAGGATGATCTTGCCGTAAATTTCCTGTTCCAGGTTGGCCAGCAGCCATGTCTTGTGACGAACCATCTCGCCAGATGCATCGAAGATCACGAATACATGAAAAGCAAACAGCACAAGCGCAAGCAGCAGTGCAAAGACATGGACCCCAGCAATCTTGCTCCAAGAACAAGGTCGATGTCTGTCCACTTTTATTCCATCTGATTTGTCTTGATGCCCACCTTCGGTGTCGGCTGGAGGGTCGCATCGGGTAATCTCAGGCATGGTAGATTTCCTTTAGTTAATAGGGAAATAGGACTCTGGAATCCGGTGTACAATTCAAGGCCGCGGTCGATAGCGCATCAAGGCAATCAGCCGTTACATAGTCTTTGCTACGCCGATCGTCCGAACCTTCATGGAGTCATAAATGGGCATGTTGCCCATCAATGTGGGGATGGCCATAGCCGCGAAACAGGCCCAGAGCATTGGTAAAGCCTGATTGAAGGCACCAGTCATCTCGAAGATCAGGATCATTCCCGTAACCGGCGCGCGAACCGTTGCAGTTAAGAAAGCCGCCATGCCGGCGATAGCAAAGGTAGCCGGGATCGCACCGGAATCTCCTACGAACTGCGGGCACAGTAGTCCGAATCCCAGGCCAAGGCACGCACCCAGCGCAAGAATGGGTGCGAACAGGCCACCAGGCGTGCCCGCGGCATAAGACAGCGGGCCAAGCAGAAACCGAACAGCGAAAATGATGGGCAATGCTGTCAGCCCGATTCCACCGACGAGGGCCTGTTGGGTAATCGTATCGCCGCCGCCAACCATGTGCGGGGCAAACCATGCCAAAGCACCAACCAGCGTACCGATAAAGAGTGCCCGGACCTCCGGTCGCCAACGGCTAAAACCGTCAACCAGCGCACAGGTTCTGATGATCAACTGGTTGTATGCGACCCCTGCAAACCCAGCCAGAACACCCAACACAGCAAAGATCGGACCGGTCCAGAAGCTGGGATGAGGAAGGGTTGCCACCTGGAAATCGGGTTGCTGTCCGAGCAGCAGGGACGCGACCGCAATAGCCGAGCTGGAGGCGCCAAGTGCGGCGATGGCAATCCGAATATCAAATCGACGGACCAGTTCCTCCAGCACGAATACCGCTCCGGCCATCGGAGCATTGAACGCCACAGCCAGCCCGGCGCCGGCACCTGCTGCGAAAAGGGCAAGAAGATCAGTGGTTGGCAGCCGGAAAAATTTTCCCCAGAACTCAGCCAGGTTGGCACCGATTTGCACACTGGGTCCTTCCCGTCCCAGCGCTAAACCACCGCCGATGGCGAACAGGCCACCAATGAATTTGATGGGGAACAGGAGAACCGGGGCTGCGGGCAACTTGCCCTCAATCACCGCCTCGACATGGGGTATGCCGCTACCGGCCGCAGGTTGCCCGGAACGTTGCACTAGCCAGGCTGCGAACGCGGTGGTTACAGCGATCGTGGCACAGACCAGGATGAAGCCCATCACTGGCCACTGGTGGGCCCAGACGATCGTGGCAGAGCGGGCTACGTTCATGTGCTCCAGTGCCACCCGAAAGCACCCGATAACAAGACCGATTACACCACCTGTGAGTAGCGATAACAGCGCCAGTTTTGCCAAACCATATTTTTCATATTGACCACACTGGGTCGCTTCAGGATTCGAATTCATCGATTCAATTTTCCTGTTTTTAGAGGAGGAGCGTATCAGTCATTGGTGTCCCTGCAATGACCACAATAGAGTAACTTTTTATCAATTTTTCTATTCGAATAGATTTTTTTGGGCAAGTTAGCCAATAATATGTTTTGCTATAGTTTGATTTGTATCCTGAGTTGTCAGGAAAACTTTTTAACAATTCCATAAAAATTAGTTTGCAGAAAGATGGAAGAATCCGCAGAGATTCATGGTTAACCTCATTAAATCTCCAAATATGAAAAAATTTTCCCGGTCGCACCGTAGCCGAGAAGTAGCTGACGGAGTCACCCTACGGTAAAGAACACAAAGTTTGGCCACCTCAGCAAAACTCAAGTGCCCGATCACCACAATGACAATCAGCACGTAGATTATGATGAAGCACCCCACCTACGTAGGCAATCGGCAGTGACCGTTTGGGGTCGGCGATCTTTTCAGAGGCGTTGGCGATAAGCTCAAAACCTTCATAGTTTAAAAAACTCGCGGACTCCCCGCAGGCGATCGCGCCCGCGGGGATCGGTTTACCAGACCTGTCCGGGGTTCCTCTCAAGCTGCTGCATCACCGCCTCGGTGGCCTTCTGCAGGCTCAGCGAGTCTGCTCGTTGGCGCGGCGGCCACTGCTGCAGGCTCTTCATGTGCTCGGCGAGAATCCCTTGTGCCGGCACCAGGGTCCACATCTTCTGGGCTAAGAACTTGCGGCCGATATAGCCCCATTCGTGGGAAAGGGGGTCGAATCGCTCCATGGGGTCCATGCGCAGGTTAAAGAGATAGGGCGCCGACGGATAAACGATCGGGTCCCACCATAGCCCGTTCTCCTTGACCCCAAACAGCATTTTCCAATCGCCCACGCGCACACCAGTGAGCGTCGCCTCGTCGTAATAGAAGTAATCCTGACGGGCAGATTTGTCCGTTTTGCCGGTCCATAGATCGAGATTGTCGTAGCCGTCCAGGTGTACCTTGTAGGTCATGCCGCCCATCTCCACGCCCTGGAGCAGCTTGTCCTTGAGGTCCGGCTCGCCCGCGGCCGCGGCCAGGGTAACGAACAGGTCTTCGTGGCTCTGGATACCGTTCGAGACGCTGCCCGCAGGAATCTGGCCGGGCCAGCGGACCAGCATCGGCACTCGCACGCCGCCTTCCCAGGTCGTGCCCTTCTCGCCCCGGAAGGGCGAGTAGCCGCCATCCGGCCAAAACATCAGCTCGTAGCCGTTATCCGTCGAATAGACCACGATGGTGTTGTCAGCAACCCCGAGGTCGTCGAGCTTCTTCAGCATCGCGCCGATCTCCTCGTCGTGCTGGATCATGCCGGCGCGGTAAACATCGTTCTCGGGACGCCCCTCGTCGACGGCCTTCTGCATGTACTCCTTGGGTACGTGGGTCCAGATGTGCATCCGGGTGGGGTTGAACCAGACGAAGAAGGGTTTGTCTTCCTTGATGCTGCTCTCGATGAAGGTTTCTGCCGCCTGCAGGAACTCGCCGTCCACGGTCTTCATGCGCTCGCGGGTGAGCGCACCGGTGTCCTCGCAACGCTGCTTGCCCATGGGGCCATACTTCGGGTCACCGGCGGGGTCGTCGGTGTCCGTCGCCCAGCAATGCAGGACGCCACGCGGGCCGAACTTCTCGGTGAATTTGGGATTCTTAACTCCCGGGTAGTCGAGCTGCTCTGGCTCTTCCTCGGCGTTGAGGTGATAGAGGTTGCCGTAGAACTCGTCAAACCCGTGCACGGTCGGCAGAAACTCGTTGCGGTCGCCCAGGTGGTTCTTGCCGAACTGCCCGGTCGCATAGCCAAGCGGCTTCAGGACCTCGGCCAGTGTCGGGTCTTCCTTCTGCAGGCCCAGTTTCGAGCCGGGGATGCCGATGGTTGTCAGGCCGGTGCGTACCGGCAATTGCCCGGTGATGAACGCGGCCCTTCCGGCGGTACAGCTTGGGTGCGCGTAGTGGTCGGTAAACAGCATGCCCTCTTTGGCGATGCGGTCGATGTTCGGCGTGTGGCCCATCATGCCGTGGGTATAGGCGCCAACATTCCACATGCCGATGTCGTCACCAAAGATGACGAGGATGTTGGGCCTTTCGGCGGCCGCCATTGCGCCGGGCATCCAGGCAATCATCACAATCAACGGAACAAGTTTCAACAAAATCTTTTTCATAATTCCTCCCAGTTAAACTTATACAGGCAGGTGTCTAACTATTACCTGCCCAGTTTTGATTTTATTCGAAGGCAAAAATCCGATTCCAGTCGGTCTTCATGCTGATAACGATCCAGCCCTGCTTCTGTGCTTCGTCATACAGCTCCTGGGTGAAGGTGCCGACATGGGTGTCCGGCAGCCCCTGCGCTGGTCCGTAGGCGTACTCACGCTTGGCGTCGTCGTGGAGGAGAACCATCGATAACCTCGCGCCGTCACCGGCCTTGGTGTATTCCAGCATCTGGCGGTTACCGGTCGAGTTTCCGAATGCCACGTAGGGCCGACGCCCGATCATCAGGTGGATGCCCTCGGCCTTGCCGACATTGTTGTTGTCCAGGAGTAGTTTCGGCTCCTTGGTGAGAAACGGCTTGCCGTCCTTATTATAGCCGTACTTGGTCTCTCCGGCGGGATCCCGTAAACAGACTCGGAATACACCCGAACGAAGTCCTGACCGCCGCCGGTGACGATGTACGTCTTATAACCTTTGGCGCGGAGGTACTCCAGGAGCTCCTGCATCGGCAGGTAGGTGAGATCGGTGAAGGGTCGATCCCAGCGCTTGTTCCTGGCGGTTGCGAGCCACTTCTCCGCCTCGGCCTTGAACTCGTCGACACTCATACCGGTAAGGGTGGCGGCGAGGATCTTCATAAGGTCGTCCATGGAGAGCTTGGCCATGGCCTCGCGGTCGCCTGACAGCACGGTTTTGAAAGGCTCCACCTTGGCCAGCTCAGGTTTCACCTTGACCACCGCCGGAACCCGCTCCAGGCAGTAGACGACCTGGCTGTACATGGGGTGCTCGACCCACAGCGTGCCGTCCTGGTCAAAGGTCGCGATGCGCTCTTCCGGCGAAACATAGTCCGCACTGCTCTTATTTGTAGTTGCTTTTACAAATTCCAAAATCATCTGCTTGGCTGCCCCATCGTTCCACGAGGGCAACGGATCAGCTGCTCGCGCGGGCACCGGCAAAATCAGGAAAAGAAGGGCACACAGCGCGATTGCGTGGGTGAAATGAGCTTTCATTATTCAAGTCCTCATATCGAAAAAAAATGAGATCGAAAAAAAGCGGGCGACCTTTTCAGGCCGCCGACTTTTTTACTTCAATATACTACAGCTTCTAGCACAATCCGCTACTCACCTGCGTGGCTGATATGTTTGGCAGACTGCATCACCTCGATCACCTGATCCAGGTTGTAGCTCGCCGGCATCTGCAGCGACGGGAATTCCCGATACGTCTCGAGTTCCTTCAGCCACAGCAGCTGCCCAGTGGGCAGGAGGTTCCAGTCATAGATATAGGCCGTGCTTGGCGCGGCCAGTGCGCCGCCGTAGGCCAGGAGGGTACCATCAACCGACGCCACCGACCTTTCGAAGGGATCACGCTTGAGGTTGCTGACATAGGTCCAGTGATAGGTCTCTGGTGGGCCGAACGCATCCGTCGCAATGGAAGAAACCATCGTGTAGTAGAACTTCCAGTTCTTGTACCGCACCGCCGAAGGATCTTTACCGGTGTAGTAGAAGAACGTGTCGCGAGCGGAGTCGCCCTTACCTTCGAGATAGTCCCGCTGATCGACGCCGTCCAGCGTGGTCTTGACGATGCCGGGATACTTGCCGGCCTCAATCTGCTTCTTCAGGCCATCACCCGAAGGCCCGCCGGCGATATTGACGAGGGTGGGCACCCAGTCCAGTGAGGAAAAGATCTGATCCGGATGCGTGCCAGCCTTGATGTGCCCCGGCCAGCGCACGAGCATCGGAGCCCGCATACCGCCTTCCCAGGTGGTAAGCTTGCCGCCCCGGAATGGCGTAATACCGCCGTCCGGGTAGGTGATCGTCTCAGCGCCGTTATCGGTGGTGAAGACGACGATGGTGTTGTCGAGCTCGCCCATGTCTTCCAGCTTTTTCAGCACATAGCCGATGTTGTCATCCATCTGCTTCATGCCGGCTTCGTTGATACCCCAGTCCTTTCCGCCCTTCTCACCCAGCATGTCCATGTACTTGTCCGGAAGCATGGTCGTGACGTGCATGCGCGCCGGGTTATACCAGACGAAAAACGGCTTGTTGGTCTTCTTGGGGTCGTTGCGGTCGAGGAAGTCGATGACCTGGGCGGAGATTTCCTCGTCCACAGTCTTGGAACGTTCCAGCGTCAGCGGCCCTTCGTCCTTGCAGCTCTGGTTCTCCTCAGTGCCATCCGCAGATGTACAATGAATAACCGGCCTCGGTGGCGTCATGCAGAGCCCGTCTCGCGGATCGATGGCACCGGGGACCTCTGCGAGCCCCTTGACCGGGGTGTTCTTACATGGCGGAACAATGCCCTGCTCGGTCGGCGACTTGTTTATGTCGGGGAAGCTCACCCCTTGCATGGCGTCGAGGTGATACAGGTAGCCCCAGAACTCCTGGAAGCCGTGTGCCGTTGGCAGCGACGCCGATTTATCGCCGAGGTGGTTCTTGCCAAACTCGCCGGTGTTGTAGCCGAGATCCAACAGAAATTTGGCGAGAGCCGGCGTGCCCGGCAACAGCGAGCTTGTGGCACCGGGAAGCTGCGGCATGACCATTCCAGCCCGTAACGGATGCATGCCAGTGAAGAAGGCGGTGCGGCCAGCCGTGCAGCTCTGCTCGGCATAATAGGTCATAAACCTCGCGCCATCATTCCCGAGGCGGTCAATGTTGGGCGTCTCCCCAACCATGAGCCCTTGATGGTATGCACCTACATTCATGATGCCGATGTCATCGCCCATGATGAACAGGATGTTGGGTTTGCTGTCAGCGGCCTCTATAGGCGAGACCGTCCAGGCCAGCGCTGTGCAACAGGCAACAGCCCACAGCAAAAAAGTTCTTGTTGATGATATTCTCATTTTTTCCTCCATTTGGTGATGTTCTTTGATTTAGGTCTCAAATTCCGTCGACTGGTCAACCGCGTTAATGATAATTTCCGGCGGCTGACACATGAGCCCTCCGGCTCCCCTTAAAACTGTAAAGAGATCTGAGTCCAGGTGGGCATCAGAGTCCTTTTGGGTCGACCACTCTTCTATAAGCAGAAGTTCATTGTCATCTTCAACATTCTGGAAAACGACAGCCCTCCGGCAGCCGCTTTCATTTCGAACCTGTTTAACGATCGAGTTGAGAGTCAGCAGAAGCTCTCTACGTTTTACAGGCAACACTTTCATCTTGATTAGAATGGTAACCAATGGGATTCTCAGTCACTTGTTGATCTTTGAAAAGTTGAAACCAGAAATTTGGAGATATGAACTGTTATCTACAGTATGGCAATATTTATACCTGGTCTAACTGTTTGATTAATTATTGTCGTTTGTTACCGAATTTGTTGAAGATAAATCGTAGGAATGAGCATTGGGATGCTTTGGGAGGCGATCCGTTTCCCCGCGAAATATCAATGATCTGTTAAATATCGCGGAATGGCACGTCTGAAATGATCGAACTCCGGGCGGGGCAAAAGCGGAATATTTGTTTTTCAGTAACCGTTCACCAGCGCACTCCATCTTCGTCCAATCAGTCCCCTCACTTAACTAGTGATAGCTCAGGAGGCCGTTTGAACCAATCTGGAGCACTGGCTTAACCGTTACACATCCGGGGTGGCCTGAACATTTCATTAGAAAACGAGAAAAACCATTTATATTTAAACAATATCAAATTCTTCCCACAAGAGGGTTCTCAGTAGAGTACCCCCTGAGGAGCACGGGTGATTTACGCAGATTATTTGTCTCGGCGTCTCTACCTGGCTTGCCGGTTTTCATGCATGAAGATAATCTCTGAATAACTGAATTTCTAGGGCACTGAAGCCTTTGCCATTGAAACGCTTATATTACGCTACTTTTGATTAAGGCCAATATCCTTAAGAAACTCCATTCCACCCCAGTTAGCCTGGATGTCTATCCCCCCATCGTTGATTTGATAGAGACTAACCCCAGGGACCATGGTTATTGCTCCAGACTCGTCCAGATTAACGTCTCCAATTTTCATAGTTGCATTGGCAGATGCGGATGCATCCAGGCCAACATCTATGAATTGCTCATAGAGTAATTTCGATGTAAATACGAGAACTTGTCTATAATTGTCATACCCGATGCCAGGCCCGGTACCTGCTCTCAGCATGATCATATAAACAGGCTTCTTATCGGAATTTTTAAAAGCAACACCCCGCCCTTTTCCGCCAACATATAAAATGAGGTTGTAACCGGTACTGGTGAACACTGCATAGCCATATGCATCTTCAATAACTTTTTGTGCTTTCGGATTGCTTTTATACAGTTGCGTCAACGTATCCTCTGCGGTTTTCAGGAGGTGCTTTCTTTCAGTATCCTTTTGCTGTGCAGTCAAATTGGCAGTATCTGATTGAACGTTTTTGTGTTTGCCGGCGCAAGAGACTAACAACATAGTGATCGAAACGATCAAGATTAAAAAAACTGTTTTAGGGATTTGCTGTAGGCATTTCATAAACATAATTCCTCCGTGTTATTAGTATTATTTGTATAGAGAGTCCAACCATGGGTCCCTGTCGAAGAGCATCTTAGGCGCAATGGAACAACGTGTACCACTCACCCATTAAAAAAGTTCTGATTTACTGCCTTGTGGCAGGGCTTGAGAGCTGTTTAAGAAAACCATCAATTTCGAACCTGTTTTACCATTGAGCTGAGAGACTGCGGAAGCTCTTTATGTTTTACCGGCAAAGCTATCATTTTGATGAAAATGATAATTAATTGAATCTCCGTTACTTGTTGATCTTTGAAAAAGTTGAAACCAGAAAAGTAGTGGATATGAACTATTATCTACAGTTTGGCAATATTCATACCTGATCTGACTGTTTGATTGATTATTGTCGTTTATAGCTGAATTTGTTGAAAATAAATAAAAAAATGAGCTTTGAAAGGCGACCAGTTTTCCCGCGAAATATAAAGGATCTGTCAAATATCGCGGAAGTGCAAACCTGAAATGATCGAACTCCGGGCGAGGCAAGAACCAGATGTTTGTTTTTCAGTAACCGTTCACCAGCACTCCATCTTCGTCCAATCAGGCCCCTCACATAGGCGTAATATGCCTTCATCAAAAGCGACGCGGGATTGCAGGCCGTATCGACTCGTGAACGTCAGGTTAGTTGCCTTTTAAGGTGTCCCGGTGAACGATTGTGTTTTCAGTGGAAGTTGTTGGACTTTATCAGTGCCAGGGAGAGAACTTATTTTGCCGCGAATGGGAATATGCTGTCAGGCGTTTAGCCTCTGCAGGATACTAAGGTTTTTGGAGACCAAGCTTGCGAATACGGGAGCGAAGCGTAGAGGGATTCATGGCAAGAATCTGCGCTGCACCTTTCTCTCCTTCGATACGCCATTCGGTAAACTGGAGCACTTCCTGAATATGATCCTTCTCAACCTCCTGCAGGCTCTTTAAGGTTGGACTCATTTTTTTAGACGCTGGGCTGGATAAGTCATCAGCCAAGCGCAGTTTGGGCCCGGAAGTATCGATTACCGCGCGCTCGATCACGTTTTCCAGTTCCCGAATATTACCGGGCCAGGAGTAAGCCTGGAGCTTTTGTACGACACTCTTGGGTATTTCTTCAATAGATTTGCCCAATCGTTTGGCAGCATTGTCAGCAAAAAAATGGACCAGCAGAGGGATATCTTCGACGCGTTGCCGCAGTGGGGGGACCGTGATTGGAAAGACATTCAGACGAAAGTAGAGATCTTCCCTGAAACGTCCCTGGAGAACTTCCTCTTCCAGGTTCCGATTAGTGGCCGCAATCACCCGTACATCGACTTTGATGGTACGGGAACTGCCAAGGCGTTCAAATTCGTGATCCTGGAGTACTCCCAATAGCTTTGCTTGCATTTCAAGCGGTAATTCCCCTATTTCATCTAAGAAAATGGAGGTGCCGTGAGCGATCTCAAAGCGTCCCAGTTGTCGCTCCTGGGCCCCTGTAAAGGCACCCCGTTCATGGCCGAACAACGTGCTTTCAATCAAATCAGACGGCAGAGATGCACAATTGACTTTTACCAGGGTGCGATCCCTGCGCGGGCTTTTGTTGTGGATCGCCCTGGCAATCAATTCCTTACCGGTCCCACTTTCACCAAGTACCAAAACGTTGCTCTCGGTAGAGGCGATCTGTTCCACTTTATACAGCACATACTTGAGCGCAGCACTGTTGCCGATAATGTTATCGAAATTGTGTTCAAGTTTGATTTCTGACTGCAAATAAGCAGTCTCCGCCTCAAGCTGGTCTTTTAATTGCGTGATCTCCGTATAGGCGCTAAGGAGGTCGATTTCTGACTCCTTACGGAGAGTAATATCACGATTGCTTGCGCGAAAACCCTGCAATGAACCCTGGTGATCAATAACGGGTTGGCAATTGTGTTCAAGCCAGCAGATTTGGCCATCCCGCCGCTCTATCCGATATTGAATCTGGCAAGATTTCAATTCATGACGGGAATCATGATAATGACTGTCCCACACACCCTGATCTTCCTGGACGATAATATCTCTAAAAAGGGCGGGGTTATCCAGGAATTCTCTGGGCGAGTAGCCGCTGATGCGCTCACAGGAGGGAGAGACATATTCAAGGGACCCGTCAGCATTGAACCAGTACTCCCAGTCATGGGTGAAATTAGCGACCACCTGATATTTAGCTTCGGCCATGTTCAATGTTTTTTCATGATGTTTGCGTACTATTGCATTGCTCAGAATTTCAGCGATCAAACGACATTGCCGTACAAGTTCGTGCGGCCATTCTTGACGGTGTCGCAACATAGTGAGAGACAGTACGCCCATAATTTTCTCTTCTGTCGACAAGGGTATCGCGGCCAATGAGAGAACGCCCAGGCCGCTCAGGAAATTACGGTCGTCTTCGGCTTCTACAGGCAGGTCGGCAAGATTGGCAAGGGTAAATATCTCCCCCTGTATCAATTTTTGATTGATCCACGGGAGCTGGTCGAATCTATATTCAGAAGGCAGTGTGACAGTATCGATATGATTGTGTGAATACACATGATAAAACAGTTTATTTTCTTCGGATATTTCATAAACACTCACTCGATCTACATTGAGGGCATTACCTATTGATTCCAGTACATGTTTTATTTCTGTATCTATACGATGAGACGGCAGGTTGACGAAGCGGGCCGAGAGGGTGGACAACATTTTTTCAAAATCCAAACGTTCAGCGAGTTGCCACTGGGCCCTGCGACGTTGCCTTCGCGCCATCATTAAATAAAAGATCAGTCCGCTTTGGGCTAAAAGTACAAAAAAGGTGGCAACGATATACCAGCGGTAGCTCTCCCAGAAGGAGTAGGTCTTGAACTGAACGATGCTGTCGGGTGGGAGTCGATCCTCTCGGATTCCGAAGCGTTTAAACTGCCGCCAATCGAACTTATTAATT
Source organism: uncultured delta proteobacterium (assembly GCA_963709745.1). Lineage (GTDB taxonomy): Bacteria > Desulfobacterota > Desulfobulbia > Desulfobulbales > Desulfocapsaceae > Desulforhopalus_A. The sequence goes on from CAVPXN010000005.1 coordinate 13,987, forward strand.
GTCGTGCCCTTACTTGACATGGGAATATTTGAGGGCTTTTCGCCTCTTAATATGCGTAAAGCAATCTCGCCGGCCCTGACCCCGCTCATTTCCATACTGAACATCCTCCCGCCGACGATACCGTCGCCGAAATAGGAATCCAGAATGCCATACACCGGCGCATTGGCTTCTTTCGCCAGGATGGAAGCAGCCTCCCGGGGAACAAAGGCCTTGCCGCTACCATCCTGCCAGAGGAGGGAAAAGAGGATCACCGTCTGCTCAGGCAGATTTTTGACTTTTTCCTCAATTTCAGCAAACGGCAAACGAGTCAGATAAATGAAGTCGAATTGCTTGGTATACGGCTCAAATGCCTGGCGGAAACCTTTCTCTAAAAACAGCTCCTCACCGGATGCACCATTGACAACCGCAACGTGGCGTGTCTCCGGATGGATCTCGAGTGCCGTATTCAACAGCCCGGCGTAGTCGATATCCGCAAAGACACCGGTAATCTCAGGGGGTAAACGTAGACTCTCTATGTTTGTCTGCGTGATGCCGGAAAAGACAACGGGGATGTTTTGAAAAAGATCATCGCGGTGAACAATAACAAACTCAAGTGAGGCCAGGTCGTAGGTGATTATCAGATCGATCTTGTTCTTGGAAAACTTGTGGTGGTATAAATCAGTCAATAACTGGTTATGCTTCTGATCGGGATTGCGGTAAGTATCCATATATTCGATAAAATACTCAATATCAAATTCCGTGCCTGCCTCTAACCCCTGCTTGATGCCTTGTTCTATCATGGAGTATGCCGGCAGATCACTCTGTGAAGCGAAAATAACAAGAACGCGTTTCTTCTCTTTCAGGTCATTTGCGTAAGTATTTGGAAGGAAAACAAAAAAGAACAAAGATACTAGCAGAAGCACATGTACCATGGAGAAAAGGCTCAAGCTTGCTGGAGACTGCTGCTGCGCTCGACTATTTTTCACAGCACAGCGGACAAAACATGTAACTCTTTGTCTTGGCATTGCACACGTATTGGTTGTTCAGACCCTGACCACTGCCGAGGTCTTTGCATATATTGTATTCAAACCGGTTAGATAATCGTCCTATCTGTTTCGATTTGTATTTGTTTGCAGATAGAAAGACAGGAGAACAATTATAGAACTTACAGAGAAAGTATCGTGAATGATAGGAAAATTTCACCAATATTTATTCTCCTGCCTGTTCAGCATGCTGATTAAAAAAAAGACGGCTATTTTTGTAAAAAGCTCAGACTCTTTTTGACAGTAATTTAAAAAACGATAAGTGGGTCATGGTGGCTAGGTTAAGCATTTAAGACAAAAAGCAAATTACAACTCTTCCTGAATCTTTTAAAAATCACCAATTTTCTCACAATCATATTTTAAGAATTATTGCCGTAATAAATGTCCACTGGCAATCTCAACGATTTAAGCAAAGCTGCAAGTTAACACTATTCCTAATAGAGTAGATTTGCCTACTCCCTTGAAATTGTTCAGAAATGGAGTAACTGATCTCGCACCATAACCAAAGAACACCTCTCAAAAGGTTAACAGAACTCCGGCGAGAGATAACTTCTGTTAACCTTTTCTTTATATGACTGTTAGCTACCAGATTAAATTTGAATATGGGCGTGGATTGTGCTAGATCTGCCTTCCGTTCCGATGAGTATTGTGTCGATGTGATTGTTGTTGACTAATTTTTTCAGGTCTGAACATTCGGGGGCAGTTCTTGTTTTGGGGGGTATTATTAGGGGTATCTTGCGGTTTTATGAAATATAAAACATATAAATAACAGTAATATGACTTGTATGTTCAATGGACTGCATCGCCACCAAAATAACGTAAGTCCTTGACTTAGCTCATATAAAGTCCGAATTGTTGCCCCCTGGTACATGATTTTGTACATCGGAGAGTACATGATTCGGACTTCTTTTTTTCTTCAACGGCACCCTCAGAGCGGTACAATCTACTTTCGCAGGGCCATTCCAAAGCGACACCGGCAATCCTTCAATGGCAAGGCCGAGATAAAGAAATCACTGCAAACTTACGATAAAAACATTGCCACGATTCGCGCCACAATGTTGAATGCCAGGCTCGAGAGCAAATTTAATCAGCTTGAAGTCGATATGGGAGACAATCCTTTCTTAAGTAAAATCACCATTGACGAGCTTGATGTAAAATCCGGCACGGTCAAGAGCCTTGATATTGATTACGGCGGCGATGTGGAGAAAGAACTACAGGCCCTCCATGAGGTCAATAAATTGCTCAGTCAATCGGTAAGATACATCTCTCACTGCTGGACAACAGTCCTCCCGTTCATATTATTCAAAAATTATCTCGGATAGCATTATTATCGAAAGATGCATACATCTTAATCAACCGGTAGTACTGACTTTTGGAAACGTATTTTTCGATTAAATGATCCGATTGGGAAAACCGCAAGACTGATGACTCGGTCGACTAACGGTAAAGGAGGTGCACATGGTCCCATATGTAACTGTTCGATCTGTCCCCGGGGAACGATTCACTCAAAAAATTGAATCTGGAAAACACCAACTTTTAGCAGATAAACAAATATCCTTTGGTGGATCAGATCAGGGGCCTGGACCATACGCATTCCTGTTAGCTGCTCTTGGATCTTGAATATCAATAACACTCCGTATGTATGCGGAGAGGAAAGGAATCGCATTACAAAGTGTTGAAGTGCGCCTCAGCCACGAAAAAGTACAGTTTAAGGATTGTGAGGAATGTGTAACGAAAAATGTTATGCTCGATGAGATTCAGACTCAAATTCATGTAAAAGGAAATCTTAATACAGTTCAGCGGGATCGGCTTTTAGAAATAGCAATTCGCTGTCCAGTTCACCAAACCCTTTCTTCAACTCTTAAAATTAGGTCAAAGTTGGTTTATGATAACAATTCGTAGGAAAGGGTCTAAATAGCACCCCAGAGAATTCGACGTCAACTTCCGCTGGCATGTTGTTATTGAGAAACACAACCAAATGTTCAGGCATTAACTGAAATTTGAGATTCAAATGCAATTTATAATCTTTCCACAACCACAATGCCGCGCGTAACATTTTGATCATCAGTGACAGGGGTTAAAGCATTAACATACTAAGATTGTAAATTACACGTCTCCTAAGGGCGAAGAGGGTGTTGACTGGACACGACTTCCAACTGCGATCACCATAGCACCAACGATCAAAACTGTTGCAAATGCGAACGTGACTCGCATACCGATGGCAACTGCCTCATGATGCGCTGTTGTTGTGTTGCTTATCGCCGATGCAAACGCGAACAGAGTACCCATAAGGGAAGCACCCGTAATGCGCCCTATATTGCGCGACAGGTTGAGCATACCTGAAATTACTCCTCGCTGGTCCGGGCTGACATCTGTCATGACGGCTGTGTTGTTGGCCGTCTGGAACAGCGAATAACCGCCAGTGATTATAGCGATTGGGACGATGTAGCCGAACATTCCAAGCCTTGCCGGTATTATGGAAAGAATGGAGGAACCGACTGCCATTCCGATAAGTCCGATGATGGTCATATGGTGGGCACCGAAACGGTCAGAAAAATACCCGGCTGGCACAGCAGTCAAGGCGGCGACAAGTGGTCCGACAGATAAGATAAACCCAACCATAACTGCATCAAGGCCAAGTGCAAGTGAGAGATAGAACGGGCCAACTACCAACGTTGTTGTTACCACCGTAGCGACGAGCGAGCTCATTGCGAGGCTCGCACTCAACAATTGATCTCGAAACACAGCCAATCGAATCAAAGGAACTTTCACTCTCGACTCGGCAAGCACGAAAAGACCTACTCCGAAGGCAGCAGTCAACAGTAGAACTATATTGAGTAAACCGAAACTGCCGCGACCAATCGTCACAGCAAGTGCATAAGCCGCAAGAGTCAGAGCAAGCAGTACAGTGCCCACATTGTCGAATCCCGCCTGATCAAACTTCGGCGCACGGCGATCAACAGGCAGGTAGCGATACGCGAGAAGAAAAGTAAGTATTCCCAATGGTACGTTGACGAGGAATATTGCCCGCCAACCGATTCCTGCGATTAGTACGCCGCCGAGCGATGGACCAAGAGCGGTGCCTATAGCAGACATCGTTCCGAGGAGCCCCATGGCAGTGCCTGTCTTTACCTTCGGAACTGTCTCACCGACTATTGCCATGGTGAGGGCCATCATTATGGCCCCTCCCAGACCCTGCACCGCTCTGGCAGCAATCAGCAGCCAAAGTGTGGGAGCGACGCCGCACAATACTGAAGCAAACGTGAACAAGAAGATTCCAACTATTAGCAGCCTGCGGCGGCCAATGATATCACCTAACCGTCCGACGCTGACAATCAAGGTAGTGATGACGAGGAGATAAGCGATCACAACCCACTGGACTTCCTGGAAGGAGGCGGCGAACGCCTGTGTCAATGTTGGCAGGGCAACATTGGCGATGCTGGTGTCGAGTGAAGACAATAACATGGCTAATGAAAGACTGACGAGTGCCCACCGAGCAGAAACTTTCAGCTCGGCATATCCAGATGCTGCCACATCTTGTTGTGCAATAATTGTTTTCATCATAAACTCCATTTTCTGTTGAACTCTATTTTTTACGACGCTCAAACCGAGCTGTCTGAAACAGAGTATAGTCTCTTGTGTGACACGGCGGAATACGCATCTTTTGCACTTTATTCGTGCATTTGACGCCATCTGTCGGATTGTGCTATAGTTAATGCATGTCAACACCTGATCTCAACTTGCTAATTACCCTTGATGTACTGCTTGCGGAAAGCAGTGTTGCACGCGCAGCAAAACGATTGCAGCTAAGCCCTTCTGCTATGAGCAGGGCACTGGCACGATTGCGCGAGACGACTGGCGATCCGATTTTGGTTAGGGCTGGACGCGGTCTTGTCCCCACACCCCGAGCGCTTGAACTCCGCAACCGAGTAAGTCAGCTCGTTCAGGGCGCAAAAGAGGTTCTACGTCCTGCCGAGAAGCTTAATCTTAAACAGCTCGTCCGAACATTCACGCTACGGACCAGTGAAGGTTTTGTGGAGAACTTTGGAGCGGCTCTTATTGTTCGCATTAGCAAGGAAGCTCCCGGCGTGCGGCTGCGCTTCGTGCAGAAGCCGAACAAAGACAGCACACCACTTCGCGACGGGACCGTTGATCTCGAAACTGGCGTTGTGGAGGAGACGACGAGTCCGGAGGTGCGTGCGCGGACTTTGTTCCGAGACAGATACATTGGCGTTGTGCGGATAGGGCACCCGCTGACTCGGAGTGAAATTACTCCTGCCCGTTATGCGACCGGCAGACATATCAGCGTCTCAAGGCACAGTCTAGATAAGGAACCGATAGATGAAGCCTTGGAGCCGTTTGGGGTGGAACGGGAAATCGTCGTCACTATTGTCGGTGGCTTCTCGACCGCGGTGGCGCTTTCTCGAAAATCCGATCTGATAGCCAGCGTTCCCGAGCGCCACACGGGGAACCTGCGCATCGGAATGCATAGCTTCACCCTTCCATTCTCCGTACCGGAGTTCACGGTTTCAATGCTTTGGCACCCAAGGCTGGATGCTGACCTGGCGCATCGTTGGCTGCGCGAGTGCGTTCGGGACGCATGCGCCTGAAACTCATCAAAAAATTAGACAAACAGAAGATCTGACTGTCACCACCGAAAGAAAACGGACCCATGAACATTTCGGCCGAACGAGTGGCGCTCAAATAAAAAGAACTTTGGCAGGTAGAACAAGTATTTCGGGACGTCAAGTCAGTACTGGACACCAGACCTGTTTTTCATAAGCGGGATGAAACAATTCGAGGCCATGTGCTTTTCAGCTTCAGACTAATAATGAAAGCCATTCGATGGACATCTAGGTGAGTAGCCAGAATTGCAACTTATAATGAACCCACTCCCACGCCAGGCAACCACGAAGTGGTCATCCGCGTACATGCCGCCTCCTTGTAATTTCGCGACCAAGCCATCCTGGATGGACAATATCGTGACGCAGTTCAATCGAATGGCATCCCGCTTTCGGATGGCGCGGGCGAAAGGGCGGCTCCCACAGAACTCCACATTAACATTGCCGTTTCGAAGGTAAGATACCTTCGTCAATTATCAGAGTTGATAGATCTACTGTGCAGGTCCTGAAGAAGTTGTCCTATCAACATAAATTGGCCGTTTTTGCCATTCAAAAACCAATATAACCCTGGCAACAAAAAACAAAATTTGAATCCCAGATCTTTCCAGATAATCCACCGAGACATTTGCTCCATTTCTGACCACCGTCGGCGTTGATACTACTTTCCAATTTTTCGTCTAACGACTCCGAACAAGTCTCAGTTACTGTCAACCACGTTGCCTAACGCTTCTGTCGAAGTGACCAACAAATACTTTTTGGAACAATCTGGGACCGGCGACAAGTTAAAAAGTGATAGGCATTTGACCTTTTGCAAACCAGAAATTCACAGTAGTTGTCTCAACTCAACTTGAAGCGTTGATAGAATATTAAGACCTTCGAGGTGGCAATATTAACCGCACAACTTGAATCGGATTATGAACATATACCTTGTATTTGTTCTCTGAGGTGCTTTTTTACCAAAAAAGGTCAGGAAAAAATTGTGATAAGACAGCGAATCACCCATATCTAATCGAAATACCCACCCATATGAACCCAACAATTATCGTTCTACGATGCCGTTTAGGAAAACGGAGTTCAAAAGAAATTGATCAAGAAGACTCACCTGATTGAACCTCGAACAGTTAATTTTATGTAATTTTATTGACATTATATTTTATATTAATTATTTTTTTACTATTTTAATCTAATATAATAAAATTTCTTGAAAGAATATGGACCTTAAAGAGATTGATAATATCGACAGGCAAATGATCAAACTGCTTTCTGAAGATGGTCGTATGCCCGCTAAAGACATAGCAACCAAACTAAACGTTTCGGCCCCAACCATTCACTCCAGGTTAAATTCTCTAATCAGGAGAGGGATACTCAAGGTAGCAGGATTGGTCGATACCTTTACGGTAAAGAATACGATGGTCGCCATCATTGCCATCAATGTGCACGAAAATGGCAAAATGGGACAGGTGATTGATCAGCTGATGGAATTTGATAATGTCCATTGGGCCGTTGCTGTGACGGGCCGCTACGACATTTTTGTTGAAGTTATCGTGACCGAAGGAATTGAGTGGATGTTTAAGTTTTTTGAAGAGCAGATGAGTAAAATTGAAGGTATCAGTCATTCTGAATCCTTCATGGTGACGAATGTGCGTAGGAAATGGACGCTCCTTCCACCAAATATCAAAGGGTGGATACCTGAAAAGGAAAAAACATGAAATTAACAAACATGACCGTATGGAAAGAAGATTTAGAGCTCACGCGTCCCTATACAATTGCCTATGAAACAGTAAGTTCTGTTGAAAACTTGTTTGTTCTACTTGAAACAGATAACGGTATTACCGGGATTGGAGCAGGTTCACCGGCTGAAGATGTCACCGGCGAAACCATTTGGGCAGGTGAGAAAGCCTTGGCCGACAATCTGGACACGGTTCTTCAGGGCAGAGATGTCAGATATTACCGATCAATGCTCCAGGAATTGGACAAAGTCCTGGCAAAGACACCTGCAGCTCTGGCGGCTGTAGATATAGCACTTCATGACCTCGTTGCCAAAGCAATAGGCCTGCCTCTGGTAGATCTTCTTGGTCGAGTCCATAAATCCCTGCCGACTTCTATTACCATTGGAATCAAGCCTGTTCAAGAGACCCTGGAGGAAGCTCGCGAATACCTGGCCAGGGGATTTTCTATCCTGAAAATTAAAACAGGACTTGATGTGGAGCAGGATATAGAACGGATCCTTCGTCTCCGTGAAACATTTAAGTCTGGCGTACGTATGAGGGTAGATGCCAACCAGGGTTATGGCGTCAAAGAATTTCAGAAGTTTTTTGAAAAAACTTCAGGTCTGATTGAGTTCGTAGAACAACCACTCAAGGCTATGGACCATGAGGGAATGAGATCCCTCCCGGACGCAGTTCGCAGGTTTTCGGCTGCAGATGAAAGTCTGCTTCACCCTGGAACAATAATCGATCTTCTCAGTCATCCTCAGCCTTTTGGTATTTTTAATATCAAGCTGATGAAATGTGGTGGTATTGCACCGGGGCTTGAGATCGCCGCTATGGCAGCCCATGCCGGTATTGACCTGATGTGGGGATGTATGGATGAGAGCATAATCAGCATCGCCGGAGCGCTCCATGCCGCCCTGGCGTCGAGAGCCACAAAATACTTAGACCTTGATGGAAGCCTGGACCTGGCACGTGATATTGTAAATGGTGGATTCATCCTGGAAGATGGATGGCTCAGAACGATAGATGAACCTGGATTGGGAGTAAAAAGAATTTGATGAAAGCTAACAATACGAATTCCGAAATTGAACCGGACCCGGATAACAGCAAATGTTTAGCCCTTGGATCGGCTGTGGTCCTGACCAATGGTAGTCTTACTCATGTCGATGCGAAAACAGCTCATGGTCTGATCCGCGGAACCGAACGATTTGATATCAGAGGTATTATCGACCATAACAGTGCAGGTCAGGATGCCGGTCAGATCCTGGATGGGATTCATCGCTCAATTCCGGTCTATGCAGACATTGACGCGTATATTGCCATCACAGGCAAAAAGCCCAATTATGCCATAATCGGTGTTGCCCTGTGCGGCGGTCGGCTGAATGAACAATGGCAGGCTCTGGTATTGAGCATCCTTGTTCAGGGGATATCTATTGTTAATGGGATGCATATGTTGCTGGGTGATATTCCGACTTTTAATGATTCCGCTCGGCAAAATAATGCCACCATCATTGATATTCGCAGGCCTAAGCCTTTCGATCAGCTTCATTTCTGGTCAGGTAAAATCTTTGAGATGAAAATTCCGCGCCTGGCCGTTCTCGGAACCGATTGCGCACTGGGAAAACGAACCACGGCTCGAATGATTGTAGAGACCTGCAAAAAGCTGGGAATGAGTACGGAAATGATTTATACCGGTCAGACCGGCTGGCTCCAAGGCAATCGTTATGGATTTATTCTGGACACCACGGTCAATGATTTTGTGAGTGGTGAGGTGGAGGACGCCATTGTCAGGTGCGAACAGGAAGCCAGACCGGACCTTATTGTCGTAGAAGGCCAGTCCGGGATGAGAAATCCCCAAGGGCCCTGCGGTCCCGAGATCATAGTTTCGGGAAATATCAAGGGCGTGGTTCTCCAACACACGCCGTTTAGAGAATTCTATGACGCAACGGAAGCATCGGGTTGTTATCTGCCGGATATCGAGAGTGAAATAAAACTAATCGAAATGTACGGGACATCTGTTATTGCAGTGACCCTTAACGGTACGGGCGGCAGCAAAGAAGAACTGTTGTCTTACAGTAGGGCCCTCGAGAAAAGAATAGGTATCCCTGTTATCTGTCCCATTGAGGAAACCATGAACAAAATAATGCCGGTACTTGAGAGATTTATCTTGGATCATGACCGTTTGCCCGATACCACAGCAAGGTCACCGAGAAAAGATAAAGAGGTCTGCCATGACTGATCTGCTTATTAAAAACGCTCGGGTGATCGATGGAAGTGGGGCACCGTCTTTTGCAGCAGACATCGCTGTCTCGGACGGAATAATTACCCATGTGGCTCCTGCAATCGATATGCCCTGCCTGGAAACCATTGATGCAGCCGGACTGGTTGTCAGTCCTGGCTTTATAGACATGCACACCCATTCCGATTTTTCCCTCCTTCTGGAGCCTACTGCTGGAAGCCGGGTCATGCAGGGAATAACTACAGAGGTTACCGGTAACTGCGGAGGTTCTCCTGGCCCGATCCTCGACTCTGGCAGCGAACCATTCATGGAGTATATGTCAGACTTGGGCGTGCTTTATAAGCGAAAGTTATCGCCGGAAGACTGGAACTGGAAAACCCTGGATGATTATTATGCTCGACTGGCCATCAACGGCACGGCTGTAAATCTGGTGCCTCTGGTTGGTCATTCGACACTGCGTGCCAACGTCATGGGATACCAGAACAGAGTACCCAATCACCAAGAGATGGAACAGATGAAGCGCCTGTTGACAATAGAACTTGAAAAAGGAGCCTTTGGGTTGTCATCGGGTCTTATCTATCATCCAGGGGCCTTTGCTACACAAGATGAATTGGCTGGACTTGCTGCAGTAGTCAAAGATTTTGACGGTATTTATTCAACACATATGCGTAGTGAAGGCAAATTCCTCTTCGAAGCCTTGGATGAGACTTTGGCCGTTGCTCGGAAATCCGGTGTGTCTGTTCAGATTTCCCACTTAAAATGTGAGACCCCGGCCATGTGGGGAAAAGGTCGGTTGCTTCTTGAAAAAATTCATCAGGCCAGAAAAGAAGGGATACGAGTCCATTTTGACCAATACCCCTATATTGCTTATCACACTGGTTTGTTGGAAATTTTCCCCATCTGGGCCAAGGAGGGTGGCTCTAAGAGGATGATCGAAATTCTCAGCAACGCCGAAACCCAACAGAAAGTAATGGCTGAGATGAAATCACCACCTGATGACTGGGACAATCCAATGGAGGATCTGGGCTGGGACCGAATACAGATTATGGGGTATACCCAACCGGACAATCTGTCACTGAATGGTCTCACGGTTGCAACCCTGGCTGAAATCAGAGGAATTGAACCTCTGAAGGCTGTTGTCCAGGTCTTCTGTGAAGAAAGTGGTAGCCTGTCAATGATTGTGTTCGCCATGAACGAACAGGATGTAGTGACGATCATGCAGGATCCCAATGGAATGATTGGTTCTGACGGACGTTCGGTAACACCCGGCGGCCCCGCGAGTGGGTCTCCTGTCCACCCACGATTTTACGGAACGTTTGCCAGGGTTCTGGGAAACTATGTCCGGGAGAAAAAGGTTATCTCCCTGGAGCAGGCCGTTCATAAAATGACCAGCCTGCCTGCAGAAAAACTCGGGTTAAAAGACCGAGGTCTGATCAAGAAAGGTATGGCGGCGGATCTGGTCCTTTTTGACCCGGATACGGTCCAGGACGTGGCCACTTTTGATGATTCACATCGATATGCCGAGGGGATTTCCTATGTGTTTGTCAATGGAAAGGCGGTTGTCCTTGACGGCAAACACACAGGAAATCTTCCTGGGAAACGGCTTTTTAGGCATGCCTGACCGGATAGGGAAGGCAGTGTTTTTATTAATCTGGTGATGAATATTAAGGAGAAGAAGATGAAAAAGCGTCTGGGTAGTTTTTTGCTGATGCTGGCAATTCTGTTTACAATGACATCGATACAGGCCAAGGCCGAAAAAGTATTGAACATTGCAGGCAACCCCAATGAACTGGGGGTCACAACTTTCAACCCTATTAAGGTTGAACTGAATCACGATGCCATGACACTGATCTATGATAAATTTATGGAATGGGGCGCTGATGGAAAATTTTATCCGGCCTTGGCCGAATCCTGGACCATCAGTGACGATGGCCTTACCTGGAAAATGGTTTTAAAACAGGGTGTTAAGTTTCATGATGGCTCTGCATTTAATTCAGAGGTAGCCAAATGGTTTCTGGAAGAGATGAAGACCGGGCCGTCTGCCTATATGGTAGGCGCTATTGATAATGTCGAAATCACCGGACCCTATACGATTACTCTGCACCTGAAGAATCCTGAACCCAATATGTTTTTTAATATGGCTCAGGATTTCATGTGTATTCCCAGCATGGTCGCCTATAAAAAATATGGTGAGGAGTTTGGTATTAAGCATGTTGTGGGGTCCGGGCCATATAAGTTTGAATCCTGGTCTCCGGGAAATGAACTGGTACTGGTGAAAAATCCAGACTATACTTGGGGGCCCTCTATCGTCAGCAATAAAGGGCCTGCTCGTATTGATAAAATTGTCTACAAGGATACCAAGGAAGAATCGACAAGGTTTTTGGAACTCAAGACTGGCAAGGTCGACGTTGTTTATGCCGTGCCTACCATGTTCATCAGCAAGATTGAAGAGGACAAATCCCTTCGGATCATCAGAATGCCTGGCGATGAACTGTATCATATGGTCATGAACACCCAGTCCCCGCCGTTAGATAACGAGCTGGTCAGAAAGGGAATTGCCCTTGCTGTGGATCAGGAGAGTATCACGAAAAATGTGTTTGCCAATGCCGGAAAACCTGCTTTTACCTATTTGATCGATTCTCTTGCGGAAAGTAAGATAGACCCGAAAGATGAGATCCATTTTGATCTTGAAGGGTCCAAAGCAGCACTTGAAGAAGCCGGATGGAAGATGGGTAAGGATGGGATACGGGAGGACAAAGATGGTAATAAGCTGACCTTGAAAATGGTGGCTAAAAACGAATCCTCATACCGGCGTGCAGCTGAGGTGATCCAGGCACAACTGGCAAAAGTCGGCGTTGAAGCGAAAATAACGTTAATGGATCCGAGCTCCATCCGGGCCTATTATAAAAAAGGCGAGCACCAGCTGGCAATTCGTTCCTATAACTGGGAAAATGCCGATATTCTGGAGTGGTTTCTGAACTCAAAACGACTGGGCTACCCCAATGCGGCTATGTGGCATGATAATGAGTCAGATTATCTGATGCAAAAAGCGATGACCCGATCTCGGTCACAGGAAGATCGGGAAGCGAATTTCAAGGAATACCACACGTATGTCCTCAATAAGTATGTCTGGGCTCCCTTTTACCTCCCGGCCAAGGTTTTTGCAGTTGGCAGTCGTGTGATTTTGCCAAAAAACAGTCGTGCCAGGAAGTTCATGAAAATCGAGATACTGGACTGGGATTTGAAATAATTTGATTTTTTCTGCTCCTTTCTGATCTCTCAAAAACTTTTTTCAAAGAGATCAGAAAGGAAAGAAAAACATAAGTGATCCGGAGCGGAAGACCCATGTGGCAATTTTTTTTACGCCGTTTACTGTTAATGATACCGATATTCTTCGTGTTGTCGGTTATCATTTTCTCCCTGATTCACATCGTTCCGGGAAATCCTCTGGATAATCTCATGGGGCCAGGGATGACCAAAGCCTATGAACAGGAAATGGTGAAGAAATACAACCTGGACAAACCGCTTCCTGTGCAATATCTCAAATGGCTGAACAACATGCTTCATGGTGATCTGGGGAGCTCAATTATAGAGAAGCGGCTTGTAACGGAGTTACTTTTGCACCATCTGCCCTACAGCCTTTCGCTGGGACTCACGGCCATTGCCCTTTCCTTTGTGCTTGGGGTGTCCATGGGTATTATTTCCGCGGCAGCCAAAAACACCATCTTTGATCACCTGGCCATGCTGGTTGCATTATTCGGGGTCACCATCCCCGCCTTTTGGCTGGGGCTGATTTTCATCCTGATTTTTGCGGTGTGGCTGAACTGGCTTCCGGTTTCAGGTTCAGGCACACTGTCCTCGCTGATTCTTCCCGCAGTCACCGTAGCACTGGGCGGTGCGGGTCTCATCGCGAGGGTCACACGGGTGGCCATGCTGGAGGTAGCCTCCAAGGATTTTATTGTCATGCTCCATGCCAAGGGGCTTGGGAAAAAAGCCATCCTGCTGAAACATGTCTTAAGGAACGCATTGATACCGGTTATCACTATCCTCGGGTTGCGTATTGGATGGGTGTTGGGCGGGGCAGTAACGTGGAAATCGTTTTTTCTCGACCAGGGCTTGGACAGTTATTAATTTCCGCTTTGTTCAGGAGGGATTATTCGGTCATTCAGGGCGCTATGCTTCTTCTGGCCATGGGTATCATACTAGGGACATTCCTGGCCGACATGCTGTATGCTTTTGCAGATCTCAGGGTAAGGGATCAAAACCATTGAGACGAGCGGTCAATTTTTGCAATCAATAATGGAAAACACTACGAACCAAAACCAGATAATACCTCCCGCTAATCGGTGGGTCAGGCGTTTGAAAAAATTAAAAGACAACAAGGCCGGGCTCTTAGGTCTCATTATCATTGCCGGGCTTATCATTATTGCGCTGTTTGCAGATTTCATCGCGCTCTATTCCTATAAGGCCCAAGACTGAATATCATGAACATCCCGCCTTCAATGGATCATATCATGGGCACGGATGAGTTCGGAAGGGATGTGTTCAGCCGCATTATTTTGGGTTCACGAATTTCAGTTTATGTGGGTGTTGTTTCAGTTGGATTGTCCGTATTGATCGGCTCTCTGTTGGGTGCTCTTGCTGGATACTACGAGGGATGGCTGGATAGAGTTCTTTCTACTGTTACAGACTTGACCTGGTCTCTGCCGGAAATTCTAGTGGCCCTTCTCCTTGTTGCCGTGGTGGGTGCTGGGGTTGAGTGTGTCATTATCGCCATTGCTCTGACCTATTGGGCCTAATATGCCCGGCTGATCAGGGGACAGATACTGATGCTCAAAAATGAGATTTATGTAGAGGCTACTAGTTCGTTAGGAGCGACAGATTTTACGATTTTGTTCAAACATCTTTTCCCCAATGCAATCGCACTGGTGATCGTAGCCGCGACTATCGGGATCGGACAGGCTATCGTACTGGAGGCAACACTTGGTTTTCTGGGAATGGGAGCGCAGAAGCCACTCCACAGCTGGGGTGCCATGATGAGTAACGGTACCGCATATCTGTTTATCTCACGTGGGTGATTATATTTCCGGGCCTCGCCATGATGATCACAGTTTTTGGATTCAATCTGTTCGGGGACGTGCTGGTGGATATCATGGATATCCGAGAGGATACCATCAAATGAGCCTCATGGTGGTTGATAATGTATCCGTGGAATTCAAAACTAGTGATGGGGTTGTAGAACCTCTGAGTGGTATCAGTTTTAAGATAGATGCCGGTGAGATTCTAGGGCTGGTGGGGGAGACTGGCTCTGGCAAATCCGTTACAGCTCAGGCGATCATGGGGCTGCTGCCTTTTCTTAACGGCAGAGTTTCCTCTGGCCGGATCTGTTTTAGGGATCAGGATTTGCTTGCCATATCTGAAGACCAGTATCAAAAAATAAGGGGAAACCATATTTCTCTGATATCTCAGAACCCCATGACCTCGCTCGACCCGGTTATAAAGTGGGAGATCAGATCGTGGAAGGGTTGAGCAAGCATGTAACTATTTCCAAGGATGATGCTGTAAAAAGAGCCATTAATGTAATGACCTCATTAGGCATTCCCAATTCAGCAAAGGTGTTTTTACAATATCCACATCAACTCTCGGGGGGACTAAAGCAGAGAATTGTCATTGCTATGGGTTTATGTGCTGACTCCTATCTGTTGATCGCTGACGAACCCACAACAGCTCTGGATGTTACTGTTCAGGCGCAGATAGTTGAACTGTTTAGAAAAACGGTGGTGCAGAGAAATATTGGCCTGATCATGATTACCCACGATTTGGGCGTGATTTCAAACCTTTGTGACACAGTGGTTGTCATGTATGCGGGACATATCGTTGAAAAAGGGAGAGTGAAAGCGGTGTTTGCTAACTCTTTGCATCCGTATACCCGGGCGTTGCTCAAGTGCATCCCTAAATTCGGTATGCCGGAGAGATCGCTTAAGGCCATTCAAGGCAATGTTCCCAGCGTAAGCACTTTTCCAAGTGGATGCCGGTACCATCTCGCTGTCCTGACATGAAGCCGATTTGTATGACAGAAGCCCCAAAAATCTTGCAGGCAGGAAACGGCATAGAAGTTAAATGCTACCAGTTCGGCCCCAACTGGAGATAATAGCTATGAATTCGTTAGTTGAGGTCCGGCATCTGTCCAAATTTTTTCCAGTAACTGGTGGGTTGATGCAACGGAGGATCGGTGAGGTCAAAGCAGTCAACGATATCTCGTTTGACATTTATAAAGGAGAATCTTTGGGGGTCGTTGGCGAGTCTGGATGTGGAAAATCAACCTTTGCCAGGCTGATTCTAAATCTGATCAGGCACACCTCCGGGCACATTCTCTATGATGGTCGGGATGTCAACCGTATCAGTAAAACCCAACTCCGTGAACTGAGGCGAAAAATGCAGATGGTGTTTCAGGATCCCCATTCCTCCCTGGATCCCCGTATTTCGATATACCGAAGTCTAGATGAGGTGTTTACGATTCAAAAAGAGAAGATCTCCAGACAAAAGATAAATGAACGGATCCTGGAACTTCTTGGCATGGTTGGCCTTAAACCGGAGCATTGCCGATCCTACCCCCACCAGCTATCGGGAGGACAGAAGCAGCGAGCCGTCATCGCTCGGGCTCTGGCCATGATCCCCGAATTCATCATACTTGACGAACCCACCGCAGCACTGGACGTGTCGGTCCAGGCTCAGATTATTCTCCTGCTCCAGCAATTGGGTGATCAGTTTGGCATTACTTACCTTTTTATTTCCCATGACCTTGCTCTGGTGGATTATTTCTGTCAGCGAATAATTGTCATGTACCTGGGCAGAATAGTGGAGATCACGCCCGCCGATCTCTCCCGGCAGAAGCCAATGCATCCATACACAAAGGTGTTGATGGAAAGTGTGTTCGTGGCAGATCCTCTGGCAGAACCCAAAGAACCCAGGATTGAGGGTGATGTGCCAAGTCCCTTTAACCTCCCCGAGGGATGCGTATTTGAGAGTCGTTGTGAATATGCCCAAAAGATCTGTAAAGAAGATTCTCCGGAACTACGAGAATCCATATCGGGTAGATTTGTGGCCTGTCATTTTCCATTAATCTGTTCGATTAATGATACCCCGGTTTGAGTGGCCCCGTTTTTGTGGAGAGTAAAGATTTTTTCTGGCAATCTTCAATTTAATACCATACCCGTCAGGTGAACCTTCCTGATAGTGTCGACCTACTTGTTTCAATTGAATTGTCCAAAAATGGAGCAACTGTAAAGTAGAGCTTACCAAAGTTATGTTGCGAGTTGAACTATCTGCCTGAAATTATTTCGCTTTTCAAGCTATTTACGGAATGTATTTTTTGTTAATTATTTCAATGTTTTATGTTGTTAATGGTAATGATTCCTCTTCTCCAAGCAACATAACTTTTGAGCTATTTCTTACCTCCCCGTCAGCCTCTTGCGAGGAAGGAAAAGAAGGACATCCAAAGAAAAAGTAGGAAGAAGAGATAAATACCTACAACTACAAAAGGAGGGAGGAAAAGCAAACAGAGAAGAAAAGACACAGCAAAACTAATCTCGCAACATAACCAAAGAACACCTCTCAAAAGTGCAACAGAACCCCGGCGAGAGATATCTACTGAAGTTCTGGTTCTCATGAGCCCAAATACCTATCAACTTTTATTGTGCCGCCCATCCGAGATCTTTCCAGAAAATCAACCGAGACATTTGCTCCATTTCTGACCATCGTCGGCGTTGATACTACTTTCCTATCAACCGTTACTTGATCTTTTTCAGCAATCTCGAAATTGAAGTGGCATGCCATTCCCCTCCCCTGCGTGTCTGGTATCCGTGGTTGTTCATGTACTCGGTTATTTCTCGCAATGATATGCAACCTGTTGCCTTGGCCTCTTCAATATATTCAGTCATGTCCTTGGCGAACTTAGCCGCTTCATTCAATCGTACGGCATTGGCGTTAGTGGTATTCCCGCCGCCTGGTAGACGTTGCCCTTTCTGCAAGCATGGATTGCCCAACTGGATGCCATTACGTGGGGCCATAGTTCGTTAACAGTAAGTGCAATAATTGGTGGTGTCGAAGAGTAGGCAATCGGCAGCTGGCGACTCAGCCTGCCAGATGCGCTCAAAGAACAAGCGGGCAATTGCTTGCATATCGGTTTCGCTGACACGCTCCATTTCTCCCAATAGCGTTTGCTGGTGAGTTCGTCCAGGTCAGTTGGCCGGATATGCTGGATGGCGGTTCTCCGATACCAGTCGGCCAGCTCGTTTTTACTGACGGCCTGCACCATCCGGTTAAGCACGCAATAAACAAAGTACTTACCCACCGAAGGTCCGGTTTCCCTCTTGGCTCTGGGAATAATACCGTCGATGATGCTGCAAAGATCAATATCTCGATCAATCTGATGCGCCAACCAGAGAGCTCCGAATTCTTCAACCTTCAAGCTCAGAGTCTCAGCCTCTTTGCCACCAAGCAAATTGGCGACCTTCTCCGGAGACCCGATGTAGATTTCCAAGCGGGTCGACTGATGTTGGAGGAGATATTCAAACACGCAAAGCGGGGTGTGAGTTTTGCCTTTGACACAACATTGAGCGGTCGAGGGTATGCCAGGCTTATTCCCGACTGGCAGAGAGATGGTTATACCATCAAGTTATTCTCTCAGTCTTGGTTTTCAGGAGCTGGGCAATGCGCGAGTCAGTCAAAGAGTTCGAGAAGGAGATCGCGATGTCTCTTCGCCAATCATTCGCCGCCGTTTTATGGCAGGACTGAGTAATTTTGAAATCTTATATAAACCTATCGTCGGCGAATGGGCTCTTTACGACAATTCCGGAAGCGAACCTGTCCTTGTTGAAGAAGGAGTGAAATTATGAGCAATCAGTCTATTGATTCCGCCCAAAAAGGCAAAAAGCGCGATCCTGATTTGGCTGCTACCGAAGTGGCTATGAAGCGGGCCGCACAAAAAGCCCGTGAACGAGCCAGGCACGTGGGCTCAGGAATTGTTGTCCTGAGAGACGGGAAAATCGTTGAAGAACGATAAGATTCATAAACGTAAACCAAAGGTTTTTAATAGATATAGCAGCCCGAAATGATGATACGGACTCAGAAAAACCGATAATAAGTCTCACCGCTGCCTATCCCAATGTTAGACAAGAAAGCACAACCTTGCATCACATGGCGGCAAATGGAGCAACTCCTTAAATCTCGTAAGCTCTGCGCACCATGGGGGGTTGCTTTTTTCAGGGGGTGACGAATGCGTTTTAACAAGCCCCCGAAAATCTTTGCCGAGCAGGTGGGACTTCTCATCTCGCCCGGGATGGAGATTCAAGATCCAGTACGTGCCGAGCGCTACCTCTCCCACCTGAACTATTATCGCCTGGCCGCCTATACCAGCGGCCCGTTATCAGTGTAAGGGAGGCAAGAGAATTGCTGCGGGTCCAGCCGAATACTGCAAACTCGTTAATTCAAGAATTTGTAGCGCACGGTGTACTAAAAGAGATAATAGGTCATAAAAGGAACAGATTGTTTCTTATTCAAAATATTTTAAAATTTTTGAGTAAAGAGGGTGACAAGACAGATGGAGGCACTGTTTACTGGTTACTCTATAAAATCGAGAATCCAGTCAACAAAAAGTGCCTTATCCGGTTTGGTAGCAAGACTAGCAAGGCCCTGTTCTATCGTCTCGGCTGCGATAATTGCCCGTCTTTCGTTCATTAATGCCCTGGAGTATTCTCTTTGCCATTCCGGGTGCCCCTGGATGCTTAAGAAATGATCGTTCCACTGGACGACAAAATATGGGCAGAAATTACTGCCGGCGATTATGAGAGCATCTTCTGAAAGCCTCGTCACCTGGTCCTGATGGCTGGTCAGGATGTTGATCTCGGCTCGCTTGTCCGCCATCCATGCAGGGTGATTGATGATATGGTTGGTGGCAATACCGACACTCCATCCTTTTGCTGATTTTTCGACCAGGCCGCCACAGGCCATAGCGATAAGCTGGTGGCCAAAACAGATACCCACCAGCTTTTTTCCCGCACGATCCAGGATGCGTATAAATTCTATCAAGCGGGAGATCCATGCCTTATTGTCGTAGGCGCTGGCCTTGCTGCCGGTGGTTGTATAGAGATCAAAGCTATTAATGTCTTCTGGGTACTGCTCTTTTCGGCAGTCAAAAACCGTAAAGTTAAAGGAACCATTTCCGGCCCCTTTAAACATGTTGCGTATCATGTCAGGGTAACAACCAAACCGACTCTGCAGTTTTTCCATCACCTCATCGCACTGCAAAATGGCAACCCTGCAGGTCATTCCAGCTCTCCTGTAACTGCGGCGGCAAATATCTTACTGTACTGTTCTTTGGAAAAAGTGATTGGGTTACCGCCGGCGGAAGGGTCTTCAGTTGCCATTTGGCCGATGGCATCTTTGTTACTTGCATCGATCCCTATTTCGGCCAGAGAGTGGGGGATAACCAGTTGCTTTCGCGTCTGGAGGACCCAACTTAAAAAACCTTCAAAACCTGTGTCTTCAAGATTCATATAGCGCGTGAGGCGAGTAATTCGCTCCTCGATGGCAGGACGGTTGGCGACAAGTACATAGGGCATTAAAATGGCGTTCAAAGTCCCGTGATGCGCATCATAGAGAGCACCGAGCGGATGAGCGAGTGCATGCATGGCGCCGAGTCCCTTCTGGAAAGCCGTTGCTCCCATACTCGAACATACCAGCATCTGCGTCCTTGCCTCGATATCTGTGCCATCGGCTACCGCTCTTGGCAGATATTCCTGGACCAGGCGAATGCCCTCCACCGCGATCCCTTCGGCCAGAGGATGGTAAAAAGGTGAACACAGCGCCTCAAGACTATGTGACAAGGCGTCCATGCCCGTTGCCGCAGTTACAGTTTTGGGCAGGCCTATGGTCAGCTCCGGATCAAGAATTACCTGAGTCGGCAGCATGCGTGGATGAAAGATGATTTTTTTTAAGTGCAGTTTCTGGTCGGTAATAACCGAGGCACGACCAACTTCAGAGCCCGTGCCGGCAGTGGTCGGTACGGCAATGACAGGTGCCATTGTCTCGGTATTTACCCGTGTCCAGTTATCTCCAACATCTTCAAAGTCCCAGATTGGACGATCCTGGCCAACCATAAGGGCCACAGCTTTGGCCGCATCAAGAGCTGAACCACCGCCAAAGGCGATAACTCCATCATGCTGGTGCTCTTTAAAGTAGGCAACTCCGGCGTCGACATTTTCGCCGGTCGGGTTGGCCTTGATGGCCGAAAACAGACCGCACCGCAGCCCCTGTGCCTGCACATCATCTATGACCTCGGGCAAAAAGCCAAGTGCGGCAATACCGGGATCAGTGATAAGCAGTGGGGCCTTCATGCCAAGCGCAACGCAGAGTCCGCCAAGTTCTTTTATCCGCCCCGCGCCGACTTTTATATTTGTTGGATAATTCCAGTTCGCTGAATATGACAAAACGGTACCCTCTAGAGCTTAGTTTTAATATGAAACGACTTGGGCCTGGTCAACGACTCATAGCCGACAACTGACAGCGTGCAACCACGTCCGGAATTTTTAATTCCAGTCCAGGCCAGTTCAGGGTCAAGATAATCACAGCGATTAATGAAAAATGTCCCGGTTTCAATTTGCTGACCAAGGGCTATGCCGCGTTCGATATCCCGAGTGAAAAGAGCTGCAGTGAGGCCAAACTCGCTGTCGTTCATAAGTTTAATCGCCTCATCATCGGAGTCAACTTTCTGGATGCCGATCACCGGGCCAAAGCTCTCTTCCCTCATTACTCGCATGCTGTGGTCAACACCGGTAAGTATCTGCGGCGCAAGATACGGTGTACCGGGTTTATCAAGCGGAAAATCTGCAGCATCAATATGGGCAACTGCTCCCTGCAGGATTGCCTCACGTGTCTGTGCGCGCACAAAATCGGCAGCGCCGGCATGTACCAGCGGACCAAGAGTGGTGGTCGGATCGTCTGAACGGCCAAGCTTCAGTGCCTTAACCCAGGAAACAGCCCGCGCGACAAAATCATCATAGACTTCTGCATGCACATACACCCGCTCGATGCCGCAGCAGGACTGGCCGGAATTGAAAAAGGCCCCGTCCATCACCGTGTCCACGGCATGGGCCAGATCGGCATCGGCACGCACATAAGCGGGATCCTTGCCGCCAAGCTCAAGACCAACACCAATAAATCGGCCGGAGGCAACCCTTTCAATCATCTTCCCGCCGGCAACCGATCCGGTAAAAGCCACATGACCAATGCGTTTATCACCGATGACCGCTTCGGTGTCGCTGTGGGTTAAATGCAGATACTGCAAGACACCTTCAGGGAGACCTGCTGCTTTAAAAGCCTCATAGAGCCTTTCAGCGCAGAGCGGGGTCTGGGCGGAATGCTTAAGGACCACTGAGTTGCCTGCAAGAAGGGCGGGCAGCACAGCATTTATCGCAGTTAGGTAGGGGTAATTCCATGGCGCAATAACAAAAACCACCCCGATCGGTTCTCGCTGAATCCAACGCTTAAATCCCTCTTTTTCCGGAAGTTTCACCGGGGCAAGCCCATCGTCCGCCAGCCTTATCATGGCAAAACCACGTTCGGCAAGCCCTCGTACCTCGCCTGCTGCGGAACCAATGGGTCTTCCCATCTGCCAGCAGATCTCTTTTGCTATTTCATCGGTTTTGGCGACCAAAGCCTCAACCGCCTTGGTACACAGAACCTTTCTTGTGGCAAGATCTACTTTTTTCCATTTTTTTTGCGCGGCAACCGCATTTCCTAGCCGCATTGCAATATCGGCGCTGGTCGCAAAGGGACGTTGGACATAGATAGAGCCGTCAATAGGGCTCACGGTGGTCAACATTTCGGTCATCTCTCTCTCTTCATGTGGTTATTCAAATTATTTCAAAATATCTTTCCAACTCCCAGTTGCTTATATGGCGCCGATATTCACGCTCTTCCCACTCGCGGGTGGCAGCAAAATGATCGACAAAATTATCACCAAAAAGCGTGCGTGCCGGCTGTGAACCTTTAAGAGCCTGCGCAGCATCCCAGAGGGTTTTGGGCAGCGCCAGCTCTTTTGCATGGGGCTGATCGTAGGCGCTGCCAACAATCTCGGCTTCGGGTTGCCAGCCATGCTCAATGCCATAAAGACCTGCGCCAAGGGCTGCTGCAATCGCAAGGTACGGGTTGGCATCTGCCGCACCGACGCGGTACTCGACCCGTTGTGAGGCATCGCTGCCGGGAATAACTCGCAGTGCAGTCGTCCTGTTCTCAACCCCCCAGGTTGCATCAGTTGGGGCCCAGAACCCAGGGATGAGGCGGGTATAGCTGTTAATCGTCGGTGCAATCATACTGAGCAGCTCAGGCATAAGGCGCTGCTGACCTGCTACGAAGTGGCGCTGAATATCACTCATGCAGTGCTCTTTATCAGCTGCAAAAAATGCCGATTGTCCGCCGTCCCTGTCACGAAGCGACAGGTGGATATGGCCGCTCTGGCCAGGATAGTCGGCTGACCATTTAGCCATAAACGTCGCCATGAGACCGCGACGCTGGGCCAGCACCTTGATAAATGTTTTGAAAAGAGCCCCTTTATCTGCAGCATGTAAAGCACCATCCACCGTTATTGCCGCTTCCAGCACGCCTGGACCGGTCTCGGTATGTATGCCTTCGAGTGGAAAGTCCATCTTCTCGCTCAGAGACATGATCTCGTGATAGAGCTCGGCATGGGTTGAATTTCTGATCATCGAGTAACCAAACCAACCTGGTGTGAACGGCTTAAGATCGGTAAATTTTTTAGCACGGATACTCTCGGGTGACTCATCAAAGAGGAAGAACTCATACTCGAGCGCGCCAAACGGTTCAAACCCCATGGTGTGTGCTTTTTCTATCACCCGGCGCAAAGTTGTCCGTGGGCAGATCTTTTCGGCATTCCCTGAAAATTCAGCAAGAAAGAGCAGCATGCCGTCTTCAAACGGGATGTCACGGCAGCTTGCCGGTAAAATCCTAACCGGCGCGTCAGGGTAACCGGTATGCCAGCCGGTATAACTGACATTATCATACAGCTGATCTTTACTGTCCCAGCCGAGCACCACATCACAAAAGGCAAATCCTTTAATGAGTGATGAAAAGAATTTTTCACGGGCCATGTACTTGCCGCGCATGACGCCATCAGTATCAAATAGGCCAACTTTCACATGGCTGAGATCACGCTCTTGCACAATTTGCTTTGCATCTTCTATTGTCTTTACTTGCCTTGGTTCCATGAGTTTCGTCCCATGCTTGTTAGATAGATCCGGCTACCCGTCAGCCGATAATTTATTTTTTAAATGACCATAATGTATTCATGCTTTGATGAGTTTTTGTCAATGTCGATCTTGTGTCTATCACGTATAATTGGACATTATTATTTTGCATAATAGGTATCAGCAAACCACAAGACGATGCCTGGAAACATCATGATAAGGCTGAGTCTGACCAGCATAATGCCCAAAAGCGGTACAATTGATGGGAGTTTTCGTCTGCACCACTTTCCGATACTTTTTTCTATAGACAGTTGATCCATCTCAACCCAAAGATTCGTCTCAATCACGAATGTTGCTATTTGAAAATGTCAATTTTCGATATATCTGTGCCAACACGCATTAATTTTATTTAATGAGAGGTATTTTTCATCAGTAATTTCAGAATGATGTTGTTTTGTTAGGGAGGTGGCATGAATTTCGCTTAATTGTACTGATGCGTGCGGGTGAAATACCGATAATTCATCCCCCGGACTCGTGGAAAACAATGTATCTAATCAGAAGATCAATTATTCAGGGATAAAGAGGTGGTTGCTTCGATAAGAGATCGGTCTCGATGGATAAAATGTTTGTTCTATACAACCTTGATTAGCAGCCTGTTCTGGGGTGGAATTGCGCAGTTCGATCCTCTTGGTATTAAAACCGCAGCATCCATTCAATCAGAATCCCTCTTTATGCGGATGGTCGGTGGTCCCTGGTATCAATCCGCCGCGCAAGATAAAATCACCGTTGTCTTGATAGACGATAATTATATCAATCAGATAGAAGAGTCCTGGCCATTATCTTACATCATGCAAGAAATGCTTCTCAGCAATATTTTGTCTTTCAAACCAAAGGCTGTATTTCTAGATCTTCTTTATAGTCACAATCATGAAACATTGAATGACTCTATTCAACAACTGGTCGATACCATTTCTCAGAAAGAAAGTAGTGCCGACTCAGCTGTTCCGATCTTTATTCCACTTCTCATAAAAGACGTCCAGAATGTCGATTCTTGTTCTTCTGCACGCCCCGTCGCTGCCGTTCCAGAAGAAACTAGTGCAAAAAGAGCCGATTCAGATATTGGTATTGATCTTGAAATTCCGGTCATCAAAGAAATAACAGGGTCAAGGGCAACCAAAACCTACGTGGGTTGGGCAGGGTGCGGAGATGCTTACCCAAGTTTCGTTTTTCAAGATACGGAATTTATGACCCCGTCGTTTGCCCTTTATGACCAATTTTGCCGCTCGAAGGATACACCTTCCAAAGTGGAATGTTCCGCTATACTGGCAGACGAATATAAATCATTTAAAAAACCGATGATGGTTCGATGGGGCACTGGCGTAAGTAAGGAGCATAAGGCCGCGCTGGAGGCGGGCGGTATCTCTTGTGCAGGCATAGATAAAAAGGAATTTTGGAGTAAAACCGGCTATTCGGCTAAGCAATTCGGTACTGCTTTCCTTCAGTCTTTTTCCTCAACAGCCGATCGAGGCAGAGATGAGCCGTGCACCTACACCGACACGGTTCATGCCACCTGGTTTCTTGGCGACATCTCAGGTGGGACTCGTGACTACCTGAAAGACATGATTGAAAATCGTATTGTCCTTATTGGCACGCAGGTTGCCGGGGTGCACGACAACATCATCAGCCCCATTAATGGACAGCTTCCTGGTGTCTACTTATTTGCCATGGCGCTCGATAATTATCTTACCTACGGAGCCAATTACTTCACACTTTTAAGTGACATGGATGCCGCTGTAATCGAGATATGCGTTCTTTTTACGATTGCCTTCAGTATGGGGATGCTTGGCCATTTAACTTTCATACGTCTCAGTAAAATGGACCAATCAACAAATATCCTGCAGAGGCTTGGTCTGAGTATCCTTTTCTTTTTATTTCTAAAAATAATTATTCCGCTGTGCATCAGTCTGCTGTTTGTCCTGATAATGTGGCAATGTAGAATCGCTCCGATGGATTGGCTGGGAGTTTCATTCCTGTCGTTTTTTGCAAATCCGATAAAGTTTGCGGATTGCTTTGTAAATTGTAAGGAGCTGATCAAGCCTTTCGCTTTTTCTTGAAAATGTACAATTGAGGAGAGAAATGAACGTTAAGATTTTGTTTTTGCTGGTTTCGTATACGCTTTCTATCGGGTGTTCGATGGCAATCGCTGACCAAAGAATGATAGTAGGTGTACATAACAAAGACCTGATAGAATACTCGGCAGAAGGGAAAAAACTCGGGGTGTTGCAAAACGTCACGGATGATGAAATCAACGGAACCGTTGTTTTAGCCAAATCTCCGAGGTCACTGCTGCAGGTGCAATTCAGAGGCAAGCTGATATGGCTGAGAGCCTCTCAGTTAAAACTCAATAATCCCATCCTCGCTAAATGTCCTGAAGCACCACCGGGAAAATCGGTCGACAGCAAAAAGCCGCTTGCGGTTGGGTTTGGAGGAAAATGTGAGTAACAATAGCTACCTGCTTGTAACAACACTGAAAGCGATAGCCGTAGTCGGATTAATAACCCTCGGTGGATGTACGGCTACAGCAGTGACAAACCTGACATTCTCAGACAAGGCAATACTGCTGGATCAGGTAAATCATAAAGCTAAATCCGATCCATCCTGGTTTGACAAGCCACTTGAAGAAAAAAAGAATCTGGAAGCCAAATACTCAGGCGAACTTAGCCCGGATATTGCAATTTATCTGGAGAACGATATTTATATATATAACGACCAGGATGTTGAGCGTTACATTGCGACTATTGTCGACCGGCTGCTCAATGGATGGGAAGGGAAAAAACCGCAACTTAAAGTAGTTATCGAGACCGGGGAAACTCTGAATGCATATGTTGACGAATTGAACCTCCTGCATGTTACGACAGGTCTGTTGCGCAACGTTGACAACGAAGATCAGCTCGCCTCAATTTTGGCACATGAATTGTCGCACCTCCTGCTTCGCCACATCACTGAGAGAAGTCTCTCTAAAAGAATCGAATCAGCAATCGATCTTAGCGGCTTGATTATGGTGGCAGGCGGAGAATATGCCGACCGGATTACCAAGGAGAGCAAATATCAGAAAAAGGGACTCGATGGACAACTTGGTTTTGAGTCTCTTGGTCTGGTTTGGGCTGATATGCTCACTCCACAATGGTCAAGAGACAATGAAATAGAGGCTGATAAAATGGGTCTGGATCTGCTCATTCGGGCAAATTATAATTATGAGGAGTTTCCTGAGGTTATAGAACGGATGATTGATACAAACGGTTCCCGTTCAAAACGAATTGAAATGTTGAGAGCATTTACCTATGATGTCATAAAGAAACAGCAAAAAAAGATAACTACCTCCGCCGGTTCACAGGTCAACGCAAAACTGGAACTGTTACGATCAGTCACTGAAAATTATGTGGTCGAAAACAGCACAGATGTTTTGGCCTCAATGAATAAGAGCCATGATGGCAGCGTTGAAAGAATCGATTCGCTCAAAACATATCTTCGGCAGGCATATGCAGGCGGAGATTTACCACCGGAAATCAGCACTGACAAGTTTTCGGCAATTGTCCAGAGTTCATTGTCTAGGGCCCTGCTCAGCCAGGACATGGCTGCAATTGAGACTCTTAATGCATTGAGCGCCAACAATATAAAACTTGCGAGTGACACCTCAAAAAGGATTAGTGTCAACTCACGATCTATTCCTACATCAGGCGCAATTGCCAAATCAGCAAGTGATATTTCGCTCAGAAAAAATAAAGATGCTGCCCAAAATCTTACCCAGTTGCTTGGTGACAGACAATCTCCCGCAGAAGCCTATATCAAACTGGCGAAACTGTATGTTGCAGATCGTAAGTACCCACAGGCGGAGAATGTGATTCATTTGGGTATTAAAAGGATAGGCCGGGACTATGTCTTCCTACCAACATTGGTGTATGTCAACAAGGTCTCAGGAAATATTACCGAGGCGGAAAACAACACCATCAGATGCAAAGGGTATGATGATCAACAGTTTTCCTTCAGCAAAATCGTGTTTGGGGATAACAAAGACAATAGCAGTTATTACCAGCAATGTGTGAATGCTCTGGGCTATGACGTCGCCGCTCAGCGTCAATTAAAAACGGAGTCTATCCTACCATCCAGCGTCGGTGATTACCAAAAACTTATGAAAATCTTCCAATAAGATTCATAGTTCCTATTTTAGAATGATATCGATAAGATTGATTTGCTCTGCTACTTCCTGCTGGTAAATCTGCCTGTAGCTTGGCACCTACACTCCTTGCAGGCCGTAGACCACCCGAGTATTGTGTCATTTCGGCATTTGCTTCAATACTATTTTCACCGGAATCCAAGCTTTTTACTTTGTTAAGATACAGCCGCAGTTTTGCTGGCTTGTGAGCTTTTTCCAAAATATCTTCGTCGCCTTCAAAAACATCTCCCTTTGTCAAAATAATAATCGTTGCCGCATCTATAGCATCATTGCCAGAAGCTTGTAGTCGTGAGGCGGTGGTTGCATCTTTTTTGTCTCGTTGATGATCCGCCGGAACTGTTTCAACGGCTGATCCGCTCCTCATACTTGCAGTGATCTGGATGGCTGCAAGTAAGCAGAAAAATGATAATTTCTTCATCTCAAGTGTTCCGGTTGAGTGTAGGTCGGTGCGCGTGGTTGATCGCATAAAGGCATAATGTATGCCATAATTGCAGCTTCGCTACTACTCCATGTAACAGTCTGCAATGACGAGAAAAATGATTGTATTCAAAAATTATTTGATGGTACAGGAGAGAATTTGATATCGAAAGAACGAATTTTTTAGTATCGATATCCGAGATAAATTGGTGGTGCTAGAAGCGTTAGGTTTGCCACGTTTAGATTTAATCTTATTAGGACATGGCCCAATTGGATGAAGACTTCACAACCAAAACTCAATATTCTCGTCGACTCTAGAGAGCCATCGGTATCGTTTGCGAGAAATTACTACAACGAATCTGGAATCCATTCTCTTGGGGTTGTGGAGCATATAAGAGTGCTCAAATTTGCTGAACGACTTGAGGATCTTTTATTGCAGTGCTCTGCGCAAGATGAAATTTTTGTTTCAGTGCATCATCTTTCGGAAGAGCAGTTAGAGCGTGCGACAATGCTTTTGCAAGGCGGTAAATACGTCGAATGGAAAATTACTCTCGCTTCATACGATTGTTTTGCCCATATGAGAGACTGGTGTTTGGCGAACGGATGCAGGTTTTTGGCAAATCCGTATAAGAGACGAACTTATCCCAAAGATATTATTCAACATAAAAGAGCAAAAAACGAACATCATCACATCGGTAGGATTTGGAGTCAATATCGATTGATGCTGGCGATTATTTCGCGGGCTTCCAGGTTGAGTGATGTTTGCCGTCAACTTATTCAGGGTCGCGCTGCTGCAGGAGACTCTCTTGACAATGAGTATAATCGAGCCCTGCGGTATTTTGCGCTCGGCGAGCCGGATATGGCCGGTGGCAGCTACTCTTGTGAGGACTCCGAGAAGTATAATCCGATTGATGAGTTGCGTTTTCGATTGAACAAAATTGCCGCTACGGACTTCAATATTCTCATTAAAGGTGAGTCGGGAAGCGGCAAAGAGACTATTGCCTGGTCCATTCATGAGCTGAGTTCGCGACGGGATAAACCTTTTATCGTCATCAACTGTGCCGGTTTGCCCGACGAGCTTCTAGAAAGTGAGATGTTTGGCTACCGGAAAGGTTCTCACAACCAAGCGTACGACGATGCTCCGGGTCTTTTAGATTCAGCCGATGGAGGAACGCTTTTTTTAGATGAATTGCCGGATATGAGCCCGAGAATTCAGGCAAAGCTCCTGAGATTTATTGAAAGCGGCGAATACCGGCCGTTAGGGAGTACTGAAAATCGATATTCGAATATTCGAATTCTTGCCGCTGGTCAATCTACGCGGTTGGATCAGGCTGGCATGGTTCGACCGGACTTAAAAAGCCGAATCTGTCAACTTGATGTAGAACTCCTTCCGCTGCGGGAAGTTGAAAAATGTGGACCGGGGACTTTATATAAGATCGCCTATATTTTATTGGAACGTTATACGTGGACGACGATATTTCATGAAAATCACCAACGCGAATTAACTCCACTCGAGATAAAGGAGTTCCAGGAAAAGCTTGTACTGCCGCAGAATCAAGAGCTGTTGCGCCGTCAAGAGTGGCAAGAATCGAATATCCGGGAGTTGAACAACTTTCTGCGTAAATGGATTGTTTTTGGCGACGATGAGTTCAAACTGCTGAGGCAACGAATGGCTCTTGGTGAAAAGTTGGGCCATGGGGTGAATTTTCCGGTGATCCAGGATGAGGTGTTGCAAGATTTGCTGGCAATCCCGACTAACCGCGAAGATCTAAAAGGTTTGTTTTGTAAAAAACCGTTGCAGAGCTTGAAGAGCGCATATATCAGACACATTTTTGCACTATACAGCAAAATTATTGAGCAGGAAAATCTGACATCCGATATGCCGCAAAAGGCCACCCAAAAGGAATTGGCAAAGCTTATGGGCGTTACTGAGAACACTATCAGCAGGCTTCTCAATTAATGGTGTATCGAATGGCTCATGATTAAGCTATCAAATACGGATTATGTGGTAATCGCAATATATCTGATCGTAATTGTCGTTCTATCGGTTCTCTTTCGGGCGCAACACTTTAAGCAGATGTTCGGTGAGGATAAGAAACCGAGCTGGATCCTTCTCGCGGCATCGCTCCTTATGATCGAGTGGAGCCCTATGACCGATATGATGAGCATGGGGCTCATTCTGGAAGACGGATATTCTAGTATATGGCTCCTGAAAAGCCGATTCTGGCTTGCCGGTGTGCCTGCGATCCTCTATGCAACCATGTGGTCGAGGCTGCAGTTTCAGACTGACAATGAACTCATTCGGCTACGTTTCTCCGGTCGGTCCGGTATTTCCCTGCATATTTTTCGAGCCGTTTTTCTGTCACTATTCGTGATTCCATTATTTGGCTCTTTCATTATTCTCGCTTTACGCAAGCTACTGGCAATACTCTCTCTAAATACGCAGGTAAACCCTGAAATCGTCCTCATCATCGGTGTTTTCCTCTTGGTTTTCAAGAACTCTTTTCATCAGAAAATTCGGACGGACTTCTTGAATGCAATCATTTGCTTATCAGCTCCGATTTGCATCTGTCTCTTTCTGGTTCAAGCAAATGGTGGTGTAGATCATATTTATTCGACTCTCAAGGCGACCGCTAATGACCAGATCAATCTGATACCGAGGCTGGGTGATACTGGAGGCAGGAGTTCCTTCGCCGATTTTTTTGTCTTCATTTTCATTCAATGGTGGTCGGTGTACATCGTTGATAACTCCGATCCTAACGCACAAAGACATCTTCAGGCCGAAAGCCAGTTTGCCGCATTCAAGGCCTTGTTCGTACCGATATTGATAACAAGCTTGATGTTTTTATTTGTCAGTACCATCTGGGACTGCGGATTGCTTGAATACCGGCTGAACGATTATGGAGATATTGATAAGGAAGCTTTCTATCTGCAAGTGGCGCTGAAATATCTCCCGGACGGTTTTAAGGCAGTGGTATTAATTGCGATTCTCTTTAGTTTTATTACCACTCTCGAGAGTATTATCAACTGGGGCGGTGGCCTGCTGACCATCGATGTGGTGAAGACGTACCTCCTCAAGACCGAGACGGACGCACAATACAGGCATTTATCGCTTGTTGCGATGCTTCTGGTCGCATCGGTGTCTCTCGTTTTTGCCTATGAGAGTGATAAGATCATAAATTTACAAAAATTCATTTTCTCGATCAGTGCCGGTGTCGCCCCGGTATTTTTATTGCGCTGGTTTTGGTGGCGAATCAATGCGTGGACGCAGATTTCCGCAATGCTGAGTTCTCTCGTGTTCACATTACTCTACGATTATCTCTATCAAAACGGATCAATTTTAAGAATCTACGCAGATGCTATTTGCGCTGAAACTGCGCTTTCGCCGTATGCGCTTAAGATCATCGTATTGACAGCGTTGGTTGTCTGTACGTGGCTAACGGTAATGTATTGCACTCCGCCGGATGACGAAAAACATCTGCGGAAGTTCGTGCTGCAGACCGAAACCGGAGGGCATTGGCCGGAAAATTTTCCTCGGACGAAATATCGATTGGCCAAACGACTTGCGTTGTGTCTTATCTTTGCCATTACCTCTATTCTGCCGTTTTTCTTTATCTGGCAGTTTAAGTTTGGTGATTTCGGCGTGGGAGTGGGGTTGCTTTTAGTCTTTATCATTTCTGCAGTTTTTATATATAAATCTATGCAGTTGTTACTGGGAAATGGCGTCGAGCTGCAACAATCTCATCACCAATAGCCAACCACGAAGGCTGTGCATGTACTGCGCCTTTGTGGTTGGCTATGACTTTTTACTCTATCATCTTCGAGGTTTGTTAAAACTCAGATTGCTCATCAATTCGTTGAAGAGAGAAATCAGCGATGACAGGGATTCAAACCGTCGGGAAGTTACCTGAGGTTCGTCAATCGGTTTCTCCGTTGGCGCAGTCACCTGTGGTGGCTCGGTTGGCCCCTCAGGTTCCTGCACTTCTTCGACTGGAGCAGGCTCTTCGTTTACCGGAGCCTTATAATTTTCCGTCACAATATAGCTTATCCTCTTAGCTTCCTGGTTGTCGCCGAGAGCATTATTTGCCTGCATCTGGATATCGCAGCCATTCGCCGTGATATTGCTGATCAGGATATTGTCCTGTGTGGGAGTGCCGGCATGAGCAATATCGGCGATGATCACCGGTTCAACGTATTGATTTTTAAATTGTATCGCAACCAAGCTGGTGCCAACGCTTAGTTCCCCAAGTTCAAAAGTAAATGGGGGCACTGATTGTAGATCGGTCGGATTAAAACCCGTGAAGATTTCAATGCCATCAGGAACGCCATCATTATCGGAGTCATTGTCCAGCAGGTTGGCTTTTCCATCGTTATCACTATCAAGCTCCGGATTCATTCCTAGAGTGATCCAATGATCGTATTCATTGCCGTCGCTTATCGCATCCTGATCAGTATCCCAGAGTCCTGGGTGGGTGTGAATGGTACGTTCTTCTTCGTTGGTGAGGCCATCCTGGTCGCTATCTTCTTCCGGATTATAGGGAGTAACGGCAATGTAGCCGCCAATTTCAGCGGTATGGTTCATTTCGCTATCTAATGATTGTTCTTCCAGAATGGTCATTCCCGTATTGATGATTGAGAGATCCTTCATACCTACTATCGCCGTATCCGTGCCATTGGTGCTCTGCATATCGGCTAAAACGAAGGGGACGGTGGGGAATTGCTGTTTAAAAGAAATAGTCGATTGTTTTTCGGTGAGGATCTCTTCGGTTGATCCTACCTCGATCATAAGGCCATCGACTACGCCGGACCATTTTTCCATAGCGATATAGCATACTGTTTCCGGGACATGGTATCCATCGTTATTTTCCTGCTCCTGCATGGTGATGGAAAGGCCCTGATGAGTTAATCCTTTCATCCTGAGGATTGCCGCATTGGTCTCGTTTGCGGTCACAATCGATGAGAGCACGATCGGTTGACTGGCAAAAGAATTGATGAAGTTTATCGATTGGAAAGTATTAAGACCCGATAAATCGGTACATTCGGCATCGGCAAAAACCTGATCGGCTATCTGGTGGTGACCCCGTTCCATTACCATAAATGAGACTATTTCCTGTCGGTCGCCGCCGATAGCGTTGCCAAGTTCGCGTATCCGAATGTCACATCCCCGGCTGGTAAGGTTGCGGATGGAAACGGCACCTGCCGCAGGATTATTCATGGTGTTTGCTTTGGCAATTATCGAGGGCGATGTGTATGTATTGCTGAAGGCGACAGCTTTCCAGGTTGAGCTTGCCATGACCTCGCCTAGTTCAAAGGCGAGTTCGGGCTGCACTGTGTTTATAAGAATCGTAGCGGTACCAATGTTGGAAGTAAGCTCTCCATCGGTTACCAGAAAGGTAAATTGATCCGTCCCGGCAGCATCATCTTTTGGGGTATAGGTGAAGGAACCATTGTCGGCAACATCAAGAATGCCTTCTTGGGGAGCAGCCGCTACGTAAAATTGCAATATGTCTCCATCCTCATCCGTGGCAGCAAGTCTGCCCATGTATGGTGCATCTTTGTCGGCGGAAAAGATTATGTTTTCGGCCACTGGCGCTTGATTGACATGGTTTATGGTAATATTTACCGTAGCGATATTTGAAGTACTGTTGCCGTCATTGACTTTGAAGGAAAAAGAGTCAGAGCCGGAAAAGTCTTTATTCGGGGTGTACGTGAAATGTCCGTCTGCAGAAATATTGACAATACCATTGCCGGCTTGAGTGGCTCGAGAGTAGTTGAGGTTGCTGCTGTCGACATCTGTCGCGGTGAGCTGCCCGGAATAGGTAATGGCTTCATCTGTGGAAATGTTTGCCGCGTTTGCAACAGGGCTGTCGTTAACCGGCTTTATGGTAATACTCACCGTAGCTGTGTTTGAATTAATGCTGCCGTCATTGACTTTGAAGGAAAAAGAGTCGGAGCCGGAAAAGTCTTTATTCGGGGTGTACGTGAAATGTCCGTCTGCAGAAATATTGACAATACCATTGCCGGCTTGAGCGATTCGAGAGTAGTTGAGACTGCTGCTGTCGACATCTGTCGCGGTGAGCTGCCCGGAATAGGTAATGTCTTCATCTGTGGAAATGTTTGCCGCGTTTGCAACAGGGCTGTCGTTAACCGGCTTTATGGTAATACTCACCGTAGCTGTGTTTGAATTAATGCTGCCGTCATTGACCTTGAAGGAAAAAGAGTCAGAGCCGGAAAAGTCTTTATTCGGGGTGTACGTGAAATGTCCGTCTGCAGAAATATTGACAATACCATTGCCGGCTTGAGTGGCTCGAGAGAAGTTGAGGTTGCTGCTGTCGACATCTGTCGCGGTGAGCTGCCCGGAATAGGTAATGTCTTCATCTGTGGAAATGTTTGCCGCGTTTGCAACAGGGCTGTCGTTAACCGGCTTTATGGTAATACTCACCGTAGCTGTGTTTGAATTAATGCTGCCGTCATTGACTTTGAAGGAAAAAGAGTCAGAGCCGGAAAAGTCTTTATTCGGGGTGTACGTGAAATGTCCGTCTGCAGAAATATTGACAGTACCATTGCCGGCTTGAGTGGCTCGAGAGTAGTTGAGGTTGCTGCTGTCGATATCTGTCGCGGTGAGCTGCCCGGAATAGGCAATGTCTTCATCTGTAGAAATGTTTGCCGCGTTTGCAAACGGGGAATCGTTAACCGAACTTAAATGGATGGTTACGTTTGCACTCTCTGAGGTTCCGCCACTATTGGTGGCGGTGTAGGAAAACATGTCGTCGCCCCAGTAGTTGGCAACAGGAGTATAAGAAAATGAACCAGTATTGTCTTGTATTGTTACCGTACCATGGGCTGGTTGGCCAACAATTGCGAACGTTAAAGAGTCACTTGAGGAGCCTTGGATGCTTAGTCGCCCGGATAGAGGTACATCTTCGCTGCTCTGCAATGAAATATCGTTGGCCGTCGGGGGCTGAATGGTTGCCGTGACAGGCACAGTGTAAACGACTTCACCGGAGTAGTCACTTTTTTCATTCCCTAAGAATGCAGTTGCTGCAAAATAATAGGTAGTGCCTTCTTCCAGCCCTGAAACGGTGGCGACCATGTTGCCGTTGACTGGCGTCGGTAGACCAACTTCAATTACATTTCGGTAATCGCGAGTGCTCGTACCGTAATGGATTCTGTAACCGGAAACTGTTTCAGTGTTTGGTGTCCAGCTAAAAGTTGCATCAGCAGCATGGGCTGCAACAGTCGTTACGAAAAGTAGAGAAGTGGCAAAAATAACGGTGCGAGTCTTCTTGAATACTGTCATGGGTGACCTCTTTCGGTGACCCCGCTACCTTATTTCTCGTCGAAGAAACGTAGGCCGGTGGTTTTGCGTCACGCCCTTTCGGAAAGCGTTTTGCCGTTGTCGGGAAATTTCCCAGGAGGAAAATTCTTGTTAAAAATTGAACATAACGTATGTCCTCTCAAGCAATTTTAATGCCATAATATTTTGATGATTTTTTCGATAAAGCTGGACGAAGCCATCCTCATTGCTTATTTATTTAGGGTACCCAAACAATAATTTAAAAGCGGAGCAGATTATGGCGAAAAAGAGCAAAAAGAAATGTTGTGGTAAGGGCAAAAAGGATGAGGGTAAACGTTGCAGTAAGTGTCCTAAAGGATAATTGTTGGACTCGTAAAAAGCCCGACCTTCTTCGTTGTAGTGTCTAATATGGCGATTTGCTGAACTACATGTACGACCAAAACGACGTATCAGACACTAAGCCCAGTATATCGAACTTTTTCCAGAGTCTATGTGGAAGGCTGAGATTATTCTTGTCACAAGAAAACGTATTCGCAAGGTGATTTCTATTCCGTCGTGTCGACGTGGAACTTCCAGGCGGCTATCTCTTCGGCAGGCAGAGGTCTGCTGATAAAAAATCCCTGCTGCAGATCACAGCCCATTGCCTTTAAGGCATTGAACGTTTGGTGATTTTCTACACCTTCAGCAACCACCTTTAAGCCCAGGTTATGACCCAGTTGAATGGTGGCATTGACGATGGTGGCGTCGCTGTCATTGGTCAGCATATCGGTGACAAATGATTTATCGATCTTTATTTCGCTTACCGGCAGCTTTTTTAAATACGCCAGCGAAGAATAGCCGGTGCCGAAATCGTCGATGGAAAGGTTAACGCCTTTTTGATGGATGCGGTCAAGTATCGCCAGCGAACGTTCTGGTTCGACCATAATTGAGGTTTCGGTAATTTCCATAAAAAATAACCGGGCTGGAAAATTATAAACGGCCAGTAAACTGGTCAGCATCGCTGAAAATTCAGGATTCAGCAGGCTGAGAGTGGAGACATTGACAGCGATGCCGATGTCTCTTTGTTGTTGATGCCAGGCTGCTCCCTGGCGGAGCGCACTTTTTAATACCCATAGGGTGAGTTCTTCAATTAAACCGGTACGTTCGGCCAATGGGATGAATTCACCGGGGGGCATGATGCCATGGCTCGGGTGATTCCACCTGACCAGTGCTTCCACCGCATGATTGTGCCCCGTCTTGCTGATGATTTTAGGTTGATAGTGCAGAATAAGCTCGTCGCTGTGAATGGCCTGGCGCAACTCCCCCATAAGCGTCAGCCGGTGCGGGCTGTGCTGATCAAAATTCTTGGCGTACAGCGCATAGCCCGTCTTGTTTTGCTTAGCGACATACATTGCCACATCCGCTCTCTGGATCAGCGTATCGGCGTCTTTCCCATGCTCGGGAAAGAGCGTGGCGCCGATGCTCGCCTGAACTTCAAAGGATAAATCTTCCAGGGCAAATGTTCCTCCCAGAGATTTCTTGATCTTTTTCGCGACTTTTTCAACGTCGGTACTTTCCTGCAGCCTTGGCAGTATAAAGCCAAACTCGTCTCCACCTATGCGGGCCAGCGTGTCGGATTCCCTGATAACCGCCGACAGGCGCAGGCCGACCTGTTTCAACAATCGGTCACCGTTATAATGGCCGAGCGTGTCATTGACATCCTTAAAACGGTCCATGTCCAGAATCAGCACGGCGAGCTGGGTGGAGTCTCTTTTCGCGGCGATGGTTGCCTGCTGCAGGCGGTCGATAAAAAGAGTCCGATTAGGCAGGCCGGTGAGAGAATCGTGGGTGGCCTCGTAAGCCGCTTTCTGCTCGAGCAGAGCGGAGTGTTTTCTGAGGTCCCTGGTCTGGTTGAATATCATCTCTCCGGCTTCTGTCGATACCAGCGAGCTGACATATTGACCCCAGATGGCAAAGACAAAAGGCATTACATCAAGAATCCACAGGACCATGTTTGTCTTCTGGGCCTTAAAAACTGATTGGAAACTGATCTCACTGCTGGTCACATAAGCCGATAATAAGGTAGCGATGACAATTGCCGCAAAGGCGATAGAGACGCCGGTAATGGAATGCCGGGATGCCTTTTGTCGCAGCAGCGAGATGTTATTGCCAAGAGATTGCTGGAAACTATGATCCATGATATCTCAGGTTAAGGTTGATCCTGCCGCATGACGTTTCATTACGACTTCGTTGGTTGTCTTGTCGACCGCCTGCTCAACAAAGTATAGAGTATTTTCCAGTCGTTTTACAAAAAATAATCTGCAGCTCGTTGCGGAGCAGCACTTGTGAGCCGGAGGAATGTGGCGCGTGAGGGCAAGAGTTGCAGGCACGACATAAACCTTGTGATTGGCAAGAGAATACGAAAATGGTACGGTGACAGAGTGAATAATGCAATACGGATACCCCCTGAAAGAAGCGCTCTTTTGAGCCCAAAGGACTCCCTTATGGAAGAAAAATTTACCATACGTTATGCCGAGCGGATGAATCAGCTCCCGCCTTATCTATTCGGCATGATCAATAAAATGAAGATGGAAAAGCGCTGGAAGGGTGACGATGTGATCGATTTGGGTATGGGTAACCCCATGGACCCGACGCCCGGGCCGGTGACTGATAAACTGTGTGAAGTTGCCATCGACCCGAAAACCCATCGCTATCCGGTGGCCGGCGGCATGAAGAATCTCAAGCGGGAGATCGCCCTCTATTATAAACGCAATTATGGGGTAGAGCTGACCGGGGAAGACGATGTTATCTGCACTATCGGCTCAAAAGAAGGTATCTCCCACCTCTGCCTGGCGCTGCTCGGGCCCGGTGATACGGTGTTGACCCCGGCACCGGCTTTTCCGATTCATGTCTATGCCGCGGTGATTGCCGGAGCCAATGTTCTGCGTATCCAGCTTAGTTCGGAAGATGCCATGCTGGCACAGATTGTGACGATGTGCAAGTCTCTCTATCCCGGCCCCAAACTGCTGATGCTCAACTATCCGCATAACCCCACCGGAACCCTTGCCTCGCGGGAGTTTTTTGTCGAGGTGGTGAAGCTTGCCAAAAAATATAATTTTATGGTAATCAACGATTTCGCCTATGCCAAGATCACCTTTGACGGAGTGGTTGCATCGAGCTTGCTCGAGGTGCCGGGAGCGATGGATGTCGGGGTGGAGTTCGGTTCCTTCTCCAAGTCCTATAATATGGCGGGCTGGCGACTTGGCTACTGCGTCGGCAACACCGAGATGATTGGCGGGCTGGCGAAGATTAAAGGCTATTATGACTATGGTATTTTTTCGGCTATCCAGGTTGCGGGCATTGTTGCCATGCGGGACTGCGATGACCAGATTACCGAGCAGGTGGCGGTTTATCAGAAGCGTCGTGATTTTCTTTGCGACGGTCTGAAAAAAATGGGTTGGGTAGTCGAAACCCCGAAGGCGGGCATGTTTCTCTGGGTGAAAATCCCTGAGCCATATACCCGCATGGGCTCCATAAAATTCTCCATTGAGATGATGAATAGAGCAAATGTTGCGCTTGCGCCCGGTGCCGGTTTCGGCATAGAAGGGGATGAATATCTGCGTCTGGCGCTGGTGGAAAACGAGAATCGGGTCAGCCAGGCCTTAAAGCAGATGCGGCGGGCGCTCAAAGAGATTGACGATGAGGTTGCCGCGGGCACCTTGCAACTCACTAAATAAGATAACTATCGCAAGCAGTAAGTTTTTACGACACTATCAAATTAACATTTCAATAACCTAAAGGAGAGACATATGGCGACTACAACTGAAAATTTAAAGGATGCATTTGCCGGCGAGAGCCAGGCGAACCAGAAATACAAAGCCTTCGCCAAAAAGGCCGAGAAAGAAGGTTTTAAAAACATTGCCAAGTTGTTCCGGACCACCGCCGAGGCCGAGCGCATCCATGCCGAAGGCCATTTGAAGGCCCTGGAGATGATCGCTTCTACCGCCGAAAACCTGCAGGCGGCAATCGATGGTGAGACCTATGAGTTTACCGAGATGTATCCGCCGATGGTTGAGCTGGCCCAGTCCGACGGCCATAAGGCCAAAACCATGTTCAAGTTTGCCGTCGATGCCGAGGAAGTCCACGCCCAGATCTACCAAAAAGCGCTGGAGGCGGTCAAAGCCGGCAAGGATATGGATGTGACCGATTTTTATCTCTGTACCGTGTGCGGCTATATCGAGTTGGGCAGCGCCCCGGAAAAATGTCCGGTCTGCGGCGCCTTGAAAAAGATTTTTGTGCTGATTGATTGATCCTGTTTTAGGGGGCGGGTATGGAATCAATCCGCCCCCTATAGCCTGCCTGTGCGCTTTTTGAGGTGATTTTGCGCAAGATGGGCGAGCTGAGCGGTCATCGTCAATACTTTTTCGGCCAGTTCAGGGGAAAGCGATCCGGTGCCGCAGGACGGGGCGATAAAAGTCTGCGTCATCAATTGCTTTTCGGTAAAACCAAAGCCTGCCAGGAGCGCCAGTTGTTCGAGCCATTTGGCAAAGAGAGAAGCAACCGTCTCTTCAGCCAAAACCAGGGGATCTCCGGTCGGAACAATGCCCCAGGCCAGGATGCCGCCACGCTGGAGAAAATTGATCAGCTGCTCTTTATAGAGAATAAAGTTGGCAAAATAGAAGTAGGCGTCAAAGCTGATAATATCGGTATCGGAAGAGAGCGCCGGACCCCAGTCGCCATTGGCGCAGATGTGCACGCCGGCAAGTCCGCCAGCCATCTTTATCGCCGAAATTACCTCGGCGACTGCATCGGTGACCATTTCCCGGGAAATTCCGCCAAAGCCGCTTGAACCGAAGCTGACTAGGCCGGGCTCGTCGATAAAGACCATCGGTGGTATTTTGCCGGTATATTTCTGCAGTTCGGCAACCTGCCAGCGCCCCTTCAGCGCCAGCAGTTTAATAAGTATGTCGCGCAGATTGTCATCATAGAATATCGAGTTGCCATGCCGGTCCTTGAGGCCAATGCCGGTTGTCACCGGACCGGTGACCTGGCCCTTGGCGTTCAGATAGCTGGATTTTTTTTCGGCTAGAAAATCCATCAGGATAAAAAAGCCCGGCGCCGAATCGAGCCCCAGTCCAAAGCGGGAATTGGCCAGCTCGCCGGGTTTTTCTTCCACCTGAATATACTCTTCGTAAAAAGCTGCCATCTCCTGTTCGAAATCCTGGCCCTCGGTGTCGATCCAGCAGCGGTTGCCGTCGTCGACCAGGCCGGGGAAACCGGTGATGAACTGGCGGACCATGCCTTCCCTGGGGTTTTTCGGCAGCTGCGGCCAGAGGGGAATCTCGGGGGTATGTTTGTGGATGAGCTGCATTGCCTGCCGGTGGTCGGTGAGGGGGAGGCTGCCGATGAGGATCGGCAGGCAGTTGGCTTGGAACATGGATTTTTTACTCCTTATTGTTGGTCCAGGGGGTGAGAGCGTCAAGCAGCTTGAAAGGCGCCTTGATGGTTCGTTTGGCCAGATTGAAGACGCCGGAGCTGACCGCTGACGGCGACAGGATACTGACCTTCGGGTCGGTTGCCGGGCCGCTGATGCTGACAGGGATGCTGATCAGGCTGCCGCCGAGCAGGTAGTTGATGCCGGGAATGTGCCTGACGATGGAGTCGATGGTCTGCAGCGGCGCGGCCACCAGCTGCATGTCAAGTGTCCGCTCCACCAGATTGATCGTGCCTTGCCCGACCAGATCGAGCGTTTCCCCATTGAGGTGATATTTGTCGACGGTCAGCAGGCCTTCACGAAACTGGCCTTCGATGGTCATGGTGTTGTAGCGGAGACCTTTGGTGGTTAGATCCGGCAGCCTGCCCTTGATGATTTCCGTGACATTGAGTACTTCGAGAACCCGGGCGAGAATTTTACTCTGCTGGATCACGCCGTTGCTGAAGGTCATCTGCAGAGGACCCTGCATGCGCTTAACCAGTCTGTCCATTTTCCCTTTGGCGGTGACCTGGCTGGAAAAATCGAGCGTGCCGGTCATCCTCACCGCGCCGCTGGTCAGGCAGCTGTAGCTGTCGGCGACATTGAGATTGTTTCCGGAGAGGGACATATTGAAGGAATAGGTCGTGCCGTTGGTGGAGATCGACCCTGGGGAATCGATGCCGCATAAGCCGGCCTCGATAATTTTTATCTCTACCCTGTCCTTATCAAAGAACACCTTCGCCTTCACCGGTGACCAGGTCAGTTTTTCCCAGGTGAGGCTGGCAATGTCAACGGTGATGTCCGTGCCGTCCCCCTGCAGCTTGACCTGCCCAAGCTGCACCTGGTCGGCCGACGGCAGGACAAGCGGCAGGTTGTCCCCCTTCAGCTGCCCCTTGACCGTCACCGCACCCTGGCCGGTCGAGTCGATGGCGACCGATATATCGCCATCCAGCCGGCCGCTGTTGAAGGCGCTGTCGACAAAGATATCCTGCAGGGTCTGATGCTGCAGACGGCCACTGAAGGTGCCTTTGCGCTTTTTGCCGGCCAGGTCGAGGACCATCGACGCATCGGAATACTGGTCCTTGACGGTGAGCTGGTGGATCTGCAGCCGGTCCCTGGCGTAGTCGACATTACCGTTGAGCGTCGGGCCCTTGTCGATTTTCACCTGCCCGGCAAAGGAAGTGGTTGCGTCCGGCTGCCAGGAGACCTTGCCGTCGCTGACGGTAAAGGGCGTCTGTATGGTATAGGCATCCGGCAGCTTCAGCTGGGAGGCGAGCCAGGTATATGCCTCTTTGCCGATGCTGCCGTCAAGGCTGAGGTCCAGGCGCTTGAGCTGCTGCGGCAATCCCTTGATGCTGCCGGACACGGTAAGCTGCGCGTCCATGCCGGCGGCTTTGATCTTTTTCAATTCGAGCTGCCCGGGGTCCATGGTATACTGACCGCCGGCAATGTCTATGGCTGCCGGAAAGAGTTCGGTTTTTACTGCGGCATGTCGCACAGTTCCGGTAGAATGTATTGTCCAGGCAGCGGGTTTATCGAGTGGGCCCTGCAGTTTCAGAGAGGATATGTCGACCCGCCCGCGAACCTCGGAAATTTTTTGCAGCGGGCCCTGCAGTCCATCGA
Organism: uncultured delta proteobacterium; assembly: GCA_963709745.1. GTDB lineage: Bacteria > Desulfobacterota > Desulfobulbia > Desulfobulbales > Desulfocapsaceae > Desulforhopalus_A. The sequence goes on from CAVPXN010000005.1 coordinate 56,869, forward strand.
GAGAGGACAACCAGGAATACATTTCCGCCAGCTCGGCATCGACAGCCAAATCCACCAGAAATAGATTGCTGTCTTTGGTCAGGCCAAGCTGCAGGGATCCATCACTTGCGGTTGAGTTCTTCAGGCGGGCCGACAGTTGGTTTGCCTGGAGAATGCCTTTGTCGATCACTACGTCGCCGGTGACATCGCTCACCTTTAGCTTGATCTCCGGGACGGCGATTTTGCCCTCCTGCAATCGCCCTTTGATGAGGATACTGGTAAATTCGCCGAGGCCGGACGGCTGGTCAGCCTGCGAGGTTACATTAATTTTCGTTACCTGCCCGCCGCGCAGGTATTTGCCGATCTGCTTGATGGGCGTCGTGTCGCCGGCCAGCTTCAGGGCTGTGGTGCGGGTGGCAGCGACATCGATATCCTCGCCGGTGATCTGCAGGGTGCAGTTGGGTTGGGCCTGGGCGCAGGCAAAATCGCCGTTCAGGGTCAGGCGCGGCTCGTCCAATGCGAGCTTGGTGAGGCTTGCCTGCAGGGTATCGGCAGTCATCCGGGCGCTGCCGCGCATGCTGATCTTCTTGAGAGTCTGCTGCTGGTCATGGCGAAAGATGATCAATTCGGCAAGAGATGCGGTGAGCTGCACCTCGGCTGTGTTGGCATCGGCTGCGCTGATGGTGCCAGTCAGGTCCACTCCGGCCATGGTGGCCAGCTTGTTCTTGTCCCGGCTGAGGGTGATCTGTCCGTTGTTTATTTCTGCGTCGACACCGGACAGCAGCGGCCCGAGCGCCTTGCCCGCATGACGTATTTTTTCCTGCAGGACGGCCACGGTTACCGGTTGCTCGGCCGGCATATCCGCGTTTGCGGCAGGAAGAACCAGGCTGAGCTGGGGCGAATCGAGCTCGAGTGCCGACAGCCGCATATTACCCTGCAGCAGAGGCAGCAGCTCCGGGCTCATGCGCAGAGAGACGATTGTTCCCTGTGCCTGGCCGGGAAAAGCCAGGCGTACCTCTTGCAGTTCGATGCCCGGTCTTGGCAGGTAGCTGAGGTCAATTGTCTGAAAGTCGAGCTCGCCGCCGGTTTTCTGACTCACCACCGTCTGAATTTTCTGTTTGATCGCGGGAGATGAAAGCAGGCGCGGCGCCAGCAGCACCACCGCTGCGATCAAGAGCAGCAAGGCGACCAGACCGCCCAGCAGCCAGGTTAGGCGGGGATGGCTGGTAAAAAAGGTGGGCTTGAAGGTGCGCATAAGGTTATTAAGAGATTGTCATTTTTAATGTATTTTATTTTATAAAACGAGTAAGGCAGAGAGCTGGAAAAAACAAGAGAGAGAAAGATACCCAGGCACCCCCATGCAACCAATTACCCTTTTTCCCCGGCGGCAGGCAGCGGCAATCAGGTATGTCCTGACCGATATTGACGACACCTTGACCAATGACGGCCGGATGGCCGCCTGTGCCTGCCAGGCTTTGGAGAATCTGCAGAAAGCGGGCATGCAGGTCATCCCCATTACCGGCCGGCCGGCCGGCTGGTGTGACCTGATCGCCAGAATGTGGCCGGTCGCCGGGGTGGTCGGCGAGAACGGCGCCTTCTACTTTGCCTACGATGCCGCGCAGAAGAAAATGATCCGCCGCTATGTCAAGAATCAACAGCAGCGAGTGGAAGACCGGACCAGGCTTGCCGCGATACAAACAGAAGTCCTGCAGGCTGTCCCCGGTTGCGCCGTATCGGCGGATCAGCGGTACCGGGAGGCCGATCTGGCCATCGATTTTTGTGAAGATGTGCCGCCTTTAGCCAGGGAGGCCATTGATGCGATCGTGGCCATTTTTCACCGGCATGGGGCGTCGGCCAAGATCAGCTCGATCCACGTCAACGGCTGGTTCGGCAGCTACGATAAACTGTCGATGACCAAGATTCTTTTTGCCGAACACTTTGGCCTTGCCCTGGACGACATCAGGGAGAGGGTGGTTTTTGCCGGCGACTCGCCCAATGACGAGCCGATGTTTGCCTACTTCCCCCATTCTGTCGGCGTCGCCAACGTCCTGCAGTTTGCCGAAAAACTTGTCCATAAACCGACCTGGATCACCGCTGCCTCCGGTGGCTATGGTTTCGCCCAGCTGGCCGACCACCTGGTGGCGGCTATTTCTCCCGCTCGATAAGGCCCTTGACGAACCAGCGCTGCATCGACAGTACAACCAGGACCGGCGGCAGCATGACCATCAGCGCGCCGCCGAGAGCGACGTTCCACTCGGGTAGATCGTCGGCCTGGGGGATCAGGTCTTTCAGGCCAATGACTGCGGTGGTCATGTCCGGGTTGGTAGTGATCAGCAGAGGCCAGAGATACTGGTTATACCCATACACAAATTCAATAACAATCAGTGCCGCGATGTTGGTCTTTGACAGAGGCAGGAGGATCTTCAGGAAAAAGGTCATTGGACTGGCACCATCCATCTTCGCCGCCTCACACAGCTCTTCCGGGACGGTTAAAAAGAATTGTCGAAATAAAAAGGTACAGGTCGCCGAGGCGATAAGCGGCAGAATCAGCCCGGTGTAGCTGTCAAGCAACGACCAGTTGAGCTGCAAGGCAAAGTCATTGCCGGTAAACCAGGAAACCAGGCTGTTCAGATGCAGAAAATCCCAGGTCGCCTGGGCCGGCCCCAGAACATTGGCGGCAACTTCATAGGTGGGCATGATCCGCACTTCAACCGGCAGCATCAAGGTGCAGAAAACTGAGGCAAAGGCCACGACCCGTAAACGGTAATCAAAGTAAACGATCGAGAAAGCACCGATAATCGACACAGCTATTTTGCCAAACGTTATCCCGGTCGCCATAATAAACGAGTTGAAAATCTGGTTGCCGAGATTGCCTCTGGTCCAGGCCTCGGTCATATTGACCATAAACTGGTCGCCGGGGATAAGCGGCATGGGCACCTGGGAAACGTCGGCGAGGGGAAGCGTTGCTGCTATCAGACTGTAGAGTATCGGAAAGCCGACAATAAGGATGCCGATAATCAAAAAAATGTAAGTGAATGTATCGAGGAGGGGAGTTTTTTCAACCATGGCGCCTATCCGGTATATTGGACTTTCTTTTCCACGTAGCGAAACTGGAGAAACGTTATAATGACTATCAGGGTCATAAGGACCACCGACTGAGCCGAAGAAGAGCCGAGATTCAGGCCGACAAATCCATCCTGATACACTTTGTAAACCAGGATATTGGTTGACCCGCCGGGGCCGCCCTGGGTCACGGTGTGGATAACGCCGAAGGTCTCGAAAAAAGAATAAATTATATTCATCACCGACAGGAAAAAGAAGGTCGGGGAGAGCAGGGGAAAGGTAATTGTCCAGAACCTGGTGAAGGGACTGGCGCCATCGATTGCCGCTGCTTCGATCAGCGATTTGGGGATGGCCTGCAGGCCGGCCATGAAAAAGACAAAATTATAGCTGATCTGTTTCCAGGCACTCGCCATGGTGATCATGACCATGGCATCGGTGCCATCCAGCACTGGATTCCAGTTGAGCCCCAGCCAGGCGTTGATGGCAAGAGCGACGATGCCGTAGGACGGATGGAGCAGAAAAAGCCACAAGATTCCGGAAATGGCCGGGGCGACCGCATAGGGCCAGATCAGCAGGGTTCGCACCAGTGCCGTGGCTCTTAAGGCCCGGTTGGCCATGGTGGCGATAAACAGGCCAAGGGTGATCGACACCGAGGCCACGGCGATACTGAAGGTAAAGGTGGTCAGTATCGACCGCAGGTAGAGCTGGTCGGTAAACAGTTCTTTATAATTATAAAACCAGACGAATTTACTGCTCTGGCCAAAAGGGTCGCTGAGCAGAAAGGATTGAATCAATCCCTGGACCGCCGGCCAGTAAAAAAAAGTGACTGTCACCAGCACCTGCGGCAGGATCAGCAGATACGGCAGGTAAGATGATTTAAAAGTCGATCGTTTTATCATGGCGCAAAACGAAGGTATTAAACGAATTTATTCATGCTGGTGTCGAAAAAATCATATGAGCTGTCAGGATCAACTCTGGAAAAAGTTCGATATACAATGCGCAGCGTCTGATACGGAGATTTGGTAGTACATGTAGTACAGCAAATCGCCGTATCAGATCTGCAACGAAGGAGATCGGGCTTTTTACCAGTCCATCATTTGTAAGTCTTGGCAAAGGTCTGTAACTGAATATTACCCCTTTCTACCGCGCTGTCCAATGCCTGTTTGGGTGTCTTGGTGCCGTTCCAGACCAGCTCGAGCTCTTCATTGATGATATTTCTGATCTGCACAAAGTACCCTAAACGCAGTCCCCTGGAAATTTTTGTAGGAATTGCTCTGTTGAGCTGGTCAATGCCAACTGTTTGCAGTGGATTTTCTTTATAGTACCCTTCTTTTTTCAATTCATCATAAGCATTTAAAGTAATGGGAAAGTAACCTGTTTCCTTGTGCCAGTACATTTGCATTTCGTTGCCGGCAAGAAATTTCAAAAATGCCGCAACACCTTCGTACTCTTTCTTGCTGTGTCCTTTCAGTACCCAAAGAGAGGCTCCACCGATAATGCTGTTCTGGGGCTTTTTCATCCAAGCCTCAACAGGCAATGGAGCCGCATCCCATTTGAAATCTTGAATAGCTTCTTTGAGTTTGGCTATGCCGCTGACGGAATCCATGTAAATTGCTGCATTCTGGGCGATAAATTCGGATTTCGGACCCTGATATTTCTGGCCGCCGTACATGAACCGTTTGTCGGCACCCCATTGTTTAAGCATTTCGATGTGGCTGATAACCTTGGGATTGTTGATCAGCAATTTACAATCAAGCCCGGCATATCCATTGTCTTTACTGGCAAAAGGAATATTATGGATAGCACTGTAGTTTTCAATCTGGATCCATGACTGCCAGGCGCTGACCATACCGGCAGGAGCAATACCACTCTCGACCAGTTTTTTGGTGATTTCTCCCAGTTCGTCCCAGGTGATGGGTTCGGTCTTGGAAAGTGGCGGAATTCCGGCTTTTTCAAACATGGTGACGTTGTAATACATGATCGGCGTCGAGGAATTAAAGGGCATCGACATCAAATTGCCGTCGGCATCCATATAGTACGAGAGAACTGCCTGCAGGTAATTTGACCAGTCGATATCGTAGCCGGCATCGGCCATAAGTTTATGGACCGGATAAATTGCCCCGGATTGCATCATGGTCTGGGTGCCGACTTCAAAGACCTGGAGAATATGCGGCTGCTTCTTGGCCCTGAACGCGGCTACTCCGGCATTCATGACCTCGTCATAATCGCCTTTATTGGTGCCGACCACGACGTATTCCGACTGCGATGCATTGAATTTTTCAATCATTGTGTCAACGACCTTCCCTCTCGCGCTGCGCATCGCATGCCACCAGTTGATGGTGATAGGCTTAGCCCACACTGCGGCGGGGAAGGCAAGGCAGATGCCCAGCGCGGAGATTAGGGCCAATCGGTTCAATTTCATGGTATTTCCTCCTTGAGAGTAATAAATGATATTCGCCCCTGCCGGTCAGGGCCGTCCTCGCATACTTTACAGTATTTTTCCCTCACTGGAAATAGTAGGTAATGAATACGGAGTCAAGGCAAAACCGCGAGAGAGAAGAATTCAATTTGGTCCTTGGGGCAAAAAATATTAATGAATCGAACTGCTCTTAATGGTACAACAGTTACCTCCGATTCTATGATTTAGGCAAATGGTGACGGTAAAAATGACGGAACTTCGATTTAACAATGTAATTAAGAGATATGGCAAGGTTGAAGTTGTTCATGGTATCAATCTTGACGTTCTCGATAAAGAATTTCTGGTCCTGGTTGGTCCATCCGGCTGCGGAAAATCGACGCTGCTGCGGATGATTGCCGGCCTTGAAGAAATTTCCGAAGGCACCATCTCGATTGGCAACCGGATTGTCAACGATGTCGCCCCAAAGGATCGCGGCCTGGCTATGGTTTTTCAGAACTACGCTCTCTATCCGCATATGAATGTCTACGAAAATATGGCCTTTGGTCTGAAACAACGTAAAACACCCAGGCCAGAGATTCAGCAACGGGTCGAAAGCGTTGCGCAAATTCTGGGTTTAGAGAACCTGCTGCAGCGAAAACCCCACGAGCTTTCCGGCGGCCAACGGCAGCGCGTGGCCATGGGTCGGGCGATGGTGCGTAAACCCTCAGTTTTTCTCTTTGACGAACCTCTGTCGAATCTTGACGCTAAACTGCGTATCCAGATGCGGGCGGAAATTAAAATGCTCCACCAGCGGGTCAATTCGACTATGGTCTATGTCACCCACGACCAGATCGAGGCGATGACCCTGGCTGATAGGATTGTCGTCCTTAAAGATGGTTATATTGAACAGGTTGGAACGCCGCTTGAGTTGTTTCTAAAGCCATCGAATATTTTTGTGGCCGGGTTTATCGGTACACCGCCTATGAATCTTCTCCACTGTGAGATAGCTGAGGAGTCGGGTGGGACGTGGCTGGTTTTTCCCGATGGCCTGCGCCTTCCGGTGCCACCTAGACAGGATACTGCACTGAGCGCCGGACAGGAGGTAGTAATGGGCATCCGCACCGAAGAAATCACCCTTGCCGGTGAGAATGGTCCTTCGCCTGCGGAATGGGTCTATCCTGCTGTGGTGAAAGTTGTCGAACCTCTCGGCAATGAGAACCATCTGCACGTTGAGATCCAGGGAGAATCATTTGTCGCCCGCTGCGAAGGGCGCCGAATCGTCAAAGCCGGGGAACACCTCAATGTGGCCTTTAATCTCGATCAACTGCATCTCTTTGACGCAAAGACTTCCCAGGTAGTGTACCAGGGAAAATAAAATATATCGGTAAGGTTTTTTGCCGGAGCGTACCGCTTTTATGGCCATATTATCGTCTCTTTTTATTGCTACCCCTTGTCTGATTCCGGCCATTTGGCGACTAGCGAATCATGGGTTTACTCAGCCGGCCGGATTGCTGTCGGATCTGGGCCTTGCCCTGATTCTCTTTGCTCTGCTGTGGTGCAGCCCACGCCTTGTCAAGGCAATAATGCTGTTGTTGTGGGCAGCTGCCCAGGTCATGGCGCAGGAGCTGATGGCTGCCATGCAGCGTCTGCCTTCCTGGCAGGATTTGCAATATCTGATCGATCCGACCTTTGTTAAAAATACCACCGCCGGTTTACATTTTGCCCATCCGGGCTTTGCGCTAATCTTGTTACTGGTGACCATTGCTGCAATAGCGGTGCCGCGTACTCGTCCCGGCTGGGGCAAGGTGATGTGCTGTCTGCTCGCCGGTATTCTGCTCCTTGGTCTGCACTATCCGCTCAGTAAAAGGCTTGGCAGCCAGAGCGTGGCCGCACGCTATAATGCTCTGCACTGGTTTGTTACCGATGCAACCGCTAGAATTTTCCCATCCGAGTTGCCGGGCTTAAGCCTTGCCGATCTGCCACCTGGTCTCAAGACTCTCGATTTGCAGGGTACAAGACTGGTGCCGAAAGGCCGGGCAAAAAATGTTCTTATCGTCATCCTCGAAGGTGTCCCCGGTATCTCTCTTGGTGAAAACCGTCGCGAGATGCAAGTTAATGACAAGCCCTATCAGATGGATCGTCTCGAGAAAAGCACTGCGGGTGCCATGCTCGTGCCGGATTTTGTCGATCATAGCCATCAGACTATCCGTGGGCTGTATGCCATACATTGTGGTGATTTCAGTAAATTATCCTATGAGATGCCCAAGGCAATGGAATTGCAGAACAACCCTCAGAGGGCCGGAGAATGTCTGCCGGCCCAGATGGCCAGGCAGGGGTGGCAAAGCCATTTTTTGCAAGGGGCCGCTCTGCAGTTTATGAACAAGGAACGGGCGATGCCGACCATGGGTTTTCAACATGTCCATGGGGTTGAGTGGTTTACCGAGCGGACCGAGACTGATTTTATCTGGGGCACGACCGATGCCGACTTTTTTAACGGAGCAAAAAAATACATCGGCGAGTTGCAGGCCGCGGGACAGCCTTGGCTGTTGTCGCTGCTGACTGTGGCCACCCACCAGCCATTTGCCGTAACCGATAGCCAGGCAAAGGCCTACGGTTCGCGGCTCAATGCGACGATGGCGCTGCTCGATGAGGCGGTTGCCGCCTTTGTCGATGGCTTACGCCAAGATGGCGTTCTGCAGGACACCCTTGTGATTATTACCTCCGATGAATCGCATGGGGCGGAAGGTGCCGACTGGTACGGCAGTTGGGGGCTTGGCATTGTCCTCAGCCCGGAGCAGGAACTGCTGCCGCGAATCAAGAAGGGAACCTACGGGCTGGTCGATATCGAGACCTCGGTGCTTGATTATTTTGGCCTGCCGATGCCGCCGTCGATTATCGGCAGAAGCATGTTCCGAGATTATGCCGACTCGCGGGATATGGTGTCCTATACCAGTAGCAAATTGCGTTGGCAGACGGCAGAGAATGTCCTGTATGAATGCGGTAGAGACGATGCCTGCCGAAAAATGACCAACCAGAAACTTATCGGACCCAGGCCTGAGATTTATGCAACCGACAGCGAAAACAGTGCCGGGCGTCTTTTTGGTCTGGCGGCGGTTCTCGATCATAAACTTCTTGGGCGCAATCAAAAGCAGGTGTTGCAGTTTGCCGCCGGAGAGATCAGGCAGCTGCCGGAAAAGATTAATAATGAATGGACGGACAATCTAACCGGCGCGCAATATCTTGATTTTCCGGCGCAGTCGACCATCCATGTCGACATCCGGGTCAAAGCAGTGACGGCCCCGGCTCAGGGGATTCAATTGAAACTGGTCCTTCGTCAGTTTGAGCACGAAGTGGGCGGTATCGAATATCCCCAGTTTGCTCTGCTGCATAGAGGAGAAGAAGGTCGGCTGCAGTTTGAATTTAAAAATCCAAAGGCCAGGCAGGCATTTTCTTTTCACCTGGTCGGTGAGGGGCACAACGCCTCCATCCAGCTGCAGAAATTTACCGTTACCATTGACCGGGAAAAAGGTTGAATGGATCAGAATAATAATTTACCGGAAGTAAAGATCCTGCACCCGGCAGATCTCTTTGCCGGCCTCAGCGGCGATGAGATGGCGGATCTTCTGGGCCAGGGGCGAAGCATAAAACTCTTACCCAAAGATGTCCTTTTCACGCAGGGTGATCCGGCGACAAGCTGTTTTCTGGTGCAGCATGGCCGCCTGAGGTTAACCAAATTCAACGAGCTGGGCAAGGAGATCCTGTTGCGCTATATCGATGAAGGCGAGTTGACCGCGGCGATGGCCGTATTCAAGACCTGCACTTATCCGGTTACTGCCGAAGCAATTGCGCCAACCATCGCCATCGGCTGGGATAAAGTGACTATGCTGCAGTTGATGCGGCGGTATCCGGATATTGCCATAAATTTATTGGGCATCGTGATTGAACGACTGGACGATATCCAACACCGCTACCTGGAGCTCTGCTCGGAGCCGGTAGATCAGCGTATTGCCAGGTCTTTGATACGGCTTATGCGAAAAATCGGGACCAAAATCCAGCATGGAATATCCATCGACCTTGCGCTTAGCCGGCAAAATATTGCCGACTATTCAGGAACCACTATATATACAGTCAGCCGGACACTTAGTGCCTGGGAGAAAAAAGGCTGGATTGTATCAAAACGGGAGCGGATCATTATTAAAGCGCCGCACGCCCTGGTCCACTTTGCTGAAAGCGGCGGAGCATAGGGCTGACCGGCGGTATAATATTCTTAAAAAGATGTTGTCTTTGCGCCAGCGCAAAGACAACATCGGCAACTCAGACTATTTTGTTGTGCCTGGGTCAAATGTGTGCCCGTTGCGGCGCTTTTATACTCGGTCTGATAGAGAAGATATAGGTAGAAGTTATACGCTTAATCTTACATGCTTATTGTGCTATCCATTCCCCACTCCATTGATTTCCAGGGAGATCCATGAAGAAGATTTTTTTTCTGTTATCTGGTGGGATTATTTTGGGTCTGGTCCTGTCCTTGGCGACTGCTGAAATGATCGAACACACCTCCGGGCCGCAATTCTGTTCTTCCTGTCATTCCATGAAGGGCGTTGCTCGTTCCCATGCTCTGGATGTGCATGGCGGAGTGAATAAGCAGGGGTTCATTGCCAAATGTGCCGATTGCCATCTCCCTCATGACAGTGTTCTTCATTATGTGACGGCAAAGGCTTATACCGGCGCAAAAGATGTGCTGGGGGAGATTTTCTGGGCCGATTCCTTTGACTGGATTGGTAATCTGGAGCATAGAAAAGATTTTACCTACACCTCCGGCTGCGTCAAATGCCACGACCTGCGGGTCGTCCGCTACGAAATTCCCAAAGCCTATCTTGCCCATAAGGATTTTCTTTCAGGTAAAGAGCCTTCGTGCGTCAAGTGCCATGAGCATGTCGGCCATAAAAATATAAAAGATTTTCTGGTTAAACAAATCTAGGGAGACGACGAATGAAACGATTACTGCTGCTGGTGGTGGCCCTTACTGTCGGGTCCATTTCATCTGCTTTTGCACTCGACAGTGCGGTAAGGACCCTTAAGGTGGAACGCGGCTTAACGCCTGAAGGGAAAAAATGCATCGAGTGTCACGCCGAAAAACAGCCGGGCATAGTTGCCGACTGGAAAGAGAGTCGTCACGGCCATGTCAATGTGTCCTGCATCGATTGCCATGGCGTCGATAAAGGATATGAAATGGCCACCCAGAACTGTCCCGGCGTCCAGGGAACCGATACCTATATATCGGTTGTCGTTACTCCTAAGACCTGCGGCAGATGTCATTCGGCCGAGGTCGATCAGTTCGGCAAAAGCGGGCATGCCCGGGCCAGTATTCAGTTCCATTCCCCCGACGGCAAAAACTTCAAAGGCATGACGGCGCTGATTGCCAAGCATGAGGGCCAGGGCATTGAAAAATTTAAAGACGCCTCGGACATGGCCGGCTGTATGCAGTGTCATGGCTCGGATGTTAAACTTGGACCGGACGGCAGACCAACCAAAGAAACCTGGCCGGCCGCCGGTGTCGGCACTACCTACCCGGACGGCTCGGTAGGCAACTGTGTGGTTTGCCATACCAGGCATCGTTTTAACATCGCCGAGGCCAGAAAACCGGCTGCCTGTGCTTCCTGTCATCTGGGACCGGACCATCCGGATATCGAGATCTTCAATAACAGCAAACACGGTCATATTTATAACGCAGAAGCGAGCGAATGGAATTTTAACAGTGCACCGGATGCCTGGGAGCCCGGCGACTATCGTACTCCTACCTGTGCGGTCTGCCATATGAGCGGTATCGGCGCTCTGCAGACCACGCATAATATCTCCGAACGGTTGCATTGGAACCTCTGGGCGCCTGAATCCCTCATTCGCAATTCACCCGATCCTCTTAGTCCGCTGACCGGAGAAGGGGTTGCAGGCAGAGAAAAAATGAAGATGGTCTGCAGCAATTGCCATAGTCCTTTACATACCAATAACTTCTTTGCGGCGGTGGATCTGAATATTGAGCTGTACAATGAAGCCTACTGGAAACCGGCTGTGGCCCTGCAGAAAGAACTGGCTGAGAAGAAGCTGCTCAAAGAAAACCCCTGGGATGATGAATTTCAGAAGGTTATCTACCATCTCTGGCATCATGAGGGAAGAAGAATGCGCCAGGGTGCGGCAATGGGTGGACCTGATTATGCCCATTGGCATGGGGTATTTGAACTGCAGCAGGATCTGTATAAATTAAAGAGTATTGCCGATAACCGCATCAAAAACGGCAAGATAGAAGAGTAACACTAAATCTCTGGGAGCCTCTCCTGTCAAGGGATGGGACCGGTGCCGCAGGGTACCGGATCCATCCCTTTTTTATTTCTGAAGTGGATTATTGTTCCTGGCCGTTGGTGGAAAGAAACTCCGTCATGCGTATGCGATACTCGACGATGTCTTTGCGAAGGGAGGAGAGGTTGGCCATCTTTTCGTCAACTCTGGCAATGTGATTGTCCAGGATCTCTATCAATTTCGGGGTAATTTTGTTGAAATTCTTGGCGTTTATATCAAATATCTCGGAAAGCTGTTCTATTTCTTTCAAAGAAATTCCCATCGTTTTCAGTTTGAGGATAAACTTAAGGCGGAGGATGTCGTCGGTCGAGTAGGTGCGGGTGCTGCCGCCGAGACGGTCATTTTTACCCATCAGGCCTATTTCTTCGTAGTAACGAATTGTCCGGGTGGTAATACCTAGACTTTTGGCTAATTCGCCGATTTGTACCAGCTGTGAATCTTGAGCACTCATGATATTTACCTTTACGTAATATGTTCTTTGCAATCTAGCATGGTGGTTATTCCCCTGTCAAACAAAAAACAACAAAATGCGCCGTCCTTTTGTGCCTTTGCGGCCGCTTTTGAAAAGGCATGGAAAAGTCTTGACCTTTACGTAAGCTTTATTTATAAAGGAGTGACGAAAAACCTTTGTGAGAGTGCGTGACGGCAGCGCATTTCCATGATAAAAAAAGGAACAACCGTATCTGGAGGAGACGATGGAATTCACCCGGGAAATATACTGGAATGTCGGTCATGGCGCGGGGACTTTAGTCCCGATGTACCTCTTCGCATTTGTGGCAATCGGGCTGCTGGTGAAGGGATTCCTGCGCCGAGTCGAGGTATACAAGCAGGGATGGCCCCTGGACAGGACCGATCAGCGCGGACGAAGGATATGGCATATGCTGCAAAATGTCCTGCTGCAAAAAAAAGTGGCGCAAGTCCGCTGGCCGGGCCTGTTGCATGGTTTTTTCTTCTGGGGATTTGGCCTGCTGTTTATCGGCACCACCCTGATCGTTATTCAGGCCGATTTTACCGATCTGCTCTTTGATGTCAAATTTCTAAAAGGCACCTTCTATCTGCTGTTCTCAATCACCCTCGATGTAGCTGGCCTGGTGTGTATTTTCATGCTGGGCGGTCTTCTGGTTCGGCGATATTTTTTTCCACCTGAAGGCCTGGAGACCAAACAAGACGATGCGATCATGCATGGACTCCTACTCACCATCCTTATCACCGGTTTTCTCATTGAGGGAGCGCGTATTGCAGTCACTGAACTTGGCACGCCGCTGTCGTACTGGTCGCCGCTGGGTCTGCTGGTGGCCAAGGCTATTTCCGGGATGGGCGAGGGCGGGCTGCGCGCACTGCATCAGGTGACCTGGTGGTTTCACCTGCTCCTGGTGATGAGCTTTTTAATCCTGATCCCGCTCACGAAATTCCGACATATCTTTACCACCAGTACCAATTATTTCTTTGATGATCTGGGCCCGAAGGGCAAACTTATCAATCTCGATCTGGAAAATGAGGAGGCCGAAACCTTTGGTGCAACCAGTGTCAAGGATATGAGCTGGAAAGATATTTTCGATGCGGATGCATGTACCCTGTGTATGCGCTGCCAGGATCGATGTCCGGCGTTCAACACCGGCAAGCCGCTTTCACCGATGAAAGTCGTCAATCAACTGGGCGAGGTCGCCTTTCATAACCCTGAAGCCAACCTTATCGATACCTTCACCAAAGACGTTCTCTGGTCCTGCACTACCTGCCGGGCCTGTCAGGAGATCTGTCCGGCGGCTATTGAACATATCCGGAAAATCATTGACTGCCGCCGGGCGATGGTCCTGATGGAAGGTGAGTTTCCCGGCGAAGAAGTGATGACCGCCATGGAGGCAACCGAGGTGAACGGTAATCCGCTGGGTATCGGTTATGCTGAACGGGGTGATTGGGCCGAGTCGCTGGGCGTCAAGCCTTTGGCCGAAGATGCCGAGGTCGATATCCTCTATTTTGTCGGCTGCTATGGTTCTTTTGATAAAAGAAATATCGCCGTGGCCATGAGTTTTGTCAAGCTCTGTCAGGCCGCCGGAGTAAAAGTCGGCATATTGGGTAAGGAAGAGAAATGCTGCGGTGAGCCGATGCGCAAGATGGGGAACGAATATCTCTACCAGGGGCTTGCCGTAGAGAATATCGAGGTCATCAAATCATATAATGTCAAAAAAATCGTTACCACCTGCCCCCATTGTTTTAATACCCTGGCCAAAGATTATCGCGATCTGGGGCTTGACATCGAGGTGGAAAGCTATGTCGTCTTCCTGGAAAAATTGATTGCTGCCGGGACCTTGCGTATCGACGCCAGAGAGCTGTCCTGCACCTATCACGATTCCTGTTATCTGGGCCGACATAATGATATTTATGCTGCCCCGCGTGCTTTGATAACCGCTGCGGGCGGCAGACTTACCGAGATGGACAAAAACCGGGCGGAGGCGTTCTGCTGCAGTGCCGGCGGGGGCCGGATCCTCGCCGAAGAAAAAATCGGCGAGAGGATGAACGTTAAACGGGTCAGAATGGCCGCTGCAACCGGAGCGGCAACCCTGGTCTCTAACTGTCCATTCTGCCTGACTATGTTTGAGGATGGAGTGAAAGGTGCCGAAGTGGAAGAATCACTTCGGCCAAAAGATATAGCCGAGATTCTTGTCGAAAGGATCATCTAGCTCACCTGGAGGAGAAAAAATGAAAATTCTGGTTTGCATCAAGCAGGTTCCGGACATGGAATCTAAATTCAAGGTCGATACCGGTGGTACCTGGTATGCGAAAACCGATCTTGCCTGGCGCATGAATGAATACGATGAATACGCCGTCGAACAGGCCGTGCAGATAAAAGAGCAGTTTAAAGACGCGGAACTGACTGTTTTGTGCATCGGTTCGGAGAAGGTTAAAGAGACCATGAAAAAGGCCCTGGCCATGGGCTGTGATAAAGGCGCTCATGTTGCTGATGACCAGGCCGATAAAAAAGAGCCCTATCAAATTGCGGGAATCATTGCCGAATATGCTGGAGATAAAAATTTTGATCTGATTTTTACCGGTATGCAGTCCCAGGATCGCGGTAGCGGTCAGGTGGGAATCCTGGTTGCCGAAATGCTCGGTCTTGCCTGTATTACTACTGTTGTTCATTTCGCCTATAAAGATGGGACTATAGAAGCCAAACGCGAACTTGAGGGCGGCGTCAAGGCCTGCGTTAAAGTCGCGGCCCCTGCGGTTATTACCTGCCAGCTCGGTCTCAACACCCCGCGTTATCCCACCCTGCCCAATATTATGAAGGCTAAGAAAAAAGAGCTGGCGTCGGTGCCGGTAGCCGATTTGCTCAAGGTTGAAGCCCGCCAGGAAACTACCAGAATGTACTTCCCGGAAAAGAAAGGTGGTGGGCTGGTCCTCGAAGGAGATGCCGCAGCGCTGGTTGATCAATTGATCAAGATCTTAAAAGAAAAAACCGCTGTTCTGGGTTAAGGGAGGTGACGACGATGAAAGTATTGCTTATCGCTGAAAGTAGAGAAGGTAAATTGCTCGGCAGTTGTTATGAATTGATGGCCTTTGCCGAAAAAATGGCGGCGGACAGTATCATGTTTCTGGTCGGCAGTGACAGCACCCTGCCGCAATATGGCGGTAAACTGTATCTTGCCGATGCCGCTGCTGCCGGGGAGTATAATCCGAGTGGACATAAGCAGTTGATTTTGGATATAATCGAGAAAGAGCAGGCGGATATGGTGGTCTTCTCGCACTCTTCCTATGGCTGGGATCTTGCCCCGCGGGTGGCTTTTGCCCTGCAGGCAGCACAGGTTTCCGAGGTAGTTGATGTTGTTGATGGCACGATGGTGGTGCCGGTCTGCAATGCCAAGCTGCGCCGGGATGTTAAGATGAAGACGGGCAAGACGGTAGTTACTCTGCAGGCTGGGGCCTTTGGCCTGAGTGAGGTGCCGAGCGCTGCGCCGACGGTTACGAATATAACTGGTGCCACTGCCGGCAAGGTCGAATTTACCGGCTATGAGCAGGCGGAAAGCGGCGGCGTTGATTTAGGCAAGGCCAAAATTATCGTCAGCGCCGGACGAGGTATCGGTAAACCGGAAAATGTGGCGATGATTGCCGATCTGGCCAAGGCCCTGGGCGGCGAGTACGGAGCCAGCCGCCCTGTGGTTGATTCTGAATGGGTGGAACATAATCGTCAGGTCGGCACAACGGGCCAGACAGTTGCCCCGAAACTGTATGTTGCCTGCGGCATCTCCGGGGCGATTCAGCATCTTGCCGGGATGAAAAAGTCGGAATTTATTGTCGCGATTAATACCGATAAAGACGCACCTATAGGCGATGTAGCCGACGTTCTGGTGGTCGCCGATCTCAAGCAGTTTGTCCCTGCCCTGACGGCAAAAATACAGGCGCTGTAGACAAGGGGAGAAGGTGATGCTCAATGCAATTTTTGCCGAACTCCCCGATAGCTTCATTGCGGGAACTTTTACGAGACCGACGAGCTTTTATTTCTCCTTGGGAGATGTTAAAAAATCGGTTCAATGTACTGCAGACAGTTGCACGGTCAGCGATGGACGAGCAGTTGCCGATGCTGACTGCGTCTGCAAAACCAGCCCGGAATTTTTCCTGAAGATCTGGCAGGAAAACTTCCGGCCTGGAATGAAGGATTTCATGACGGGAACTATCAAGTCCAATAATCCCGGCGCGCTGCAGCAGTTTTTAAGATGCTTTGGCAAAGATGGTGGATGATTAACAGGCATTGGTGAAGGTGATGGAATATCTGACGGAAATAAAGGTGCGCGGCTACCATGCCGACTTCTATGGTCATGTGAATAATGCCAGGTATCTCGAATTTTTCGAGGAAGACCGATGGGCGTTTTTGGAATCGAAAATCGATCTGAAAAAATGGGCAAAGCAGGGCATTATCTTCCTCGTGGTCAACATCAATGTCAATTATCGACTGGCTGTTCCGGTGGGTGAGATCTTGATCGTGACCACCAATCTCGAAAAAATCGGCAATCGAAGTGTGGTCCTCAAACAGGAAATCCTGTTCAAGGAATCGAAAAAAATTGCCGCCGATGCACTTATCACTTTTGTGATAACCGACAACACCGGCAGGGCGGTAAGCATGGACGGCGAGATGCTGCATGAAATTGAGAAGCTGCGCACCCGTCAAATATGATTTATGGTTGACATTCATTATGGTTATATACTACAAGCGATAGTAGTTGCTAGAGAATGTTTTGTTTCGTGGTTTACTTGTACGTAAAGGTAAGTTTTGGTTGACGGGGGGAGATATCACCTATCCTGCTGCGCAATTTGGGGGTAGGAGGACAGGAGCGTCTGTCGAAGGAGTTGACAGATTTAAGTAATTTTACGACCTAGGGGAGAGAGGGATGAAAAAAAAGATTTCTGTATTGGCTCTGGCATCACTATTTGTTGCGGGCTCGGCAATGGCCTCCGGATGGCGTATCCCGGAACAGTCGGTTGATTCAACGGCCAAGGCCGGGGCCAATATCGCATCGTCGACCAGGGCCGATACCGCCTATTACAACGCTGCCAATATGGCCTGGATGTCTGATACCTGGCATTTGCAGGCCGATCTCACGTACATCTATCTCACCGAAATTGATTACGAGGATGCGCGGAGCGCACGATTTAGCGGAAATTCGGAAGGGGAAAATTTTTTCGTGCCCACTGGCTTTCTCGTTACACCTTCTTATGGTGGGGCTCGCATCGGTCTTGCGATAACTGCACCGGGTGGTCTCTCTAAGCGTTGGGAAAGTGGCTGGGCGAAAACATTTGCGGAGGAATTCTCACTTCAGGTAATAGAAGTCAATCCCACCGTCGCTTATAGTTTTGGCGATATGGTATCGATTGCCGCCGGCCCGCGATTTGTCTACTCTTCTGCGACGGTAAAGAGTAGTGGTACTATTCCTGGTGCCGGTTACCTGGCTCGGGATATGGACGGCGATACCACGGAATGGGGCTGGAATGTGGCTGTTGCGGTCAAACCAATGGATAAACTCAATGTCTCGGCCACCTACCGCTCGCATATCGATCTTGATTTTGAGGACGAAGCCGCACTGACCTTTGGCCCTATAAATCGCGTTTTTGATGCTGAAGTTTCCGTACCTTTGCCGGCAGTACTGGCCTTCTCGGTTGCCTATGATATAATGGACAAGCTGAATGTAGAATTGACCTGGGATAGAACTTTCTGGTCAAAGTATGAAGATCTCGATTTTAATTTCAGGCCAGCCATTCCCGGCAACCCCTTCGAAACACCTGTGCCAAAAGACTGGGATGATAGTAATGCCTATCGTATTGGGGCAACCTATGGGGTCACCGATCGTCTGTCGATCATGGCTGGGT
This sequence comes from uncultured delta proteobacterium, assembly GCA_963709745.1. Taxonomy (GTDB): domain Bacteria; phylum Desulfobacterota; class Desulfobulbia; order Desulfobulbales; family Desulfocapsaceae; genus Desulforhopalus_A. The sequence continues at coordinate 75,017 of CAVPXN010000005.1, forward strand.
TCGCCTATGATGAAACCCCGGTGCCCACCGAAAATATCGGTTTCGAGTTGCCTGACTCCGATGCCTGGATCTATTCGCTGGGAGCGCAGTTTGCAGTAAGCGACAAAATGGATATTGGTATAGCTGCACTGTATGATTACAAAGAGTCGCGAACAGCAAAAGATACCAAAGGCTATATTGACGGGGAGTTCACCAATGCCGCGGCATTTCTGGTAACCGTTGGTTTGGACTACCGGTTCTAAGCTTTTATTTGTCAGGTGACGAATAAACCTCTTGCTGCGTCGATGTCGGCAAGGGGTTTTGTCGTCGAACTACAACCCGCGCTGATGTTCCGGTTTGAGACGTACTTTGCCTTGGAGAGCCTTATTGATCAGCTCCAGGGTTGCCGCTTTATCGTGCGGCAATTTGGCCTTTATCGGCAGATAGTTTGAGGCATGATTAGCGTGGAAATAGCCATCTGACAGTTCGGTGCCGGCCAGCATAACGGCAAGTTCCTCGAGCATCTCCGCTGCTGTCGGCAGGAGGAAATCACCTTTGTCGGCGGCAGCAAAAAGAGGTGTGCCGGGAGTAGGCATCAGGCTCAGGGCGCCGACATATTCCGGATCGATTGCGCTGAGTACGCGACCGGTTTCACGGGCATGAATAAGGGACCGCTCTTTGCCGGCAATGCCCAGCAGCACGGTAATGGACAGTTTGATCCCGGCGGCCCGGATTTTTTGTCCCATTTCGATCATCCGGGTGGCATCGGCACCTTTGTTGATTTTATCCAGAGTGACGTCGTCGCCGGATTCCAGCCCCATATAGGCGATCTGAAGCCCATAGTCATGCAGCTCACGGAGCTGTTCGGAACTCTTGCGCCTGATACTTTTGGTATTGGCATAGGTACCAATGCGGGTGACCCAGGGCAGTTTCGTACGGATGTTCGAGAGGATTTTTACCAACCGGTCCTGGGCGATGATCAGTGCGTCGCCATCACAAAGAAAAAGACGATGCTGACGGCGGCAGTGGGTGGCGGCAAAATCGATATCCGCCATGATAGTCCGGTCGTCTTTGATGGAAAACCGGCTCCCCTTGTACATGCCGCAAAAGGTGCATTTATTGTGGGAACAGCCGGTGGTAATCTGTAATAAAATGGAGTGCGCCTCACTTGGCGGGCGGAAGATATTGCCTTGATAGTCCATAACTTTGTTGGGGAAATTGGTTGATAAGAGTGATGGTGAAAGAACAACCCGTTAATTGATTCGTGGTTACATCTGCATCATATACTTAGAATACTCACTCATAGGTTCTTTTGACAATGAAAGATTCGCATTCGTTGTATCCGCATCTGCTGCAGCCCCTCGATCTGGGCTTTACGACTTTGAAAAACCGGGTACTTATGGGCTCCATGCATACCGGCCTCGAGGAGGAAAAAGATGGTTTTCATCGAATGGCTGCCTATTATGGAGCCCGTGCCGTCGGGGGAGTCGGCCTGATTGTCACCGGCGGGGTGGCGCCGAATCGGGCTGGCTGGGTGGCGCCTTTTTCGCTTCGGCTGGCGTCTGGTTCGCAGGTGAAGGACCATAGGATTATAACCGATGCGGTGCATGGCGCCGGCGGACGGATCTGTATGCAGATTCTTCATGCCGGACGTTATGGTTATCATCCGTTGTGCGTTGCGCCGACCGCAATCAAGGCACCGATTAATCGCTTTAAACCGCGCGAGCTAAGTAAGCGGGGCATCCGCGCAACCATCAACGATTTTATCAAATGTGCCGGTCTGGCCCAGGACGCAGGCTATGACGGCGTAGAGATTATGGGTTCGGAAGGCTATCTCATCAACCAGTTTATTGCCGAGAAGACTAATCATCGCCAGGATGAGTGGGGCGGCTCCTTTGTCAACAGAATGCGGTTTCCTCTGACTATTATCAAGGGAGTGCGCGAGGCGGTCGGGCTAAATTTCATTATCATTTTCCGGCTGTCCATGCTTGATCTGGTTAAGGGCGGCTCGACCTGGGACGAGATTGTCCAATTGGCAAAGGAGATCGAAAAAGCTGGGGCGACCATTATCAATACCGGCATCGGCTGGCATGAAGCAAGGGTTCCGACTATTGCCACCATGGTGCCGCGGGCCGGATTTGCCTGGGTGACCAAACGGTTGATGGGCGAGGTGCAACTACCGCTGATAACCACCAATCGTATCAATATGCCCCAGGTGGCGGAGTCGCTGTTAACCGAAGGATGCTGTGATATGGTGAGTATGGCCAGACCATTTCTGGCCGATGCCGACTGGGTGAAAAAAACCCAGGAAGGACGGGTCGCCGAAATCAACACCTGCATCGCCTGCAACCAGGCGTGTCTGGACCAGATCTTTGCCCGACAGACGGCGACGTGCCTGGTCAACCCCAGGGCCTGCAATGAAACGATCAAGCCCTTTATCAAAACGCAGCAGAGCAAGAAAGTTGCCGTCATCGGTGCCGGCCCGGCTGGTCTGGCCTGTGCCGTGACCGCTGCGGCAAGAGGGCATAAGGTGACGCTTTTTGAGGCAACCGACAAAATCGGCGGCCAGTTTCGGCTGGCGCGGCAGATTCCCGGCAAAGAAGAATTTGCCGAGACTCTTAGATATTATCAGCATCAGCTGGAGCTGCATGGTGTTGAAGTGAAGCTGCAGGCGAGGCCGCAACCTGCCGAACTGGCGGATTTTGATGAGCTTGTGCTCAGCACCGGGGTAGTACCACGCAAGATTGAGATTAAAGGCAGTGAGAGAAACAATGTCTCCCTGTACAATGCCGTTTTAAACGGTGAGAAATCGATCGGCAAAAAGGTGGCAATCATCGGCGCCGGCGGGATCGGTTTTGATATGGCGACCTATCTGCTGCATGGCTCCTCCGGACCTGAGAGCGTCGAAAAATTTATGGCCGAATGGGGCGTTGATATGGACTATGCCGCCGAAGGCGGACTGGGAGAGGTGCAGTTATCGCCCCCGGCACGGCAGATATTTCTGCTGCAACGAAAAAAAACCAAGCCTGGTGCGGGCCTGGGTAAAACAACCGGGTGGATCCATCGATCGGTGCTCAAAAAGCACGGCGTTAAAATGCTGAGCGGTGTTGAGTATCTTGCCGTGAGCGATAAAGGCCTGCTCATCCGCCATAATGGCGAAGAACACTTACTGGAAGTCGATGATGTAGTTATCTGCGCCGGACAGCTTTCTGAGCTCGGCCTGGCGGGTGAGCTTGACCAGCGTGGTATCCGCTACCATCTCATTGGTGGTGCCCTAAAGGCCGGTGAGCTGGACGCCAAGCGGGCTATTGCGCAGGGGACCGAAGTGGCAGATAGAATTTAGCCAAGCCGATACGAGCTTTCCATGGTATGCTGGGCGCCTTTTGGAGTTAGTTTGCTGCTGTAGAGGTGAAAGCTTTCGATGGCAAATTCAGAGCTCTGAAAAAAGGCATTACCGGCTAAAAACTGGTGCAGTCGGGTACCGGAACAATTATTCAGCCTGGCCAGGGTTAAATGAGGAGTGAACTTTTTTTTATCTCGTGGGATGTTGATTGCCGCCAGAGTTTTTTCGATGGCATTACGAAGTCTCACTGCCGGTTCGTGCGGCTCAATTCCTGCCCAGAGGATACGTGGTATATTGCGGGGCGCAAAAACGCCGACACCCTTTAAGGCCAGCGAAAATTTCGGCAGGCGGATTTCCTGCAATACATCCTGAATATCAAGGAATCGACCGCCTTCGACCTCGCCGATGAATTTTAAGGTGAGGTGCAGCTCGTCGGTCGGCACGGCTCGCGCATTGGCGATGGATCTGCCCATGCCCTCCACCTCCCTTCTTACATCCTCGGCGATGTCTATGGCGACGAATAAGCGAATCATTGACAATCGTTTCCAAATCCCTATCAAACACAATCGACCAAAACAGAACAATGAGTAGCATAATCTAAAAAGCACCAGAGAATATGGCAAGAAAAAACATTTTATGACCAGGAAAATGCCACCACGCCGTTACAAGCTCATCCTCGAATACGAGGGCACCAATTTTAGCGGCTGGCAGAAACAACATGATGCCAGGACCATTCAGGGCGATCTATTGAAAGGGGCCGAACGCGTTTTTGGCCCGATCGCCATGGACATTCAGGGCTGTGGTCGTACGGACAGCGGCGTCCATGCCCTGGCATATGTTGCCCACCTTGAGGTGACAAGTGAACTGGAACCGGAAATTGTGCTGCTGAGCTTAAATGATACCCTGCCCAAGGATATTGCCCTTCTGTCGGTGGAAGTGGTTGATCGGCGCTTTCATGCCAGGCATTCCTGTGTTGCCAGAAGTTATATTTACCAGCTAAAAAGGCGAAAATCGGCCTTTGCTAAACGCTATAACTGGTGGATCAAAGAAGAGCTTGATGTCGCTGCCATGCAGAGTGCAGCCGCGATAATGGTTGGGATGCACGATTTTGCTTCTTTTGCGGAAAAGCAGGAACTGAAAAAATCGACCAAAGTTCTTGTTCATATGGTGCAGCTTCTTGAAACTGAGGATGGGCTGATGCTCAGGGTTGTCGGCTCGCATTTTCTCTGGCATATGGTGCGCCGCATCGTCGGGGTGCTGATTGAAATCGGCTGCCACAGGTTGACGGAAGGTGACGTCCGCAGCCTGTTGGGCACCTCGGCGGCGTTCAATTATACTGCACCGGCGGCCGGGCTGTTTTTTGAGAGGGCTCTTTACGATATGCAGGAGCTGAACGATTTTTTGAAGAATGCATTGAGAGAGGGTTAACCGGCTATTTTTTTTACCACCAGCTCGATTGCCAGGACGACTCCCCCGATAATCAAGCCGATAACCAGGTTGACCAGAAGCACCGGTACCGGGATATTGCCGACGGCGTGATGCAGGACTGCAAGATTATGAGTAAAGATGCCACCACCAACGAGCAGCATGGCGATCGTACCGATGATGCCCAGAGCCCGGATTACCAGTGGCAGAGAGGCTACCAGACGCGCTCCTGACCACTGCAGACTACCCGAGAGCCAGCCGCTCAGCTTTTTGCCGTGGGCGATAAGGTAAAAGCCGATATCATCCATCCGGACGATGATCGCCACTAGTCCATAAACGCCGATGGTCGCGAGAACCGCGACCAGGCTGACGACTATTATCTGCAAAAGCAGTTGTTGTTCCATCACCGTGCCAAGGGCGATCATGACAATTTCGATCGACAGGATAAAGTCGGTGATAACCGCCGATTTTATCTTGGTCTTTTCAAGCCTCAGCAGCTCTGTCTTATCGCCGACTGTTTCCGCAACCGGTATCTTTTCCGAGTGATGGGCGAGGACATGATAGATTTTTTCTACCCCTTCGTAACTTAAATACGTACCGCCCAGCAGCAGGATCGGAACGATGAGCCAGGATGCATAGGCACTGAGCAAAAAGGCGATGGGCAGAATAATCAGTTTGTTGAGAAAGGAGCCCTTGGTGATCGCCCAGAGCACCGGCAGTTCGCGAGATGCGACAAAGCCGGTGGCCTTTTCCGCATTGACTGCCAGGTCATCGCCTAAAATTCCCGCTGTCTTTTTGACCGCCAGTTTGCTAATTGCCGCCGCATCGTCAAGCAGCGTAGCAATATCATCTAATACCGCAAAAATTCCGCCGGTCATGGTTTATTCCTCAGCTTGGGCAAGTCGCATAATCGCCTGATTGGCTATAATCAGGCCAAAAATTCCGGTAATCGTCGGCAGGCTGCCCAATACATTGCGTGGTCGGCCTCGACCGTTAACTGCTCGGTCATCGGGTTCGGCTTGATCATCGGTTGATGTATAGTCATAATCTATTTTTTCAATGGAATAGACACAGGAGATACCCTCGCCCACACCTCTTCTCTTTAGTCGTTTGCGTAAGTGCCTGGCCAAGGGGCAGGTAGAGGTAGAAAAAATGTCGCCACAGCGAATGAGTGTCGGGTCGGTATGCAAAGCGGCCCCCATCGAACTTATGACCGGGATCTTACGCCGATAGGCCTCGCATAACAGCTGGGTCTTGGGATTAAGCGAGTCGATTGCATCAATCAGCAGGTCCGGCCGTGGATCAAGGATTTGCTCAAGGGTCTCTTCTCGGGCAAAAAGCTGTAGAATCTCCACCCGGCAATCACCATTGATAGCCAGCACCCGCTCCCTGGCAACCTCGGTTTTAGGGCGGCCAAGCGTTGTTTCCAGGGCAAGGATCTGTCGATTCAGGTTGCTTGGCTCGACACTATCGTGATCGACTAGTTTCAGAGAGCATATCCCAGCCCGAACCAGACCTTCCACCACATATCCGCCCACTGCCCCCAGGCCGACCACCGTGACCATTTTGGTCTGCAGGCGGTGAAACCGTTCCTTGCCGAGGAGTCGTTCTGTACGGATAAAGCGGTCCATCACCACTCAATTATAATACTTGCCCTTTCGGACGGATATAAAATCGAAAATAGCCGACCAGGTTGCTGCTGATAAATAGTGCTTCCATCAACACTGCTCCCGGAGATCCAGCCAGAAAATTATGCACGATCCACAACATTGTCCCGATCAGCATTAACTGCCGGAGCAGTTTATCCTCCTTGCAAAATGAGGCGACGGTACCGAATAGGCCGCCGGCGCAGCCGAGAATGGACAATAGTCCTTCATAAGTGACGATAGAAATACCGATGTTGGCAACAATAAACAGGACCATCAGCCTTTTTGAAGTGGTAAACATACTGGTGGCAAATCGCAGTGCGGCAACCAGGCCGAGAAAAGCAGCAGTCCAATGTCCCAGCAGCATGAAATGACTGGAAATCAGAACACAAGAGATCAGCAGACAGGCGACAATCTTCTTTCGTTCCTTGAATTGAAAGGAGAGCGTGTCGGTACCGATGGCAATACCGATAAGGATCTGCGAGAGAAGAAAACTGGACATCAGGCGTTGACCACGGCAGCTAAGTTGATGAAATTATGAGCGCAAGCCAAAACTATACTCGGTTCATTGGGCTTCGTCTACCGTCATCGGCAGGAGGGAGTCTTCGGAGGCAATGTAGTGCCTGAGATTTGCCTTATTGGGAAATATATCGACCTCACCATAGCAGTACAGGCACTGGCAGGTTTCGGCTACAGTCTTAATAAAATCCGCCAATTCGGCATGCAGATCACGGCTCAATTGTCGTTCGGGCCCGGCAAACAGTAATATCGGCTCTTTTCGGTCGACAAGTTGGCTGTAGGCAATAGCTAAAGCGGCTTTAGCCTGCATCTGTTCAAAGGGGGAAAGAGCTGCAACTTTATCCGTAAAGTATTCCAGTTGCAGTTTTTTCTTAAGGAACGGCAATGATTTAAGGTGATTGTTGAGAGTATCGACAACTATGCCGCCACCATCCGGGGAGTTCTCGTCGTTGGTTTGCCTCGAGATCAGCTGCAACAGGGAAGCAACGGACCTCTGTTCAGGCTCGGTGCCAAGGATCACAAAAAGCGGCAGGCGGCTGCGGACAAGAGCTCGGGCGGTTGTAAAATGCGCCGCCCGCATGATAGCTGTATGGGTGATCTCAATCTGCTGTCGGGCGCTCTGCTGCAGTTCAGGCGGTAATTGTTGCAGCCATTGTACCAGATGGTCCTGCATTGCGCCGACTATCCGGTCTGTCGGTTGCAAAGAAGAAATATCGTCCGGTGAAGCAGTCATTGTCGGAGAAATTTTCCTGGCTTGGCCAAGCAGGTCTTCAACAGCTGAGGAGATTTCGCTCCAGCGCGTTGAAGAGGCGAGCTCGACGAAGTTGATCCACTGCGAATAATCAAAGCGTCTGCCTACCTCAATCCGATCGGTTTCATAAAACCAGTCGGCAATGGCACTCAGCTCCCGCACCAGTTCGGGGGTAGAATTGAAAACGGTCATGGCAATCGTTCGTTTGGCCGGTTGTATCCGTCGGCTATGGCCATTGACGGATATAATATGCGGGTAATCGGCAAAAGGTTGGCGGGAGCGAACGGCGTAGGGCGGATTGATGGTCTGCAGGATGCGTAGAAAGTCTTGGCCACGTTCCGGACCTTTTTTTCCGGCGAATTGAAACAGGTTGAGCTTAGGACTCAGCTCAAACCACGAGCTTTCACTGAGTGCGCCAAGCCCCCGTATTCTTGCTTTAATAAGCTTCATTTCTGATCATGCATGCCAGTCCAAAGCCCGAGGAAGAAATTTCGGGCGTTGGTACCAAGGGAGCGGGAGCGATAGCCGCCTTCCTGCACGACCACCGTCGGCAGTTGCAGGCCGCCGATCATCTCCCCATTCACTTTCAGATCAGCTGCCGACAATGACCAGGTGCCGGTCGGGTCTTTGCGCACCGTATCCAGGCCAAGGGCGACAACGACAAACTGCGGCTTGAATTTTGCTATGCGGCTGAGAGCCCGCTGCAAAACCTGGCGGTAGCCGGTTCCGTCGAGTTCTTCCGGCATGGGATAATTGCGGTTACAGCCGATCCCTTTGCCTTCCCCCGTCTCGTCGGCAAAGCCGCTGAAGTACGGATAGGCAAAACTCGGATGACCGTGAATGGAGACACTCAACACGTCGTCGCGCTGGTAAAAGATGTCCTGGGTGCCGTTGCCATGATGGTAATCCACATCGAGCACCGCCACCCGGCCATAGACGCTTAGATAGTGCGCGGCGATGGCGCTGGAGTTCAGATAACAGAAACCGCCGAAAACCTTGCTCTCGGCGTGGTGTCCGGGTGGTCTGACCAGAGCGTAACTGATGCGGTAGCCGGATAAAATCTGCAGCGCCGCCGTCAGGGCGCAATCAACGGCTCCTTTAGCTGCCGGGTAGGCATTGCGGTTCAGTGGCGTAAAAGTGTCGATGCAGTAGTAACCGGCGCGGACCGACTTTTCTTTAGGAGGCCTGGTGGCGTTTCTGATCGGAAAGACATAGGGATAGACCGATTTGCCATGCTCCAGGGTCTGGCACATTCGCTTGAGATATTCGACGAAGTCACTTTTATGTACCGCTTTGATATGCTTTTCGGGAAAATGCCGTACGTCAATGGGATCGAACAGCCCGGTCGGCATAATGCCTTTTTCGATGGAGGAAATTCGCACCGGGGCCTCGACATAGCCGCGCTCATGGATATGATGAATGTTATGCCCCTTATTGACGATTAAGGCAATGCGCTGGTCAATGGAGACGGCTTGCGGGAAGTCATTTTTTTCGACCTCTTTAATATAGCGGGGAGCCCTGAAGGTGACCGGATCGTCGGCAAAGGAGTCGATGACTTGGGCGTTATATTCTTCGGAACAGAGCTTGCCGTATTTTCTGGTGAGGATGGCATGCACCACCTTACGGGCATAGTCCTTTGTCAGCGTATCGGTCTGGCCCAGACCGTCAAAAAGCAGGTACGGCGGGCATTCATCCCCTTCTTTTACCGGCGTTTCGTAGGCGGTGTTGCTGATCACCTGCACGCCGAAACGCTCATAGAAACGCAGCCGGGCCTTGTTCTGTTTCAGGATTGTCTTATCGCTGCAGAGAGCAGGATCATCGGGCAGACATTCCAGAAAAATGCCGGTGGTCTTCAACCGCCTGGCTTCATCGCGTACCCTGCTATATAAAGCACCGCCGATGCCGCCCGAGGTTATCAGATCGACGGAAATAAAATCAAGATAACAGAAATGCAGATCCGGGGCATGATTGACAAGAGCAAAACCTTTAATCCGGCCTCGATGGTCGCTTGCGACGAATAACATGGTGCGCAGTCGGTATTTGAGTGGATCAGCCAGTTTTCGCAACAAGCTGGAACCGGCTTCTTCCGGTAAGTCGGAGAACTGCAGACGGAGGATCCGCTGCACCTCAGTGATCGCATCCTGGTCGATGGCCAGGGCGTTGTCATATATTCGCCTGATTCGAAACATATCAGTAAATTTTCCGGTAGATCATTCTATCATCCCCTTCGCGGTAAAAATCTTGAATATGGCTGACCAGGGTATAGTCGTTTTTCTCATAGAAGAGCCGCGCCGGCAGATACCCGGCAGTCGACGACGTTTCTACATATATATGGCCGGATCCGGATTTTTTCAGTTGTTCTTCCATTTTTTTCAGTAGCACGGTCCCGGTTCCATGGCGGCCATTGTCGGGATCGACGGCAATCCAGTAGATATCATAGCGGTTTACGGTCAGTGGGATTGGCCCAAAACTGACAAAGCCGAGAAGCCGTGATGTATCGTCAAAGGCGGCCAGGGCCTGGTAGTCTTCTCTGGGGTTAAAGGTCTCATCAATGACCTCGGTGGCGATGTCTATCTCGCACTGGAGAAAATTATGCTGTTTGCCGATAATTTCTATAAGCTGCCTGCGATCTTCCGGGATGATAGCACGAACCAGCATGGTTAGTTGCTCCTGGCGCTGACCATTGAGACGAATTTTTCGACCATGGCCTGGTAGTTAAGTCCACTGCTCTGTACCGCCGCCGGAAAGCCGGCATCCGGGCTCAGGCAGGGATTGGCGTTTATTTCCAGCACGTAAGGTTTGGCGCCGGCATCAAGGCGCAGATCAACCCGGCCGTAATCGCGCAGGCCAAAAAGCTGATAGCACCGGACAGCAACCATTGCCAGCTCTGTAGCCAACTTGGTCGGCAGAGACGGAAAGATTCTTTTTGATTGCCGGTATTCTATTGATTCCGGGGCCCATTTTGCCCTATAGCCGACAATCTTAAATAAATCGTCGGGGAAACCGGAAAAATCGATTTCAGCAATGGGCATAAGCTCGGGCTGGTCCGAGCCGAGCAGGGAGATATTGAACTCGCGCCCGTCAATATACTCTTCAACCACAATCGGTCCATATGCGCTATAAAATTCCCGCAGGGTTGCCGGCAACTGAGATGGTTCGGTTACGACCGATTCCTGATCAATGCCGATACTTGCGTCCTGAAATTGAGGCTTTAAGATGACCGGAAACTGCAGACCGCGATAATCACGCGGCTCACCTCCGGAAAATAGCCAGGATTTCGGCGTAGGCAGACCTGCTGCCTCAAGAGCCAGTTTCACCAGATGCTTGTCGGTAGTTGTCATCAAGGTGGAAGCGGCAGAGCCGGTAAAATTGATATTCAGCAGTTCCAGAACCGTTGCCGGGTGGGCGACAAACTGCGGATTATCGTCGACCGATTCGCAGAGGTTGAAAGCAGTGGTAATCCGGGCTTTTTCTATCTGTTGAACAAAAAGGCCCAGATCCCTGGTAAAGGGGAGGCGCACTGCAGCAAAGCCAAGATCGATTAGAGCGGTTTCAATGGCTTCGACCTGGGCCATCACATCGACCGAGGATTCCCAGTTGGCCTGGCCTTCCGGGATCGGCTGGTTATGAACCAGGCCTATGGTTTTTTTCACGGTTTTATTGTAACCCCAGGCGGTTGATGGCGGCATCGATAATGCTGCCGATCAATTGTTGATAGTTGATGCCGTGTTTGCCGGCCAGAATGCTCAGATCGGAGATTACCGGGTGCAGTCCGGCCAGAGAATTGATTTCGATAAAATTAGGCAGCCCCTGGCTGTCTGAGCGCAAATCGACCCGCCCTGCATCGCTGCAGCCAAGAACCCGGTAACAGGCTAAAGCCACTTCTGCAGCTTTTTGTGCCTCGGCATCATCGACCGCGTGATATTCCACCAGGTTCTCAAAAAACGCCTTGTTATGATACGAGTAGACCTCGGGTTCGGAATCGGCCAGCAGCAACACTTCCAAGACGCCGAGTGACCTCGCGCCTTCAGCGTTGCCGACAATGCCCACGGTAAATTCCCGGCCCGGCAGAAAGGTTTCCACCAGCACCGGCTGTTTAAAGCTTACCAATAACTCGGCGCAGGTTGTCTGCAGCATATGCCGGTCGGTGATTTTCGAGGCGGCGTTGATGCCTTTGCCGGTTCCCTCGGCTACCGGTTTGGCGAAAAGGGGATAGGGCAGTTGCACACCGGCAATATCGCCCAGGCAATTGATTACCGCAAAAGCCGGGGTCGGCAGGCCGCTGTCGCGCACCACATGCTTGGCGATCCCTTTATGCAGGGTCACCGCCTGCACCAGGGGACCCGAAAAAACATAGGGGATCTGATAGGCGTCAAGCAGGGCAGGGACCTGAGCTTCCCGGCCGAAACCATGCAGTCCTTCGGCAATATTAAAAACCAGATCCCAGCGGTCGTTTCTTGCAAGGTGGCTAACCAGGCTCGTCACGTTGCCGATCCGCACCGTTTCATGGCCCGCTGCTTTAATCACCTGCTCAATTGCCTCGATCGTGTCGAGCTTATCGAATTCCGCGGTCTCTTCTTCACTCATGCCGGCGGCGAGATAATCGTCGCGCAGATCATAGGTCATGCCTATTCGCATCGCCGTTCCTCACCTTGTTTTATGCCCGATTTATACACGGGCATATCCGGATACCGATAAACATTGCCTTCGTAGTTGCGGATCAGCAAATCGTCGCCGTCGCGTCCTACCACTGTCTCCGGGAGAAGCGGGATCTTGCCACCGCCACCGGGGGCGTCGATGACATAAGTCGGCACGGCGTAGCCGGTGGTATGGCCGCGCAGGCCCTGATAGATCTCCAAACCTTTTGATACCGGCGTTCGAAAATGCGACGAACCCACAATCGGGTCGCACTGATAGAGATAATAGGGCTTGACCCGTATTTTCATCAGGCCGTGCATCAAGCTGCGCATGGTCGTGACCGAGTCATTTATGCCAGCCAGCAGAACCGTCTGGCTGCCGAGAGGAATCCCGGCATCGGCCAGCATGGTACAGGCCTGCCGTGATTCTGCCGTCAATTCATCGGGATGCATACAATGGATGCTCATCCACAAGGGGTGGTGCTTTTTCAGGATATTGACCAGTTCGGGAGTGATCCGCTGGGGCAGAACCATGGGCGTTTTGGTGCCGATGCGGATCACCTCGACATGGTCAATTTGGCGGAGTTTGCCAAGAATCCAGTCCAGCTGTTCATCGGCCAGGGTCAGCGGATCGCCGCCGGAGATAAGGACATCCCTGATCTCCTGGTGCCGGGCTATATAATTTATCGCCGTCTGCCATTGTTTGATCCCGCCTTTCTTGCGTTGTCCGACCATCCGTGACCGGGTACAGTAGCGGCAGTAGCTGGAGCAGTAATCGGTGACAAGAAAGAGCACCCGGTCCGGATAGCGGTGGACTATTCCTTTTACCGGGCTATGGCCGTCTTCACCCAAGGGGTCGCGGGCTTCTCCCGGAGATACCAGCAGCTCGCTCGATACCGGCACCATTCCCCGACGGATTGCCTGCTCTGGGTTGTCAGGATTTATCAGGCTTGCATAATAGGGCGTAATAGCCAACGGCAGGGTCACATTTTGAAACTGAAACCCTTTACGTTCGTTGTCAGACAACTGCAACATGGTTTCCAGTTGTTTGAATGTGGTAATGCGGTGGCGGAGCTGCCAGCGCCAGTCGTTCCAGTTTTCTTTAGTTGCATGCGGGAACCAGCGCTTTCGAAAGGAGTGGACTTCAGGTTGGGTGGGAGGAAAAAAAGCAGATGTGCTTCGTCCGTCTGGAGGCTCGTCTTGTTCCTCAACCATAACTTTTTGTACTTTCATTGTAGCGTACCTTTGAGTAAAAAATTAAATTCATTTGTTCCAACTTGACCAATAAGATGGGTCAAAAAGGATTAGCAAAACAAAGTCTATTTCAGGTAGTGGCTTTCTTGTCTCAAATCGACAATGGGTGGTGGTGAACAGGTACAACGCGTCAGTCGGCGAATGCCCATCAGTGCTGCTGTTTTTTGCCTACATACATTATTTGAACACCTTGAGCAATGCTTTTTTTATAATCAACGCCGGCATTATAAAATAAAGATTTTTATCTTCTTCTAAAGTGTTAAAAAATACAGTTTCAGCAATATGTTACCGTACCTTCGTCAAAGCGTTCATGCAAGCCTATAATGTTGATCGGCTGGGCTTAATGTCAATGGCTTCCGGTTAATTATTGTGCATCATTTTTTTAAAGAAGTGAATTATTTTTGCTGGTGTCGTAAAACTTTATGGTAGGGTGCTTTCCATTGACAACGACGTGAATTGTTTATTATATCAGCCAAGCATGGTAATGCTTGGCATACCTCTACAACCAACACCATACCGCAAAGGGCTTTATGGACAGCAGCCGACAGGCGATTTCAGTTGAAAATCTGCACAAGAGTTTTGGTGAAAATGAGGTCCTTAAAGGTGTTCATCTCACCGCGTCGCAAGGGGAGGTTATTTCCGTACTCGGCTCATCAGGATCGGGCAAGAGTACCCTTCTGCGCTGTATAAACCTGCTTGAAATTCCCAACAGCGGCATTATCAGGGTAGCCGGAGAAGAGGTCCTGATGAAAAAAAACCGCCGGGGTGAGAATCAGCCGGCCGACAGGAAACAGGTTGAACGAATCCGGGCCAAGCTGGCCATGGTCTTTCAACAGTTCAACCTCTGGTCGCATATGACCATTCTGGAAAATGTCATGGAAGCACCGGTGCATGTTTTAAAGCAGGAGCGCAAAAAATCCAGGGAGAAGGCGATTTACTATCTCGACAAGGTGGGCATTGGCGATAAACTGGCCGCCTACCCCGTACATCTTTCCGGCGGTCAGCAGCAGCGAGCGGCAATCGCCAGGGCTCTGGCCATGGAGCCGGAGGTTATCCTGTTTGATGAACCGACCTCAGCGCTTGACCCGGAGCTGGTCGGAGAGGTCCTCCAGGTTATGCGTGATCTGGCAGCGGAGGGTCGGACGATGATTGTCGTGACCCATGAGATGGGCTTTGCGAGAGAAGTCAGCTCCCGGATTATCTTTCTTGATGCCGGGCTGATCATTGAAAACGGCACTCCGGCTGAGGTCTTTGATGCGCCGAAAACGGAGCGTTTCAAAATGTTTGTCGCCGCCATGATGTAGCAGGCGGAATCACGCGGTACAAAATTTAACGCTAAGAGGAAACAAATGAAAAGGATTTTTGCTGTTGTGTCAATATGCGTGTTTCTCACCGCAAGCGGTTTAGCTCTAGCCAAAGACTGGTCAAAGGTGCGAATTGGCGTGGAGGGAGCCTATCCTCCCTTTAGTTATGTGCAGCCCGATGGTCAGCTGGCCGGATTTGATATCGACATCGCCAAGGCCCTTGGTAAAGCTATGGGCGTGGAAGTGACCCTGGTCGCCCAGGATTGGGACGGCATTATTCCTGGTCTGCTGGCCAAGAAATACGATGCAATTATCGCCTCGATGTCGGTCACTGAAGAGCGGCTGAAAAAAGTTAATTTTTCCAATAAATACTATCAGACCCCGGCCAAGTTCATTGTCAAAAAAGGAACAATGGAGAGTTTTTCCCGCGAAGCGATCAAAGGCAAATCCGTAGGTGTGCAGCGGGCCACTATCCATGACAAATACCTCACCGACAATTATGGCCAAGACGTCAATGTCAAGCGCTACGGCACCCAGGACGAGGCCTATCTGGATCTTACCGCCGGACGTGTCGATATGCTCCTTGCCGACAGTGTCGCGCTGTCGGATGGTTTTTTGAAAAAACCCGAAGGCAAGGATTATACCTTTATCGGACCTGATCTCAATGATCCGAAGTGGTTCGGTAACGGCGCCGGCATTGCTATTCGCAAGGAAGATAAAGACCTGGCGGAGATGTTCAATAAAGCTATTGATACCATCCGGGCCAACGGGACATACAAAAAGATTCAGGATAAATATTTTGACTTCAATGTCTACGGTGAATAAGCCATTCTCCTCTCATTTTCCATGCCCCTCGAGCCAAACGGAAAATGAGAGGCTTTCTATTTGCTGGACCGTGGCCTAGCCGATGTTCTCGCTGCACGGTTATGGACCGAGTATCTTTGAGGGGACCATCCTGACCCTGGAGGTTTCGCTGGTTTCTCTTTTGCTCGCGATCCTCCTGGGATTTTTCGGCGCTATGGCTAAGCTGTCGCGATCCCCGGTGCTGAGCAGCATCGCCAGGATATATACCACGGTGATTCGCGGCATTCCCGATCTGGTTTTGATGCTGCTGGTTTATTTTGGCGGACAGGTCTTGATCAACCGGCTGGCCCCGCTGTTAGGATATACCGACTACGTTGATATCAACCCCTTTATCGCCGGTATTTCGACCATCGGCTTTATCTTCGGGGCCTATATGACCGAGACCTTCCGGGGGGCCATTCTTGCCGTCAATCCAGGTCAATTGGAAGCAGGACATGCCTACGGCATGAACGGGATGCAGGTTTTCAACCGCATCCTGCTGCCGCAAATGGTGCGCCATGCCCTGCCCGGATTTGGCAATAACTGGCTGGTGCTGGTCAAAACCACCGCCCTGGTGTCCATTATCGGCCTTGACGATATGGTGCGCAAGGCCGGGATGGCTGCGGGGGCGACGCGAAAGCCCTTTACCTTTTATGTCGTGGTCGCCATCAATTATCTGCTCATTACCACCGTCTCCATCTATTTGCTCAAATTCCTTGAGGAGCGTTACAGTGTCGGAGTGAGAAGGGAATAGGTCATGGATTTTTCAATTATTGTCGAAAATATCGATATTTATCTGAAAGGTTTGCAGAATACCCTGATCCTGGTCATCATCTCCCTCACCTTCGGGTTGATTTTTGCCATACCCCTGGCGGTGCTCAGAACCTCCGGCAATATTTTTGTCCAGGCGCCGATCAGGGCATTTGTCTTTTTCTTTCGGGGAACGCCGCTTCTCGTTCAGATGTTTCTGGTCTACTATGGTTTCGGGCAGTTCGATTGGATGAAAGAAAGTTTTCTCTGGCCGCTGTTTAGAGAGGCTTATTTTTGCGCCCTTTTTACATTTTCTTTGAATACCTGCGCCTATACCACCGAGATTTTTCGGGGCGCCATCGTCGCCACCAACCACGGTGAGATCGAAGCCGCCAGGGCGGCGGGTATGTCGACGTTCTTGATGCTGCGCCGGATCGTTCTGCCCAGTGCCTTTCGCAGAGCGCTGCCCGCCTACTCCAATGAGATTATCTTTATGCTCCATGGCAGTGCGTTGGCCAGCGTTATTACCATCATTGATATAACCGGGGCCGCCCGCATTATTAATTCTCGGTTTTACAGCCCCTATGAAGCTTTTCTCACTGCAGCGGCCTTTTACATGGCGATTACTTTTACCTTTGTTTTTTTGATCAGGCGGCTCGAAAAACGGTGGCAGGGGCATTTGCTGCCGGCTGATCCGACCGTTACCAAAATTGAGGCACCCGCATGACCAGTAAAAAAGTTGCAGAACATCTGTTGCCGATAGCGGCTGTCGGTACTGAGCGAAAAGTTATCAGCGTCCATTTCGGTGCTAAAAACAGTGGCGTCAAAGCCTATATCCAGGCGGGACTCCATGCTGACGAAGCCCCGGGTTACCTGGTGGCAAACCGCCTGATCGAGCTGCTCGATACAGCCGATAGCGCCGGGAAAATCAGCGGCGAGATTATTGTTGTGCCGGTTGCCAATCCCATTGGGCTGGCGCAATGGGGGACCGATACCATCCAGGGGCGCTTTGATGCGAGCACTAACGTTAATTTTAACCGCCGCTACTATGATCTCACCGCCGAAATAGCCGAAAAAATCGACGGTCTGTCCGGTGCCGATGCGGGAAAAAACATAGCAATAATCCGTCAAGCTACCCGGGAAATACTTGCCGCCAGACAACCGACGACCGAAGCTGAAGCCTTAAAACTCCTCCTTATGACACTTGCCCATGATGCGGATATCGTTCTCGATCTGCACTGCGACCATCAAGCCCTGCTCCATGTCTATATGGGCACTGCGCTCTGGCCCAATGGTGCCGATCTGTCGGCGCAACTGGGCAGTCCGGTGACCCTGTTAGCCGAGGATTCCGGGGATGGCCCCTTTGACGAGGCAAACAGTAAACTCTGGTGGGAACTGGCCGCGAAATTTGCTGGTTTTCCAATTCCTCCAGCCTGTCTTGCGGCTACGGTAGAGCTGCGCGGGCTCACCGACACTGATCCGGGGATGACTGAGCAAGATGCGGAAAAACTTTACCTCTTTTTGCAGCGACGGGGCCTGATCGAAGGAGATCCGGGGGCTCTGCCGGAGTTGATCGCCGAGGCGACGCCGTTGCAGGGAGTTGACTATATCACCGCCTCGGCGCCGGGCATCCTCACCTTTCATCTGCAGCCGGGAGCTATGGTGCGTCGGGGCGAGTTGATTGCCGAGGTGATCAATCCCCTCAAAAATGGTGGGAAGGGAGAGAGAGTGCCGATAACCAGCAAAACCAACGGCATGTTCTTTGCCCGCTGCGCCGATCGTTTTGCCCAGCCCGGAAAAATTGTCGCCAAGGTGGCCGGCGCTACGCCTCTTGCCGGTAAAGGGACCAACCTGTTGACTTCCTGATTCCTTCTGGTGTTGATGCCTATATCAGAAAGAGCCTGCAGGGTAAAGCCTTCCGATCTCCTCTCGCTTGCTGCACAAGACCTAAGCCTTGCATCATGAAACTGTTCTCGAAGATATACACCTACCTGCTCCTGGGCATCATCGGTATGCTGATTATCGATGGCAATCTAAACTATGAGGCGGAATTACAGCAGTTCGATAGAGATATGGCCGACAACGCCAGACAGATAGGCTGGATTGTCGGCGCAATGATTTCCCATACCTGGCAGAATAGTGGACCTGAACAAGCGATCCGACTCATCGATGATGCCAACCGCGCCGATCATTTAATAACTATCCGCTGGGTCTGGCTCGATGAACTCAAGCAGGAGCACCGGCAGGCAATCTCGGAACTGGAAACCGCAGACAAGACTGGATTTCCAAAGCAGGTAAGCTTTACCGCGCTCGATGACCACCGGGAGCAACAGCGCTATACCTTTGTGGCGGTTGCTATTCCGGGTGAACGAGTCGGCGCGATCCGGCTCACCCAGTCTCTTGCCGCCAGGGAGAAATTCGCCCAGAGGATGCTTCTTCGCTCGCTGCTGATTACCTCGCTGCTCGCTTTTGCCAGCGGGATTATTGTCTATTTTTTTATCCATATCAAAATCAGGCGGCCTTTGGAAAAACTGTCTCGCAAGGCGATTGAAATCGGTAAGGGCAACCTGATGCCGGACCTGGAAATTAAGGGTGAAGACGAGCTGGTCGGGCTGTCCCGTATCATGAATGATATGTGTACCCGCTTGCTTATCGCCAAAGAGAAAATTCATTTTGAAAATCTGGCCCGACTAAAGACACTGGAGCAGCTGCGCCATACCGAAAAACTTTCAACGGTCGGGCAGATCGCCGCCGGTATCGCCCACGAATTAGGGACACCGCTTAATGTGGTCGACGGTCGGGCCAAAATGATCATTGCCGAGCCGCTGGAGACGGATGAAATTGTTAGATGCGCCCGAATCATCAAGACCCAGGCGGAACGAATGACGGCTATTATCCGCCAGCTCCTTGATTATTCAAGAAAGAAAAAGTCCCAGCCAAAAACCCTGGAAAACATCGAGACGGTGATTCGTCAGGTTTTCCATCTTCTTGCGCCAATGGCGTCCAAGCAGGGTATTGCTCTGATATTACACAACACCCCGGAAACAAAAATGGGTTGCCGGATGGATGTGCAGCAGCTCCAGCAGGTATTTATGAATGTTATTATGAATTCCATCCAGGCAAGCCCGAAAGGAAAAGATGTGCAGGTGGAAATCGCCAATGTGACCCTTAAATCCATGCTCCATACCGATGATCAGATAAGAAAATGTATTCGCATCGATGTGCTCGATGAGGGGGAAGGGATCGCTAGAGACCAGCTGGAGGAAATCTTTACACCCTTTTTTACCACCAAGCAGATAGGCTTGGGGACGGGCCTTGGCCTGTCCATCGCTCGGGAATTGCTTGACGAACATCACGGCTGGATCGAGGTCGAAAACCGACGCTCCGGGGGAGCGCGGTTCTCCATCTTTTTGCTGCTGGAGGAGACGGAACAATGATTGGCCACATCCTTATCATTGAAGACGACAAAGATATGAGCGAGATGCTCGAGACCGGTCTGTCCCGACGTAGCTTTACCACCTGCTGCCGGCTTACCGGCCAGGACGGTGTGGCGGCGATCGCCCTCGAGCAGCCTGATGTTATTCTGGCGGATATTAATCTTCCCGATGTCAGCGGGATGGAGGTGTGCCGCGAGGTGGCCGCCAAGTGGCAGGAAATACCGGTCATTATGATGACGGCCTTTGGCTCGATGGAAACGGCTATCGAGGCAATTCGTGTCGGCGCCTATGATTTTATTACCAAACCGCTGGATATGGATATCCTCGCCGTTGCCCTGCAGCGGGCGGTGGATCATCGCCGCCTGAAACAGCAGGTACAGGTGTTGAGTGAGGCCGTTGCCTCGATTCACTCCTTTTCCGGTCTGCTCGGGGAGAGCAAGGTTATGAAAGATCTCTTTTCCCGCCTCGAGCGTATTGCCGATACCGAGACCTCGGTGCTGATTACCGGAGAGAGCGGGGCGGGCAAGGAGATTACCGCCAGGGCGCTGCATGAATACAGTCGGCGCAGGTCGGCTCCCTTCGTTGCTATAAACTGTTCGGCCTTGCCCGACAACCTGCTGGAAAGCGAGCTCTTCGGTCATGTCAAAGGGGCATTTACCGATGCCTGGCAGGATCGTAATGGCTTAGTGCGCGAGGCGCATGGCGGCACGCTTTTTCTGGACGAGATAGGCGATATACCCCTCTCCCTGCAGCCTAAATTACTGCGCGTCCTGGAGGAGCGCAAGCTCCGACCTGTCGGTGGCAATGAGGAAATAGCTGTCGATGTCCGAGTGATTGCCGCAACCAATATTGACATCGATCAGGCGGTCGCCAATGGTCTTTTTCGGGAAGACTTATACTACCGACTCAATGTCATCAGTCTGGCTCTTCCGCCGCTACGCGCTCGTGGTGCCGATATTTTGTTGTTGGCTGGAAAATTCATCAGGGACTTTGCCGTCAAACAGGGCAAAAAAGTGACGGGCCTTAGTGAATCCACTGCCAAACGTCTGCTCGGTTATGAATGGCCGGGCAATGTCCGGGAGCTGCGCAATGCGATGGAGCATGGGGTGGCAATGACTCTCTTTGATAAAATTATCCCGGAAGATCTGCCGCAGAAGATTCGCAGCCATACCGGCAGTGCTCTTTTTCTTGAAACCGATAATCCGTTGGAGCTGATCCCGCTTGAAGAGATGGGCATGCGCTACATTGCCCATGTCCTCAAAGCCGCCAAAGGAAACCAGTCAGTTGCCGCCCAGATTCTGCAGATCGACCGGAAAACTCTGTATCGTAAACTCCAGAAAAGCTAACCAGGTATTAAACTTAAGATTCGACGGCGTAATAACTGGTGCTTGTTCCCAATCTGATCTTGCGGTGCCTGGTGACCTATTGTATCTTTTTGAGTTTAACAAGCGTGTCAGTCCAATCTGAATCATTTAACCTGGAGAAAAAAATGGAAACAACGCAACAAATTATTGTACCTGTCGATTTTACCAAAAGCACCGATGTACTGGTAAAGTATGCCATTTCTATGGCGGAAAAACTTGGGGCAGTGATTCATTTCGTTCATGTAATTCAAGACTTTCCCGGCGATGCTATGATAGGTTCTCCGTTTGCTCAGGATTATCAGGATAAAGTTAGTGCTGCTGCACAGGACAAAATGGCCGACCTAGTGCAAAAATCCCAAAAAAACTGTCCGGGTTCTGCCGGGCAGGTGCTATACGGCGATCCAGTTGACCATATTATCGAATTTTCCAGGACTAAAAATGCGAACCTTATCATCATCGGCACTCATGGAGCCAAAGGATTGGAGAAAATTATCCTCGGACGGGTGGCGGAACGGGTTTTGAAAGGGGCCCACTGCCCTGTTTTGATAATGAATCCTTTTAAAGTGATACAATCTGACCAGTACCGTTTGTAAAATTGTATCCGTTAACCGCAAAACGGTTATATCCTGAATAACCTCTGAGTCGTAAGCGTTTAACAGTGCCGGAGATGCGCGGATGAGGTCTTTTAGCAGTACGAGTGTTATGCTTTAAGGCCGAATCTGTATCACTCTTTCCGACCTTTTGACAAATCATGACCAACCCGACTTTGACCGCCGATCAAAATATCCCCTCGCAGCAACCGCCGGCAAGTGAACAAGCCCCCGCCAATCGCACCCCTGGCCTCACAGAACATAAAAAAGCGGGATGGGGCCGTTCCCGGCCACCGCGATCTGCGGCAACGATATCACCTCGCCGTGTCTCTACGTTTCCGCTTTGGCCATAATTTACTCGGGAAAATGGGCCCCGCTGGTTCTGCTGCTAGTTTCCGGGGTGCTCCATCTCTACCGTGCCATTATGCCGAGGTTAGCGCGCTGCCGCTGAACGGTGGTGCGTATAATGCCCTGCTCAATACTAGATTATGAGAATAACGAAATACCTTTCTGTGGCCGGCATTTTCATCCTGTTATTTTTTGGTGCATGGTTTCTCCTGCACGATAAAAATCCGATTCGTCGGAAAACAATGCAGACAGACACTTTTGGCTCTATTGCTGTTGCATATCCGCTCTTTGGGGAGCATGAACAGGTCCTGGCGTTTATTGATACCAAGAAATTCGATGCCGACAAACTGGCCAATCGGATCGCCCACCTTGGCGTTCAAGCGGCAATTGTTGATGCGGAATGTGCCTTACGAGCATTTGCCTCAAAAAGCAACCAATGTCTAGATTTAAAACAGATATCAGCCTCGATTGCCGCACTTCGGGAGATAATCCCCATATCCGCCGACAAACCGCTTGTCGTAAGCGGCATTGGTGATGGGGCTTTAATACCTTTTTTCAATGCTGTAACCACATCGCTTCAGAATGCCACCAATCTATCCATTGGGTTTACGGTCGTACTCCCCCCCTCTTTGCGATTGTGCCCGTCCTTTAAAACCAGACGACAAGATCAGCAGACCGAACTCATATCGGCACCGAACCTTGCGGGGAACTGGCGTTCTGTCTGGGTCGAAAATCCAGAACCGGAAACGGGAATTTTCGTTCGAGGCATCGCCGCAGCCAAAGCATCTATTGTGCTGTATGATACTCCGGTAGATGATGTTCTTCTTGAGGAGTTGCGGAAATTGTTCGGCAAAAGCGATAGCCCATCGATACCTCTGCCGGTGGTCGAAGAACCCGCAACAGGGACAAATGAAACGGTTACTTTATTTTATTCCGGTGACGGCGGCTGGCGTGATCTCGATCGTACCGTTGCAAAAGAAATGGCCAAACAAGGGTATCCGGTGGTCGGCATCGATACCTTGCGCGGGTTCTGGAGCCGTAAAACCCCTGAACAGGCCGCTGAGGCATTAGCTGGAACAATGGCTTATTACCGGAAGAGCTGGGGGGCCAAAAATTTTGTCCTGGCCGGATATTCATTCGGAGCCGATATTCTGCCGGCTCTTTATAATCTGTTGTCTCCGACTGATCAAGCCAGTGTCCGCTTACTGGTACTTCTGGCAGTCTCTAAAAATGCGGATTTTGAGATAGAAGTTTCAGGCTGGTTGGGAAAGGACAGTTCCGGGCTCCCGATACTCCCTGAATTAGCACGCATGCCTAAGAACAAGATTGTGTGTGTCTACGGCCGGGAAGAAAAGGCGGAAACAGCCTGCAGCAACCTTGCCGGTTCCCGGGCCGCAATCCTGGAATTACCGGGCGGGCACCATTTTGATGAAGATTACCCAAAACTTACCCGGTTGATATTAGAACAATACCAGGCACTCGGGAAACATGGAGCTTCAGGTTCACCTCCTCCGAAATAGGAGCCCGCTTCCCGATGTATACTCTCTTTTATTTGCTTATCACTCCTGTAATCCCGCCGCTGATGAGGCCGGCGGTCTTTACCAGGACATAGGGCAGGGTCAATAATCCACCCGGGCAAACAAGGTAGCGAGGTTCCCAGATTGGATTGAATTTTTTCTTGTAGTCGCGAAGGCCTTCAAAGTTGTAAAAATGTTCCCCGTGCTGAAAGACCATGGCACCGATTCGGTTCCAGAGGGGGGCAAAAGAGCGGCTTTCAAGCCCGGAGAGAGGAGCCATACCCAGATCCATGGATTGATACCCTTGCTCTTTTCCCCACAACATCAGGCCGATGAAGAGATACTCCATGATTCCAGGTGGAGCCTGCGACTCAAAGCGCATGAGATCGAGGGACAGTTCCTGTTTGTCTGCCCCCGGCCAGAGATTGGCAAAGGCGACAATCTTACCGTGCTGCTTGACGATGGCAACTGGAAAGTTAAGCAGATATTGCTCGTCGAAACAGCCAAGAGAAAAACCTTTCTCACGGGTGTTTTTGTCTTTGAGCCAGTCGTCCGAAATGTTGCGTAATTCCGGTAACAGTCCAGGGACATCGGAGATGGGAAGTACTTCTAAATGACATCCCTCCTTGGTAAAACGGCGGTGGGTGTAGCGTAAACCTTTGCGCCCTGATCCCTCCAGTGAGAAATCGGCCAGTGGTACGGTGGCATTCTCGCCAAGTTTGAACAGGGTCAGACCCATATCCAGGTAGACATGCAACATGGTGGTGTCGACTTCATAGAAAACCGTCTGACCGCCGTGTCGTTCCACCAGTTCGCGATATTTCCAGGCCAACTCCCGGGCCAAGGCCGGGGGGCCGACTGGATTGCCCAGGGCGACCCAGGCACGGCCGGCAACGCCGTACATAATAAATCCGCTGTGCTGCTCATCAAACAGCAGCATTTTGTCACCGAGCAGGGCGAGATTGGGGAGTGTCTTCGATGAGTTATTGATGATTTTCCGGGCCAGGTTCAGTTCGTCACTGCCCGGCAGATCAGGATCTTTGCCGGCAGGTTCCAATAGCCTTGCTGCAGTAAAAATCAGCAGTAGAACCGTACTGCCGACCGCGGCGCGAAGAAACCTGGGCGCATTATCATCCAGAGCAAACCGCCACCAGAGCTCGCTGGAGTAATCGACATGCTTATAGGCAAAAATTCCCAGCCAGATAGAACTCCCCAGCACCAGCGCGATTGTGATCCCCCATCCCACACTCAAAGAATCATGGAATAACGACGCCCGCCGGTAAAAATGTCGCCGGCAAGGAAGCAAAGCCAGGAGCATCAGGCCAAGGAGGAGCGCTTCCTCGTAATCCAGGCCCTTTGTCAGGGAGAGAATACTGCCGACTGCGAGAAAAACCGTCGTAAGGACATAGGCGGCATCAATGCGTCGCTGTAGTCCCCTCGCCAGCAGCAGCAGGCAGATGCCGATCAAGCTGCCGAGGAAATGAGATAATTCGATTACCGGCAGGGGAAAAATATCATAGAGCCAGTCCAGGCGTCCGGGCACCGCCGGAGTAGCCCCGGAAAAAAGCAGTACGGCACCACTGATGAGTGTGGTCGCCGCCAACAGGTTCGGGACCATGACTCCCCACCATCGGTCCAGTTGCTGTGCCGCTTTCTTGAGCTGGGTTTTTCTCTCTAAAAGTTCATTACCGCCTAATAAAAGTGCCGCCAATGCCAGGGGCAGCAGATAATAGATTGCCCGGTAGACCAACATCGAGCCGATCAAGGCATCCGCCGGAATGGCTGGGGTGGATAGGAGGACGATTGATTCGAAGACCCCAAGCCCTCCAGGGACATGGCTGATTAAGGACACAACCTGGGCCAGGATAAAGATGCCGAGGAACTGGAAAAAGGAAAACCCGGCCTGTTCCGGGAGGAGCACAAAGAGGACGCATCCGGCCAGGATCCAGTCGATTGAGCCGACCAGCAGCTGCGCCCCTGCCAGACGGCCGGAAGGGAGACGGAGTTCCCAGTTACGAAAGACGAAAGATTTTTTTCTGAATAAGACGGCGAGGATATATATGCAGACGAATCCGGCAAAGAGCAGGCCGATAGGGCGGACGGTATGAACGGCTATTTGTCCCAGGACCGGCATCGGCATAGGTTCGACCATAAACACCACACCCGCCACTGTGACGATTCCCAGCCAGAATGTCAAGGTAGTGAAGGCGACAAGGCGGGCAATCTCTTCAGCCGATAAGCCCCATGCCGAATAAAGCCGATAGCGGATGGACGCGGAGGTGAGCAGGGACAGGCCGATAGTATTACTGAAGGCATAACTGATAAAAGAGGCTAAAGTCACTTTCCCAATATGGAGTGGATGGTGAATATAAGAGACGGCCAGTCGGTCATAGCCCGTCATCACCAGATAGCTCAAGAAAGTCAGCCCCAGGGCGGCCAGTATATGTGTGGCAGAGATAGCCCGGAGCTGGGCGAGGACCTGGTGATAGCGCACTTGGCGCAGGGTATCATGCAATAACCAAAGTGCAGCTGCAAAAAGGACCAGAGAAATCAAAGGGAGAAAGCGACGGATATATAAAGAGCGACGCTCTGCAGGTGTCATTTGAAAATATCCTTTTTGTCGGTATTCAAATCAACGTTCTAGGCGAGTCAAGGTAACCCAAGCTCCCCGCATGAAAGTGTTTTTGGTAACCACCCCATCCGCAGTCAACCGATCAAACCCTACAGTGCTAAAGCAACGGCTTTTGGCAATATTGCAAATAGGTACTCTTGCATAAATCCCCCATGCAGCACCACCACCGGCTTTCCCTTACCGTATGCCACATGATGGATATGTGCTCCATTATGACTAATTTCTCCCTTCTCTAACTGCACTCCGAAGTCAATTGCCAGATAAGGTAATGTAGAAAATTGCCCGGTACAGGACGAAAACCTGCTCCTGCCGCTCGAGTTGCAAGCAGCAGCACGAGTGTTCCTGTTGCCAATCAATGCCGCCTCATTTTAGAAACACCTATCAATCAATATATCCCGTTGTGCGTTGCTTTCATCAGTTTGCCGCCAATGGCACTGATCAAAGCGAAAAACGTTTCAGTGCCGGAATTGGCAGCAGTGCCTTCTTCATTTAGGCAGGCAGGTTCCTTGTCCCCGGATAAATGGGTCCACACCCTGACGCAGATATTGATGGAACAAGGCACTGTCCATTTCCCTACGATCGACATCCAGGGTGGCAAACTGTTCCGGAAATTATCCCTCCATACAGAGGTTCTAGTGTGTCGGAATAAGCTTACGCTGCGTTAAGTCTCCGTCCCCACCAAAGATAACAATAAAGGCAGGATCTCGGGTCTCTTTCATTATACCTCCATTGTCAGGCCAAATTGGGATAATGCCTGTTGAGTGGTTTTAATGCCGGTATGGTGAATTCCGTGAATGCCCATCGTTTTTGCCACTTCTACCAGCATGGCGCGGTCGTCAATGTAAATGACCTGTTCCGGCTGAGCCTGTGCCACATCCAGTGCGATGCGATACATATCAACATCCGGCTTGCGAATATGAACGAAACTGGAAACAATGAAGAGATCAATCCAGTTGGTCAAATTGAACTGTCGAATACGGTATTCAGTCAGTTCACGTCCTTCATTGCTGACGGTGGCAATTTTTAGTTGATAACGCTCTTTGAGTCTGGCCATTAAGTTGATCATCTCAGCAAAGGGCCGTGATTGATCGAACATGATTTGTTTGAAGGTTTCCAGGGTAAACGGCCTTTCTTCGTAAAAAATAACCCGTCGCAAATATTCATCCAGGCTGAGTTTGCCTTCCTCATACGTATCAAACGTCAGATGATGGCGCTCGTCCATATCGGTAAAGTCCAGGTCAAGATCTTCAGCGACCTGGCGACGACTTTCACGGCCCCAGCCATTGGTAAGCAGCACACCTCCGATGTCCAGGAACAGGGTGGTAATAGATGGTGTAGTCATTATTTCTCTCTTGATTGATGAAAAACGATCGTATGGATAAACCTAAATAACGGCTCAGTGATCAAAGGAAAAGTTTCAATGTGTCAGCTATCCCATCTTTTGGCAACACAGTCTGCAACCAATACTATAATTGAGTCAACAGCAGCCCAGATCGACAGGAAGACAGCACCAACCGCGTTCGGCAAAATCGCAAGAGTAACCAGTTGGGGTGGCAGGTGATAAATAGTCGCCTAACAAGGCAGGCTTAGGAAGCAAACCTGCCGGCTCGTAACCAAGTATAGCGTGCGGCATAGATTACTAACCTCCTTAACGATTGTCAAAATAACAACTGCCGGCAGATACGGAAAAAAAGTGGACAATACATTACTACATTGTAATGCGTCTGCAAGATCACTGTAATGATGGTTGTGTATATAATAAAATTTCCGGTGCAATTCATTTATTTGGCCAAGTTTTTAACTCGGTTTCAGTGCATCAGGCACAAATTGGATTTACTCTGGTGACACTCCTCTCACAACCATAAATCAAAAAAAGAGCCAGGTTAACTCATCGACAATATTTCTTCCCTCTAATCAATAGAGCACTAAAATATTCTGAGTGAGAGAAGTGGCATTCAATCAGAACCAAATGAGGTAAAAATGAGTAAGCGACGCTACCAAAGAGTTGAAGTGCAAAATCTGGTTGCCAATCTATCAGACGGTGTTGATTCCTTCTCGGGAACCGTGAGCAACATTTCCCGTCTGGGCATGCTATTGAATGATATTCCTCAAAAGCCCA
This sequence comes from uncultured delta proteobacterium, assembly GCA_963709745.1. GTDB lineage: Bacteria > Desulfobacterota > Desulfobulbia > Desulfobulbales > Desulfocapsaceae > Desulforhopalus_A. Next base: position 103,475 of record CAVPXN010000005.1, read on the forward strand.
AAAGCCAGGAGAACAAGCTGTCTATAAGCGTTTCCACAAAGGGCAAAGTTTTCAAAATGCAGGTCGAACCAAAATGGGTTAATCTGAGTAAATCCGAAAAAAAAATGGGTTTGGCAATCCTTGATCCTCCTATGGATTGGACTGTGTATGCAATGATTTGTGAACCAGATGAAGATATCCGGGCATAGGCCGCTCCAAACGGGATTTCGAAATCGGCGATGCCCTGCACCAGGGGCATCCAGTCTATTTCATCCAAGTCCATCCGCAGCCCGAGATGGGGCAGACACTCGCCGATGTTAACAAAGTGGAGATCCGCTATGCCGAAGAGGTTGCCAGGCATCATCCGTTATCCCAGCAAGCACTGGATTGGATCATCAAGACATACGGATCGGTTGACAAGATCAGGCAACTGAATACAATTGAATTTCTGCATATCGCCGGTGGGTTTGTCGAAATCGGTTTTGCGGAAGAAATCGTGGTCCGATTGGAGGAATGTTTTCTGAAAAACAGGCATCCCAGACTTCTGACCCTGGTGTACGCTGCCGGGCAGGGAGACGGTGGGGTAAAGGGTTTGAATCATCTTGGCCATGAAGGATTGATTCGCCGGGTGATCGGAGGGCACTGGGGATTGATTCCCAAACTCCAGAAACTGGCCATAGAGAATAAAATCGAAGCCTACAATCTGCCCTAGGGAGTAATTTCCCATATGTTTCGGGATATTGCCGCACATAAACCCAGAACTATTACGGCTGTTGGCCTGGGCGGTGGTAGAACCGGTGCATACTCATGACCCGTGCCACCTCAACCAGCCGGGAAGTTGGGGACCGAAGGAGGCCGATCTGTTGCTTACCCGCGATGGCCACAGTTGCAACAACCTTTAATCGATCCTGAAACGGTGTGTAAGTGAACCCGGTAATCAGGATTTGAATCTTAATAACTATGCGTTGAACATACGGATATTGGAACTGTGAAAGGTCCTCTTGCCATTGATATGTTGTTGAAATTTAAAAAACTTTAAATAAAGGTGGTTACCATGATCAGATTTCTATTGCGCGTTTCATCTGTTGCAATACTGTTTATATCGTTGAATATTTCTGCAGCGGTCGCGCAAAGTGATATTAGCACGCAACTCGTCCACTTCAAGACAGGCGCCAGCAGTGCAGTCGTCGAGGGATCGATAACAGGTCCTGAAATTATCGATTATGTTCTTGGTGCCGGTAAAGGCCAGTATATGAACGTCAGTATGGTAACCGACAATGACGCTAACTACTTTAATATTCTGGCACCAGGAGAAAGCGAGGGCACATTCTTTAACGGTTCTACAAACGATAACCAATATGAAGGTATTCTACCCACAAGCGGCGAATACAAGATTCGTGTCTATCAGATGCGTGGTGCGGTACGTTGGAACGAAATCGCCAATTACAACCTCGAAATAATCATATCTAACCCAGATGATACCAAGAAAACACCCCAGCCCGTGTCCTCCAAAAAAATCTCATGCATTGTGGCCAAAGGGCAGCCGAAAGTTCACTGCTCGTTCAGTGTAACCCGAGAGGGCAAAGGCAACGGTATCGTCACCATAACCAAACCTGACGGAAGTATCCGGGCAATTTTCTTTGAAAACGGTAAAGCCGTTGGTGCCGATGTCAGTCAGGCGGATCCTGCAGAATTCTCGGCGAAAAAAGAAGGTGATCTAAATGTAATCCGTGTCGGTGATGAGCATTACGAAATCCCTGATGCAGTCATATCTAAAGGTTGATTCAGGTTGGATTAACCTTCTGTAAACTGCTGATGCCGACATATCCAATCATGGTTGCAATTTTTTTCTATGGGTATTACAAAGTCATCCTGTTGCGTCTATATATTGAAGTCTGTATACTATAAACTGCAAGGCCGATGGCGATTTCGAAGCTCATCTTGTTGCGCTCAGTTGTAGTGATCCTCCCGAAGGGCAGGCGAAATGGTCTCTTTGTTTGCTAGCGGATAAAGTCGTGGAGTTGGACTATATTGTAAATATCTCGCATGAAACTATCAGGCGAGTACTAAAAAAAACGAAATTAAACCTTGGCTGAAAGTAGGCTGGATCATTCAGTCCAGCCAAGACTCTAAAACCTGGCTCATGGTATGGGAGTCAGCAAGGACCCGCAGGAACTCATTGCGGACCTCATCCTTCTTTCCTCGCAGCACCTCTCACTTGGGACAAAGGTCTTTGCTGCAGTATTTCTGCTGTGGCATAGGGGCGATCAAGATAGGCTTAGTTCTGGCTCTCTGGCGTAAACAGCTTTGGGCTTATCCGACTGCCATCCCGTACGCTGGAGTTAGTAGAGTTCTCTTTTTTAATGGTAGTGATGTTCTGTGGCACCATTACCCATAGTTAATTATTGCGAGACAAGTTGCAATGAATCCTTATGTTATGTATCGACAGATTGAGGAGCTGAGACGCATAAGCTTTTTTATTACCAATTCGGCAGAAAATCCTGCCTGAACGACTCTGTTCCTTGTGCTGCCTGAAAACCTAAAGAAACTTTGCAGCACTGATCACCAAAGGACTCTTCGGCAGTTAAACACCTAAAGGCTGATAGTGCCCGTGCATCTAACTCAAGGAACTGCTCCCGGCAAGAGCTTCAGCGAAGAAAAAGCCGGGCAGATTGATGAAGAAGTCTTCCGGTTCGTCGAGGAAGCCCGTCTGCGGGTGCAAAAAATTCTGGGCGATCACCACCCTGTTTTGGATAAATTGGCCCATATGCTCTCCCAAAAAGAAATGGTCATGGGCATAGAACTTAGAAAAATGTTGGGAAAAGAAGTCCCCGAACAATCTTCAGCAGAGACGCAGGTATCACAACCTTAACGTTGCCATAAAGGAGGCGTCTGTATGAACTCTCAAAGCAGCCAAGCCAGGACTTCCCAATTGGTGCCTGAATCAGGACTCGACCCAAATGATGATCTTAAATCTCTGCCCATGGCTCAGTTGCAGAAAATGTTGGGGGCTTCATTGTCAGGCCTCAGTGAAGCCGAGGCGCAAAAACGCCTGAACCAATATGGCCCGAATGAACTTGTAGAAAAGAAAACCAACCCTCTGCTGAAGTTTCTCACTTATTTTTGGGGCCCCATCCCCTGGATGATCGAGGTGGCGGTGATTCTGTCGGCCCTGGTGAGGCACTGGCCGGATTTTTTCATCATCCTCCTATTATTGGTGGCAAACGCCGTTATTGCCTTCTGGGAAGAACATCAGGCAGGCAATGCCATTGCTGCCCTGAAGGCCAAGCTGGCAATTAAGGCCCGGGTTAAACGTGATGGCCGGTGGATAGCGCCGGCGGTGCGGGAGATCGTGCCAGGGGATGTTATCCGCGTCCGGCTGGGTGACATTGTGCCGGCCGATGCCCGGTTGCTGGAGGGTGATCCGGTGGAGGTCGACCAGTCGGCGCTGACCGGCGAATCATTACCCGTCGAGCGTAAATTTGGTGCGGCGGTGTTTTCAGGTTCGATCATTCGCCAGGGTGAAATAGAGGCGCTGGTATATGCCACGGGTTCGAACACCTACTTCGGCAAAACGGCGCAGCTGGTGCAGGGTGCCAAGACAGACAGTCACTTCCAACGCGCCGTGCTGAAAATCGGCAATTATCTGATTATTCTCGCCGTAAGCCTGGTGGTGTTGATTCTGGCGGTTGCCCTGGTTCGCGGCGATCAGATGCTCACGACGCTGCAGTTTGCCCTGGTGCTGACCGTGGCCGCAATTCCCGTGGCAATGCCGACTGTATTGTCGGTGACTATGGCGGTCGGCGCACGTCTGCTTGCCAGAAAAGAGGCGATTGTCAGTCGCTTGGTGGCCATAGAGGAGCTGGCCGGTATGGATATTCTCTGCTCTGATAAGACCGGAACACTGACTCAGAATAAACTGACCCTGGGCGAGCCCTTCTGTGTGAATGACGTCTCGGCCGAACAGGTTATCCAGAGCGCTGCGCTGGCCTCACGGGCAGAAAATCAGGACACTATTGATCTGGCGGTGCTGGGCGGCCTGAAAAACAAGCAGGCGCTGAACAACTATCAGATGATCCATTTTCAACCTTTTGACCCGGTGCATAAACGCACTGAGGCTAAGATTCAAGCGGCAGATGGAAGGACCTTCAGTGTCGCGAAGGGGGCGCCGCAGGTCATCCTTGGATTGTCTGCCAATGCAGGCGAGATTAAGAAGGTTGTCGATGAGGCAATCGACGGCTTTGCCGAGCGCGGTTTTCGTTCGTTGGGGGTGGCCAAAACGGATGTTCTGGACCAATGGCAATTTCTTGGCGTGCTGCCGCTTTTTGATCCGCCGCGAGAAGACTCGAAGACGACTATCGCTACTGCAAGGCAAATGGGCGTGCGGGTAAAAATGGTCACGGGAGATCAACTGGCCATCGCTCGGGAAACTGCTGAGCAACTGGGGATGGGGGCCAATATCCTCGATGCCGCCGGTTTTGGCGAGACGAAGCACCACGAGACCGGACAACTGGCGCAGCTCATCGACCAGGCTGACGGCTTTGCTCAAGTTTTCCCGGAACATAAGTTCCATATTGTCGATGTTCTGCAGCAGCAGGGCCATATCGTCGGCATGACCGGCGACGGGGTAAATGATGCCCCGGCGTTGAAGAAAGCCGACTGCGGCATCGCCGTTTCGGGCGCAACTGATGCGGCACGAGCGGCGGCGTCCATCGTCCTGATGTCGCCGGGCCTGTCGGTGATTATCGATGCGATAAAGGAGAGTAGGAAAATCTTCCAACGCATGAACAGCTATGCAATCTATCGCATCTGCGAGACATTGCGCGTGTTGCTGTTTATGACCATGGCGATCCTGATCTTTAACTTTTATCCGTTGACGGCGGTTATGATTGTGATGCTGGCCCTGCTCAATGATGGGGCAATCCTGTCCATTGCCTATGACAACGTGCATTACCAGGATAAGCCCGAGGTCTGGAACATGCGTATGGTTCTGGGAATAGCCACGGTGTTAGGCGTTATCGGACCCGTGGCGGCTTTTGGCCTATTTTACCTCGGCGAGCGGGTTTACCATCTCGACCGAGCACATATCCAGACACTGATGTACCTGATGCTGTCAGTGGCTGGACATCTGACGATATTTCTCACCCGCACACGCGGCCCGTTCTGGTCGATTCGACCCGCGAAGATTTTATGGCTGGCAGTGCTCAGCACGCAGATTCTGGCAACGTTGATCGCGGTTTATGGCCTGTTTATGACGCCGATTGGCTGGTCTTGGGCGTTTTTTGTCTGGGGCTACGCATTGGTCTGGTTTTTCGTGAGTGACCGGGCGAAATTACTGGCGTATCGGGTGTTCGATCCAACTGCCGCGCCTCTGCTCGACAAAAAAATCAGTTGACTATATTGTCCAGGGTGATACAGAATCATACACGTTCATCAATAAAGCCCTGAAGCTGTATCACTCTTTCAGACTTTTTGGCAAATCATGACCAACCCGATATTGATCGCCGATCAAAATATCGACACTCGGCAACAGCCAGGAAGTGAAAATACTCCCGCCAACAACACTCCTGGCCTTACTGAACATAAAAAAAGCGGCATGGGGCAGTTCCCGGCCACCGCGATCTGCGGCAACGATATAACCTCGTCGTGTCTCTACGTTTCCGCTCTTGCCATAATTTATTCGGGAAGATGGGCCCCGCTGGTTCTGCTGCTGGTTTCCGGGGTGCTCTACCTGTACCGTGCCATATACGCCGAGGTCGTTGGCGCGCTGCCGCTGAACGGTGGTGCGTATAATGCCCTGCTCAATACTACGAGTAAGTTCAGGGCCTCGATCGCCGCCTGTCTCACTATTCTCTCCTATATGGCGACGGCAGTCATTTCCGCGAGTGAAGCATGTCATTATGCACAGACGATTTTTGCTTCTCTCCCGGTAGAACCGGCAACCATTGGACTGCTTGGTTTTTTCATGGTCTTAAGTATCATCGGTATAACCGAATCTTCGGTAGTGGCCATAATTATCTTCGTCTTTCATTTAAGCACATTGGCTATTCTGCTGGGGCTTGGAGTTTTTTATATCTCCCAGCATGGCTTATCGACACTGCACCTGAACCTGTCAACCCCGGACCAGGGGGGGCTCGGGCTTGCCTTGTTTTTTGGGTTTTCCGCCTCGCTTCTTGGTATCTCCGGGTTTGAAAGCTCGGCCAATTTTGTGGAAGAACAGGCAGAAGATGTATTCCCCCTGACCTTACGCAATATGTGGGTTGCTGTCAGTTTTTTCAATCCGGCGATGGCATTATTGGCCCTGGCTCTGGTGCCAATCCCCCAGGTTGCCGGCCAACAGGACGCTCTCTTGACCCACCTCGGCAATATCGCCGGGGGCGGATGGCTGGGTAGTCTTGTCTCAATTGACGGTGCACTGGTTCTCTCCGGTGCTGTGCTCACCAGCTTTGTGGGAGTTAACGGGCTTGTCCGCCGCATAACTCTTGACCGGGTTCTTCCCCAGTTTCTTCTCAAGACCTGCCGCCGGGGGACAACTCATCGCATTATCATCGCTTTTTTTCTCCTCTGTGTGTCGGTCCTCTTTATCACCGAAGGCGACCTGCAGGCTCTTGCGGGAGTCTATACTATCTCTTTTCTGTCGGTTATGGCGCTTTTTGCCTTTGGCAATATTTACCTCAAGACCAAGAGGGCTCAATTGCCGCGACCCACAAGTGCCCCTTTAATTAACGTACTGGTTGGCATTTCCGCCGTCGTTATCGGCCTGGTCGGCAATGTTCTTCTGGACTACCATAGTTTCCTCATGTTTTTGGATTATTTCGTTCCTGCATTTATCCTGATTTCCATAATGCTGGGGCGAGTCACCATCCTCAATGCATTTCTCTTTCTGGCCCGCTCCCTGCTCAAGTTCTTTATTAAGCGAATGAATGCGACATCTCTGGCCATCAGGGCTCAGATAGAAAAAATAAATTCCCAACAGATAGTTTTTTTCTCGCGGGGAGATAATCTGGCCAATCTCAATAAAGCCATGCTGTATGTTCAGCAGAACGAACATACCAACCGAATCAAGGTTGTGACAGTTGTGCCGCGACTGGAAGATATTGTCCCCTCGCTTGAAAAAGATCTTGCGGTACTCGATGAGATATATCCTGAAATCGATATTGAATTTGTCCCTTTAACCGGCTCATTTGGACCGGAACTCATTCAAAAACTTTCTGAAGAGTGGCATATTCCACCGAATCTGATGTTTATCGGTTCGCCGGGAAATCATCTTATTTATGGCCTTGCCGATCTGGGGGGAGTGCGCCTGATTATCTGATTTGCACAGGAGAAAATCTCTATAAATAATTATTCTACAAACACAGGGGGTGCATGGGATGTATATTTTGAACGGCATGATCGGCATCATCCATTTAGTGCCGGTTCGCAAGCTGTTCTGCCGATTTCTCTCTTTGAGCAATTCTCTCCCGATGTTTGGTGATGAGGCACAATGCCTCTGTGCCCCATTTAGCCCCATGCCGCATCCTTTTTCTCGTCCTTCCAAATTTTCAAGAAATTATAATAGTAATTAAATATCAATTAATTACAGATAAAACGAACAATGGCACGCCAAATGCTAGTCTGGTGTCAGTGTCAAAGACCTGGGAAGAACAGGAGCCTAAGATAAGCAATTTTCCGGGATGTTCACGGTGAAAATAATAATCGGTATATTTCAGAACAAGGAAGACGTGACGAGATTGCATAGATACCGCATGCTCGATATCTCTTCACTGACGGAAGTGGGACCGTTTTTTTCGAAAAATCAGGCTCTTTCCTGGATGCAAGAACTGCAGAGTCAGATCGAAAACAGTGAAATCGCCCTGATTCCCGAGAACAATGATAAGACGCTGCAATGGTATGGATTCACGTTTGAAGAATGATGGTGTCGTAAAAATTTTTTCTGATTCCCCCTAATGTTCAGCTACTGAACCAAGGGGTGAGCTGTTCGTTTCCCGGGACGCCGTAAACCCCTCCCTGGAGGCTTCGCTGCAGCCGTCCATGGCTGCAGAGGCCCGTGAAACAAACAACTCACACCCTTCCATTTCGACAGGCTGAGTTTGAGGGGTGATCAGAAAATTCTTTAGAAGAGGTATTATAAAAATGTCTTCTGTCTCAGTGGCGCAACCATTCTCTGCCGGTGCTTTTTTTACGCCGCCACCCTCTTGTACTATCAAAGGGCGATTGATTCCCTATCCGGAGTTTCTTCCCCGGCTGAAAAATTTCTGCCTTTCCCTCGGCTTTAAAAAGTCCGTTGCGATGGTCCAGGAATTCTCGCCGGCCGTGTATGCGCCGTCTGCGCATGAACGAGACCCACTTTTAGCCATAGCGGACACCGTCGCAAGCGATGATACTGAGCTGGTGATCATCCTGTCGACCAGGGTTCCCTACGAACCGAGTTGGGGCGTGTACAGCGGCCTGCCGCGGCCTCTCATCCATGAAAGGACCGACCGCCATCTTGAGGGTACGGTATCGCATTTTATTGCGCCCTATCTGGCCCAGTATCTGTATGCTCGAAACCATATATATATCGGCTGCAAAAAAGACGGCCGCCGTTTTATTGCCCTGCCGGCGGATCTCATTGACGACGGCATGCAGCGTGGCGGCAGGAGTCTGCATATTCGTCTGGATAAAATTGCCGAACCGGATGGCGATGGTCGTTTTTCACCTCTCTCTGCTGAGGGTTTGCTCGTGTCATATCCCCTTGCAAAAGAAATTGACCAGGTTCTCAAAGACCATAGCTTTGACTGGGAGGTGGGCAGGATGCAGCGAATCGATGCATTTCTTACGGCTGATCTGCTGGCATTTAATGCCACTGAGCCGGAGAATACCCCGCCTGCTAAAGGCAATAACAGCAACAATTTTGCGCAAACACTGCTGCCGCAGATGCATCGCATCGTCACCCATGCCAACCCGCAGCTGCGGGCGGCGGTCATCCATCTGAACTATGAATTTTCACGTCTTATTGACCAGTTGTTGCCTGCTCTTGGCCCAAAAAAATCGGTTAACCTGCTGTGTGTTGCCGGCCTGGACATCGACGTGGCAGCATTCAAGGGCAGGGGAGAACGCTATTTTGTGCCCTGGGCTGCCTATCGACAGCAGCAGGCGATAAAAGATTATACCGGCAGGGACCGGTTGCAGCAGGATGATCTGTTTGTCGCCCTGATGGCACAGGAAAAAAATTGACTCCTCAGGCAGCTGCAAAGATTGTGGGGCACTGGGCCCGGTATGCGCCTAAGAGAGCGAATAATCAATATCTAACTATAAATATCCGATGAACTCTTTTCTCCTGTCTTTGGCTGTTATCATCGCCGGAGGAGTAATCCCTCTGTTGACATATCGTCAATTCGTTCTGACCAAATGCCTGTATATCGGTTGCACCGCTATTGGCTGCATTCTCGGGATGTACTCCGTAGCTTCTGCTTTCACCGACCCTGGCAGTCTGACCTGGTCATGGTCGTGGCTCCATTCGTTGACAATTGCCTTTGCCTTTGATTCACTCAGTTTTTTCTTTCTGGTGCCGATTTTTCTTATCAGCCCCCTGGCGGCACTGTATAGCTATGGCTATTTCGAGGACGAGGATCGCTCGTTTCGAACCGCAGTCAGCTATCTCTTTACCAACCTCCTGATCGTCTCGATGGCCCTGGTTACAGCTGCGGCCAATATGCTGGCCTTTGCCCTGGTCTGGGAGATAATGTCTATCTCCTCCTACTTTCTGGTGCTGTACAATTATGAGCAGGAGGCGACCAGAACCGCCGGGTATCTGTATTTTTTATTCGCCCAGGCCGGCGCTTTGCTCATCTTTGCCGCTTTTGGTCTTATCGTCAGTCATACTGGCAGCTTTGATTTTACCCAGGCGGCGGCTATTCCGGCAACTGCCAAGCTCTTGGTATTTTTCCTGGCATTTTTGGGTTTTGGTTCCAAGGCGGGCATTTTTCCCCTGCATATCTGGCTGCCGCATGCCCATCCTGCCGCTCCAAGCCATATCTCAGCACTCATGTCGGGGGTGATGATCAAAATGGGTATTTATGGCATTCTCAGGATGTATTTCATGCTTGGCACAACAGATATCCGCATCGGGCAGGTGGTTCTGGTCTTCGGCATGGTCTCAGGCTTGCTCGGGGTTTTGTATGCCCTTGGCAAACACAATATTAAAAGATTGCTGGCCTATCATAGTGTCGAAAATATCGGCATTATCCTTATGGGAGCCGGGCTCGGGATGATTGGGGTTGCCGAGCAGAATACGGTCATGGCCGGCTTTGGTTTTGCCGGTTGCCTGCTTCATGTGCTCAATCATTCGATGTTTAAATCGCTTTTGTTTCTCGGGGCGGGCGCGGTCATCAAGAAAACCGGCACCAGCCATCTCGATCAAATGGGCGGGCTGATGAAGAGAATGCCCATAACCGGGAAGACCTTTCTGACGGGTTCGGTGTCGATAGCAGGGCTACCGCCCTGCAATGGCTTTATTAGTGAGTTCTTAGTCTATTTTGCTGCTTTTCAGGGCTTGCAGTACACCCAATCCACTTTGCTCATGGCAATGCTGGCCATTATTGCTCTTGCGGTTATCGGCGGCCTGGCATCTTTTTGTTTTACCAAGGTGGTGGGTATTGTCTTTCTGGGGGAACCACGCACCATCATGGCTGGTGGGGCGACCGAGGCAGGCCCGACAATGACTGGACCCATGGTTTTTCTCGCCGTATTCTGCCTGGTAATCGGCATCTTTCCCAGCCATTTTATAGAACTTGCTTTTTACGGCCTGGTTGATATGGCGCTTGTCGGCCGCACTGATGCGCAGCTCGTGGCAATTATCGGCAGTAATCTGGCCCTTGGCTCTCGGCTCTTTCTTGGGCTTTTATTAGGTATGGCCGTCTTGAGAAAACTGCTGTATCGGCGCAAAGAAGTGACTGCCGGACCGACCTGGGGCTGTGGTTTTACGCAAGGTACGACGAGGATTCAATATACCGGCACCTCGTACGCGCGCAGCGTCATTGAATTATTCAGGCCCTTTGCCCTGGTACGAGAGAGTACTGTTCGCTTAAAGAAGATCTTTCCCGAACGAACGCAATACGACAGCCGTATCGACGATATCGCAGAAGTCGGCATGCATCGGGGCATAACTCTTCCTCTGCTGGCTTTTCTGAGGAATTTCAGATGGATACAGCATGGCAATGTTCAGCTCTATATCGGCTATATCATTGTCGCGATCTTAACGCTCCTGCTGCTCTTGTTTTTATAACCTCGATTGTTTGTAGCGATAGAAAGGAATGGGTATGGAATCTCTCGTATCAGTTACAATAGCTTTCTTGTCGGCACCTCTTTTTCCGGGAATCATCCTGAAGGTGAAGGCATTTTTTGCCGGCAAGAAAGGCCCCCCGTTGTTGATCAAGTATTATACCCTGATAAAACTGGTGCAGAAGGGATCCGTCTACAGCACCAGCACCAGTTTTGTCTTTAAAATGGGCCCGCTGGTTGCCTGCGCCGCGGGGATCATGATTTTGTTGTTTTTCCCGCTGGGAGCGGTTGTACCGCTGTTGTCTTTTCATGGCGACGTCCTGGTCCTCTTTTATGTCCTCGCTACGGCCAGGTTTTTTACTATCGCCGCAGCGCTTGATACCGCATCACCTTTTCAGGGCATGGGCGCTGCCCGCGAAGCCTTGTTTGGTACCTTGGCCGAGGCCACTGTTTTTGCGATTTTGATTCTCTTTTACCGTATGACCGGCTCCTTAAGTTTTGCTGAATATTTCACTGGCGAAAGCCCGATATGTCTTACCGGGCCGGCCGGAGCTCTTCTGCTGCTGGTCATTGTCGCTCTTTTTATGGTGCTGCTCACGGAAAATTCGCGGGTGCCGGTTGACGATCCGGCCACCCACCTGGAGCTGACCATGATTCATGAGGTGATGGTTCTTGACCATAGCGGTCCCGATCTGGCGCTGATCGAATTGGCCTCTTTTTATAAGCTGTTTTTTTATTCAGCTTTTCTCACCATGCTTATCTGTCCGCAGAGTAATGCGTCCGGCGGTCTCTTTAATCTGCCGATTTTTTATGGCGTGCTGATCCTGGTCTATATGGCCATTGGCCTGACGGAATCGATTATGGCCCGGTTCAAGATGAATATGGTGCCGACCTTTATTCTGACCTCCAGTATCCTGGTGGTGTTCGCGGCAATTCTGACCATGGGGCTTATCTGATGCAGAACGTGAATGAAATACTCCTGGTGATTATCCTGCTGTCCGTGCTTTTGTCGCTGGCCAGCAACCGTCTGATTTCCTTGGTGAAGATTATGGCGGTACAGGGCATTGTGGTCTCTCTTCTGCCCCTTTTGCTAGAGCATCACAGCACTATGGGCAGTGGGGGCCTGATCTTTTTTCAGGTAATGATCCTGATCAAAGGCGTGCTTATTCCGGGGCTGCTCTACGTGGCCTTGAAACGTATGGGAATCCATCGCGAGATAGAACCAATTATCGGCTATCACGCATCTCTTTTTGCCGGGCTGATCATTATTTTGTTGTCGGTTTTTATCACCAATAAATTGCATCTGTCCCTGCCGGCAGGTCATGAGCTGCTGCTGACCACCGCTATAACTACCATTTCGGCCGGTTTTTTTCTGATGATGAGTCGTCGAAAAGCCATTACCCAGGTCATCGGGTACCTGATGCTGGAAAATGGCATCTATCTGGTCGGAACCGCTCTGACCAAACATTCCCATACGGTGTATGTGGTGGAGTTCGGCGTACTGCTCGATCTGCTCGTTGGGGTGATGGTCATGGGCATTATACTGCACAATATCAATCATGCGTTCGATGATATCGACACCGATCTTCTCAATCGACTAAAGGACTGAAAAAATGCTGGAACTCATTTTTCTGCTGCCGTTACTGACCGGTCTGGTGAGCCTGGTTGTGCCGGCCTATCTCGGACGAGGGATACTGGTTGTCGCGGCGATACTGCATCTGCAGCTGACCGTCATGGCCTGGCTGGGCAAACTGACGGTGTATGCCCCGAAGTATTTTGCCGAATCTCCGGAAGGGATGCTGGTGCTTTTAGTCACCTCGTTTATATTCTTATGCATTTCCGTCTACGCCATAAGCTATATGCAGGAGACCGAGATCAGCAACGAACAGGTTTTTCCCGGATGCATGCTCCTTTTTCTCGGCACCATGAGCATGGTTACCCTGGCCGATCATCCGATTGTTCTGTGGATAGCAATCGAAGCCACCACCCTGGTCAGTGCACCGCTTATTTTTATCCACCGATCAAAAGAGTCCCTCGAGGCCACCTGGAAGTATGTGCTGGTTTGCTCGGTAGGAATTGCCCTGGCCTTGCTCGGCTGCTTTTTTATCACCCTGTCGATTGATATCGCCCAAATCGATATTTCGCTAAATTTTACCGCGCTCAACCAGGTGGCCCTGCAGCTTGACCCGATGTGGCTGAAAGTGGGATTCATCTTCGTGGTCATTGGTTTTGGCACAAAAATGGGACTTGCGCCGATGCATACCTGGCTGCCCGATGCTCACAGCCAGGCGCCAAGTCCGGCCTCCGCTTTATTGTCCGGGGCCTTGCTCAACTGCGCTTTTTTGGGCATCTATAAAGTGCACACGCTGATGTACCTGGCGGGGCTTGGTGAGTTCTCCGGCAATATCCTGATTGGTTTTGGACTGCTGTCGATGTTTGTTGCCGGGATTTTTATTCTCAAACAACCCGATTATAAGCGAATGCTTGCCTATTCGAGCATCGAGAATATGGGCATTATCGCTTTCGGGGTGGGCATTGGCGGTTTTGCGCTCTATGGGGCGATTTTGCATATGATCCACCATTCCCTTATCAAATCTTCACTTTTTCTATCGGCCGGCAATATTCTGCTTGGCTATAACAGCAAGCTGGTCGATAAAATCGGCAGGCTGAGCAAGTTTTTGCCGAAGACCTTTCTATCTTTTTTCGCCGGCTTTATCGGCATTTGCGGTTTGCCCCCGTTTGGTATTTTTCTCAGTGAGCTGTTTATTTTGATCGGCGCTTTTCAAACCGGACACTGGCTCGGTGCGATTCTTTTCATGTTCAGCCTGCTCCTGGTCATGGCCGGGGCGGCGCAGATAGTCACCGATATGTCGTTTGGCACTAAGGAACCGCAGGCTTTTAACAAAGAGAGATGGCTGCGCGTTGCGCCAGCGTATGTTTTACTCCTGGCCTCGGTTATTCTCTGTGTCTGGATGCCGGCTCCGATATTTACTACCATATTCAATAGCATTAAAATAGTTGGCGGGGTAATTCATGGCTAATCTCCTGCAGATACAAAACGGCGAGCCGGTTAAACGGAGTGATATTCCGCTGGTTTCCTTTGATCGGTTTGCCAGATTGATTGCTGATTTTATCGGCAAAAACGGCTTTATCGTGCAGTTTTTCGCTTTTGTCGAAGGTGGCGGCAACCGGCTGCTGGCGGTCGTCCGTAATAGTGGACGTAGTAGTGGACTTTATGTGCTCAGCACCGAGGTCGGCGAGAATTTTCCGTCATTTACCGCCTCCTGCAGCGAAAAGTTTCATATGTTTGAACGGGAGATTGCTGAACAGTACGGTATTACGCCAATCAATCATCCCTGGCTGAAAATGGTCCGCTATCATGCCAATTACCGCGAGGCACCGGATGTTTTCGGTAATGATTATGCCCAAGATATTCCGGGAAACTATGCCTATTTTCAGGTGGAAGGGGAGGCCATTCATGAAGTGGCCGTCGGACCGGTTCATGCCGGAATCATCGAGCCCGGCCATTTTCGCTTTCAGTGTGCCGGAGAAGAAGTTTTTTCTCTTGAGATCCAGCTGGGATATCAGCATCGCGGGGTGGAGAACCTGTTGACCGAGGTTGCCTTGAAGCGCTTGCCGATAATCTGTGAGGGCATTGCCGGCGACACCAGCATCGGCCATAATCTCTGCTGCTGCCAGGCCATGGAAGCCCTGGCCGGCCTCTCGGTTGACCCCGGTGCCCGAATCGTTCGCACCATTGCCCTGGAACTGGAACGCATCGCCAATCATATCGGCGATCTTGGGGCTCTAAGCGGCGATGTCGCCTTTAATCCGCCGGCGGCGTATTTCGGCAGAATCAGAGGGGAATTCCTCAATCTTTTACAGGTCCTCTGCGGCAACCGATTCGGTAAAAGCCTGATTCTGCCGGGTGGCGTGTCGCAGCTTATGCATTCCGAACAGGTCAAGATACTCGAGGATAAACTGAAAGAGCTTGAGCCGGAAATACGCCACGTCTGCGACCTGCTGTTCACCGCTCATACCGTGCAGGCGCGCTTTGAGCACACCGGAACAGTGGCGAAACAGATGGCGGAAGATCTCGGTCTGGTCGGCTATAGCGGCCGTGCGTCGGGGATCGAGTACGATGCCCGGGTAAGCTTTCCCACCGAGGCCTACGGACCGTTGCCCGCCAACCGTAACGAGATGACCAGAGGGGATGTGTACAGTCGGGCGACGGTGCGCCGGGAAGAAATCATGCACTCTATCCATCTGATCAGAATGCTGCTCAATAAATCGGGAGAAGCCAGTGCCAAAACGATAATGCAGGAGATATCGCTCGCGCCGGATTCTTTTGTGGTGAGTGTGAATGAGGGCTGGCGCGGGGAGTTGTCACATTGCCTGTTGACCGACGGCGATGGCAGGATAGAGCGATATAAGGTAAAGGATCCAAGCTTTCATAACTGGACGGGATTGGCCATGTCGCTCAGGAATCAGGAAATTTCTGATTTTCCTCTGTGCAACAAGAGCTTTAATCTCTCCTACTGCGGCTTTGACCTCTAATGGCGTCGTAAAAAATCTTCATCTGCTTCGTTGCTGCTAATTTTTTATCATTACGACGTACTCTTGTACGCCGAGATGATAAAAAATTGACGCGCCTCGCATATGAAGTTTTTACTTAGCCATTGTGCAACTGATCTATTTACGACTCCATAAAATAAAGTGAAAATATATGCTGAAAGTTATCAGGAACAGGATCGAACAGGGATGTAAGACCACTAAGTACCCGAAAGAGCCTATCAATTTGTATAAACGGTACCGGGGATTGCCACGGATAAACAGCGAATGCGATCCGGCGATTGTTCGTCAATGTGCGGCGGTCTGTCCCCAGGATGCCATCCTTGCCGATGAGAAAAAGATCGATCTTGGCAAATGCACCTTTTGCGGTCGATGTGAAACTGCTGCAGAAAACGGTTTCGTCACTTTCAGCCAGGATTTCGGCATGGGAACCGCCTCGCGTGAAGCATTGATTTGTGACGGTTCTTTGCCGGTGCTCGCCGACCATGCAAAAAAACATTTCCGCAAGCTTTTCGGCAGGTCCCTTCAATTGCGTCAGGTATCTGCTGCCGGCTGCAATGCCTGTGAAGCGGATACCAATGTTCTCGGCACGCCATTTTTTGATTTAGGCAGGTTTGG
Source organism: uncultured delta proteobacterium (assembly GCA_963709745.1). Lineage (GTDB taxonomy): Bacteria > Desulfobacterota > Desulfobulbia > Desulfobulbales > Desulfocapsaceae > Desulforhopalus_A. The sequence continues at coordinate 119,909 of CAVPXN010000005.1, forward strand.
CATCGACTTTGTCGCTTCGCCAAGACATGCAGACGGTATCCATGTTACCGGACCCATTTCAAAAAATATGCACGCCGCGCTTATCGCTACCTACGAGGCGGTGCCTTCGCCAAAGGTTGTCATCTCCAGTGGCAGCTGTTCAATTTCCGGCGGACCGTTTTATGGGAGCCCTGAGATTATCGGTGATCTTAACAGCATTATTCCTGTCGATTTGTATATTCCAGGATGTCCACCGCATCCATTGACTACCCTGCATGCCCTGTTGAATTATTTTAAGTAGAAGGCGTCGTAAGAATTCTTCATCCGAAGTCTGCGCTTATCTGCTTTGCTTCGCAGCCATGAAATTTCTATCCTGGCGATGTACTTTGGTACGCTGAAAGGATAGAAATTTTGCACGCCTCGCGTATGAAGCTTTTTTTTTCTGCGAATTCCTTAAAGGCCCTACACACAAGTGTGTCCTTGCGGATGTTGTAACGAAGATGCCTTACAACACCATCAATAAAAATCTAATGATGGTGTTTACTTCTATTGAAAAAGTGTACAGTATTATTCAACAAAAAATGACAACTTGCGAAAGGTTGGCAAAGGCCCTTTCCTGGTGCTCATATTAAAATCTGAGGGAGTTTCATTGTGGCAATTATTACTATATCAAGAGGATCCTATAGCCGTGGCAAAGAGGTAGCAGAGGCCCTGGCCCAACGTCTTGGGTATTCCTGCGTTTCCAGGGATATCTTACTGGAAACCTGTGAAGAATTTTCCATCCCCGAAATCAAGCTGGTAAAAGCCCTGCACGATGCACCATCTGTTCTAGAACGTTTCAGTCACGGTAAAGAACGGTATATGAGCTATTTTCGCGCCGCTTTTCTCAATCACATGGCCAAGGACAATGTGGTTTACCATGGTTTGGCCGGCCATTTTTTTCTGCAGGATATCTCGCATGTACTCAAGGCAAGGATTATCGCCAACATGGAAGACCGGGTCAGGGAGGAAATGAAACGGGAGGATTGTTCAGCGGAAGAAGCGCGGTACCTGCTGAAAAAAGACGACGCCGAACGGCAGAAATGGAGTCTGTCACTGTATGGCAAGGATACCTTGAATTGCAGTTTGTACGATATGGTCCTGCATATTGACACCCTGTCTGTTGTCGATGTTGTCGATGTTCTGGCCGGCCTGGTCGAAAAAGGGCGATTCAAGGCAACGCCTGCTTCGGTTGCATTGCTCGAAACCAAAGCCCTTCTCGCCAATATCCACGCCAAAATAGTAAATATTTCACCGCAGGCGACGGTCGATATAAGTACCGACAGGGTGGTAACCCTCGGCAATCTCCACGGCGCCTTGAAACATGACGCGGATCTGCGCCGGAAAACGACTGCAAAGCTTATCGATGCGTATGACTTAAAAGATGTGGTGTTCGCCAAGCCTGTACAGGCGAAAAAAGATCATGTGAATACCTTTTATAATCTGGACATTAAGTAAAATGGATCGGGCCGGGAGCTGACTCCCGGTCAACCGTGAAACAGTGGTTTGCAACTGTTCGTCGTATAGGGTATACAATGATACTGATTTGTATGCATTTTTCGGGCAAGGTTTCCTCTCTGAGCAGGTGCGTGGTCGTGAGGTCAACTCTTTGAAGTGGATGGAGTATATGCGAACAGAAAAGACAAAATCAAACGGTGGGATATTTCGAAAGCTGCGGACTAAAATGTCCGGCAAGGCAGTTGAACGTGAATCTGAGAAGGAGCCGATGCCCAATGATGCTGCGCACCAGATGAAGGAGGAATTCGATGCCGTGAAAAAGAATCCCGGTCATCTGACCGGCTGGGATTTTGACCGCGCCTTTGAGTTCATTGAAAGATATCCCGATACCCCCCAGTCGGAAATACTCATCGGCCAGATGTACGCCACTTCGGGGCAGGTGCTGAAAGGGCTGAGTTATGCCAGCGCGGTAAAAATACTTGAGCGGATGCCGGGACATGCCGGTACCCAGTCTATTATTAAGGGAATGTACGGGCTAGAGAAAGATTTCATCCGGGAATTAAAATCGGATGTTATTGCCCAGATGTTGAAGATTATTCCGGATCATCCCCTGGCGGACGAATTGACTACCGCCCTGGCGGTAAAAAATCTTACCAACGCCTACGATTTTGTCACCGCTAATCCAGACAATATCTATTCAAAAAAACTTATCAAGGCAATGTTCGATCGAGATCCCAATATAGCCCTGCTGCTTCTCCAGGAAAAACTGGACCATCCCCAGGTAAACAGTATTTTTGATGGAATTTACAACATCAAGAAGAGTTCGGATATCAAAAAACTAACTCCCAATGCCATCATCTTTATTCTGGACGTTGCACCCGATCACCCCTGCGCATCGAAGATGATCGAGGTTCTGGTGGAAAATAATTATGTCAAAGCATACGACTTTATCAAAATGCATCCCGGCCATGTAAAGGTGCGCGAGATAAAAAAACTTATCCTCGAACGTAAGCCGGAGTTGCAGAAGCTTTTTGAGATAAACAGTTGATGGTTAAGTAAAAACTATATTGCAATCGCCGCAGATGCATACCTGCGATGTGTGCCCTGCTGGAAATTACAGAAAAAAGGGCGCACCCACAAAGGTGCGCCTCTACGGAACTCAATGATAAAAATGCCATCCGTGCACAGCTATTCTGCTTTCATCATCTGCCGCAGCACATAGGGCAAAATGCCGCCGTGCTGGAAATAGGTGACATCCACTACAGTATCGAGGCGGGCGATAACCTCGAAGCTGAAGGTGTCGCCGCTTGGTTTTCTGGCGGTCACCTGCAGGGTTTTTCCCGCTGTCATCTCGGCCAGTCCCTCAATGCTGAAAATCTCCGTCCCATCAAGACCCAGGGAGCCGATATTTTCTCCTGGCTTAAAAACAAGCGGCAATGCCCCCATCCCCACCAGATTGTTGCGATGAATCCGTTCAAAAGACTCGGCAATGACCGCTTTTATGCCGAGGAGGTTAGTTCCTTTGGCCGCCCAGTCGCGTGAAGATCCGGTGCCGTATTCCTTGCCGCCCAAGACGATAAGCGGTGTGCCTTCGGCCAGATACTGCATGGCCGCCTCGTAGTTATACATTTCGGTATTTTCCGGCAATTTGACGGTGAATGCCCCCTCTTTGGGCGCGACCATTTTATTTTTAATGCGGATATTGCCGAAGGTCCCGCGCATCATGACCTCGTGATTGCCTCTTCTGGAACCGTAGGAATTGAACTGGGCAGGTTCGGTACCCTGGTCAATAAGGTAGCGACCGGCCGGATATTCTTTGGGAATAGCGCCGGCAGGCGAGATATGATCGGTGGTAACCGAATCACCCAGGACCAGAAAAGCCCTTGCCCCGACAATATCCTTGGGCGGTGCAGGCACATCGGTGAAGGCGTCGAAATAGGGCGGATTCTTGATATAGGTTGATTTTTCGTCCCAGTTGTAGGTGGTGCTTTCGGTGATCTTGAGTCCTTTCCAGAAAGCATCGCCCTCAAAGACGCCGGCATATTCACGGGTGAAGGCTTCCTGCGTGACATGCTGCTGCACCAGGGCATCTATGGCTTCATTGGTCGGCCAGATGTCTGGTAAATAAACCGGCTGGCCATTGGGATCAAGAGAGAGAGGTTCGGAAGTCAAATCGATATCCACCCGGCCGGCGAGAGCGAAGGCTAAAACCAGCATCGGCGAGGCAAGAAAGTTGGATTTGATCTGCTGGTGGATGCGGGCCTCGAAATTACGGTTGCCGGAAAGAACCGCGGCAACATTGAGATCGTTGTCCTTGATTATTTTTTCCAGCGCCGGTTTCAAAGGGCCGCTGTTGCCGATGCAGGTGGTGCAACCAAAAGCGGCGATATGAAAGCCCAAAGCTTCAAAGTACGGCATTAACCCGGTTTCGCTTAAGTATTTGCTGACCGCCTTGGAGCCCGGTGCAAAGGATGTTTTAACATAACCGGGCACTCTTATGCCCCTTCTTACGGCTTCTCTGGCCATCAGGCCGGCACCGATCAGGACATGGGGGTTGGAGGTATTGGTACAGGAGGTGATCGCGGCGATTACCACACTACCGTCACTGATCTTGACCGGTTTACCGTTGAAGATGATCTCGATATCTCTTTTGCCGACCCTGTGACAGGATTCGTCGCGGTGTGTTTCGCTGCCGGATTCATCAATGAAGGTGGAGACCTGCGAATGGTTGCTGTCCCGCTCATAATCGCAGCCGAGGACCTTGGCAAAAGCTGTCCGCATCCCGGACAGAGGGATTCGGTCCTGCGGCCGGGCCGGGCCGGCAAGAGACGGTTCAACCGTAGCCAGGTCAAAGTCGATGACCTGGGTGTACTCAATGGAGGCTGTTTCGCTATAGAAGAGCCCGCCGGCCTTGGCGACGGCTTCCGTTATGGCTGCCTCTTTATCGCGGCCGGTCAGCTGAAGATATTGGATAGTTTTGTCGTCGATCGGGAAAAAACCCAGGGTTGCACCATATTCCGGAGTCATGTTGGAAATGGTAGCCCGGTCGGGGATGGACAGGCTTTGCATGCCGGGGCCAAAGTATTCGACAAATTTTTCGACCACCTTATGCTTTCTGAGTAAATCAGTCAGGGTCAAAACCAGATCGGTCGCGGTGATGCCCGGCTGCATGATACCGCTCAGTCGTACGCCGATGACTTCCGGAATAGACATATAATATGGCTGGCCAAGCATGACGGCTTCGGCCTCAATTCCGCCGACTCCCCAGCCCATGACGCCAATCCCGTTGATCATCGGGGTATGGGAATCCAGACCGACCAGGGTATCCGGATAGGCATAGGTCGTATCGCCCTTGGTCTCGGTAATGGTAACCCGACCCAGATGCTCCAGGTTGACTTGGTGACAGATGCCGGAATTGGGTGGAACCACCCGGAAATTATCAAAACATTTCTGGGCCCACTTGAGCAGGGAGTATCGTTCACTGTTACGTTCATACTCCATTGCCACATTGCTGGTCAGGCTGAGGCTGGTACCGGAAAAATCGATCTGGACGGAATGGTCGGCCACCAGTTCGACCGGTACCTGGGGATTGACCTTTGCCGGGTCACCGCCGAGTTTCTTTACGGCATCGCGCATCGCCGCCAGATCGACCACCGCCGGGACTCCGGTAAAATCCTGCATCAGGACTCGAGCTGGATGATAGGGAATCTCGACCGGCGCTGGGTAACTTTTCTGCCAGTCGGCTATGGTGCGCAGGTCTTTTTCCGTCACTATCTTGCCATCCAGCTTGCGGAGCAGATTTTCCACCAGGATGCGGATAGAGTAAGGCAGCCGGTCAATTGCTCCCATCCCACTGCCCGCGAGCTTTTGGATATCAAAGAAGCTGTAAGCTACGCCGTCAACCTGCACCTGTTGGATATAATCCTGATTTGTAATCATAGGTTCCTCACGTTATTGAAAGAGTAATCGTGCGTTGATGGAGTTTTATGGATATACACTGCAACTCCTGCCGGTTACGCAAAATGAGCGGGCCAGGAATTTCACTGAATTGCCTGGCCTCGCGAGGTAAATGAAATACCGAGTTGAGACTGGGTACCGATCATGACTGTTTCCATGATCGGTGGATTAATCGGCTTATTCGCCTGCCATTCAACGATGAAATTTGCTCCGGAGCCGCCGGTATTGTCTTTTTGCGGCACAATAAAACGCTCCGAACCGAGTGGGCCGAGAACGACAGGTTTTTGTATATATTGCTTGACCAGCGGACCATCGGTCTCATGGTAGTTCACCGTTTTGATGGTCATCGAATTATTCGGATCGACATTGCGGATACTAAGGGTAACCGAAAGTAACAGCGGGGTTTCTTTATTACCATGATAAATATGGGAATAAGCGGGGATATAGACTGTTTGTCCCGCGGTGAGCGGCGGGGGTTCTGTGGCTTTAAGGAAAGGTGCCGGATAGATTACGAGTACCAGGAAAAAAAGCAGGCACAAAAATGGGGTATGTTTTGACGGTAGCCTGAGCATACAATTTTCTCTAAATACGCTGAATGGTTTCACGGGCAGGAGATGGATACCGGCTTTTTAAAGCTGGATGGATTTTCTATCTCCTCCAGTTGCATAATATGGTTGCGTTCTTCTTTGATAATTTTCCGCAGATGTTCCTCAGCCTCTTTATCGTCGAGAAATTCAATAAGAAATTCATAGAATAAAATAGTATCCAACTCAAAGACCTTTGATCTGGCGATTACTTCTTCGACGCTGGCAGCGTTTATCAGTTCTTTTTCGTCGAGCAAAAAGTTGTTGCCTTTGATCATATCTTGCAGCAGGGCGCGCCCCATCTGCTCGATCTCCCTCTGCTCCGCCGTCAGGGGGGTAGTCGATGCAATTCCGGTAAACCAGTTGGCATGGCTCTTTTCCTCCTCTGCCATCAAAGCCAGCATCTGCGCTACTTGAGGATCTCGCGCGGCTTTACTGGCATTGCGGTAGGTCTCTTCACCATTTCTTTCTATCTGAATGGCTATATTGCGAATATCACCAAGAGTAAACATGGCTCCCTCTTGCATCGAGATATAACCTGCGACTGGTGCGGGCGTTCGTCTGGTCATTGTACAGGCTTTTCACAATCAGAACACTCTTTTTAGGTAAAGAACCTGGTAAAGATTTCCACTTCTTCGCGAGGGGTTCGATAGTTATTGACTGGGGCTTCAGTATCCTCGTAACCGAGCGCCATGCCGCAAATAAGTATTGTGTCGGGGCTATAGTCAAGGGCCTCTTTGACTATAGCCGGATATTGGCCAAGGGCCGCCTGGGGGCAGGTGGCAAGTCCTTCTTCGACGGCTGCCAGCATGACCGATTGTAAAAACATGCCATAATCGAGAAACGACCCCTTTTTCATAACCGGGTCAAGAAAGAAAAAAAGTATGACGGGGGCATCAAAGGCACGGTAATTGGCCACCCACTGGTCCAGCCTGCGGTCCTTGTCCCGACGCTCAATATTAAGGGCGGAGTAGAGCTGTGCCCCACAGGACACGCGTCGTTTTTTGTAAGGTTCATGCCATTCGAGGGGATAATACGTGTAATCCATAGTCCCAAGGCCGTCTTGACCAAAAGCGCTCACTATTGCTCTCGTCAATTCAGTTTTTTTCTGGCCGGTAACAACAGCGACTTGCCAGGGTTGGGCATTGGTCCCACTTGGGGCATGGCGTGCCGCCTTAAGAATTTTGCAGATTCTTTCTCGGTCGACCGGCTTATCTAAATAGGCGCGGACAGATTTTCGCTGGGTCAGTGCTTCAATTACATTCATGTTGTGTGTTGAAACAATTGTATGTCGGAGATTTGTCGTTCATGAGGGAGTTACACGGTAATTAAATTTTATAAGAGAATAAGGAGTGTAAAGAAGATATCAATGCTAAAAATGGCGAGAAAAAGCTGGTCAGGCTAAAAAATGGCGACTCCCTCAGAAAAAATCTTTGTTTTTAGATACCAGTGGTTATCAGTATTGATCATATAATCTCACCGATCGGATGTCATGGCCATTTTTGCCGACCTCCGATGGGCAGTCACATTTTTAATCTGGATAAAAATCTTAACCACCTTATTTCTAAGATTTTTACGAGGTTGTTAAAGTTAATAGGAGAACAAGAATGGCTGAAGAAACTAAAGTTTTAACCCCCGATGGCATTGAAACTCCAGAGGATCAAAAAAAGAAGGAATCCGGTAAATCCCTGGTGGTTGCCAAGGATTTACTGCCGGATCAATTAATGGTGGTCCCCCTGCATGATCGGCCGATGTTTCCCAAGATGATGGGTCCGATTATCGTCGACGATGGCATTTTACAGCAGGCGATCATGAAAAATGTGAACCAAAACGCCCCTCTCTATTTTGGGCTTATCTTGCAGAGACCGCGAGAAGATGGGCTTGCTCATGCCGCAAAATCAGCGGACGATTTTTTTACGGTGGGGTCGGTTGCCCGGGTTATCCAGGTGTCGCCATTTAAGCCGGGGGAACCTCTTCAGGTGTTGGTGCAGGCCCTGGAGCGATTTGACGTCCTTGATTTATTAAAGAAAGATTCTATTTTCACCGCTGATGTCAAATACTGGTATGAAAATATCCAGGAGAATACCGAGGAATTGAAAGCCTATTCGGTGGCGATTATTGACTGTATTAAGGAGTTGGTCAATATGAATCCTCTCTTTAAGGAGGGTTTAAGTCTTCTCATCGAGCGGATCAATCTCAGTGATCCCGGCTCCCTGGCTGATTTTGCCGCGTCGATGACCACGTCTTCCGGCACGGAAATTCAGAGAGTACTTGAGACCTTCGATGTTCGCAAGCGGCTGGAAATGGTTTTGATTCTGTTGAAAAATGAAGTGGAAATCTCCAAGCTCAAAGCCAAGATCTCCAAGCGGATCGAGGAGCAGCTGTCCAAACAGCAACGGGAGTTTTTCCTCAAGCAGCAGTTGCAGGAAATTAAAAAAGAGCTGGGCCTGGCGAAAGACGATACCCAGACGGAGCTGGAAAAATATCAGGAACGAATCAAGAAGCTGGTTCTCTCCGATGAAGCGCGGGAAAAAGTGAAGGAGGAGATGGACAAGCTGAAACTGCTCGGGGCGTCCTCGCCGGAATTCAATGTAACCCGGACGTATCTTGACTGGCTGACTATTCTGCCCTGGGGAGTCTATTCCAAAGACAGCTACGATCAGAAGAAGGCGGCAAGGATTCTGGATCGCGACCACTATGGCCTGGAAGATGTCAAGAATCGAATCCTGGAGTTGATCTCAGTCGGTGTAATTAAAGGGGATTTGTCAGGCACCATCCTGCTCCTGCAAGGTCCGCCCGGTGTCGGCAAGACTTCAATCGGGAGATCGGTGGCGCAAAGTCTTGGCCGGGAATTTTTTCGCTTCTCTCTTGGTGGCATGCGTGATGAGGCGGAAATAAAAGGTCATCGACGGACCTATATTGGGGCAATGCCGGGAAAATTCATCCAGGCGATTAAAACCTGCAAGACGGCCAATCCGGTGATTATGCTCGATGAAGTCGATAAAATCGGTGCCAGTTTTCATGGCGATCCCGCTTCCGCCCTGCTGGAGGTGCTTGACCCGGAGCAGAATCGCGATTTTCTCGATCATTACCTGGACGTTCGCTTCGATTTGTCGAAAATTTTCTTTATCTGTACCGCCAATCAGCTGGATACAATCCCTGGACCACTTATGGATCGGATGGAAACCATCCAGTTGCCGGGCTATATCTTAGAGGAAAAAGTGGAAATTGCCCGGCGGCATCTGATCCCCAAACAGCTCAAGGCGCACGGGTTAACGGCAAAACAGATCACTCTGTCAAAAGCGGTGATCGCCGAAATTGTCGATGGCTATGCCCGAGAGGCTGGCGTGCGGGGCCTGGAAAATTGTATCAAAAAAATTCTGCGGAAATCGGTTCAAAAAATAATTGACAATCCGGACCAGAACATCCGCATCAAAAAGGACGAGCTGAAAGATCTGCTTGGTAAACGCCATTTTACCGAAGAGCAGGCTTTCAAGAAACCGCGGGTCGGGGTCATTACCGGCTTGGCCTTTACCAATATGGGCGGGGCGACCCTGCATATTGAAGCGGTGCCCATTCCCACCGGGCAGGCTGGTTTTAAACAGACCGGCCAGCTGGGCAAGGTGATGGTTGAATCATCTGAAATCGCCTATAGTTACGTCCGTTCTTTGATGGGTGATAATGAGGCCGGGGCAGAATTCTTTAATAAAAACCTGGTTCATCTGCACGTTCCCGCCGGAGCAACGCCCAAGGACGGACCGTCGGCAGGGATAACCATGGCCTGCGCAATTTATTCCATCGTCACCAAACAACCGATCCGCCCGGATCTGGCAATGACCGGGGAGTTGACGCTTACCGGCCTGGTTATGCCGATCGGGGGGGTAAAGGAAAAGATGATTGCTTCAAAACGAGCCAAGGTGCATGAGGTTATCTTGCCCAAGGATAATGAAGAAGATTTCGAAATGCTGCCGGATCATATTAAAGAAGGGCTAACTCCTTATTTTGTCTCGAATTTCGAAGAGGTTAGACGGATCTGTTTCAAGGAGCGGAGTTGATGACAATCGATAAATGATAGACGGAAATGGAGCGGGAAACGAGATTCGAACTCGCGACTTCAACCTTGGCAAGGTTGCACTCTACCACTGAGTTACTCCCGCTCATTTTTCTGCTGAAAGGATATTTTTTTAGCAGAACGTCAAACTGAAGTCAATGCTTTTATAGGTATCACCTTGCCTATTCCGGCAGGAGATCGTAATAATAAGTGAGGATATCGGTTCGGGTAACAATGCCTATTACCTTACCATTTTCCACCACCGGCAGGTAGCCGACATCTTTTTCAATCATTATTCCGGCGGCAACCGACGGGGAAGCACCCGGAGCAATGATTATTATGTCTCTGGCCATAAACGCCTTGACCGGGCTGTCCCAGTGCTGCTCCTTTTTGACTCGTTTCAAATCCCATAAAACAATGATGCCGTGGAGTTCATCGTTCTCCATGACCATGATGCCGCGGACTTTTTCTTTGGCCATAAGGCTCTGGACGTCGCGCATGGAGGTGGCTGGAGGCACCGAAATCACCGGAAAGGACATGATATCGGAGATCCGGGCTCTTTCGGTTTTATCCGACCGTAGCTCGGTAATTATTGCCTGCTTGATCTGTCGCGGCGACATCTCGCTGCTTTTGACCGTTGCCGAACCTGCCGCGCCGTGGCCACCACCGCCGAAAACAGCCAGGGCCTTGCCGATATGGATATTTTCAGCCCCGCTACGACCGATGATAGTATTCCTGCCTGCACTGGTAAAAATAACAAAAAGTGCCTCGACGTTGACGATTTTGCGGTACATATTGACGACCGCCGCCAGATTGGCCACCTTTTTGTCGAGGCTGATAGTGTTGAAGCCGACCGTGTTGCCGTTGATGGTAACTTTTTCGGTTTCCTTCATCATTTCAAAGAGAATCTCCTTTTGCGTCTCTTCATAGGGTGGATTGAGAAAGAAAGCCGCCACGTTGAGATCCGCCCCTTGCTCGAGTAGATAGGCGGCAGCCCGGGCATCTTCTGCGGTCGTTGAGGGGTAGGAAAGATGGCCGGTATCTTCATAGAGTCCTATCAGCATGACGGTGGAGTCAAGAGGCGTCAGTTCCATCCGGCGTTTCTGCATTTCGCGGACCAGCAGGGTGACCGTAGAGCCGATCTGTTCCTTGCAGGACCAGGTCGGCACGATGTCACCGGTACCCATCATATGATGGTCCCACATGTCTATTTCCAGATCCCGGCGTTCGGCCAGTTTCTGGCATCGGTCCAGTCGCTGCCACTGGTCGGTGTCGACGACGATCAGTTTCTTTACCTTCTCGTGGGCCACCTCATGGGGCAGGATGAGATTAAAAGCGGTCTTATGGGTAGATAGAAACTGCTCGACATTTTTGTTGGTCATTTTGGGCACCACCCCAACACAGCCGGGGTAGAGGAGCGTTGCGGCAATAACCGAGGCGAGACCGTCGAAGTCGGTGTTCTTATGAGTCGTTGCGATAAGCATTATAAGTCAATGGACTTTGAAAGATGATCGGCCTGATCGGTCGCTGTAAAAATCTGCTGCCCAGCTACTTGAGTGGGTAGACCGGACGCGGCGAGGTATCGTGATAATAGCCCATCATCTGCTCGGCAAGAACGCTCAATTGTTGCTGACGATTGGCAGGGGATGGGTGGGTGCTGAGGAATTGCGGCGGGCCATCGCCACCCACCTTAGCCATTTTCTGCCACAGCGTCGCTGCCGCCCGAGGATCGTAGCCCGCCCGGGCGGCCAGTTCAATGCCCATCTGATCGGCTTCGGATTCGGACGTTCTGCTGTTGGGCAGGGTTATGGCGGTTTGGGCGGCAAGGGAACTGCCGCTTAAAATAAGGTCTTTGTAAGCACTGTTGCCGGTGGCCATAGCCACCCCGGACAGGCCGAGCTGCGTGGCCATGGCCATCGACATCTTCTCTGCGGTATGGTTGGCCAGGGCGTGGGAAATCTCATGGCCCATAACCTGGGCGATTTCATCATCGGTGGCATGCAGCTTGTTGATCAGGCCGGTATAAATCGCCATTTTACCCCCGGCCATGCACCACGCATTGATTGTTTCCGGATCGTCGATAACCTTGACGGTCCATTCCCAGTTTCTGGTATTAGGATAGAGTTGGATTGCCTGGGCGATGATCCGGCCGGTAATAAGACGCACCCTTTTCGCGGTCGCCGGATTGGAATCAATTTTCCCTTCTTGCTGCAGGGGCTTGATGGTTTGTATATACGCCTCGCGCGATGAGCTGATGGCCTCTTCCGGCGATACCAGCATAAACTGGGAACGTCCGGTGGGACTGGTGGCGCAGGCCGAAAGGGTGAGCAGAACCAGGAGCAGGGAAATTTTTTTCATTGTTGAACCTTTTGCAGAAAAATCAGGTAGAATAGACAATCTTAGAGCTAAAATATACCATGTAAAATATCCACGCGCCAAGAGCAATGCAAGTCTTGGGTAATTAAACTTAATGCTGAAACTGCTAAAACCTGAAACATGCGGAAAGGACTATTATGATCATTACTCGGGATCAAGATAAACTGCAGCATCTCTGGCTGCAGCAGTTGCAGCTTGAATTTGCTGAGATCTGCATGAGCTATAATCTGGAGCTCAGACTGCCGATTCTGGAAATCTCGGACAGCAAAAAAGAATTTGGCGCGTGGCACTCGGCTACGAGGATCCTGCGGCTCAGCCGTCATTTGATATATAATTATTCCTGGTCGGTGACCTTGCAGGTGCTCAAGCATGAGATGGCCCATCAACTCTGCAGTGAATTATTTGGGAATGTAGGGCTGCCGCACGGGGAGGATTTTCAGCGCGCCTGTGAATTGCTTGGGGTTCTGCCGGAATACCGGCGGGCCGGGTCGGCGTTCGCCCACATGGTCGAGCAGGCAACCGGCGGATCAAAAATATCAACCAGAGGACGAGAGTGCCTGGCCAGAGTGCAAAAACTCCTGGCCCTTGCCCAGTCCTCCAATGCCCATGAGGCGACGCTGGCCATGCAAAAGGCTAACGAGTTGATTGAAAAACACCATATAGAAGAACTGGGCAATGATCCGGAGCATCGGTATGGTCTTGGCATAATCGACCGGAAGAAAAAACGGATTGAGAGCTATCAGCGGCGAATCTGCACCATCCTGCATGATTTTTTCTTTGTCCGGGTGGTCTTGTCCAGCTTATACGACCCGTTACGCAACGAGACCTATAAAACTATTGAACTGCTCGGCACTAGGGAAAATGTGGCCATAGCCGAATATTGCTACTTTTTTCTGGAAAACCGGCTGTCTTCTCTCTGGTCGTTGCATAAGCACCGGTTTAAAGGGTCCACCAGAACGGAAAAGAACAGCTACTATCTCGGATTGCTGCGCGGTTTTCATCAGAAACTGCAGGAACAGAAAGAAGGCAAAAAAGATTTCGATATCGAGCCGCAGATTGGAGATCTGGTTGTCGCCGAGGAAAAACGGCTGGAAATTTTTGTCGGAATGCGTTTTCCCCGCCTTAGAAATTCTGCCCGGAGAGGGGCCAAGGTGTACAGCAGCACGTATAATGAGGGGGTGGAAACCGGCAAAACCATTTCTTTTGCGGAAGGTCTGACCGGTAAAAAAAAGGCTTTCGGAGGATTATTGTCGCCGTAAAAATTTACGACGCTCTTACCAATCCTGATCTTGTCTAATCCGCAAAAATGATGGAAATTTAGGAATTCCGGACTGGTATTTTCCGTAAAATTTGAAAGTGACAACGGCACCGACCGGCGGTGGTGATTCTCGCTCGGCATCACTGAAGCCGCCGCCGATTTTAAAGCGTATCCCATCGTCCTGCTCCACCAACAGGGAGCCGAGCCGTCCTTTATTTCTTCCTTCGCCGGGCAGGTGACGCACAACTCGCGCCTCGGCATCCTGGTAATTTTTCACCTTGAGAATTTCCATACTGCGACCGGCAGTGTAGTCGGCATCAGGCCGACGAACGATCAAACCTTCACCGCCCAGTTTTTCGATAAGAACCAGATGTTGTAGAAGGTCTTCTCTATCGCGCACTTTGATTTGGGGGATAACAAACGCGTAGGCAGAGGGGTGAGCGGCCAACCAATCCCTGGCTTTGCCAATTCGCTGGGTAAAACCGCCGCTTGCATCCGGGACATCGAAGATAGCCAGTTTGAGGTGCAGCCAGCCGTTATGGGGCGTTTCTCTGGTAACGATGGCAACCGTCTGCTCAAAACTGCCCCGCCCGCTCCATAATTCACCCTCGACTGGGAAAGGCGGCAGGCCACGAACAAATTCCGTCGGCGGGAAAAAGACCTTGCCGTTTTTTGACAAAAGACGTTTGCCGTCCCAATACCCGCGCACCCCGTCGAGTTTTTCACTCATCAGCCAGCCGGATACCTCGACCTGCCCGGTATACAGCTCCGGCAGCATCAGCTCGCCTGCCCGGGCAGGGATGGTGAGCAACAACCAGCAGCACAGGAACAACCGGATGCTTCTGCCAAAATTTGCTGCAAGCCATCTTGAAAGATCACTTGAAGGCATTTTCTCTCCCATAAGTTTTTCGGTGGTTACCGATTCCAGGTGAGTATCGTTGATATTTAAAGTGTAACGACTACATCTGGAAAAAATCTTACAGAGTCATGTGCTGTCAGGAGGAAACTTTTTAATTGCTGGTACCTGCATCTATTCGCTTATGCCAGATATTCATGCTCTCCAGCGACCCGGAGATCTGGGTATTGTTGGTCAAGGTGCCGGCAAAGGCATAGTTGTTTCGGGCAAAGGTGATATTCATCCCAAAACTTGTCGCCCGGGCGATAGTGTAGCAGGTCTTGATACCCGATGTTGCCACCAGATTTTCCAGCATCTGCAGCAAAACAGTGGCGAAGCCGCGGCTACGAAAATTCGGGTGGGTAGCAAAATCAGTCATTTCGGCGTTGGCCATTTTCCGGTCAAGCTCGGCGGAACAAAGAGCCAGCAGCTGCTTGTCCTGCCAGATTCCGGCATAGATGACATTTTCGCGCATGGTCTGGTGCAGGTACTCGGGATCGTCAATCGGAAAAGGGTAGCTGGCGAATACCAGTCGGTATAGCTCGCTCATCTGCCGACAGTCGTACGGTGTGGCCAAACGACAGACCAGCCCCTGGCCGATGCCGGGACTCTCTGGTGATGCAGTTTTTTTCCGGGCGGTCTCAATGACCGTTTCCACTCGGTCGAGGTCAGGGTCAATCATCCGCTCCGCTTCATAATAGCAGGCCATAAAAAGACCATCTTCTCTTCCCAGGTAAAAATTGGGCACCGCCGCCTCGACCCGATAGCCACCCAGGGTGAAATGCTCTTCAGCAGAAGCGGGAACCTTCGCAAATATCTTTGAATAGCCACGACGTAGGGCCAGTTCATGGATATGGTCGATAATATTCGGCAGGTCGGTCTGGTCCAGATGCATCAGGTAGACCCGGTCGTTGGCCGGGCCATGCTGAAACTGCGAGTTGCCGAAAGACTCAATATAATCAGCAGTCATCTCGTCGCTCCATACGGGCATTGTTTTCCGGGGTCAGACTGATCGTTTTGTCGCAGTCGGAGAGCAGTCGTTCTATTCCGGTGACAGCTGATTCGTCGCCATCCGCGAGATTGAGCTGCAGGTGGCAGTCATCGCATTCACGATCGCAGAATTTGGCCTGATAGTTGTCCGGCTCGCGGTAGGTGGTGATCACTCCTTCATAGTTGCGCAACACTACCTTGTTGGTCGACACCGAAAGCAGGTAATTGGGAATAAGAGGGATTTTGCCGCCACCGCCGGGAGCATCGACTACGTAGGTCGGGACCGAGAAACCGCTGGTATGACCGATCAGGGCCTCCATGATTTCGATGCCCTTGCCGATGGGGGTACGGAAATGAGACAATCCTTCGGAAAGGTCGCACTGGTAGAGATAGTAAGGACGTACCCGGTTGGCAACAAGTTTATGTACCAATGCCTTCATGATCCGCTGACAGTCGTTGACTCCGGCCAGAAGGACCGACTGGTTGCCCAGGGGAATTCCCGCATCGGCCATTTTTTGCAGCGCCTGGCGGGCGCTGCTGGTTATCTCGCGGGGATGGTTGAAATGGGTGTTGACCCAAAGCGGGTGGTGCTTCTGCAGAACAGCAACCAGTTCGTCGGTGATGCGATACGGCAGGACCACCGGCATACGCGTGCCGATGCGAATGATCTGGACATGGTCGATCTGCCGCAGCTCGGTAAGCAACCAGTCGAGGTGCGAATCGCTCAGCATCAGAGGGTCCCCTCCGGACAGCAGGACGTCGCGCACCTCCGGAGTATTGCGGATATAGTCGATCCCCTGCAGTATCTGTTCGCGATTGGGGATCGAATCGACGTCGCCGACTTTGCGCTTACGGGTACAGTGCCGACAGTACATCGAACAGACATTGCTGACATGGAAAAGGACCCGGTCGGGGTAGCGATGGGTGATGCCCGGCACCGGACTATCCTTGTCTTCGGCCAGGGGATCGGCCATGTCGCTCTTGTCGATCTGCAGTTCGGCGACATCGGGAAAGGATTGCCGGAAAATAGGATCATTGCGAAAATCACTGCGATCTATCAGGGACAGATAATAGGGAGTAATCGACATGGGGAACTTTTTCATGGTTATCTCGATCTGCCGTCTCTCGACCGGTTCGAGTTGGATGTCGAGGGCTTTTTCAACTGTGGCAATATCAGTGATGGAATTTTTAAGCTGCCATTGCCAGTTTTTCCATTGGGAGAGCTCTACTTTTTCATTACTGAGATGATCGGCAATCTGCTGTTGATTGTTTGAGAAAATATTTATGGTCATAGTGATGCGGTTCCTTGCCTGCAACAAAACGCTGACGTGGCTCCATTAAATAGACTCAGGAGCAAGGCCATTCTGCTGTTGGGCTCTATGCTGATTACCCCGCGAAACGCGGGACGATTTTCGACGTTCTAAGCGTTCTTCAACCTTGTTCTGCAGGTCGGAAGGCTCTGATCGTCGGCTTATTAATGGTTATTTTTTTTGCGGGTTGCTCGTCGGGCAATGAGCAATAGTTTGATAAGTAAATGATTAGTACGCAAATTATATTAGCGCAAAAGAGTCCGCTTGTCAAGTCCTATGAGCCGCAAGGCTTTACTGCAGGTGAATGGGAGGTGGTTATTCCTTGAGGTGAAGAGGGTCGGTTGCAAGACTCGGCGCAGTGTCGATAGGGCCGGGTTCGATTAGGTCGACCAGCTTTTCCAGGGTGAGGGCAATAGAAATCTGTTCTGTTTCGGGAAGTTCCGCGAGAGCATGGAGAAGGGTGCCCTGGAGAAGAGACGGTGCTTCGGCCACCAGGTGTTCTCCGGCGGCGGTGATGCAGATATGAATCAGACGTCGATCCTTGCGGTCGCGACTGCGTTCCACCAGTTTCTTTTCTTCCAGCCGGTCGATGATACCGACGATGGTACTGGGGCTGAGGAAGATCCGTTGCGCCAGTCTGGCACTGGTAATCGGGCCGTGGTCTTTGATCGCCTGGAGACATCCCAGTTGCGGGCCGGTAATCTTATGTCGGCTTGCCAGCTTATGCGAATGGAGATCTATCGCCCTGATGATGCGGCGAAAGGCCTGGATGGTTCTCCGTTCATAATTCTGCGGGGCGACCTGCGGTTTCTGGTCTTGTGGCAATTTCTGCGTAGTTCCTGTTCGTTTCATGCATCCTGCTCCGCTCCTGCTATGATTTTATAAATTCTTCCTCGACCATGTTATCTATAAAATCAAGGACAAATAGTCGTTGGGCGGCAGTGGCATGGGCGATGCAGTGGCAGTGCAGATTGACCTGGCTGCGTACCAGCAGTTCGAATTTGACCGCGCTGTTGGTCACTTCCACCCCCAGGTGAAACGGGCCGTGTTGTGCATTATGGTCGAGCTGGGTTGCCGAAAGCAGATCATCAGGTAGCTGCAACCAGTACAGGCCGATCATCGGGCCGTGTTTGATGGTCCTTTTCAGGTAAGAATCGATATTATCCCGTTCCATGGGCGAGAGTTCATCGATGACGAATTGGCGCATATGAGTCCTCTTTCTGCTTTCTCTTTATATATCGAGCCAGGTCGTGTCGCTGTTAAGATTTTCACTGCCGTCTTCGCGCACGACATACATGTTTTCCAGCCGAATTCCCCCCCAGTCGGGAATATAGACTCCCGGTTCAACGGTGACCACCATTCCGGGTTTAAGGGTTTTGTCGCTGCGAGATGACAGCCGCGGTTCCTCGTGGACGGCAAGACCGACTCCATGGCCGAGGGAATGGCCAAAGTAGTCTCCGTAGCCGGCGTCGGCGATAATCTCGCGGGCGGCTTTATCTACCGCGCTGCACCTGGCGCCGGCTCTAATCGCGGCAGCTCCGGCCAGTTGGGCCTTGCGCACCAGCCGGTGCAGTTCCTGGTAGCGCCTATCCGGTTTGCCGGTCGTAAGGTTACGGGTCATGTCGGAACAGTAGCCATCAAGGATAAGCCCCATATCAATAGTCAGCGAACCATTCTCGGCCAAAGGACTGTCGCCGGGCACGGCATGGGGCAGGGCGCCGTTTACGCCGCTGGCAACGATAGTTGCAAAACTCGGTTTTTCAGCGCCTTTTCTGCGCATCATTGTTTCGATGGCCAGGGCGATATCGATTTCCGTCGCATAATCGCCGAGCGTATTATAAATTTCGGCAAAGACCTGTTCGTTAAGGCGAACGGCATTGCGGATCAGCTTGATCTCCTGTTCATCCTTGATCTCCCGCATTGCTTGCACCAGACCCTTGGTCGGCACTGTCTGGACGCCTTTTTTACCGAGGGTCGAGGCCATCTTGTCGGCAACGGAGCACAGGGTGTAATCGCTTTCAAAACCAAGAGTGCTAATGGAAAGAACAGGCAGCATCTGACTGAGCAGTTTCAGCACTCCTCTCGGATAAATGACTATTTCCATCCAGGGGACATCCCGCTCAGCCTGCAGCTGGTAGCGAAAATCGGTGAGCAGATGCACTCTGCCTTTCGCCGGGACCAGCAGCATGCCCGAGGATTCGCTTATGCCGTGGTCGGCGGCTTGATATCCACTCAAATAGCGGCGATTCTCCGGCTGGCTGACCAGCAGCGCGTCAAGTTTTTTTCGGCGCAGTTTAGCCTGCAGTTTTTTTATCCGTTGCTGGTAGTCCATCTCTATCCTTTATGGAGATTCCTTCTCGGTGATCACCGCGCATTGGGAGAAAAACGCTCGAGAATCATTTCTTTGCGCTGTTTCATGGCATCATTGTACTGGTTGTTCAGGCTGGTCAGCATTTTTGCCAATTCTTCCCGGTACTGTGGATGCATTGCCGGGTTGACCGGGGCTTGTCCTTTCTTGCCGCCATGCGCCATCTGTTGCTGTTCCAGTTGAGCCTTGATGGCATCTTCGAGCTGTTGGGTCATCTGTTCCTTATGCTGCCCATACTGCTCGAGTATCTGGGACAATTCCTGGCAGATCGATTTAATATCACCACTCTTGCCAGCTAATGAAAGAACCCCCTGCAGGGCCTTTTTTCCTGAGGCCTGCAGCTCTGGGTCCCGAGGGAGAACGATGTTGCGCAGCAGGGTCTGCGCCATACCTTTGCGGATAGCCACCTGGTCTTTGGCTGGCTGGGCTGCCAGTAGCTGAGCAAGATCGGTCTCCGGTTGATTGAGATATTCTGCGGCAAGCCGCATACCTGTCTTGATGAGATCCTCGTTGTCGACCTCCGGTTGTGCTGCTGCGGCCATTTTTGCGGCCCGCTCCAGCACCATGTCCATGGTACTTTTAATTTCGGCCATTTTACCTATCCTTCGTTAAGAAAACCTGCTTCGCCGGCAGGTGCGTTGTGTTGATGACGAAAAGAGTATTCATCGGTAATTTATAATCAATAATGACTACAAAAAAACTCTTTATTTTGCGTCATATTGATTCCTTTAAGGCAAGTATAATTTTCATGGGACATAAATAATAAGCCACTCCTTTGTTTTGTTCAGGCTGTAGACAATGTCGAACATCAGATCCATGATCGCTTCAAAGTGGCGGCTGTCATGGATTTTGCGGAACTCTCACTATGTGATGTGTTATGGCCTACAATGCGTTAGACTGTCATTTCCGTATACACTAAGGGGGTTAGGGGAAAATTAAATAGCGATAAACAACCTTGAATTAAAATCTATCAAAACGCGTGGTAGTTTTGGAGGAGCTTTCATGATTAGGTGGATAGCGATTATCTTGATAGTTTTCGCTACTTGGGCTAAAGCAAGCAACAGTGGAATGTCGATTCCGGAGACGGGAGCACTTTGTTCCGACCAATGGTATCGTTTTATCGAACAGCAAGTGCCAACGGGTGACAACCAAGGGCACGGTCCGGATATTGAGTCCGACGAATGGATGTCAGTCGTCGAGTTCAAACTCGGTATTCGGGATAAATCGGATCTTCCGGATAGGGGCAGCGAAGTCTGGTGTCGTTATATCGATCAGATTGTTCGGGCTGGCGGCACGTCATCAACTCTTAGCAAGAGTGCCATCCGAGGGACGATGACACCAGGTCCTTCATATGCCTGTGACAAAGTCAAGGCCGGTAGCATCGAAGCCATGATTTGTAAAGACGCGGAATTATCCGCGCTTGACCGAAAACTTTCTGACGTCTACGGCGCCGCATCCAAGAAAGCTACCAACGAGCACCCCCCGGTGCTGAAAGCAAAGCAAAGAGGCTGGATCAAAGGCAGAAACGAATGTTGGAAGAGCGACGATAAGCGTGAGTGTGTCCGGAATGAATACCAGCTCCGCATTGCTGAACTGCAGGCCAGATATCGGCTCGTTCCCGGCAATGGCCCAGTTCGTTTCGTGTGTGAGGAAAAGCCATCTAACGAGGTTGTTGCGACTTTCTTTCAAACGGATCCTCCAACAATGATTGCGGAATACGGAGATAGCGTCTCGCTGATGTACTTGCAGCCTAGCGGCAGTGGAACGAAGTATCAAGGCCGCAATGAAAGCTTCTGGGAACATCATGGCGAAGCTTTGATTACCTGGGGCTATAGGGTAAGGGAGATACACTGCAAGAAGGAGCCTTGAGTGGGGTCAAGTTCGCCTATGTTTTGGTGCAATCTGAACAAAGAAGTTGCGGATGGTTACAGGAAGAATATCAACCAAAGTATCTCAGTAAATAGCTATGGTTGCCTATGCTACTGTTTCTGTGTAGAGTAGCTGACCGTTTGTATTACATCATTAACATCACCAGCTGTGCTGGATCCTCTGCTGGTAATGCATAATTCTGCAGGATTTTTGAAGTGATGAATAGAGCCATGGATAAGCTTGAAAAGATAGGATATGACGATTGGTTTCGTAATCAAGTTGATGTTAGAAAAATAGCCGCTCATGAGGTTGCCCGTGTAGTAGCAGTCCATAAAGACAGTTGCCTGATAACAAAGGGCCATGGGGATGTTTTTGCTGAGTGTTCCGGAAATCTGCTCTATTTGTCAAACTCTCCGTTTGATCTGCCAACAACTGGAGATTGGGTATATGCAGATTTTTATGACGATGACTCTCATGCAATCATCAATGGAGTGATGCCAAGAAGAACTTTATTAAAACGAAAAACGGCTGGGAAACTGGTGGACTTTCAACTCATTGCAGCAAATATCGATGTAGCCTTGATTATGCAATCCGTAGACTACAATTTCAATCTCAGAAGATTGGAACGATATCTGGCCATGGTAAACGAAAACGAGATTACTCCATTAATATTACTGAGCAAATGCGATCTTGTCTCGGCCGATGAAATCAGAGAAATCAAGAAAAATATTATTAGCATTACCCCTCATACTTCAGTATTGGTCTTCAGTAATTTGACCCAGGAAAATATCCCTGCGATAAAAAGCTCTTTATTACCTGGGAAGACGTATTGTCTGCTCGGCTCATCTGGAGTAGGAAAAACAACCCTTCTCAACAGCATAATTGGCCGTGAACAGTTCGAAACCCAAACTGTCAGTAAAAAACAAAGTAAAGGAAGGCATACCACGACGAGCCGTGAACTTGTACAGTTGGAAAATGGTGCGTTGCTGATAGACACTCCGGGAATGAGGGAACTCGGCAGCATGTCTATTGATGTGGGTATTGACTCCACATTTTCGGAGATAATAGAAATGGCAGAGCTCTGTCAATTTCGTGACTGCGCCCATACCAACGAAAAGGGATGCGCAATATTGGCAGCAATAAAATCTGGTGAACTGGATGAGCAACGGTACGAAAATTATGTGAAAATGAAAAATGAATCAGCTTTCCATGATATGTCTTATTCCGAAAAAAGAAAGAAAGACAAGGAATTTGGCAAGATGGTTAAATCAGTCATGAAAAGTAAGAAAAAACGATAGCACCTAAGCAGAGCTTATTCCGGTGGTGGCCTGCGCAGGTATAATAGTGCCATCTTAAGGGGCTCTATTTTATCACGTATAACAGGAAGAACTGATCTGGGAAACTCAAGCTCTCAATGTCAGTTTGCATTTGCAGTCTTGAAGCCAGGGATTGTATCATTATGAATTTTTTCCAAGAATTGCATATCCTTTCATTCTGGAATTATATACAGAAAAATAAATATTAGATCGTAGCAAATTTTGCAAAAATCTTTTACGAATTACTCAGTACTTTACAAAATAAATTCTTGAGCTAGCAAGTCAAAGAGCCTGAGTTTGTTGGTTTAGGAAAACATCCAACACTCCGTGCGATTCGGAATGATATACATCCCATCAAAATTACTTGTCATGCGGTATGGAGGTTTAACCAACTTGACGATTCGACAACGTAATAGCGATTATCAATTCGCGTCCGGTCTCCATAGCCTACCTGAAAGTACTTCGGTCAACCTTCCGCAGCATCACAAGATATTACAGTATTTCGGCTTCACCACCATAAAGAGTCTGCCTTAGTGCACCGGAATCAGATTTGGGATGATCTATGTCAATGATCCAAAATACTCAATCATTTTGATTCGTTGTTTCTCCGTTGGCATTCGGCCCCGGCCGGCCTGCATATTATCCTGCATATGCTTTGCTTTGCTGGTTGCCGGAATAGTGCAGGTTACAGCCGGATGAGAGATGACAAATTTTAAAAAGTATTGACCCCAGCTCTGGCAATCGAACTCTCCGACCCATGGAGGCAGGGGCTTTCCCTTTACTGCACGGAACAGATCTCCACGCTTATAGGGGCGGTTGACTATAACTGCTATGCCCTTTTCCTGGGCAATTGGCAGCAAGGCTGATTCAACCTCACGATTTCCTATATTGTAGGTGAGCTGAACAAAGTCAAAATCATGCCTCTTCAATATTTGCATGAGCTCGCCATGATCTCTGCCATGGGAGGTCGTAATGCCGTAATAGCGAATCTTGCCTTCGGCCTTCATCTCTTGGAGGGTTTCAAGTTGCGTCTGCCAGTCGACCAGATTGTGGATCTGTATCAGGTCAAAGCCCTGTATTCCCCATTTCTGCCTGGATGCCTCCATCTGCTTGATGCCCTTTTCCTTCCCTTCTATCCAAACCTTCGTTGCTGCAAAAAGATCGATTTTTCCTCTCACCCCCGGCAGCAGCTTCCCGATCACCTCCTCTGCAGATCCATACATAGGTGATGAATCGATCATCCCACCCCCCATATCAAAGAAAATCTGGATAACCTCCTGTAATCTTGTGAGCATTTCGGTATTACCCATAGCATCAAAAGTCTGGGAGGTCCCCATGCCGATTGCCGGAAGTTTTTCAGCTGTTTTGGGAATAGCCTTTTGGAGCAGCGTTGAATCCGACAGTGAATATTCGGGTAAAATCAATCCGGCGGCCACCATTCCAGCCAGACCCATAAATTGGCGTCGATTGATATGTGTCTCTTTTTTCATCTTCTGCACCTCGCCATAGAGCTATTTGCTTCCAGCAATTTTTGCTTGCTGCCGACCCAGACCAAAGGCAACAAAGGCCCAGACCAAGGCCAATGGCACTGCAATCAGAGCAACACCGGATATATTCAAACCGATGCTCCGCATACCTGCATATACCCAGGCACTTACTGCGTCGCCTGTTCGGTAGACAAGGGTATCTATAACATTCTTCGCCTTGTATTTTTCCTCCCGACTCAACACAACGTAGAGCATTTCCCGCGCGGGCCTCATCACCGCATAATTCCCTGCGCGCCGAATTACCTGCACCACCAGCAAAACTGACAACACAGGTACAACCCCAAGCAACGTGAAGCCAATAGTCAGCAGCACCGGAATAATCGCCAGGACAACTGCCAGCCCAAACCATTTGACCAACCGACCGGTAAGAAAGAGTTGCAAGGTCAAGGTCGCCGCGTTCACTGCCAGATCAATGGAGGCAAAGACGGCTGTACGCGTTGCAGAATCAACGAACGCATCACGAATAATCTGCGCCTGCATCAAATAGAGAAAGGTTGAAAGAGTCGTATACAAGACCATCAGCAGGCCAATGCCCGCCAGGTATGGCGAACGGATAACACTTGTTATTCCAGCCCATACACCACCGCTGATCAATAGGTCTTTCTGCGTGGCAGTTTTTTGTTCTCCTGCAGATGTTCTCGACTCAGACCACAGGGACAGCCTGGCAATACACACAACTGCCCAAAACAGAAATAATGCCGACACCAGCAATAAGTTTCTGGGCCCAAGAGACTGGACCAGGAGTGCAGTTATCGCCGGGCCGGTCAAAGCCCCGACGGTTCCCCCTGCGGCAATAAATCCGAAGAGCCGTTTAGCCTCACCATTGCTGTAGATATCCGTCATAAAACTCCAGAAAACGGAGACAACAAACAGGTTGAAGACACTGACCCAGATAAAAAATGCTCTGGCCATATACGGTGACGGACTCTCTTCACCCATCAAGCCATAAAAGAGCAGCAGCATGCCAATGAAAAAGAGATAGATATAGGGTAGAAATCTCCGACGCGGGAAACGCGAACTAACCCACCCGAAGAGCGGAACGACAGCCGTCATGACCAGAAGCGTTCCGGTAAACAGCCATTGCAGGTTCTCCACACCACCGAGTATACCCATCTCGTCTCGCATGGGACGGATTATGTAATAACTGCACAGCAGCGAAAAAAAATAACTGAACGACCAGAACAGCGCCGGCCCTTCTCCGGGCTCGATATTTAAAGTTTTTAAAGCTCGTTGCATGATGATCATAGTTAGATTTGCTCCTGCCGCACCAAAAATTCCATCGACAATGACACAACCGAGAAACAGATGGTGATATTGGTGTAGGAAGCACCGAAAACCACTCCCTAGCTCAAGCCGGCAGCCAAGAAGGCACCGCAAAGTTACTGGTTGGCAGCAGGTACCTTTGTCGCCAATTCATTGTCTGCATTTGTTAAAGGGTAAAGATGGTGAAGCAAGCCGTCAACATTGGCAACCAAACATAGCTTTTATTATTGCCCAGAAGGGGGTTTGTGATGCATTTACCTTAAATAAGATTAAGGCTCAGGACTTTAGCGTGGACGAAAAATCCTTTACGGTGGTAGTGCAAGCATCAGCTAAGGATCAAACAACAGAAGGCTCACCGCTGTCACTTTCAACGCTTGACAAGAAAATAAAATCAACGCTGAGATGGTCAGAAGTGGAGCAATTGTTTCGGTTGATTCTCTAGAAAAAGCAACAAAGCGAGACTCTTTTTTTTCAGGTCAGGAAAATCATGCTTCTCAAAGGAGAAAATGACCTTCTGTTGTTGCTAAGCATTAAGGCAACTGCTTGTTCCGGTTAACAGTAGATCTATTAGGTTTGAGTTATATTGCCATCTTGGATGGTTTGACCTGGCAATCTCAACCAGTGACCCAGGAAAAGATGAAAGTAGTATCAACTCCGACGATGGCCCAAAATGGAGCAATGGCTTAGTTTGATTTTCTCTCGATAAAGCAATAATTTAACATGCTCCATTTGGCCTTATTTCTGAGAAAATATTCTGGATTTTTGGGAAGTGTCAGGATGCTCCATTTCGATCGTCATATTTGATCCTGATCGAGTTCAGACTGTTCAAGAAATATCTTTACTGGGATTGGTTGACGACTACTTGGGGTTGGCTTTGCGAATCTTTGACATCACATCAAATTTTCCATTGAAAAAACCTTTCATCATCATTATCGAATAACACTATATGTAGTTAGAAAATGTTTTAGAGCGAAGTGGATCTTTGAGGTTTTGAAAAGCTGAATGACGGGTAAAGTCCATGAGTAAGGAAATGAAAACATGAACCACCGCCACGAGGTGATAAACAAAAGGAGATTAATAATGAAGACAATTAAAGTAGTTTTACTGATGACTGTCATTATGGCGGCAACTGTCGCGGGGGCCTACGCACAGGAATCTTCCGCTGCGAAACCCAATGTGCTTGCCGACGGCGCGAACGCCAAGTCGGCGCGTGTCGAAAACATGCACATGACGCGGTTCCTCGAGATATATCTTGCTGCTCCAGATCCTAAGACTGGGGAGCTGGTTGCCGCTTGTTACAACACCATGTTTACACCTCAGGGCATACCAGTATCGAAAGACACCGCCCCGCAGAAGCTGGTTGAAGGTTTAGACTTTGATAAGATGAAGGCAAAATACGGTGTCGTCGGTGCATCGCTGAACGGCCCAAAATACTGGTTTCCCGATTGGACTGATATCGAAGAGGGAGTAACGAGGGAGTTTAATGGAATTGCAGCCACATGGTGTGCCCAACTTAACATGGGAAAGGAAACCAACGTAAATAATATTTCGCCCTACACGCCTCAGCACATCGCACGGAAAAGCTCTTTGGGCTGGAATAAGGGCACAAAGGTGTTGTTGCTTGACGATCCGGAAGGCAACACCTGGATTATGAAAGGGTTTGAGTTGGGTATTAATCCACAACATACCTATGAGGAATTTCTTGCCGCAGGAGAAAGCAACTTTAAAAAACTTCCAGCAGGCTGGAAATTTAGGATTAAGGTACTGGACAAAGATTACGTAGAGACGCCTATAACTGGTGTGGCCACAATCATGGTTGATGAATTTTTTAACGTTTATGATAAGAGTGGCCCAGGCATGAGCAACTATAAACCGTAGTCAAACGGGACTAAGTCTACAAGACCATTAGGCTGCCTGGAGTTCTATCTCTTTATTGGTGACAGAATCATATGACGTGGCTGAGGATTTTCCAGACTGGGATAATCGCAGACGTTACAATATCAACCAATCGTTGACCGGCAGGGCTTATGAAGCGTCCTGCCGGTTTTATTGTTTTCAGTAATTTTTAAATTACCTGTATGGGTATTTTTCTCGCTTCTGCATAGTTTTATTAAGGCTTTTACAGTGCAGATCCAACCTTCCCACCTAAAAAAATTGTTCCATTATCAATTAAGGGTGGTGAAAGATTCTTCATATCGTTCAGCGTTTAGCAGTTGAAGTTGGCAAGTAACAGCTCTCAATATGGTAATTTTACGCCATCTTGACATGTTTACAGTGAGTCTCTGGTCCTCAGGAGGCTGAATGCCTAATGTCTTCACTTGCTCCCCGTACAAACAATTCCCGAAAGTATTTGCTGGTCACTTTGACAGAAGCGTCAGGCATCGTGCAAGATAGCAACTGACAGTCGTGCAGGCTCTGGTTAAGGATTTGCACTGCCAACGCAAAGCGATTCTTAGATTCATCTGGTTTAGGTTTGCCCTGACAAATTATACCTGCCTGTTTAAATGGTTTATCTCAGAAATGGAGTAACTTCAGAGTATAGCTAACCAAAGAAAGGGCTTATGAGTGTAGGGAGGCAATGCCAGTCATCTCATCAGCAGTCACTCTACACTGTCGTGGACCAGTTAGATTGCATAGGTCAGATAAATAAGTTTGCGAAAATGAGGTTAAATTGCACTCCGAGATACCGACTTCTTTTTGAAAACCGCTGTGATTCGACTGCTCGAATGTCTTGCCCCCACGATGTTTCTTGCCACAGGGCCAATTTGGAGTTCAGAGAGGGGGCCGGTAACGAAAATCCGATCATCCCACTGGAGGGATGGCGTTATCACCGGAAATCCACAGGTAGCTGTTTCTAGGTTGAATTCGTTAACTGCCTGGTTCATGAAACCGCCATCGGGTCGTTTTTCCATAAAGCCTGTGGCCAGAACAATTCTTTGACAATCATATCGACCTTGCCGTCCAATCAGCAAGGCGCCTCCGTTTTGACATTTCGCGTCGGTTATATCGTCAGTTATGAAGGTGAGATGATTCAGTGCCGCCGCTTTGTCCAACTCAAGTTTCATGTCTCCGGGAACACTGCCTTTGGCTCTGGCGGCCACTATCTGCTGACGTCGCTGTTCAATCGGTGAACGGTAGAACCCTTCCGTATACCTTGGACCTATCCAGCCTGGAGCAAAATCGAAATTACTGACGAAAATCTCCTTTCGGGAAATCAACAACACGTCAGCGTTCAATTTTTCAGTCACTCTCAGTGAAATATGTCCACCACTGATGCCGCCACCGATCACCGCAACCGGACCGTCGGTTTGATAACCATCGAGGCAAAAACAGGGATCGAACACATGATTTACCGATACTCCCATTTCTCTGAGACGGACCGCCCAAGTCGGCCACAGGGGTTGTTCACCCATTCCGATCGCAAGTAGCACAAATCGAGCGTTGATCGTCTCCTCCGCGGTCACAACGCTTACATACTTGACTTTATTTTGAAGTTCTAAAGTGCGGCCTTTTATATGCATAGACTCCAGTTGATGATCATCAACCACCATCCGGCAATGCGCATCAAATAATTCCACGGACGGCCTGTCTTTAGGGGCGATAAAATTGGTGTCTTTTCTGTTTTCTGGTAGTGCGGCGTACCGACGCAGTGAGAAGGGATTGATGTCGATATGGTGCACCGAGGAAGAACGCAAATACTTCATTCCGCAATTTCGGGCGCAACGGCGCCATTCATGGAGCAGTTCTTCGTGAGGATCTAGAATTCGAATATCATCGTGCGTCATATGGGTCTGTTGCAGCAAACAATGCGCCAGGTGAACTCCGTGGATACCGCCGCCAATGATGAGCATTTCAAGCATTAGATTATTTTCTCTGTTTTACTGCTAGCTTCCATGTGAGTCCTTGATCGCTTCATTATGATAGAAACAGTTGGTATTATATATAAATATATTTGGGTGACTGGTCAAAGGTGTGCGTTGGCAAGAATAGTCTATATCATCGATTGCGGAACTATCCTTTTTTCTAACATTGTAGATCTGACAACTATCTTGGAATTATTCTGAAATGGAGCAACTTCAGAGTGCACCTCGCCAAAGAGCATGTAAAATATTAGGTTCAGGTGAGATTACAACTTGTTGCTGCTACCTTTTCATGGAGAAGGTCATCTCTCAGATTCCTTTTTTGTTGTTAGGAATTTGGTAAAGCAGAACTTCCTGGATATAGTAGTTGATCTTAACTTGCGGTAAAACGCATTTAACCAGATATTCGATTTGGCAATATCAATTATTCTTTAAAGATTGTAGCAACCGCTACAACATACATATTGATGTATAATATACTCATAGGAAAATCAACACTCACTTTTGCCAAGGAGGAGACAATGAAACCACAGGTAATAGGAATTTCAGGCAGCCCCATCAAAAACTCAAATACTGACCGAGCTGTCCAGGCCGTTCTGAAAAGCACAGGTCTTGAAACAGAATTCATCAAGTTGTCCAAGTGCAGGGTTCAACCGTGCATTGCCTGCCTTGGCTGCACTAAAGACAATATATGTAAAGTGAAAGACGACTTTCAGGAAATTGCGGAAAAGGTGAAACATGCTGGTGCAATTGTGGTTGGTGGATATCCACCCTATGCTACCATAGATGCTTTCACCAAGGCTTTTCTTGAAAGACTCTTTTCTCTTCGACATCAGAATGGCTTTAATCGTGGAAAATTGGCAGTGACGGTAGTTACCGGTATCGGCCGGGGTGCGCCTGGAATAGATGAGGCGAGCAATCAAGTCGCTCAGGCGCTGACTATGGAAGGAATGGAGATATTGGGCCAGCTTAAAGTAACTGGTAATCCGGAATGTATGGTTTGCGGCTATGGTCAGAGCTGTCCTATGAGTGCTTTGCCATGGGTCTTTGGTGATGACACTGAAATTACCTCTGAGAAATTTTGCAAGGTCGAAGACCAAAAAGAAACATGGCTGCAGGCAGAAAGTCTTGGCAAAGAGATAGCTGAAAGACTGAAAAAAATAAACATGATGTAGTGTGACCATATTGCAAAGGAGTATTTTCAGAAGATTATAGCACATAAAGCCTATTCAATAAGGAGATAACATCATGCAAACAACCCTGGCTTTTGATGTATATGGAACCCTGATCGACACCAACGGGGTTGTTTCAGCCTTGCAAGATCTTATAAATGATGATGCACAGAAATTCTCTCAAACTTGAGCCAATCGCCCGCTCCACTATTTGATTTTTTGTTGAATATTGTAGCAGCTGCTACAGATATCGCACGCAATCCCGTTTAAGATTTTGATCAATTTTGTAAGATAAGGAGATCCGTATGGGCAGCTTCAACTTATTGCTCTACCGGGAAATTTTATCAAAAATGGCAACACGGATCGCTTAAATTAAGCTGTTTTCAAAGCGGTCTGTTCTTTCTTAATCGTAGATCAAACAATCGGAGGTTACATCATGAAAGTTCCAATTCCGTTTTCTCAGTCGAATAGTGCCGTATACGGAATCTTTGTACGGCACTATCCTGTTTGCTGGAATGGCTTTTAAAGAGTATTATTGCGGAGAAAAATGAGATGGATATCAAATTTTTAAAGAGAAGTTTTCTCCAAAGGATGTTTGGGTTTCGGAGACAAAAAAACCTATAGCGGAAATTTGCTGGGATTATGAAGAGGAAGAAGCAATGCGAATTGGTCGTCTCATGGGTGAACGTCTAAAATAAAAAAATTAAATAGGAAATATATTGATATCAAAACAGCAACTTGAATATTTAACCCAGGAAGCAATAAGGCTTGGAGCAACTTCGTCCACCATTATATC
The DNA here is from genome assembly GCA_963709745.1 of uncultured delta proteobacterium. GTDB lineage: Bacteria > Desulfobacterota > Desulfobulbia > Desulfobulbales > Desulfocapsaceae > Desulforhopalus_A. The sequence goes on from CAVPXN010000005.1 coordinate 150,997, forward strand.
ATCCAAAGAGATTCAGGTTAAAGATAATTTGGCAGCATTATGTGATGGAGAATATACCTGTCCGAATTATGGCCTTGCAGCAAGCTGCCCACCCAATGTGGAAGGGCCAATTGAATTTAGAAAGTGGCAGGCACAGTCCCAATATTCCATTACTGTGAAAATAGAATTACCAACATCAGTTATGTTTTCCGATGAGCGAAAGGGTGTACTGCAGCTGCTTCACCAGATTGTAGCAGCAATGGAGCAAAAGGCCGTTGAAGCAGGTTTTAAAAATTCGAAAGGATTTGCTGGTGGATCTTGTAAAGAGCTGTTTTGTGAAGACCAAGAACATTGCTGTGTTGTTGCAGAAGATAAACCTTGCCGTCACATAGACTCAGCTCGCCCGTCTATGTCAGGCTTTGGTATCGATGTCACTTTCTTGATGAAATCTTCAGGATGGCCAGCATCAAAAGCGGAAGAATCAGACCTATCTGATAAGGACGCCACAAGCTGGCTGGCTGGCCTCATCATGCTTGCCTGAATTTGGACTTTATTCCCAGGCAAGAGTTGTGCATTTAAGAGTAACTAGAGGAATCAACAGTATTGGAATACCTTGGTATGTATCTTATATATCAATAATAATAGTGAGTAATTATGGTACGTCTTTCTCAATATGAAGAATCCGAGCGTGAACATCTGCTCAAACTCCCTTGTCCGACCTATACATCATCGCCCTACGTCACCGGATTGAAGGTCTCGCAAGCACGTATAGCGTTGATCTCTACAGCGGGCTTGCATCGCCGATCCGACAGGCCATTTGGCGTGGGAGAAACAGGCTATAGACTGATTCCAAAAGACGTTGATGCCCAAGATTTGGTTATGAGTCATATTTCAACGAATTTTGATCGTACCGGATTCCACATGGATATGAACATCGTTTTTCCCTTGGACAGGTTAAGGGAATTGGAAGAACAAGGCCTTATAGGGAGCCTTGCCGAGTACCATTATTCATTTATGGGAGCGACTTCGCCAGACCAAATGGAGCAGGAAGCCCGTCAACTCTCCGCCATTTTAAAAAAAGATCAGGTTGATGCTGTCTTGTTGGTCCCGGTCTGACCCAATTGTACGCGCGCAGTTGGCGGGCTTGGACATTTCATGGAAAGCACTGGTATTGCCACAACTCAGATTAGCTTAATCAGGGAGCATACAGAAATCATTAGACCCCCACGAGCATTGTGGGTGAGCTTTCCATTAGGCAGGCCGCTGGGTAATCCACAGGATCCAGAATTTCAGCGTGATGTTCTCATACATGCACTTTCACTGCTTGAGTATCCGACAGGTCCGGTTCTCGCGGATTATCCGCATGATGCTGCGGAAAGCAAAGATGAAGAAAACCAGATGGCCTGTCCTGTAAATTTCACAGCACCAAAAAGTATCCTGACAGATCAGGATGATCTTTTCTTGAAATTCAGAAACGAATACAGCTTGATGCAAACATGGCATAGTCTAGCCTGTGAGAAGAAAAACCGTTCAATTACCGGGGTTAGCGGTCTTACTCCTGACGAAATTGTCGATCTGTTTTGCAATTTCATAACAGGAAATATTGAAGGGACAAGCGTTGAGGGGAAGCAACTCTCAGACATCTTGCGCTTGGCGTCAGAAGACCTCAAGGCCTGCTATTTCGAGGGACGACTCGCTCAACCTAGTCAATCAACTAATAGTACCGTACTTACCGAGTGGTTCTGGGGTGAGACCCATGCTGCTCTCATAATTAACGCGTTGAGAGAAAGTTGTTTACAATACGTTGAAAAAGATATGATTTTAGCAGGGAAAGTACTACTCGTTCCCAGGAATCAATTGTACCGTTTCAATGGATAGCATGAAAAGTGCAGAAATTTTGATAATGCAATGATGAGATAGAGGAAATCAATCCATGGGCTGTCTTTGTCAAGAAATCGCCGGTAAGGATATTAAGCTGTCACCAACCTGCATCGGTCAATTGTGGGTGTTCAATAATCTTGAACCTTCAGACCTGGCGGCATTAGCCAAAGAAGCACAGCGAAAGAAGATGGTGAAGGGACAAGTGCTGTTCCTGCAGTCTGATCCTGCCGATGAACTGTTTCTCATCAAGGGCGGGCGCATTAAACTTGTAAAAGTTCTTGAAGATGGCAGCGAACTCACTTTGGATATTCGAAAAGCCGGCGACTTTGTCGGTGAGAACGTCTTTTTGGATCAGGGGAAATATCCAGTGAGTGCTATTTGTCTTGTAGATACATTGACTTGTGGATACAGTAGAAGTCTGTTCGAACAGCTTGTTCTCAAAAATCCTAATATAGGGCTTCAGGTAATTAGAAACTTGAGTGAGAGAGTCTCCTGGCTTACCAGCCAGGTAGGTAGTCTGGCGGTGACGAATATCGAAGAGCGACTCTACAGTGTCCTGTGCAATGTCGCCAAAGAGCATGGCTCGATCAGCTCACGAGGGGTTGTTATTCAATTCCCCCTGACCCATGAGGACTTAGGTTTTTTAACAGGAGCTCACCGAGTCAGTATTACCAGGGCAATGGCTGCTCTTAAAAATGCTGGAAAAATTATTCTAGAAGATAAAAGGCTCATCCTGACGGCCATGAGTTTATAGTAACGACTATCACCCGTTCTTCATAGTCGCTCGATAGTTCATCCACTGGAGCTGCGATATGAAACATGTCATCATTGGCAACGGAATTGCCGGAGTTTCAGCGGCCGAGGCCATCCGCGAACTAGATGGGAAAGCCGCCATCACCATGATCGGCGATGAAACCTTTCCACCATACAGCCGCCCAATGATCAGCTATGTTCTGGAAGGCTCCCAGCCGCACAGCAAACTACCGATCCGCCCAACGGAATTTTACAACAACCTCGCCATCGAACCGCGCCTTGGCCAGAGAGCCACAGCAATCGATGTACTGGGGCACAGGGTAGTGATGGCCGATGGCAGCACCGTCGGCTATGACCGACTGTTGATTGCCGCCGGTGCCGATCCCAGGCCTGTCAACGCAACCGGCCTGGAACTGCAAAATATCTTTTACATGCGAACCGAGGCCCATTCCGCAGCCCAGGTGGCAGCCCTGCCGGGTGCCACGAAAGCGGTGGTGCTGGGCGGTGGACTGGTCGGCTTCAAAGCAGCCTACGGTCTGCTCAGACGCGGCCTGAAGGTCACCATGCTGATAACCTCTGGTTATCCCTTGTCCATGCAGGTTGATCCAGTTGCCGGCCGGATGATCATGGACGAAATGGTGCGCCATGGGCTGACTGTCGAGGTCGGAGTCAGTGTCACCGGTTTTACCGGCTCGGGCAAGGTTGCCGCGGTAGAGACGGATAACGGTCGCAGCCTGCCTTGTGACCTGGTCATTATAGGTAAAGGAGTCCTGCCGTGCCGGGACTTTATCCCCAACGACCAGATAGCCGTAGATCTCGGGGTCGTTGTAAATGAATTGATGCAGACCAGTGCTGCGAATATTTATGCAGCGGGCGATGTGGCCGAGCTTATCGATCTAGCCAGAGGCTGTCGCTGGGTCAATGCCCTGTGGCCGGAAGCCGCCAGCCAGGGCCGGGTAGCCGGATACAACATGACCGGGCGCCAGGTTGCCTACCAGGGCAGCCTCAGTCGTAATGTCATGCGGGTCTTTGAACTGGATGTCCTCACCCTGGGCGACGCCAACCCAGGGGACACACGCGGATACGAAATTGTCCAGTCCGGCAGTCCGACCAGCAACATATATCGTCGCCTGGTTCTCAAAGAGAATCGCCTCGTCGGTGCAGTATTCATCAATGAAATCGAGCAGGGAGGGATCCTTCGAGCCCTTATAGAAAACCGAGTTCACCTGCGCCTACCTGCGATGAAAATGGTGCAACGTGGATTTAATTTCGGCCAGTTGTTGTAGACCCTTACGCGCTGGATTCCATCGGAATTGCTCGTAAGGTTGCTTGCGTATAGTCGTTTATGTGCACAACCCAAAACCTGGGTATATAGAGACTTATCAGGGTCACCATAAGGCCCCGACATCATTTTCAGAGAAAAGGAGGAGCCATGAACCAAGTCGTCGTCCATCCCGAACGGTGCGTCGGCTGCATGCAATGCATGCTGGCCTGTGCCACAGCCCATTCGCGGAGCGGCACCTTGTTTAGTGCCACCCTCGAACAACCGCTGCCCAAATCTCGTATTCACGTCGGGGCCAGCCGCTTCAACGATGGGTTCCCAAACCGCTGCCGCCATTGTGATCCGGCCCCCTGCCAGGCCGCCTGTCTGGCCGGTGCCATCAATCGTGTCGCCAATACCGATACAGTGATGATCAATCCTGACCGCTGTATCAACTGTGCGTCCTGCGCCATGGCCTGCCCGTATGGTGTTATCCGCTTCCATGAAGACCCGCTGGGGCCGCCCAACCGGACAATCGCTGTAAAGTGTGATAACTGCAGCAGCCGAGTAGTCAAAGGTCTAATCCCAGCCTGTGTCGAGGTGTGCAAGGTCGGTGCTCTGACCTGGGAAGCAGTTGACGAGGCAATGCGCCGGAAAAACCGTGAAGTTTCCCGCGCCATGTCGTCAGGTAGACCGGAACAACCTGCCGTACCTGCCGGAGTAGCGCTCCTCAAGACCATCAAGCAAGCCGAGCTGGATATCGGCGAGCGCTGAACCGATACCATTTCAATGACAAGGAGATACAGCTATGTTTGATCCAAAAATCAGCCTGTCGGTCACCACAGATGGAGACCCGCTCTACGCCAAGGCCCGTAAAGATGGTATCGAAACGGTATGGGAACGCCATGAAGCGCAACAACCCCAGTGCGGATTTTGTGATATGGGCTTGTCCTGCCGCATCTGTGTGATGGGACCCTGTCGGGTTGACCCGTTCGGAGAAGGCCCCCAGACCGGAGTCTGTGGAGCTGATGCTGATATCATCGTCGCCCGTAACCTGTGCCGGATGATCGCCGCCGGCGCCGCTTCCCATTCCGACCACGGCCGCGACCTGGTGGAAGTACTTGCCGAGGTGGCTGAGGGAAGCGCCATCGGCTACAAGATCCGCGACGAAGCCAAACTGAAGCGCGTTGCCGCCGAGTACGGCATAACCACCGAGGGCAAAGAGGTATTGACGATCGCCGGCGAGCTTGCCGATGCAATGATGGAAGACTACGGCATGCGCAAGAAAGCCATCCAGCTGGTTGACAGGGCACCACAAAAGCGGCGCGCTGTCTGGGAGAAATTTAACCTAACCCCACGCGGCATCGACCGGGAAACCTCGGAGATGATGCACCGCACCCATATGGGTGTCGATAATAACTGGGTCACCCTGTTACTGCAGGGCATGCGCAATGCGCTGTCGGACGGCTGGGGCGGCTCGATGATCGCCACCGAAGTCTCCGACATCCTTTTCGGAGTGCCAACACCAAGGCTCACTACCGTCAATGCCGGAGTACTCAAGGCGGATCAGGTGAACATCGTCGTCCATGGGCACAACCCTGTGGTTTCCGAGATGGTATCGCTTGCCTGTCAATCCAAAGATTTGCTCGACCTGGCCGCAGCAAAAGGCGCCAAAGGTATAAACCTGGTCGGCGTCTGCTGTACCGGCAACGAATTATTGATGCGACGCGGCATTGCCATGGCCGGCAACCACCTGATGACCGAACTGATTCTTTCCACCGGCGCCGTGGACATGATGATCGTTGACTACCAGTGTATCATGCCGTCAATCGGCAAGGTGGCAAGTAGCTATCACACCAAGATGATCAGCACCAGCGACAAGGCTCAGTTTCCACAGATGGAACATATTGAATTCCATCCCGACAACGCTGAGAAGAAAGCAGCTGAAGTGGTCCGTACCGCCGTGGAAAACTTCACCAACCGCAAAGGCACACCGTTTATACCGGTGGAACCGCAGGCCGCTGTGGGTGGATTTTCCGTGGAAACAATCGTCGGCGCCCTGGGTGGCACCCCCGAGCCGTTGATTGAAGCTATCAAGGCCGGCAAAATTCGTGGTGCAGTAGGCATCGTCGGCTGCAATAACCCGAAGATAAAACATGACTACGGCCATGTTACCCTTACCAGGCGACTCATCGAAAACGATATCCTCGTCGTCGACACCGGCTGCGTCTCGGTAGCTACCGCCAAGGCCGGATTCAAACTGCCAGAAGCCGCGTCGATGGCCGGACCGGGACTCCAGGAAATCTGTAAGGCTCTCGGCATCCCGCCGGTGCTCCATATGGGCTCTTGTGTTGACAACGTCCGTATCCTCGTGCTGGTATCTGCACTGGCGGATGCACTTGGGGTGGATATCAGCGACCTGCCGGTAGCCGGCTCGGCCCCGGAATGGTACTCGGAGAAGGCGGTCACCATCGGTACCTACTTCGTCGCCTCCGGCGTCACCACCCACCTCGGTCCGATGCCACCAATTACCGGTTCAATGAACGTGGTCAAACTACTTACAGAAGGTCTCAATGATGTGGTCGGCGCCACCTTCGCTGTCGAACCTGATCCGGAAAAGGCGGCAATCTTTTTGCGCCAGACCATTGAGGATAAGCGTAAAGCACTTGGACTCGACAGCCGTAATGTGGTGTAGAGTTTGTATAGACCTATACGTGTAGCGGCTTGCGAACAAGAACTAGTAGGCTCGCAAACAGATTGCCAATGGGCTCCTCGGCAGGCCCATTTCTGAAGTTTAGTAGTTGCAGATCTTTTTGTCGACGAGGTATTCTGGAGGTAGGTTTCGCTGCAATCCTGGCCACAATTTGCTTACCACCCTATGCAACTCCCACACGAGAGGCTTTCACATATTTTGCCTCCCGTCCCGCGACAAATTACCCGACCGGAGGGCCGTGGCAGATAGCTGGTGCCGGCAGTTGACACATTGTATAGGGATAAATCGACGTCAAAGCCTTCAAACTGGCCGGTCTTTTCATTTTTTGATTCAAAAGGCGGATACTGGGCACAAAATCCCACTACCAGTTCACCCTTGTCACTGACTTTTTGCAGGGATGAATCTGCCTGCACATCCGAAAGCAGAAAAGCAGATACCATAAGAACAGCAAGTCCGACACTTGTCAGAACCGGTACGTTTCATTATGACCTGTGAGACCTCAATCTTTTGGGTTGCGCCAGTCCTGCAACTGCAACTTCTTGGAGCGGGCATGATGATCGAAGTGTGTTCTACAGAAGTCACAGCCAGCGCAGTCCTGCTCGCAGGTAGACAACACATCGAGGAAGTTTTCAGGGATATCACCATTGGGAATATTCCAGTGATCGGACATCCAGTGTGCGGCGTCTAAGAGGTCGAGGAGGTTGCCTCGGTAGCGGCATTGGGCATAAGCCTCCACCGAGCGCTCCAGAAAATCGGCACCCAGGGTGCGACCGCAGACCTTGATGAGGTCGGCCGAGCCTTCGTAACGGCAGACATCCTCCGGACGGATGAAAGGTGAAGCCAGAATTCGGTGGGGAAACTGAGTCAATCGACGCTGACAGGCAAGACTTTCATTGAGGCGTTGCGTATCGAAGTGGCCATCTAAACACGTAGCATTATTTGTTGCGGAAATAAGAGCTTCATGCGTGGACCGGAAGGGGCAGTACATGAGACACCCCTCATTGGCCAGGAGTTCGATTTTCAGCATGGGCCAGCGATGCCGAATCGCTTTTGAGAGCGACGCCAGTTTGGCAGGGCGGCGATTAAGGTCGCGGTCCACAGTGATCTTGCCCGGTGGGCGAAAACCGCCAGCTGCAATAAAATCCATTAAGACCTTAAGCTGGCCAATGCTGTCAATGCTAAAGTTGACGCTGGGAATGGCCTCCAAGCGACTGACAATTGCCGGAGCGGTGTCGCCTAATGCGGTGAGAAGATAGCTGTCAGCGAAAATCAAACCGTCAAGAACGCCTGCATCCATCAACCTCTCTAATCGCTCAATCAAACCGGACAATCCGACAGGGCCGATATATGTGCCTTTTGGCTGGAAGCGCCCATTGGCGATAAGGTATTTGTTGGGTCCGGGCAGGCGCGCAAGTAAGTCGATGGTAGTTTGTAATGAAGCTTGCTCCAAACGAACTCGTGCATCGCACAGCACTGGGTCATGCAAGCTGAAATGTACTGCATGTAAACGCGGTCCCAGATCGTTCAGAAAGCTGATATATGATGCTTCAGGCAGAAATGGCGCATTGAGAGGCAGCATAGTAGTATCCTAAGCCCGTAACTTCTTTATTGTTGCCACTATCACCTCCAGGGCACGATCAATCTCAGATGCGGTAGTGTACCTTCCGGTAGTAAGACGCAGGGTGCCTCTGGCCCATTGCTTCGGCACCTTCATGGCCTTCAGAACATGTGAGATCTCTACATGGTCAGCATGACAGGCCGCACCGGCTGAGGCGGCCACATCGAGGCCGATCTCCTCAAGGATGCGGGTCGCGTCCAGATCAAGGAAAGAGACGCTGCAAGTGTTGGGCAGTCGAAGCTCTCGGTGGCCGTTAAAGCGGATGTCCGTGAGCGCCGCTGCCAATCCCAGCTCCAACCGATTGCGCATTTCCTGCATGTGTCGAGCGTGTTGCTCCAGATTCGCTGCAGCGATTTCACAGGCCTGGCCGAGGCCAACGATCCCAAGGACATTCTCCGTCCCCGCCCGTCGGCCATTTTCCTGGCCGGCACCATGACAGAAAATTTCAGACTCGATCCCCTTTCGGATGTACAGCCCTCCTATCCCTTTGGGAGCATAGATCTTATGTCCAGCTACAGAGAGAAGATCTACCCCCAATTCGTCCACCTTTGTGGAGATCTTACCCATTGACTGAGCGGCGTCCGTGTGCATCAGAATCCCATGTCGGCGAGCCAGTGTGGCGATCTCGGCAATGGGCTGGATGGTGCCCACTTCATTATTGGCATGCATGATGGAAATCAAGATGGTTTCTGGCCGGATGGCGGCCGCCACATCGGACGGGTTGACCAACCCATCCGTATCAACCGGGAGGACTGTGACGGCAAAACCGTGACCTTCCATGAAGCGGCAAACCTCCAGGATGGCCGGATGCTCGATGCTGGAGGTTATGATGTGGCACCCTTTGGCGTACCGGGCGCCGGCACTGCTTTTGATGGCATGATTGTTGGACTCTGTACCACCGCTGGTGAAGAGCACCTCAGGCGCCGTGCAGCCAAGGATTCCAGCAACTTGTGCCCGAGCTGCCATCACCGCTTTGGTAGGGCCGATGCCGTACCAGTGGCTACTGGAGGGGTTGCCGAATTCAGTCTTCAAAAAAAGAAGCATGGCATCGATCACTTCCGGGGCATGGGGGGTGGTACCGTTATAGTCCAGATAAATGGGCAAGGTCATGGTAATCAGCTCCTTGGGTTAGGTGATGTAATTAAGCCTAAGATACCCAATATATAGGCAAACGTGCTCCTGAAATGTACCCATCTCTTTCAGCCGTATCGAATATGCTGATTAATCCTCATCAATATATAATAAATTTCGATTTGATCTATAGGGTTTTCTTGTGTATACAGTGATATGCCTACTTATCAACAAACTCCAACCGACTGACAATACGGTAGAAAAGTAAATTTATATGGACACATTACCCCTGAGGCTCCATCCCGGTCAAGACCTCAAAATAGAAATTGATCGACTGATCAATACGTATGAGATTGAAGCGGCCTGTATTCTAACCTGTGTAGGAAGTCTGACCACCGCCGTGCTGCGATTCGCCAATCAGAAGACTTCTGAAAGGCTCGATGGTCATTTCGAAATCGTTTCGCTGACAGGCGTGTTGTCGAGACATGGTTCACATTACCATATCGCCATCGCCGATGAACGCGGCACAAGTTACGGCGCGCATTTGATGAATGGTTGCAAAGTTTACACAACCGCTGAAATCGTTATTGGCATCATCCCGAATTGCTCATTTTTGAGGACATTAGATCCTCAGACAGGATACCCCGAACTTGAAGTCGCTTCCCCACCACAAAAAAAGGAACCCGAATCATGAGCCTCAGCAAACGTTTCAAAGAAGATTTTACTACGACGACCATTGTGCTGATGTCCATTGCCATTGTCATCAATATTGTCGCCGGGCAATTGGTATCGATGCTCAAGCTTCCGATATTTCTCGATTCAATCGGAACCGTTCTGGTCGGCCTGCTGGCCGGTCCCTGGGCTGGCGGCTTAACTGGTC